>PMBF01000009.1 GCA_003152875.1 Ignavibacteriota bacterium | reverse complement strand
GTTCGAACGGAAACCGGCCGCGGATCATCGCCATGACGGCCAACGCGACTCAAGGCGACCGCGAGGAGTGCCTGGCGGCCGGCATGGACGGCTACATGAGCAAGCCGGTCCACATCGATGAGCTGAAAGCCATGTTGGTAGAGTGTGGACCGGAAATCAAGCCCGACTGACCTGGATGCCTGCGGGCCGGGTAAGGTATCGCCCCCCGTCCAAGGAGAAATTCAGTGCCAGGGCCGACATGCGGTCAGGAGCGATGCTATCTTGCTTCCGAGCGGAGTCTGTTTTTGCAGGTTGAGGGTGGGATCGGCCAGAAGGGTTCAGAGGATGGTCCTTCTGAAGTGAACCGGTGTCTCATGGTGCACCGGGAGGGAGTCCGGTTCCAGACGCGCCGGGGAGGATTCCGGCTGTGTGAATTCAAGGATTTCTTTATGCTTCGTTCATAGGCCACTGAGGTTCAGCGGGATTTCTCCTGACCCTCCACGGCCTCCATCAGAGCGGAAGCGCACCAGAGCACCGGCGCCTGGCCATGGAAGTCTCCGGTGTTTCTTTTCCGGTCTAGATAGTACTGCAGGTCGTTTTTCTTCCCGGTCCCTTCGCACACTTCGCGGACATCGCCGTTCTCGTTGATGTAGTGGAGCAAACCCAGCCATCCCTTGCGAGCAGCCGGGGCGTAGGCTTTCTCGTCAAGCCAGCCGTTTTTCACACCTGTAATGATGGCAAAGGTGAACATCCCGGTGCAGGATGACTCTTGCCATGACTCCAGATGATCGATAAGCTGCCGCCACATTCCGTCTTCCCCCTGGAAGCGGAGGAGAGATGCCATCATCCTTCTGTACCCCTCCATGATCCGGGGTCGGTCCGGATTGTCTTCTGGCAGCGACCGCAGCAATTCACTCATGCCGGCAGCCATCCAGCCGTTGCCCCGGCCCCAGAAGAAGGGAACGTCGGGGGCATGGTGGAAGAGCCCGTTCGGCTGCTGCAGTGAGTCGAGGTACATGACCATTTCCCTTGCGGCACGATCGATATACTTCTTGTCGCCGGTCGCTCGATAAGCCTGAGATTGGGCCTCCGTGATCATGAACATATCATCGATCCAGAGGCGTGTCTGCCAGGTGAAACCTTTCTTGTAGTAGACCCAGGCCTCCTCGGTGGCGCGGGGCCCGAAGGGTTCGCCCCACTGCCTGTCGGCCATCTCCTTGCCCAGGTCCAGGTACCGCCTGTCCTGCGTCTGGATGTACAGTTCGAGGGGGACGGCCGCGAAGACCGTGAAATCAACGTGGTCAGGGACAGGAACGAGCCCCTTCTTGTCATCCAGGAGCGGGTCAAATCGCCGCATGAGCCTCTCCCGGAGGCTCATGTCGCCCGCCCTACGGACAAAGGAGAGGGCGCCGTACCACGTGCACACTTCCTGATATTCAATTGCTTCCAGGGGTCTAGGCCTTCCGAAATTCCCGAACGGGCTTGCCAGGTACCGCCCGGCAACCCGCGTTCCGATCTCTTTCGGCGAACATCCCACTGGCCAGGTCTGGAGGAGATCGGCGCGGTCTCTGCCGGGTTCCACGTGCGCGCAACCACCGATGAAGGCGCAAAGGCCCATCAGTCCAATCCACGTCAGGCTCTTGATGATCTTGAGCATCAGCATACGATTCGGTTGTGAACTCGGCCGGTGGCCGTCCCGCCCTTGGGATCCCCTGGCGAAGGATGAAGCTATTCCTCGCCATTCCAGTCCCCGGCCGGTTTCTGGAGAGCCACGTGTTGTTCGGAGGGTCTCGGCATCTCCATGAGGGTTGTCCTTCACGGGTGCTCTGACATTCCATCGCATGAATCAATACAAGATTGCGGAGCCGGATACCAGAGGTCGAGCATGACGGGTCGCCTCCGTGACCGGTCTTCTGTCTTGAATATCGTATATCCAGCGGAGATCGAGATCATCCTCGGTGTGGGAGGAGACCTTTTGGGTAGTAATGGACATTAAGCAGACTTGCGGAGAGCGAGGGATTCGAACCCCCAAGCCCTTGCGGGCGCCGGTTTTCAAGACCGGTGCAATAGCCGTTCTGCCAGCTCTCCAACAGCGAATTCCAGCGAAGCATCGCTCCGGGCGCGTCTTCCCCAGAGCCTCCGGGCGGGGTCGAAGCCACTGGGGTTCTCGCCCTTCTCAAGGCGGCCGGATGCTCTGTTGCCATAACATCGCACTCTGCGCCTCCCCGGTCATGCATTGCAGGAGGTTGAGGGGTGCCCTGCCCCACGCAATATACCCACTCCATTCCCTGATTTCAAGAGATGCACGTCAAAGTTCCGCCCAAGACCATGCTGAACGAGGGAAGTGGGGGAGGACTTCATAGGCTGGCGCTGTACGCCTGTACGACGCACGGCAAATCTCGAATGTTGGAGGAGCCTCATTAATACATCGTCCCACGCTGTTTGATTGCGTCTCTCCGCGTGATTCCTTAGGTTTGATCGGAATCTTTCAGGGATCGAGGCATGAACAGGGTGTCGAGCACGCTCTCTCTTAACAGGGGCATTCCCGGTCACCGGCTTTTCTCTGGACGGTGCGAGAGTTGATGGCGTACCTGCCCTGCATACTCGGTAAAGGAGCGAAGCAGGAGACCGTAAACGCACGAACAGCAATTCAACAACCAAATGAGGCGAACCTGTGAAACCGTTGAACGCCGTGCTTGCCCTCCAGTTCTGGACCTGCCTGCTCCTCATGGTCATCAGCCCCGGTGAGGCGCTGTGTCAACAGGGCACAGAACCGGCGCCAAATACGCTGAGCCTGCAGGAGAAGAAGGAAGGGTGGAAACTCCTCTTCGATGGCACAACAATGAAGGGCTGGCGCGGGGCCTACAGTGATTCCCTTCCGGCAAAGGGGTGGTGGGTGAAGGATGGATTGCTGGTCGTCCGGGCATCCGGCGGAGCCGAGGCGGCATACGGAGGTGACATAGTCACAGCGGATGAGTATAGCAGCTTTGAGATGGTCGTGGATTTCAAACTGACGGAAGGCGCAAACAGCGGGATCAAGTATTTTGTGATCGAACAACAGCCGAAGTCCCCAGGGTCTGCGATAGGGCTCGAGTACCAGCTTCTGGATGATACCCGGCATCCCGATGCGAAACTGGGGATCAACGGGAACCGGACTCTTGCGTCATTGTACGATCTGATCCCGGCGACGAACAAGACCGTCTACCCCATCGGGCAGTGGAACCATGCCCGCATCGTTGTACGAGGTAAACATGTGGAGCACTGGCTCAACGGGACCAAGGTTCTCGAATATGAGCGGGGCGGGAAGGAATTTCTCGCTCATAAGGCCGCAAGCAAGTTCAAAGACCGCGAGGGATTCGGAGAAGCGCCCCAAGGCCACATACTCCTCCAGGACCACGGCGATCAGGTCTTCTTCAGGAACATTAAAATCCGCACACTGTAGAGCACTCGACCATTCCATGGAAAGTCCGCCAATGGCATCTCCCTCTCGTCGCAACTTCCTCAAGATGGCCGGCCTGGCTGTTGCAGCCGGTGCGTTTCCTGCCTCGACCGCCCTGACGCAAGATAAGCAGGGTGGGGGGGCGAGGAATCTCCTCACATTCGGGTTAGGCGTGGCATCGTACTCCTTCCGTTCGTTCACCCTCGACCAGACCGTTGCGATGACGAAACGGCTCGGGATCGAAAGGCTCGCCCTGAAGGATGTGCATCTCCCGCTGACCAGCTCGGCGGAGGAGATAGCCGCAGTACTCGCGAAGATGAAGGCTGCCGGTGTAAGGCTGTCAACGTGCGGTGTAGTCTACATGACGTCGGTGACGGAGGTGGAGCGGGCATTTGCCTATGCAAAAGCAGCCGGACTGAAATTCCTGGTGGGCGCTCCCGACGAAGCGCTGTTGCATGCCGCCGAGAGGGCCGTCAAGGCTGCGGACATCGCGCTGGCGATTCACAATCACGGGCCGACGGATAACCGGTACCCGAGCCCGGAAAGCATCTACAGGCTCATTGCGAAGATGGACAGACGGATGGGGCTCTGCATTGATTGCGGGCACACACAGCGCCTGGGGCTTGACCCATCCATCGAGGCCGAACGCTTCTTTGACAGGCTCTTCGACCTCCACGTGAAGGATGTCAGCGCTGCGGAGGCGTCGGGGTCCACCGTGGAGATCGGGCGCGGTGTGATCGATATCCCGAAATTGCTCGGAACGCTGATGCGTCTCAAGTATTCCGGAACACTCCACATCGAGTTCGAAAAGGACGAAAAGGATCCGCTGGCCGGCGTCGCCGAATCCGTCGGGTATCTGCGAGGCGTCTTGGCGTCCCTGTTATCTGATAAATCGGAAAGGCTCAAATGACTACGCGGCGTGAATTCCTGAAAGTCATCGGTGTCGGAACGGCGGCGGGAATCATCGGGATTAACGCAAAGAGCTACGCCAGGATCCTCGGCGCCAACGACAGGGTGAATTGTGCAGTGATAGGTCTGCATGGACGCGGCTACGCACACCTGGCGTCCATACGCGCCAACCGGGGTGCCGCCGTCTCCCACGTGTGCGACGTCGACAGCAGAGAACTTGACAAGTTCGCGGACGCCGTGAAAGAGAAGTTTGGCCGGAGCCCCGTGAAGGAAAAGGATTTCAGGAAAGTGCTGGAGTCGGCCGATGTGGATGCCGTCTCGATCGCGACGCCCGAGCACTGGCATGCTCCCATGGCCATCATGGCCCTGCAGGCAGGGAAGCATGTCTATGTGGAGAAGCCATGCAGTCACAATCCGCATGAAGGCGAACTCCTGGTCCAGGCCCAGAAGAAATACGGCAAACTGGTTCAGTTGGGGACCCAGCAGCGCTCATCCCCTCATACCATTGACATCGTGAAGAAAATTCATGAAGGGCTCATCGGCAAGCCGTATTTCGGGAAAGCGTGGTACTGTAACACGCGGAAATCGATTGGGACCGGCAGACAGGTTCCTGTCCCGGGATATCTTGACTGGGAGCTGTGGCAGGGTCCGGCGCCGCGGCGTCCGTACAAGGACAACGTCCATCCGTACAACTGGCATTGGTTCTGGCACTGGGGTACGGGCGAGACACTCAACAACGGCACTCACGAGGTGGATGTGTGCAGGTGGGCACTTGGCGTCGACCTCCCCGCCAGGGTGACCGCCTCCGGCGGGCGCTACCATTTCAAAGATGACTGGGAATTCTATGATACGCTGGTGACGAGTTTTGAGTATGACGGCAAGATGGTCACATGGGAAGGCATGAGCTGTCAGGGAAAACAATACTACGGAAGGGGCCGCGGGTCCACCATCCATGGGACTGACGGCACGGTGCTGATGGACCGGGACGGGTACCAGGTGTTCAGTCTTGACGACAAGAAGATCGATGAATACTCCGTGGGAAGGACGACCACCACCCAGGATCTTGTCGGCGCTGACTCGATGACGGATGAGCATTTCCGCAATTTCTTCGACGCAATCCGGGAGGGCGAACCGCTGCATGCACCGATTGCAGAGGGCAACATCAGCGTCACGATGCTCCAGCTTTCGAACATTTCATGGAAAGTGGGCCGATCACTCGCCCTGGACACCCGTGACGGCCATGTGGTCGGAGATCCCGGCGCAATGGAACTCTGGCAGCGGGAATACGAAAAGGGTTGGGAGCCGAAGATCTAGGCTCGGACCACTCCCGCGGTGCTCATCTGAGCAGCCTGCTCATGGCAGGCCCCCCACATAGACCTCCCCCGACTGGACATTCTTGAAGTCCAGAGCACTTTTGGGGCCGAAGGAGTGGAACGGGTGGCGGGGCTTCTTGCCGTGCACCTGGTCCCTGGTTCCGGTCAGTTGTGGCGCCCTTACAAACCCTTTTCCAGCCGCCTCGCCTCCTGCTCTCGGCGCCGGTCATCCCCGATGTTGAGAATACCTGCAAGCGTTCTCCCTTTCAGCACCAGCCCTACCGGACCGTTATGAGGGTCCTTAACCATCATCACTCCGTCACCGTCCCTGCCTGCCGGCTGCTTGACGGCCTTCAGGTATGCTTCGAGCATCGCCCGTGCTGCTGCGGAGCTCTCGCACGGGATGATGAACATCTGGAACGGCTTCTCCCCCTTGTACTGGGCGATATATGCCGAGTGTAGCACGCCATACCCCAGGAAGTTGTCCGCAACGTAAGTCTCGCCGTTTGTGATCTTTCCGTAGGTCGGAAACAGCGCAAGGGGGGAAGGGAGGAGTGTGTCCTGCAGGAGATGCCGGGCAATGGCATGGGCGACGGCTCGCAGACTCCTCCGGACACCTGGGCCGGCACCGTGGGTTGCGAGCTTCACATAGTACACGCCTGTCAGGAAGTTCAGGATCCCCTCATCCTCGTACCCCTGCGCCCCCATGGCGACGAAATGGTAATCAGGTTTCCGTTCCTGGGAGTAGATGCCGAACGCATTGACCGTCGAATTGTGCCGGTAAAGTTCCACGCGGACCTCCGTACCGTCTCCGCTCCCGTAGTCAGCCAGGTAGACTTTCTCGAACCCGTAGCTCAGGTATACGTCGGCGGCCCCGTCGATCAGGTCATAAAGATTATCGGGTGTGTAGAACACGGTATCAACGGTAACGGTCCACCCTGTGAGCGGTGGGAAGAGACCCGGGTCCGTGGGCTCCGGAGGCTGGAGGGGGGCTGCGAGACATGAGGCGCCGGTACAGCACAGGAAGGCAAGGAGTGTCAGCATGCTTTTCGTGATTCCTTCGTGTCAGCTCCCATCCGGGAGCTGAGTTGATGCGGAGCGGCCCGGCGTACGAGATGCAGCCCCGGACCATGATTCTTCCCAGTCAGTGTTCGCTCCGGTCCGGGCATGCGGGTTCGGCCCGGGATGTGCGGCTCGAGTCCTTTCTATGCCAGGAACTCCTCGGGTACGGCGGCCAGCCGGGAAACGTCCGCGATCCTTTCCTTTAGGTCAAATCCTTTGACGCAGTCGGCCGTGCAGGTCCTGCAGTCTGCACAGGGGTTGGGTTGAAGGCCATTGATGGTAACCAGCTCCCGGCCGAGGGCCGGACTTCCGTACCCGTACGCATACATGTATGCCCGCATCAGCTCGGGGATGGGCAGGTTCTTTGAACAGCCGGGCACGCACCGCTCGCAGGCGTTGCAGTAAAGGCCGCCCTGCGCTTCTCCCTGCACGAGGGCCTTCCTCTCTTCTTCCGTGAAGGCCAGATCCTGGTTCACGGCCGCGTTGTCGGCAAGTTGATCGAAGGTCGTCATGCCAGGGATCGCGGTCGTGACGTTCGGATTCTGCAGCACCCATTTCAGGGCGGCGCGGCAGTTTACCGGCTTCGCCTTGTCCCGGTCGAAGAAACCCCCGGCCATCGTTTTCATGGCGACGATGCCGATCCCTGCCTCGGCTGCCTTCGCGATGGCCTCCTTCATCTGATCGGCGTGGTCCTGCTTGAAGTTGATGGAAGCGAGGACCACGTCGTGCACCTTGCTCTCGGCGGCAGCCAGGATCACCTCCGGCTCGTTCTTGTGTGTTGATACGCCGACAAAGCGGGTCTTGCCACTTTTCTTCGCCTCCTGCAAAGTCCCCAGCATCACGGGGTCCAGCGTGGCTTCCCGGCTGCTTGGACCATGAAGGTACAGAATATCCACATGATCCATCCGCAGCCGTTTGAGGCTGATGTCGAGCTTCTCCAGGAACGCCTCTTGCGACTCCTCTGGAGGCACCTTTGTGGAAATGATGAAGGAATCACGCGGGTACTCCTTCAGGAGCTCGCCAAGCATCTCTTCATTCTTGCCCTTCTGATAGCCGTGGGCGGTATCGAGGTAGACGATGCCTGCCTTGAGGGCTGCACGAACCAGGGCCGGGTTATCGGCGCGCATCACCCCCATGCTGACGATCGGGATTTTCATCCCTGTCCGGCCGAGGGTGCGCGTGATGCGGGTGACCGGCTGCTCGCCGGGTGAAGGCGGGATGCGGATGAGCATCGGAGCTGTGGCAAGTGCCCCAGTGGCAACGGCGGATCTCTTGAGGAACTCGCGGCGGTTGACGGTGGGCATAAGAAGAAGTTCCTTTGCAGTCGGCGGACAGATTCCCTCAAGTCCGAAGTGCCGCAGGCAGACAGCTGAGAGGGCTCGGCGGCGTGATGGAACTGGAGGCGTGGAGGAGAGCGGAGACAACGCGAACGACACTGAATCCTCAACTTAGCCTCCGCCAGCCTCAAAGTCAAGCGCCACTATTCGATGTCGCTGTCGTCGACGTTCTTGATGATATCTTTCCGGGTCGGAAGGCTGTTTTGAAGTACGGGGAAGGCAAAGTCGACCTCTCCGGAGAAGTGTCCCTCTCCCTCCGGGCAGGCGGTGAATTCTGTCCGGAGGCTCAACTCGGTGATCAGGGTCCGGGCGGAGACTCTGAACTCGAAGGTTTCGAGTTCAGAGGGATCCCGAACCTTGGGCCGCCGACGGTGACGTCAGGGCAAAACCGGTTCGCAAGCCGGCCGGAGGTCACTCCGGCAAACTGTCTATTTCAGAAACAGGAGGCGCCTTGTGAGGCATCGGCCGTTCACTTCCAATCGATAGAAGTAGGGGCCGGTGGAGATACTGCCCGGCGTCCAGACCGCCGAATGGCCTCCCTTGCCAAGCCGTGAGTCCAGGAGCAATTGGACCTGCCTCCCAAGCGCGTCAAACACGATCAGCCTTGCCGTCCCGGCTTCCTGCAGGCTGAATGTGATGTTCGTCGAGGGGTTGAAGGGGTTCGGGTAGTTTTGAGAAAGCCAGAATCCCTCCGGTGCCAGGTTGCGCTCCGCGACCGACACCGTGCCGGTCCCGGGGACAACCGCACCGATACCCCCNNCGATTGTCACGAAGTTATAGGTGATTCCCTTGGACCGGGACTTCCCCATCTGCGTCTCGGTCTCCGCGACGGTTACCACCTTGTCGCGGAGAACTTCGTAGTCTCCATCGGGCAGCCGGAGGGTGCCAAAGGCGTCGACCGAGTGATTGTGGGATGTTGTCGTGATGATAGAGTAGCCGGGAATGACCTCGGTCGTCTCTGGCGGCGACTGTTGGGTCCAGGAAAGGCCCATATGGAAAGGGAACTTCATCTGGGAGACGGGGGGGCGGTAGCGTATGACGTATTTTCCCGAGTCGCCACACATGCCGAGCATGCTGTACTCGGTGGAGGTGAGCGAATGGTAGGTGTAGACCATGAGCGGAATCCCGGTTGAATCATCCAGCGTCTCGCGAAGGACACAGTTTGCGGATGAAAAGTCCGGGATTGCAGGGGCCTCAGATGGAGCGACGGGATCGATGACGCCGGCGTCGGCGAAGGCGATATCCCGGAAGTCCCAGATTTGCGGGGATGATGAAGGATCACCGACCGTGATGGTCAGGGGTCCGAGGGCGAGCAACGATTTCAGGGAGTTGCCGGTGGTATAGACGGACTGAATATCGGATGAGGTGATCGTGATCTGGGCCTGAGCCGAATACACGCTCAGGGCTGTGCACAGAATCCAAATCATCCTCTTCAACAGATGGTGAGCATGGAACTGGTGCATGGGTCCTCCGTTGGTTTAGGGTAAGGGTTCCCGTTCGGACAAAACTGACAAAAGTCCTCTGACATCGAGAGGCTGTTCGAGGACAGTGCGGACTCCGAATTGAGCGAGCCTGCCTGTGTCTGTGATCTGAGGTCCAGCGATGATGATCCGGGAGGCGGGGGCGGCAGCGCGAAAAGCCCCGAGCTGTTCCCATGAAGGGGGATCGGCGAGGTCGAGGGAGAGCAACGCCACGGTGAACGGCCTCTCCATGCAACAGCGGATGGCCTCGGCCATGCTGCCGGTGAGACGCACTTCATGGACATGGTCCAGCACTGCCACCGCTATACCCTTGCGCTGGCTCGTCTCGGGCTCCATGACGAGCAACGAGGGGAGCAGGGATGCTGTCTGGGTGATAAGTGTGGAGTCCATGGTGTCAGTGTCGGCGGGGATGTTTCCGTCTGGTTGCCACGGGTATTTGCACGCAGCGTGCCAGGAGCAAGGTGGAGTGGGAAACGGCGAAACTCGGCGAAAAACGTGGGAGGGGACGTCAACAAGAACGGGGATGGCGTAAAGGGGACTTATCAGTGTAAAGAAGTCTTATCTTCGAGGGTCATGATTTTTTGGGACGTGCAGGTTCAAGTCCAAGATCCCGGATCTTCTTATGAAGCGTAACACGTGAGAGCCTGATGGCCTCAGACGTTTTTGTGAGATTGCCGTTGTTCCTGTTGATGTGATAGAGCAAGTATTCCCGTTCGAACTGACGGACCATTTCCCGGAGAGCCTCCGTGAAAGGAGAGGAGATCCAGGGTGGAGGGGAGATGCCGGGTGTAGCGGCCCGGGTGTCAAGGAGGCGGAGCGGGAGATCGGCCAAGCGGACAGTTTCCGCTTCTGCGGTCACGAAGAGGGTACTGACGACGTTTTGCAGCTCCCGGACATTGCCGGGCCAGCCATACTGACCGAGTGCTTCGAGGGCCTCGGCGTTGAACCTGATGCGCCGACCATCCTTGCGTTCGCGTTCCTGCAGGAAGTGATCCACGAGTGCGGGCACATCTTCCGGCCTTTCCCGGAGGGGAGGGAGATGGATCTCGACGACATTCAGGCGATAGAAGAGGTCGTCGCGAAACTTCCCGGCACGCATCAGAGCGTTAAGGTCGGCGCGCGATGCGCCGATCACCCTGGCATCAAAGGGGACAGGAGCGGTACTGCCGAGTGGCTGGACTTCCCGTTCCTGGAGCACGCGGAGGAGTTTGGCCTGCATGGGAGAGCTCATCTCCCCGACCTCGTCGAGCAAGAGTGTCCCCCCCTGGGAGGCCTGGAAGAGTCCGATCTTGCTCCGGAATGCGCCGGTGAAGGCTCCCCGTTCATAGCCGAACAATTCGCTCTCAAGGAGGGTGTCAGGCAGGGCTGCGCAATTGACGGCCACGAAGGGGTGTGATGAACGCGACCCCTGGGCGTGGACCGACCTCGCGGCCAGCTCTTTCCCGGTCCCGCTTTCACCGTAGATGATGAGAGAAACATCAGGATCAGCGGCGACCCTTGCGATCATCCGCTTTGCATCCGTCATCGTCCGGCTTTCGCCTACAAGCGTGGGATTGTCCCGTTCGAGGAGCCGTCTGCGCAGCTCCTGGTTTTCTGCGCGGAGCGCCGAGGTGTCACGCAGGCGGCCGATTCTGATGCCCAGTTCCTCAAGGTTCAGGGGCTTTGTCAGATAGTCGTCGGCTCCGATCCGCATTGCCGTGACTGCATCCTCGACCGTGGCATACGCGGTCATGATAAGGCATGGGAGCGGCAGCTTCCGGTTGCGGATCTCTTTGAGAACCGCCAGCCCGTCCAGGGCTGGCATGCGGACGTCAAGAAGGAGCAGGTCGAACCCTTCCCGCTGGATGGCATTGAGCGTTTCCCGGCCGTCTGCCACGGCGGTCACGGTGTGGCCCTCTGCGTTCAGGAATGCCTCGATTCCTCTCCGGGTCGTCGAGTCGTCATCCGCGATCAGGATTTTCATGGTTTGATTGTTGGCATGGTTCGATGCATGCGGGAATACGAATCTCGAAACTGGAGCCCCCACCCTCCCTCGGGCTGTAGCTCAGCGTTCCATTGTGGGAGGTGATGACAGCGTGGGCGATGGCAAGACCGAGTCCGCTCCCGTCGTGTCTGGTAGTGACGAAAGGTTGAAAGAGCCGTTCCCGGATGGATTCGGGGACGCCGGGGCCCCGGTCGGCAACTGTGATGAGGAGGACCCCATCTTCCGGTCCCACACAGAGATCAATCGTTGATCCGTCAGGGGAATGCTGGATGGCGTTGAGCAGCAGGTTCTCCAGAGCCTCCTGCAAGCGTTCCGGGTCCGCTGTGATCCGGATGGGCCGATCGGGAGGCCAGGCATGGAAGAGGACCCGGGGACCCTCACGGGATGAATTCATCCCGTCTGCAAGCCGCTGCGCGAGACAGGAGACGTCGAAAGACCGCGGTTCGAGCTGCGGCTGGCGGTACAGCCGCTTGAAACTCACCAGCATCGAGAGGAATGATGAGAGAGCCTTTTTCACCTCCGCGACGTACACGGAAGTGAGAGGATTCCGGGCAGTCTGCAGCTCAAGGTTCTGCACCCAGATGCTGATCCCCCCGACTTTGTTCTGGATCTCATGCGATATCCTCGATACAGTTTCGCCGATCAAGGCGAGCCTCTGGCTGCGCGAAAGCTCGGTGCGGGTTCGTGTCAGCTCATCGACCTTCCGCTCCAGGTCGAGATTGGCGCGGTTGAGCTCTGCATAGGTATCGCGGAGCCTGAACACCATGTCGTTGAAGGCCGCAATCAGCACGCCGAGCTCATCATCCCGCCAGCTGGGGATGGTCCGGCTGAAGTCGCCTGAAGCGACCTGCCGCGCGACATGTGTCACCTCCCGGAGCGATCGCGAGAACCTCCCGGCAAGCACGAGGAGGATGAGGGTGACGGCCACGAGGAGGGCCGACGCCAGCAGACTGGCCCGCAGTGTCATGGCTTCAATGTCGCGGACATCCCGCTCCGAGTCATAGAGCATGATGACGAACAGCGTTCCGTCCAGGAGGGGCTGCCGGGCGAACAGCAGATCGCCTCGTCGCACCGCTTCCGAGGTTGCGAGCCCAGCCGGGAGTCCGGCGGTTTCGGGCCGGACGACCGAAAGCCTCTGGCCTCTGTCGACTGGAGTCGGACTGTACATGACCACACCGCCGGAATCGATGACGATCGGCATGGAGGCGAATATGCCTGCCGATTGTGAGAGGACGGCTTCCGTCAGCTCCGCAATGCTGAGCGATGCGCCCAAGGCGCAGAGGTGCCCGGAGGGAGGAACATGAAGCGCAACGGAGGTCCCCCGCACGCCGGCTGTGCACTCGGACGCCAGGTCCCGGAGGCTGCGGGCAGCGGACAACCGGAACGACAGGGATGCCGGCTCGGTGCCTCCGTCGTCGATTCGCAGGTGGTACTCCCCGTCAAATGCCCTGACAAGAGACATGCGCCGGGTATGCCTTCCAGGCGTTCCCCCCAGGGTCACTTCCTCGTACCTGGAGGGGTATGCCTGCATCAGCGCCCTGAGGTTGCCGACCAACGCGGTGTCGGTTGCCGGCTCTGCGCCCGGGCCAGGGCTCATTGGGGAGTTCATCCGCATTGCCGACAATTCGACGGCTGACGCTTCGATCGCCCGCGTGAATTCCACGGCAAACGAGGCGCCGTCACTCTTGACGCGTCCTGCCGCCCGTTCGTAGACCCGGCTGACGCCGGAGATGTGCATGAATGCGACGGCGACGGCGAGCAGGAGGCCGGTGGAGCCCGCGCTCAGAAGCACGACCCTGTTGCGAAGCCTGTTAGCGGGCGTCTTCATGTCGATCCAGCCAGATCAGGGCGAAGTCGGGGGTGGTGAAGCGGAGGACCAGCCCGCGCACAAAGCCGGGGACAACGTAGTGGCGCGGTCCCTCGTGGGTGAGGAGAACCAACGGAGCATCGCGCTGCAGAATCGATTCGAGCCGCCGGAACAGCAAGCGCCGCCGGCCGGAGTCCTGTTCGATGGTCGATTGATCGAAGACGGAATCGTATGCTGCGCTTCGGTAGCCCGTGAGATTCACCGAAGCCGGACTCTTCGAAGAGAAGAAAGCGTAGTACTCTTCGGGATCGGGAAAGAGGGGCTGCATGCTCACCCTGAAGAGGTCCGGTCGCTCCCTGACGACGTGTTCATAGTATTCGTCCACCTTCACGTTCAACACGGGAGTCATCCCAAGGTCCTTTACCGCGGCAGCAAGACGATCGACGTCGGGTGAGCGTATGGTGGTGGAGATCGTCAGCTGTGCAGGGAGAGGGTCTCCCTGAGGAAACCTTGAAGGATCGGGCCGGGGAACCGTGCCAGCAGCTGTCGTGCCGATAAGATGCGGCGGGGCAAGGGTGGACGCTTCGAGGGCAACTCCCTTCAGCTCCCGGATAAGGGCAGAACGGTTGTACGAGGCGGCGAGCGCTCGCCGCAGCGCCGGGCGCCGGCCAAGGGCAGAATGAGGATCCATGCTGATGCCGAAGAACCGGACAGTCAAACCCTCGGGAACGGTGGTCACCATGAAAGAGGCTCCGCTGCCTGAGCGAAGCTGACGTATTTCGGACTCGTTCACAACAAGGAAGTGCGTCTCCCCCTTCAGGAAGAGCGGGATACAGAGCGCAGGGTTGCCGGTTAACCGGATGGAGATCTCGTCTACGTAGGGGAGGTCTCGTCCAAGGCTGTCTCGTCTCCAGTAGGAAGGGTTCCTGACCAGGATGATGTCTCCGGAGTTCTCCCAGACGGCAAGTCTGAATGGCCCCGTCCCCACCGGATGCACGGAGGTTTTGCGGCCATAGAATCCGGCGCTCTCATGGGGAATGATGAACGCGGGGGGTGTGGAGAGGAGTTTCAGGAACGTCACATAGGGGCGGGTGAGAGTGAACTCCGCGGTGTTGCGGTCAAGCGCGCGCACTGAGGCAATGCGGGCGGCAATCGGGCCGGGACTGATGTTTGTTGAGTCTCTTCTGAGCGCCTGTGTGAAGGTAAAGACGATGTCATCCGCCGTGACTTCACGCCCTTTTCCTTCCGGGAAACAAGGGGCGTCCTGAAACCTCACTCCTGAGCGGAGTCTCACGAGCCACCGTGCCCCGCCATCCATGCGCGTCCAGGACTCTGCAAGGAGGGGTTCGACCGAATCCGGCAATGAACCGGGCGCTGTCAACCCCTCGAAGATCATGGATGCCACGAACCAGTCCGTGTCATAGCGAATGGACTGAGGATCAAGGCTCTCCACGGGATCTGAGACGGCGAGTTTCAGTGTTCCGCCGTAGAGGGGGCGTGGAGGTGAGGCAGCGGGATCTTTGCCGCAGGAGAGCAGTGCGAGCAGGATTGCGAGTGCACCAAGGCTTCGTGAGGCTGGCATGCAGGCTTCTGGGGAGAGGGACCAGGATCGTCGGCAGAATGTAGAATTTTGTGCTCATAGAAGCAACGTCTCGATAATGCCTGGGGAGCAACCTGCCGGCCCCGCCCCCGGATCCGGTGGCGGAGACCGGCCGTCTTAGAGAAAGGCCGCCTCATGCCGGTTCATGCCTTCAGCTTCTGGGTTCGAATTGATTGTTGCCCGCTGAAGGGGTATATTTTTAGCTGAAATCTCTCATCGCAGCGGGGAAGTGGGGAACACAGGTCTCGGGCGTTGATGCGCCCGGGCGCCGGTCGGCGCGGCAAGGGCCGGGAGGTATCATGGACGCAGCCGGCAGTTGGTGTTCAAGAGGCAGCAGGAATGCCGATGGCAAGACACAATCAGATGGCAACGTGAGGAAGGCATGGCAGAGGTCAAAGATTTTCAGAAGGACGTACTGGACCTGAGCGGCACGACCCCGGTCCTGGTGGATTTCTGGGCCGAGTGGTGCGGCCCCTGCAAGATGCTGGGACCGGTTCTGGAGCGTCTGGCGGCGAGGGATGCCGGGCGATGGGTCCTGGCAAAGGTCGATACTGACAGGAACCAGGAGATTGCGGCACGTTACGGCATCCGCGGCATCCCGAGCGTGAAGATGTTCATCAACGGCGCCGTTGCCGCGGAGTTCACGGGCGCATTGCCGGAATACGCGGTCGACCAGTGGCTGAAGAAGTCGCTTCCGGACCCGAACCGCGAGACTCTTGCCCGGGCCGAGTCCCTTCTGGCTTCCGGGACGGAGGGGGCTGTTCCTCTCCTCGAAGAGGTCATCCGCCGGGATGCCGGGAACCATCGTGCCCGGGTGGCCCTGGCGAAGGCCCTGCTCTCCACGGACCTGGCGCGTGCACTCGAGCTTGTCGAGCCGATCGAGGCCGACTCGGCGTTCTACCAGCCGGCTGAAGCGATGAGGACCATCGGCGCGCTGGATTCCCGCGATCCTTCAACCTTGCCTGACGGGCCAGCCAAGACCCGTTATCTGGAAGCCGTACGTGCCTTGCAGAGCGGGAAGTACGAGCAGGCTCTTGACATGTTCATCGAAGTGATCCGCATCGACCGGTTCTATGACGATGACGGCGCCCGGAGAGCGTGCATCGCCGTCTTCACGCTCCTCGGCGACGACCACGAGGCGGCGAGGAGCCGGCGGCGCGACTTCAGCAGCGCCCTCTATGTCTGAGAGAGACGCGGTGAGACGGATCTACCTCGACCATACCGCAACTACCCCGCTCGACCCGAGGGTCCTCCAGGCGATGCTGCCGTATTTCGAGAATACCTTCGGCAATGCGTCTTCGATCCATGCGTTCGGAAGAGAGGCCAAAAACGCCCTCGAGCGCGCCAGGGGAACGATCGCCTCGGCGATAGGGGCTTTGCCCGGCGAGGTGGTGTTTACGAGTGGTGGGACGGAATCGGACAACCTTGCGATTGTGGGGGCCTGGCGCGCCGGCAGAAAACGGGGCCGGACGGGGGTAGTCACCGATGCCGCGGAACACCATGCCGTGCTTGACACGTGCGAGAGACTCCGGGAGGACGGAGGGGCGGTCTCCGTCGTGGGGGTGGACAGCAACGGGTCGGTCGATCCGCTCGAGGTGGCGTCCGCCATGTCCGGCACGACGGCTCTCGTGTCCGTCATGCATGCGAACAACGAAGTCGGCACGATCAATCGTGTGGGGGATGTGGCTGAGGCCGCCCACCGGGCAGGAGCGATGGTGCACACCGACGCCGTTCAGTCATTCGGCAAGATTGCGGTCCGGGCGGATGACCTCGCGGTAGACCTTCTGTCGCTCTCCGCTCACAAGCTGTACGGGCCCAAGGGTATCGGAGCGCTGTACATCAGGCGCGGGACGGGCATCGAACCGCTGATGACCGGAGGAGGGCAGGAGAAGGGCCGGAGGCCGGGGACCGAGAATGTCGCGCTTGCGGCCGGATTTGCGCGGGCTGTTGAACTGGCGATGGAGCTCATGGAGGTGGAATCAGAACGCCTCTCGGTGCTGCGGGACGATTTTGAAAGGGCCCTGTGCGACCGCTTCCCCTGCCTCCTGGTGAACGGTCACCCTGCCTGCCGACTGCCGCACATTCTCAATGTCTCGGTGAACAGTGCCAAGGTTCTCTTGGAGGGCGAGATGCTCGTGCCGAATCTTGATCTCGAGGGGATTGCGGTGACGAGCGGTTCAGCATGTTCGTCGGGAAGCATGCAGCCCTCCCATGTGCTCCTGGCGATGGGACGAGACCTGGATACGGCGAGGGCGACAGTGCGGTTCTCTTTCGGGAGGGAGAATACGCGCGAAGATGTTGCGGAGACTCTGGAAAGGGTCTCTAAGCTTCTCGGCAGGATGATCGCTCACTGATCGGTCTTTCCCTGCTCGGGCGCCCGCCCCCGTACTCTCTCCGCCTCGCGCAATGCCACTCCGTACCGGACCCCTCGTTCGCTCACCAGCACCCGTTCAAATCCGAAATGCACCATCGCTTCCTCCAGGATCAACGCCCCCGCGGTGATGATGTCGTGGCGTCCCTCCATGTAGGGAGCCATCCCGCGAATAGCGCGGGATGAGCGGCGCTCGAGTGAGGCTCTCAGCTCCGAGACAGTGTGTAACGGCAACACGTAGCCGCTGACGGCTTCGATGGAAAACTCCGGGCGCTTCTGCGCAAGGAGGGCGAGTGTGGTGGCCGTTCCGGCGACAGCGACCAGAAGCGATCCGGGCGCAGCGGCGGCGGAGCAGAGCGCCCTGCGGATTGTGCTGCGGGCGTCATCCGTCTCCCTTCTGAGAGGAGGATCGTGAAGGAGGAGGCGTTCGGTCAGCCGGACCGACCCGATGTTCAGGCTTGCGGAGGAGGTGACTCTGCGGCCGGTCCCTGAAGTGATCTCGGTGCTCCCGCCGCCGATGTCGATGACCGTGGCCGCCGCGATTCCCGGCACACCGCTGATGGCGCCCCTGTAGGTCCAGAGCGCCTCGTCGTTTCCTGAGAGAACCTCCAGCGGGAATCCGGTCCGTGCCAGCATCAGCGATGCGAGTTCGTCCCTGTTCTGTGCATCCCGGACGGCACTCGTGCCAAAGACAGCCACAGCGTCGCGCCGGCGCCGGGCTATGATGCGGCGGAATTCCTCCACGGCCTGCACAGCCCGCTCCATCGATTCAGGATGGAGACGGCCCCCCGCGTCGACCCCCCGCCCGAGCCTCGGGGTGCGCTGCTCGTACACGGCTGTCGTCAATGTTCCCCCGGCTTCAACCCCGGCAATCAGAAGAAGCACGGTGTTGGTGCCGATGTCGATAACGGCGATGGAAAGGGGGGGGACGCGGTCTTCGGTCTGCATGGGGAGCGGATCATCGAACCACAAGAGCGAAAGCGATCCATTCATGCTCGGTCCGTTCTTCGCCCAGTGTTGCCCGTTGGCGGTTGAACGCTTCCATCATGGCATTCCGTTCGGTGTCCAGGATGCCTGAGAGGAGAAGTGAGCCTCCGGGAGTTACACGATCCAGCAGGGGAGCAAGCAGGGGCTCGATAACGCTGCGCTGGATGTTCGCGGCTACCAGGTCGAAGCGCCCGGGAGGCACATCGGCGAGCTCTCCGAGTAGAAATGATACGGCCCCCCCAACGCCGTTTGCCTCTGCGTTCTCGCGCGCATTCTCGAACGACCACCCGTCGTTGTCCACCCCGGTTGCCGACGCGGCGCCCAGTTTGACCGCCGCAATGGCAAGAACACCCGTTCCAGTGCCCACATCCAGCAGCGTGCACCCCGGTGAGACCCTCGGTTCAAGGAGCTGTAGCATCAGGCGTGTGGTCTCGTGGTGTCCGGTGCCGAAAGACATCTTCGGATCGATCGTCAGGACGATCTGGTCCCCGGAGGGCTGCACGGGATGCCAGCTGGGCGCGATCACGATTCTCCCAGTCGCGCTCACGGGCCTGATGGTCGCCTCCCACTCGGCATTCCAGTTCTGCGGCGGGATCAGCCGGATGGAGACCCGTGGAAGCGGGATCTCGTGCCCGGAGGCGAAGGCGGTCAGGCTCTCATGGACCGCCGCACGCGTCTCATCGTCCCAGCGCTCGGCCGTGCAATAGGCCCTGAGAGTTTCCCCGTCCTCCCAGAATCCCTCGAAGCCCCGGACGCTGAGGAGCCCGATCAGGCTGTCGGCACTCTCCGGCGGGAGGACGACCGACAGCTCGATGGTTGGTCCGCTCATGGCTGCTGCGTATATACGATGGTTGTCAAGACTGTGCCCACCGCCTCGAGGCTCTCCGGGCTGCAATGATCAGGGGTGTCGTCGTGGGTATGCCAGTAGCGGTTCGTCGGGTCCGGGTAGTTGAAATCGATAATATCGATCGTCTTGATCCCGGCCTCGTTCAACGGGAGGTGGTCGTCGATGACGAACTCCCCCTGCTCATTGATGAATTGCCGGATCCCGAGGTCCCTCGCGGTGTTCCAGACCAGGTCCACGATATCGGGGGCATATTTGAGGGAGTGTTGTTCCCTGGGGAGTTCCAGGTAGGTATCGCCGACCATGTCGAGGAGGATTCCGAACCTTGGTGCGTAGTCCGGGGGCTTGTTGGAGGCGAAGTGCCGTGCCCCGAGCAGGTAGAGATCGTGATCGCCTTCCTTCCCATAGTCCTCACCGTCGACAAAGAGCAGATCGACGCCGATGGCGGGGGGAAGGCGTTTCATGAGGGCTGCGAGTTGCAGGAGGACCGCTGTTCCGCTTGCACCGTCGTTGGCTCCGAGGATCGGCTGGTCGCGGCGGCTCTTGTCCTGGTCGTGCTCGGCGCGGGGGCGGGTATCCCAGTGTGTCAGCAGGAGAATGCGTGACGGAGCATCTGGTTTGAACCGGGCGAAGATATTCGTCAGGTTCAGCGCCTCGCCGTAACCCTGTTGGGTGAACTGCTGGAGGTCGATCCGGTCTGCAAGCGCGCCAAGGGTCGCGGTCAGGAATTCCAGGCACCCCGCATGGCCCGGAGAATTCGGATTGCGCGGCCCGAAGGATGTCTGCCGGAGAAGGAGACGGAATGCCTCCTGGCCGTCGAAGTGCGGGAGAGACCGGTCCAAGGATGAGGCGGAGCCTGACGCCGGGACTGTGGCGGCGGGGACGCTGGGCTGTTCTCGTGAGCAGCCGGAGACCAGGAGGAAGGCGAACATGATAATCAATCGCACAACGAATGTCACCAGTGATGAGGAGAATGCCCAGTCAATTAACAAAGAACCCCGTGAAATGCAACTTTTTGTCGGGAGCGGGCGTCTAACCGTATGAAGACCACACACCACCCCTGGAAGGAGATCTCCCATGAAAATGTTACGTTCTGGTGCAGAAATTCTCCTCATGCTTCTCTGCGTTGCCACGTTTTCCTCCTGTGCCGAACGCAGGATGGACGCGCCCAGCGGCGACACGAGGCATTTTGAGAAGAAGTTCACCGTCGCTCCGGGCGGCAGCCTGGTCCTGAAGACCGATGTCGGATCGGTGTCGGTGAAGGGCGGAAGCGGGTCCGAAGTGAGTGTCGTTGTCGATCTTCGCGGCCGAGAGAGGGATGTCAACCGTTTCGAGATATCAGCCGATCAGCATGGCAACGACGTTGAAGTGCGCGGAGAGTTCAAAGAAAAGATGAGTTCGTGGTTCCACGGTTTCAATAATTTCGATGCGCGCTTCGTGGTCCTCGTTCCGCATGAGTACAGTGTGGAGCTCAGGACCTCCGGCGGCAACGTTGAAGTGATAGCCCTGAAGGGGAGGGTTCGCGGGGGAACATCAGGCGGGGACGTGACCGCACAGGAGGTGGAAGGGGAAGTGACCATGGAGACTTCCGGCGGCAGTATTCACGCCGAAAAGGTGACCGGACCCGTGAAGATGAAAACATCGGGAGGGGATGTGCGCGCGGTATCAATGACAGGCGACGTTGATTTGAGGACTTCAGGAGGGAATGTGTGGGTCGAAGGAGTTGATGGGAAGGTGGAGGCGCACACTTCGGGGGGCAACGTGCATGTGAAGGTGAACGGGGCGAACAAGGGCATCCATGCGGAGACTTCCGGAGGCAACATTGAGCTTACCATTGCGAAGGATGCGGGGGCAGAGCTGGATCTTTCGACCAGCGGCGGAGGGGTGACGTGCGACATGCCGGTCACCGTGTCGGGAAGGATCAAGGAAGACAGGATCCACGGAACGCTCAACGGTGGAGGACCGTCGATCTATGCCCATACTTCCGGCGGCGACGTCCGCGTGCGGCCTTTGTAGAGAAAAACTGCACTTTCACACCCCCTTCTTTCACGAAGAGGACACGAAGCCCTTCACGAGTGTGAAGGGCTTCGGTGTTGTAGGTGTGCGCCCGTTCGTCCGGGGCTCTGAGCTTTGTACAAATTACATTACTTCCCGCTCAAAAGCTGTTGAATTTGCCGCCGCGCCCCCTGTTTCTGTCACCCAAGTCTGGTACGGGGATTGCACCTGTGCTCTGGAGACTCATAAGGAGCGGGGAGAAAAACATGTGGAATTTCCGTGGAAAAACGAAAACGAAGCTGATGTTGATCGTGGGGGGGGCGTGTGTCGCGGCCGGTTGCGGTCTCTATGTTGTGGTTCGCGGCGACCCTTCACAGGTCCTGCAGCTGGATTACACAACCCTCATGAGCCATGCAAAGTCGGGAGACGTGAAAGAGGTCTCTTTCGACGGGGCGAGAATTGCCGGTGAGCTGACATCCGGCGCACATTTCACGGGCGAAGTGCCGAACGGGGCGACACAGGCGGCACTTGCGGACCGGCTTGCGGAGCGCGGCATCGCCGTGCGGTTTGCCTCCTCTGGCGGCGTCGATCCGGTTCAGGTGGCCACGACTCTGGTGATGGCGATTTCCCTGGGCGGGCTTCTCTTTGTCCTTGTCAGAAAGAACCCGGGAGCCTTCGGCACCGAAGCCCGGAAGGCGGTCAATCTCGAGACCTCGCCGGTGAAGTTCATCGACGTCGACGGTGTCGATGAGGCCAAGAACGAGCTGCAGGAGATCGTGCAATTCCTGAAGACGCCGGAGCGGTTCACCCGCCTTGGCGGCCGGATCCCGCGCGGGGTGCTGCTGGTCGGTCCTCCGGGCACGGGGAAGACCTTGCTGGCGCGAGCGGTTGCCGGGGAGGCCGGTGTGCCGTTCTATGCGATATCGGGCTCGGAATTTGTTGAGATGTTCGTTGGCGTTGGAGCCCGCCGCGTGAGAAATCTCTTTGCGCAGGCCAGGAAGGCTGCCCCCTGCATCGTGTTCATCGATGAAGTTGATGCCATCGGCCGGCAGCGCGGGGGACCTTCAAACGGACACAACGAGGAGCGCGAGCAGGCGTTGAACCAGCTCCTGGTGGAGATGGACGGCTTCGACCAGCATGCGACGATCGTCGTGATGGCGGCGACGAACAGGCACGACGTCCTCGATGAGGCGCTCCTGCGTCCAGGGCGTTTTGACAGGCGTGTCACCGTGGACCGCCCCGACATCCGCGGAAGGCGAAGGATCCTTGAGGTGCACACACGTGGAACGCCGCTGTTCCCGGACGTGGATCTTCACAAAGTTGCGCGGGGCACTCCCGGCATGACCGGCGCGGAGCTGGCGAACCTTGTGAACGAAGCTGCGCTGTCGGCTGCGCGCGAGGGGAGGGAAGAGGTGCGGATGGCGGATTTTGAAACTGCTCGTGACAAAGTCACGATGGGGGTCGAGAGAACTTCTGCCGTCATGACGGAGCCCGAGCGCGAAAGGATTGCGATTCATGAGGCCGGGCATGCTCTGGCGGCCTTCCGCCTCCCGGCGGCGGACCCCGTCCACAAGGTGTCGATCATTCCGCGCGGATCGGCTCTGGGCATCACCATGCAGCTGCCGGACCACGACCGCAACATGTATTCACGAGAGTACCTGGAATCTCAGATTGCCGTGCTTATGGCAGGGCGTGTCGCCGAGGAGCGGATGCTCGGTTCGTTCGCCTCCGGCAGCGCCAACGACATTGAGCGGGCGACTTCGATCGCTCGAAAGATGGTGCGACAGCTTGGGATGAGCCGGATTGGCCCGGTGGTGTGTCTGGAGCGGGGCGCACAGGGTGGCAGGGGGGATTTCCTGAGCGAGTATTCAGTCCACACCGAACTGCGGATCGACGAGGAAGTCGAGCGGATTCTGTCTGATGGACTCCGTACAGCACAGGAGATCGTCGGGAGCGATGCCCGGGCCCTCGAAGCGCTCCGCCAGGTGCTGCTGGAAGAAGAAACCATCGATCACGCGCGATTCGCCTGCGTTGTGGCAGCGGCCGGTCTGGAGGCCGCGTGACGAACGCGGGGATCAGCGTCCTTCCCAGCCGGTGATGAGAACCCCGATGCTATCCTGTATGGCCCGGTAGGAGTGTGAGGAGCCGGGAAAGTTCTGCATCATGATGGAAAAGGCCAGCGGCTCTCCATCCGCTCCCGTCGTATACCCGCTCAGGGACGAGACCCCGGTCATCGTCCCTGTTTTTGCCTTCAGCAGATGCGCCGCCGCCGTGCGCCTCATCCGTCTCGATAGTGTTCCCGCCTCGCCGGCCACAGGGAGGGACGCCATGAAAGAGCGGCCTGCTTCCTGATCGTGCGCCATGGCTACAAGGAGCCTGACGATGGTCTCCGCATTCGTCAGGTTGTACCGTGAAAACCCCGATCCATCGACAAGGGTGATCCGGGCGGTATCGATGCCGATCGACGCCAGGAAGTTCTTCACCGCGCGAATCCCCGACTGCCATGTCCCCGGCGTGCCTGCCGATTCGGCGCCCATGAGTTTTACAAGACACTCGGCGGACAGGTTATCGCTCACCGTATTCATGAACGTCACCACGGAGTCGAGACGGCGGGAGACCGCCGCGGCCGGCCGGACGCTTCCCGGCATGGTGTCCATGACTGCGGCGCTGCAGCGGATACCCACCCTGCTGAGGGCCTCTGCGAACAGCGTCAGTGTGTACCTGTCGGGCTCGAAGACCGTCAGGGTGACGGAGACCTGCTGGCCAGGGAGGAGTTCACCGTCCACTAAGATGACGTTCGACGGATGTTGAAGGGGGCGGGCGATGGTCAGTTCCCGCACGACGCTGTCGGAGACAACCGCCCTGTTCATCACCTGAACGAATCCTGTCGGCGGAATGACCGTCACCTCGGGCGGGCTTCCCGGCGCCGGCCCTCCTCTCACGGACACTTCCACCGTATTGCCGTTGACCGACAACGCCGAGATCCCCATTCCCGACGGGTCTGCGGCGTCGTCCCACATCCATCCGGGTCCCCAGTACAGCGAGTCGAAGCGGGAGGCATCGCCCACAAGTGTCCATGAGCCTCCAGGCGGAAGGAGTCCGCGCAGCGTGCTCGCGAGCGAATCCAGGTCACTCGTTGAAAGCAGAGGGTCGCCGCCCCCCCTCAGGAAAATCTTCCCGGCGGCTGAATCGAATCCCGCCACGGTTGTAATCCGGAACAATGGTCCCAGGAGGTGGAGCGCTGCGGCCGAGGTGAAGAGCTTCTGGTTTGATGCAGGGGTGAAGAGGAGCTGCGCGTTGCGTTCATACAGGACGATGTTGTCAGAAAGCGAGACGATCCTGACGGCGGCGCTGGCCGGCGGAAAGAGAGAATCGACCATGAGCGCATCGATCCTGTTTCCGAGCGCCGCCGCAGAGTGATGGGTGCGGGGACCGCCCTGCGTCCCCGCAGAATCCACTCTGGCCGTGTTACCGGCGGAGGAACAGCCGGCAGCAAGGAGGGCTGCAACGAGGATGCCGGAAGCGACGGAAAAGATGAATGTGCGGGACATCATTCCCCGGGATCGTTCACGAAGCTGCATGATGCAGCATGAAGTGGCATGAAGAAGCATGATACCCTTGTTATTGCTTGGCAAAGCATTTGTCCCTATATTAAGAATATAATACCATCGATTCGACAGGCCAATACATGTTACAGGTTTTGCGGAAGATTTTCCCCAGCAAGCACGAAAAGGACGTCAGGATACTCAGGCCGGTGGTTGAAGAAATCAACCGGTTTGTTGAGGAGGATCAAAACCTCTCAGATGACGACCTCAGGGCAAAAACCGACGAATTCCGGGGACGAATCAGGGAAGCGCTGGCAGAAGACGAGGCCAAGATTGCCGAGCTGCGTGAAAAACTCAAGCAGGACATGAGTCTCGGGGAGAAAGAGCGTCTTCAGGAAGAGCTGGACGGAATGTTGAAGGGCAGGGACGAGTTGACAGGCGACGTGCTTGACGAGCTCCTTCCGGAGGCATTCGCCGTGGTCAAGGAAGCCTGCCGGCGCCTCGTGGGCAAGAAGTTCGATCTCCTGGGGAATCCCGCCATCTGGGATATGGTGCCGTTTGACGTGCAATTGATCGGCGGGATGGTTCTGCACCAGGGGAAGATTGCGGAAATGGCCACAGGCGAGGGGAAGACGCTGGTGGCAACGATGCCTGTCTATTTGAATGCCCTTCCGGGCCGCGGCATGCACCTGGTCACGGTGAACGATTACCTCGCGAAGCGCGACAGTCTCTGGATGGGCCAGGTTTACGAGTTTCTCGGACTCACGGTTGGCTGCATCCAGAGCTCGATGGATGCGCTCCAGCGGCGCCGGGAATACGCGTGCGACATCACGTACGGGACCAACAACGAGTTCGGATTCGACTACCTGCGCGACAACATGGTCATCGACAAGGAAGACCTTGTGCAGCGGGAGCACTACTATGCCATCGTCGACGAGGTCGACTCCGTTCTGATTGACGAGGCCCGGACGCCGTTGATCATCAGCGGCCCCGTTTCCAGCGAAGAGCACAAGTTCAACGAAATGAAGCCGTTTGTCGAACGGATCGTGAACCAGCAGCGTAACCTCGTGGGGAAACTGGTTGCGGACGCAGAGCGGCTGATCGAGGAGGGGAAGACGGAGGAGCCCGGGGTGTTCCTCCTGCGGGCGAGCCGCGGACTTCCCAAGCATCCTCGGCTGTTGAAGACCCTCTCGGAACCCTCAAACAAGAGGCTGGTGCAGGTGACGGAGAACGAGTACTTGCGCGACCAGGGGCGGCGGATGCACGAAATCGACGATGATCTCTACTATGCCATCGACGAGAAGAACCACCAGATCAATCTCACCGAGAGAGGGCGCGAGTACCTCACGCCGCAGGTGGCAGACAAGGATTTCTTTGTGCTTCCCGATCTCGGCACCGAGATCAGCGTCATCGAAGCAGACCGGGCCCTGAGCCCCGATGAAAAGCAGCGGAAGAAGGACGATGTGAACCTGCTCTACGCGGAGCGTAGCGACCGGATCCACACGGTGACCCAGCTCCTCCGGGCGTATTCGCTGTACGCCAAGGACGACGAGTACGTCGTCTCGGACGACGGCAGGGTGATGATCGTTGATGAATTCACCGGGCGTCTTCTTGCGGGCCGGCGGTATTCCGACGGACTTCATCAGGCGATCGAGGCGAAGGAAGGCGTGAAGGTGGAGCGGGACATGCAGACGCTTGCGACGATCACGCTGCAAAACTACTTCCGGCTCTACAAGAAACTCGCCGGCATGACGGGCACGGCCGAGACCGAAGCGGGAGAGTTCTTCGACATCTACAAACTGGATGTCGTCGTCGTACCCACGAACAAACCCATGGTCCGTGATGACGTCAACGACGTCATCTATAAGACGAAGCGCGAGAAGTACAATGCGGTGACCGAAGAGATCGAGAAGATGCGCTCGAACGGGAGGCCGACGCTGGTCGGCACGACCAGCGTGGAGGTATCCGAGACATTGAGCCGCATGTTGAAGCGGAAGAACCTCCCCCACAACGTGTTGAACGCCAAACACCACCAGCGCGAGGCGGAGATTGTCGCCCATGCCGGGCTCCCGGGGCAGGTGACCATTGCCACGAACATGGCAGGCCGCGGCACGGATATCAAGCTGGGACCGGGCGTCAAGGAAGCGGGCGGGCTGCACATCATTGGAACCGAGCGGCACGAGGCGCGGCGCATCGACCGCCAGCTGCGCGGCCGGTCGGGGCGGCAGGGGGATCCGGGCTCATCCCTCTTCTTTCTCTCCCTCGAAGACGACCTCATGCGCCTGTTCGGCAGCGAGCGGATTGCCGGGATCATGGAGCGCCTTGGCCTCAAGGAAGGGGAGGTCATCCAGCACCCGTTGATCACACGGTCGGTCGAGCGCGCCCAGCGCAAGGTGGAGGAAAACAACTTCGGGATCAGGAAGCGGCTGCTGGAATACGACAATGTGATGAACCAGCAGCGCGAGGTCATCTACACGCGCCGCAGGCGGGCGCTGGTGAGCGACCGGATCAAAGACGACGTGCTGGAGCTGGTGGAGGAGTTCGGGCAGAAGCTGGTGGAGAAGTACTACGACGACGGGGAGATCCAGCCCCTGCAGGACGACCTGCGGGCTCAGCTTCTGGTGGATCTGGCGGTTACCCCGGAACGATGGCAGGAGCTGGGGTCTGCCGGCGTGGGGCAGGAGATCGTGAAGGCGGCCACCGAGTTTTACCGGCGGAAGGAGGAGAGGCTCGGCAGCGAGATGATGGCGCGGATCGAGAAGATGGTTGTCCTGCAGGTCATTGACGACAAGTGGAAGGACCATCTCCGCGAGATGGACGATTTGAAAGAAGGCATCCACCTGCGTGCCTACGGACAGAAGGATCCCCTGGTGGAATACAAGACGGAAGCCTTCAGGATGTTCATGGAGCTGCTCGATCAGATCAACGGCGAAATTGTGACGACGGTCTTCCGCCTGTTCCCAGCGCCGGCTCAGGAGATGCCGGCAATGCGCGTTTCGCAGAGACCGCAGCAGATGCGGCTGACGCATGATGCCTCGGCCGGAATGGGGTTCCAGGGAAACCGCGAAGCGGTCCCCGGCGGAGCCGAACCGAACCCCGCTGCACGTGCCGGCAAGCCGCAGCCCGTGCAGATCGGCGAAAAGATAGGACGCAACGACCCGTGCCCGTGCGGCAGCGGAAAGAAGTATAAGCAGTGCCACGGCAGATAGGACCTGCATGAAGAAGATCGAGGCAATCATACGGCCGTTTCGGATTGACGATGTGCGGGAGGCTCTTGCGGAGATCGGCGTGAAGGGGATCACCCTTACCGAGGTGAAGGGGTACGGACGGCAGAAGGGGCACACCGAGCTGTATCGCGGTTCCGAGTACCAGATCGATTTCCTGCCGAAGCTGAAACTGGAAGTCGTCGTACCGGATGCCATGACCGATAAGGTGGTCGAGACCATTGTCAAGGCCGCGAAAACGGGACAGGTCGGCGACGGTAAAATATTCATCTCTCCGGTCGAAGATGCAGTGCGCGTTCGGACGGGAGAGTCGGGAGAAGAAGCGCTGTAACACCATGCCGCGCACGGAGGTCGACACGTCGGCGCCCACAGGGAACACAGTGATTCAGGACTTCCGTTCCGGCTACGTGGCGATCGTCGGCGAACCCAACGTCGGGAAGTCGACCCTCCTGAACGCCATACTGGGCCAGAAAATCTCGATCGTCACTCCAAAGGCCCAGACAACGCGTCACAGGATTCTGGGCATCCATTCCACCGACCTTGCGCAAATCATCTTCCTCGATACGCCGGGGATTCTGAGGCCGCGTTACGCCCTGCATGACGCGATGATGCGCTCCGCCACTTCGGCGATCGCAGACGCGGACATCGTCCTGTTCATGGTTGACGCCTCCCGGGGACCGGAAGCGGGCGAAGGGTCCGGGGATGCCCTTGCCAGTCTCCAGAGGACCCGGAAGCCTGTCTACCTCGTGATCAACAAATGCGATCTGGCCGGCCGGGACGTCCTGAGCCGCCTTCGGGAGTTCTACACCGGCCGCCACCCATTCGCAAAGTCCTTCACGGTGTCCGCGCTGAAGAAAGAAGGGACCGGGGATCTTCTCGGCGTTCTGACCGCTGAACTTCCCGTCCATCCGCCGTACTATCCCCTCGACATCGTCAGCGAACACCACCAGCGGTTCTTCGTGGCGGAGATCATCCGTGAACAAGTCTTCCTGAACACGCATGAAGAGATTCCCTATTCCACGACGGTGGACATCGTGGAGTTCGCGGAGCGCGAAGGAGGGAAGTGGTTCATCAGCGCCGATCTGTACGTCGAGCGCGATTCCCAGAAAGGCATTCTCATCGGGAAAAAGGGAGCGATGATGAAAGCCATCGGGAAGCTCGCGCGCGTGGACATCGAGCGATTTCTCGATCATCCCGTCTTCCTTGACCTCCACGTGAAAGTCCGGGAAAAGTGGAGGGAAAAACCCGAATGGTTGAAGAGGCTGGGGTACCAGTGAGTGTTCCTCCGGTTCGTCCATGAAATCCGAACGCCTCCGCATTGCCCTCGGGTTCGCCGTCATCAGCACGGTGTGGGGATCGACCTGGTTCGCCATCAAGATCGGCCTTGAGACCATGCCTCCGTTCCTCTCGGCGGGGATCCGGTTCCTGGTGGCCTCCGGAATCCTCTTCGCGATCATCCGGGCCCGCGGCCTCAGGGTGCCATTGTCCGCCGAGGCATGGAAAACCTATCTGGCCATCGGCATACTCTCCTTCTCCATTCCGTTCGCCCTCGTGTACTGGGGTGAGCAATTCATCCCGAGTTCTCTCTGCTCCATCCTCTTCGGCGCATTCCCTTTCTGGGTCGCCCTCTTTTCCCACTTTCTCTCCGGCACGGAGAAGATGGATGCCTACAAGTTTGCCGGCACCCTCGTCGGTTTTGCCGGAGTGGTCGTGATCTTTTCTCCGGAGCTTACCTGGACGGGGAGCCGGGGGATGGCGGGGATGGCCGCAATCCTTGCGGCCACGCTTCTCCAGGCGTATGCCCTGATCCCGATCAAGAAGCACGGGAGGGAAATCAGTCCGTTTGTCATGAATTTCGTGGGGATGACCATGGGAACGGTGTCGCTCCTTTCTCTGGCTGCGGCATTCGAGCGCGACCGGCCGGTGGTGTTGACCGTTTCCGGCGCCGGATCGATCCTCTATCTTGCGGTGTTTGGATCAGTCGTGGCGTTCGTGACATACTACTGGCTGTTAAAGCGGGTCCAGGCAGTCTATCTGTCGCTCTCCAGCTTCATCAACCCGATCATCGCGGTGATTCTCGGTGCGGCGATACTGGGTGAGCGGCTCGATCGTTCGGTCCTTGCCGGGGCCGCCCTGGTGCTGGTGGGCATAGCGGTGACAAACTGGAGGGCCCTGGCAGCCAGAAGCACCCGGTCGGCGGTCTACACACAGCGGAGGGAACGGTGAGGGGGATTGCGGAGTGGATGCGCCTGCACGTGCCTCATGCTGTATTGCAGCCCGGCCTTCTGGCGCCCGGCTTGCTGGTGCTCAGCCTGCTGGTACCCAGCTTGCTGGAACCCAGCTTGCTGATTCCCGGACGTGCTCATGGTGACGTTCTGCTTCCCGGGACGTTCAGGGAGGCCGTAGGGAATCAGGCCGTCGATCACCCCCCGGTGGTCAAACAGCTCCGCAGGGACCACCTCCAGTACGTGGGACCCCAGCCGTTCGACGTGACGCACTACCGGCTGGACCTGACGTTTGCCATGACCTCGGAGGCGATGGGAGGAACTGTGACAATGTTCGTCGTCCCGCGCCGCGGAATCGACTCATTGACACTGAACTCCGCGCAGCTTGCGATCGACAGCGTTCTGGTGAACGGGGTCCCGAGGAGCTCTTCCGTCGACCCGGCGCATGAGGAATTCTCCGTCCTGCTCGGGAGCACGGCACATGCGGGAGATACGCTGAAGGTGGCGATCTCCTACCGCAGGCTTCCCGGTCTTCGGCGGCCAAGCCACAGGCTCGGATACTACTGGTATCCGGCCCCGCTTGTTCCGGAAAACCTGGGGTACACCATGTCCGAGCCGTCGGATGCCAGGTTGTGGATGCCCTGTTATGACCAACCGTGGGTGAAGAGTACCGCGGAGATTCATGCCACGGTGCCAGCCGGGTACGTCGCAGCGTCGAATGGGAAGCTGCTGGGAACATCGGCCAATGCCGATGGGACAGTGACCTGGCACTGGCAGGAGCAGCATCGGGTCGCGACATACCTGCTGGCTGTCACGATATCCAGGTGGGCCGTGACCAGCCTTCCCCTGGCACTCGCGCCCGGCGACACCATTCCGGTGCAGTATTATGTCTGGCAGCCTGACTCGGCCCAGTGCGCGGCGTACCTCCCGACGGTCGCCCGGATGATCAGCAGCCTCGGGAAGCTCTTCGGCTCTTACCCGTTCGAGAAGTACGGCATGGCGGGGGTCGCTCCTTTCTCTTACGGAGGGATGGAGCACCAGACGATTACCACGCTGGCCCGAAGCTACGAAGACAGCGAGTTCATCGTGGTGCACGAGCTCTCGCACCAGTGGTGGGGAGACCTTGTGACGTGCGGGACTTGGAAGGACGTTTGGTTGAACGAAAGCTTCGCAACCTATGGAGAGGCGCTCTGGAGCGAGTCGAAGGGAGGAAACGCCGCCCTGAAGCAGTACATGAATGACGTCCTGCAGCAATTCGACTATGCCTCCTGGAGAGGGGCTGTCTATGATCCCGAGTCGCAGGGATTCGCCCTTTTTGCTCAGAGCGTCTACAGCAAGGGGGCATGGGTTCTTCACACCCTGCGGGGGGTCCTCGGCGACTCCCTGTTCTTCGGCAGCCTGCGCGCGTACCGCGCGAAGTATCAGGAGGCTGCCGCCGTCACCGATGACTACCTCGCGGTTATCGATTCCGTCACCGGACGGCACATGGGCTGGTTCTTCCAGGAGTGGGTATACGGGCCCGGCTGGCCGCAATATGCGCCCAGGTTCACCTATGCAAACGGTATGATGACGCTCACCATCTCTCAAATGCAGGAATCCGCATGGCCCACGTTTCGAATGCCGATCAGCGTTCGGGCCTTCGGGCCCGGCGGGAGGGACACCCTCTTTACAGTCCTTGACACAGCACGCGTTCAGAGATTCAGTCTGGCGCTCGCGACGGCGCCCGACAGCGTGGTCCTGGATCCGGACGGATGGATACTTAAGCAGGTGGTTCCCGGGCTGGCGTCCGAAGTCGCCGCAGAATCCCCGCGCCCGCCTGCGCAGTTCGGGCTCGAACAGAATTATCCAAATCCGTTCAATCCACAGACGGTCCTGGAATTCACACTTCCCACTGCAGGGAAGGTCCGGCTGGCGGTGTATGACCTTCTGGGGAGGGAGGTGGCCCGCCTGGCAGACGGGGTGATGGCAGCGGGGAGGCATTCGGTGGTGTTCGACGGGAGCCGCCTGGCCTCTGGCGTCTATCTTGCCAGACTGGAAGGAACCGGGGTCTCGGTCAGAAAAATTGCCCTCGTGAGGTAGCGGGGGCCTTTTCCGGAAAGCGTCGGAGTGCAATGACCCTGCAGGTCCTCACGATCAAGCTCACGGGGGAAGCGCTCACCGTCGATCAGAAATTGGAGAGCCTCCCCTCCGGACCCGGCGTCTACCAGCACAAGGACGGCGAGGGGACGGTGCTGTACGTGGGGAAAGCCAAGAGTCTCCGAAACCGAGTACGACAGTATTTTCAGAAGTCGCGTTCGATGGATCCGCGGATAGAGGCGATGCTGCGCAAGGCAACCGACCTTGAGATCATCGTCACCGACAGCGAGGTGGAGGCGCTCATCCTCGAAGCAAACCTCATCAAGAAGTTGAAACCCCGGTACAACGTCAATCTTAAAGATGACAAAAGCTATCCTTACATCGTCATCACCCATGAGCCGTACCCGAGGGTGTTCGTCACCCGTCAGATGCGCCGCGACGGCTCGCGCTACTTCGGGCCCTATACCGACGTTCACAACGTCAGGGCGGCACTCAAGACGGTGCGCGACATCTTCATGATCCGGAGCTGCAACTACTACATCGACGAGGAGACTATCCGGGGGAAGAAGATCAGGGTCTGCCTCGATTATCACATCAAGAAATGCGAGGGTCCCTGCGAGGGGCTGGTGACCCGGGAACGGTACAACGCGATGATCGACCAGGTGGCGGCGGTGCTTCAGGGGAGGACCGAATCGCTGATGGAGCAGCTCCGGCACGAGATGGACGGGATGGCGTCGCAGCTGCGTTTCGAGGATGCGGCGCTCCTGAGGGACCGGATCAAGGGGCTCCAGGCGTACAGTGAGAAGCAGCGCGTTTCCGACCTCGACGCCACGGACAGGGACATCCTCGGGCTTGCTGCAGACGAGGACGATGCGTGCGGGGTGGTCTTCAGGCTCCGCGAGGGCAAAATGATCGGCCGCCAGCATTACTACATGAGCTGCGTCGAGGGGAAGCAGGCAGGGGAGATTGTGGCCGCGTTCCTGCAGCAGTACTACATCGATGTGGAAGATATCCCCGCGGAGGTCTTGTTGCCTGCCCCGCTGGATGAGGAGGAAGCGGTCCGCGAGTGGCTGAGCTCCCGCCGCGGAACTCCCGTGAGGCTCCTTCACCCGGAGGATGGGGAGGAGGCGAAGCTTGTCCGGCTCTCCAACACTAATGCGAAGTTTCTTCTCGGGGAGCTCAAGCTGCAGAAGATGAAACGGGCGGAATACATCCCGGCCGGCATCAAGGCTTTGCAGCGCGATCTCCGGCTCGAGAGTCTGCCGCGCAAGATCGAGTGCTTCGACATCTCGAACATCCAGGGGACCGACAGTGTCGCTTCCATGGTGGTTTTCCTTGACGGGAAACCCAGGAAAAGCGAGTACCGGAAGTTCAAGATCGCGACGGTAAGCGGTCCCAACGACTTTGCGAGCATGCAGGAAGTGGTCCGGAGGCGGTACAGCCGCCTCCTGGATGAACACGGGTCACTTCCGGACCTGATCATGGTGGATGGAGGCAAAGGACAGCTGTCGAGTGCCGTGGAGACGCTTGGCTCCCTCGGGATCCGGAACCAGGCGGTCATCGGACTCGCCAAGCGTCTCGAGGAGGTGTACAAGCCCGACAGCAGCGAGCCGGAGCTGATACCGAAGGATTCGCCGGGGCTTCGTCTCCTTCAGCAGGTCAGGGACGAGGCGCACCGGTTCGCGATCACGTTTCACCGGACCCTACGGGCAAAGCGGACGCTCCAGACAGAGCTGCATCAGATCGGCGGCGTGGGGGAGAAGCGGGCAAGGGAGCTGCTCGAAGCCTTTGGGTCGGTCCAGGGGGTGAAGTTCGCCACTCTGGAGCAGCTGGCGGACATTGTCGGGGAGACGACGGCGGAAAAGATCCGGACCTACTTTGACAGTGAAGGCGCGGAGGGGGACGCCGGGAGTCCATGATCCGCATCACAGCCGATGAGCGGAAGAAGTCATTTCTTACACCGGTGGGTGGAACTGATGTGCAGTCATGGTATCCATGGGAAAAACGTCCATCCGGAGGAGTGATGCGAATTGTCCAGGTTGGCGGGAGCAGGCTGATGGCCGAAGATGCGCGTCGCCGGCTCGAAAGCATCGTGTTCCGGAGCTCCCTCGAGGCCGCGAGGGGTCTTCAGCGATGCTTTCCGCACCATGTTGTTTACGAGAGGGGGGACCGCATCCAGGTTGCGGTCCGCGACAGGTCCTTCGTGGTTGCCGACTTCAAGCCGGTCCTGTGAACCGCCTGCCCTGCAGAGCGTCTGAGCGGCGCAGCCGCGTTGCGGCGTAGCCCGGTTGCGGCAGGGCCTGGTGCGTCGGAACCTCGCCCTGATGCGTTGCTTCTTCTCCCTCAAATCGGTATACTCACGCATGATGCGGCGCAATCCCGCGGGCCCCTTCGGAGCCCCAGCAGCGCGAGGCGCCGTGCGTGGATCGTTCCTTCCTGGTTCCCTCCGCGTCACTTCTGTCCGGGATCGTGTGGCAACATCATGACTGATTTCCAGGTACTGCAACAGTTGAAGGCCGCCGGCGTCGTCGGCGTGCGCAAGGAAGAGGGCTCCGCGCGTCTGATCCTTGTGCAGCGGTCGAAGGAAGGGGAGAGCGAGATTCCTCTCGGCCGGTACAAGACCGATCTGCAGAGCGGTATCAAGCAGCTTGAGGAGGAGAAAAAGGAAGTGCAGCGGAACTTCTTCGCCGGGCGGCAGGCGGTGGAGTTCTCTCTGCCCGGAGGGGGACCGATGAAGATGGAGGCGCTCAAGAGCGACAGTCAGTTGAGCGCTCAGGAGCGGTCCGAAAAGTCCGGGCGGCTTGCCGCGCTCGACACGGAGGCGAAGAAAAGGAGGAGCCTGCTCATGGCCCTGGCGCACCTCCAGGTCAACATCAAGGAGCTGCTGCCCAAGCTGAACCCCCCCTCCCCGCTCTCCGCTCCGGTCTCCCGCGATTCCGGTGGGAAAACTCTCTGGACCAGGGGCATGAAGGCCGCCGCCCTCTTCTGTCTGGCCGAGGGGAAGAAGATCAAGGCGGACGATGCGGCGTTGCTTGCCCTTTGCAGGGCCTTCCTGGACCGTTATGCCGTCGAAGAAGAGGACGGCTACTCCGCCGAGCAGCTCTTCAACAACGTCCGGCAGATCAGGCAACTCGATGCGCTCGACTGACCGTTCACCAACGAAAGGAATGATCTCATGAACAGATGGATGCTTGCCGCGGCCTGTCTCGCGGTCCTGCCGGCCGGGGCGGGGCTGGCCCAGCAGGATGCCCACCGGGACCGGGCGGTATTCCAACAGCCGAAGAACGAGTTCCTGGATGAGCTTGAACATGGGGCGGACGCGTTCATCAAGAAGGAGAACCTGGCTCAGCGCCAGCTCCGCGTGGATTTCGGCGGCATCAAGGCCCCGGCGTCGGCGGGCGAATTCACCACGTCATGGCACACGCCCCCTTTGTCCCAGGGGCTTTCGGGAATGTGCTGGTGTTTCTCCACCACATCCTTCTACGAATCCGAGATCCACCGGCTGACCGGACGCGACGTGAAGCTTTCGGAGCTGTACACCGTGTACTGGGAGTATGTGGAGAAAGCGCGGCGCTTCGTCAAGGAGAGAGGGAACTCGGCCTTCGGAGAAGGCTCCGAGGCCAACGCCGTTCCGCGGATCTGGAAGCAGTACGGAATCGTTCCGGCCTCCGCGTACTCGGGCCTCCTCCCCGGGCAGAAGGTCCATGACCACCGTGTCCTGTTCAGCGAGTTGCAGGCGTATCTTCTCTCCGTGAAGGCCGGCAATGCGTGGAACGAGGAGGAGGTAGTGCGAACGGTCCGCTCCATCCTGAACCGCTACCTGGGCGAACCTCCGGCGGCAGTCACAGTCGAAGGACGCTCGATGAACCCCAGGGAGTACCTCGGCTCCGTTCTCCGGTTGAACCTGGAGGATTATGTTGAAGTGATGTCGCTGATGGAGAAGCCCTACTTCCGGATGGTGGAGTACGAGGTTCCCGACAACTGGTGGCACAGCACTGACTATCTGAATGTGCCGCTCGACGATTTCATGGGGGTGCTGAAGAATTCCATTCGAAAAGGCTATACGGTGTGCATCGGCGGGGACACCTCCGAACCCGGGCTGGAAGGGCATGCGGGGATCGCAGTGATTCCCACCTTTGATATCCCGGCGGCATTCATCGACGAGAGCGCCAGGCAGTTCCGGTTTACCAACAAGACCACCACTGACGACCATGGCATCCACGTGGTCGGGTGCACCACGGTCGAAGGGAGCGATTGGTTCCTGATCAAGGATTCCGGCTCCGGGTCGCGTAACAACGCACACCGGGGTTACTATTTCTACCGGGAAGACTACATCAAGCTGAAGATGATGGGGCTGACGGTCCACAGGGACATGGCAAGCGACCTCCTGAAGAAAGTCGCCGCCGAACAGCAGAAGAACTGACGAGCCACAAGCCCCGGGACATGAGCCATGGTCACTTCGATTGTGTTGATGAACCTCGAACACGGAAGGATCCAGGATGTCGCCGAGCAGCTTGCTGCGCTGCCGGGCATCTCCGAGGTGTATTCGGTGGGAGGGCGCTACGATCTGGCGGTGCTGATCAGGGTCAAGACCAATGAGGATCTCGCGGACCTTGTAACACGCCGCATGTCGCAGGTGGGGGGGATCAGGAGCACCGAGACGCTGATCGCTTTCCGGACCTACTCAAAGCACGATCTCGAGGCGATGTTCTCGGTGGGAATGGAGTGAACGGGAAAGGGTCCCTCGGAGGGGACCCTGTGTGCTGAGGCAAGTGCGTGATGTACACTTCTGGTGCCTTCTTCCGGGCGGGGCCCTCAGCTTCATAGAGCACCGCGCCCCTGCCGTCTGCCAACGCGAAAAACCGGGCTTATGCGCTCCGGCGGCGGTAATGCGGCATGACATGGACCGGACGAAGCTCGGGGGTATTCAGCGTGAGCTCGCTCAGATCACTGTCCGCGGAATGGACAAAGCGGAAGAAGGCAACGATTCCTGTGATGATTGCCATATACGCGAGGATGCCGATTACGATTGTCATGTTGGTTACCCCAGAAAAACGTGTGAGGCGCTGCCCTGCTCCTGCCGCACTTCCTGAAGGATAATGTGGTTTCAAGACTCATGCCGGGAGGTTTCTTAAGGGAATTGGCCCTGCGACGCGTCTTTCGGGGGGAAAAGTTGCTGAACCGCTGCACTTTCTACAAATGTCTTGCGGGAGTCAACTCCCGCGCATGGGGGGGAGGAGGGTGTGTCCCCCCGGTCCTATGACGCATCGAGCTGAAGGGCACGGTCTTGACAGGCGGGTCCCCGGTGCACGTCACTGGGAGAGAGAGGTCCGCTGCGGTTCCGGCATCGGCTTGCGGGGGAGTTTCTCTTCGCGCATGGCCGCGTCATATGCAAACGCCGCCATGATCACGGCTGATTGCTTCAGATCGTCCTCGGAGGCGCGCTCGTACGTATCGAAGTTCGTGTGATAGGTCCTCCCGTATTCGAGAGGGTCCTGGATGAACTGGAAGGCGGGGAGTCCGATTGCGTCGAAGGAGAGGTGGTCAGTCCCTCCGGTGTTTGCCGCCGTGACCGTGGAGGCCCCGAGATCGCCGAATGGGGCGAGCCAGGCACGGAAGACGGGGCGGAGCCCTTCGTTTCCCTGCAGATAGATTCCGCGGAATTTTCCGCTGCCATTGTCATCGTTAAAGTAGGCGCAAAATTTGTCATAGGCCGGAGTTGTGTGCACCGGGCCCTGGTCGCCCCTTCCGTCACCTTCCCGCTCCCCGAGGTATTTCGTCACGAAGGCCTTCGAACCCAAGAGGCCCTGTTCCTCCCCGCTCCACAAGCCGATGCGGATGGTCCGCCTGGGTCTGAGCCCGATCGCGGAGAGAATTCTCATCGCTTCCATAGCGGTCGTCACGCCGGTCCCGTTATCGCATGCCCCTGTGCCGGCGTGCCAGGAGTCAAGGTGTGCGCCGATCATGACCACCTCATCCTCCAAGTCAGTTCCCGGTATCTCGGCCAGCACATTCAGGCCGGGCTGGAGCTCACTCGTGAACTCCACCTCGAGGTCCATTTCCATCTTCACCGGCAAGCCCTGTTTCAGCAGGCGGACGATCCGATTGTAGTGTTCCGCGGCGAGCGAGACCTGGGGTACGATGTCGGGCGCTTTCGGGTCATAGGAGCTGATGCGGGAGGCATAGGGTGTCCCCGGGGCCTGGGGGACTGAGGCGGCCCCCGTCATGATGGTGCCGCCGTCTCCACGGCTGGCGTCGATGATGACTCTTGCTCCTTCCTTCCTGCAAAACTCGAGTCTGCTTGAAGTCAGCAGCGCGTCTTGACGGAATCTCCGGACTGTGGCGGAATCTCCGAAGGCGAGTCCTCGCCGGCGCGATGCTCCCGGCTCGGCGTTGGCCAGTTTCAGCAGCACCGAATCGGGTGTCCGCGAGGCAAACGGGGTGAAGTCCAGTCCGAGCGGGCGGGGATCGGAGATGAAGACAAAAGCCTTCTTCAGTTTCCCGTGATACCTGGAGAACTCCGAATCCGCCTTCACATCGAGATAGACCGCTTCGCCCCTCACCACGCCGTCCGTGCCCGGCGACCACGCCTTGGCGACTCCGATCAGAGGGACGGTTTGCGGCTCGATCATGTGGACGCTGAAACGCCTGATGGACCACCCTTTCTCCGCCGGGGTCCAGGGATCTATTCTCACGCTGTCGAGCTTCCAGGAAGAGAGTCTGGCCGCGACCCATCGGGCGGCGGCTTTGAGCTCGGGGGAGAAGCTGAGGCGCTCGCCGCACACGTCGGTAAGTCCTTCCAGAGTCTCCGCGGCGTGGGAGCGGTTCAGCCCTTCCTCGCGAATTCTGGACATCGCGGCGGTGTCGATTTTTTCGACGGCGGGTTGGGTGAGCGCCCGACTGGACGAAAGGGCAACAACGAGTGCGAGAGCGGCGTATCTCATGACCGTTGGGGGCTCCTGTGTGATGCGGGACTGAATGAAGCGCGGCATTCTAACATGGTAGGCAAAATGGGCGGCAGGTGCAAATGTGCGCTGCCTTGCCAGCCCGCGAAAGAAAGGTTTCCACGCGGCTTGAGGCTCGGGGTGGAGGGGTATGGAGCGTGGGAATTGCCGGTGACCGGGAATTGTTCCGTAGTGGAGCCGCCGCATCGAAGTGGTGGCGATTTCGAAGACTTCTGAGTATCTTCCCAGTCACGAATTCGAAAACCTTCCATGTTGCATCAGCTCTTCCGGACAAAAAGCCTCGACGCCATTCTGCACGAAGGCGACGCGCCAGAGACCCAGCTGAGACGCGCCCTGGGTTCATTCGATCTGGTCATGCTGGGGATCGGGGCGATCATCGGTGCAGGCATTTTCGCCACAATCGGGACGGCGGCCGCTGGCGACGCCGCACGCCCTGGCGCGGGTCCCGCACTCATTCTCTCGTTCGTGGTGACAGGAATTGCCTGCGGGTTTGCCGCCCTCTGCTACGCGGAATTCGCGGCCATGGTCCCCATCTCCGGCAGCGCCTATACGTACTCCTACGGCACGCTCGGCGAGCTTGTGGCCTGGATCATCGGCTGGGACCTTATCATCGAGTATGCCGTCGGCAATGTGGCGGTGGCCATCAGCTGGACGAATTACTTCAAGACGCTTGTCGCTGGATTCGGGATTGTCATCCCTGACTGGCTGAGCACCGATTTCCGCACTGCAGGGAAGATTCCCGGTCTCTTTGAGAGCGCTCCCCACCTCTTTGGCATCCCGCTGGTCTTCAACATTGTCGCCTTCGGCATCGTCGCTCTGATCACCGTGCTTCTGGTCATCGGGATCCGTGAAAGCTCCCGGGCCAACGCCGGCATGGTCATTATCAAGCTGATCGTCCTCTCGTTCTTCGTGTTCGTGGGGATGAAGTATGTGAAGCCGGCGCACTGGATCCCCTTCGCACCCAACGGCTGGGCGGGGATCCAGGCAGGTGCCGCCATCGTGTTTTTCGCCTACATCGGCTTCGATGCCGTGTCCACAGTTGCAGAGGAGGTCAGGAATCCGAAGCGGAGTCTACCGGTCGGGATCATCGGTTCTCTGATCATCTGTACGGTGATCTACATTATCGTGGCCGCAGTGTTCACCGGAATCATCCCGTACCGCGATCTGGTGAAAGTTCTGGCGACCCAGCAGGCCGAGCCGCTCACGCTTGCCCTGCAGTATGCGAACATCGAACGCTGGGGGGACGTGGCGGTGGGCATCGTGGCCTTCGGATCGGTCGTGGCTCACACTGCCGTGCTGCTGGTCTTCCAACTGGGCCAGCCGCGCATTTTCTTCTCCATGGCCCGCGATGGTCTGCTCCCTCAGACGTTCGCGCGCGTTCATCCGAAATACCGGACGCCGCACGTCACGACCATCTGCACAGGGGTCGCTGTCGGGGTGACCGCCATGTTCACCAGCATCGATGAAATGGTGGATCTCACCAATATCGGCACGTTGTTCGCGTTCGTCCTCGTCTGCATTGGCGTGCTTATTCTCCGGCGCAGGGATCCCGGCCGTCCGCGCGCTTTCCGCACCCCGCTGGTTCCCCTTGTCCCGCTGCTCGGGATCGGCTCGTGCCTCTATTTAATGACCGGGCTTCCCTGGATTACTTGGGTGAGGTTTGCCCTCTGGCTGACCGTCGGACTGGGTGTGTATTTCCTCTATGGCTTCAAGCACAGCCATCTTCGGCGCACGGCTGCCCTCCAGGGCCGCCCATAGAAACATGCGCGGGTGCGGAACCGGGCGCCGGCTCGTGCTGTTCTGAGAGTGTGTTCCGCGTATCGCCTGAAGTGTCGTCTCTTCTCCTGTTGCACTTCTGTCCGTTCTCTCAGCAGCCAAATCTTCTACTTGAAAGGGTACCGCGATGTCACTCCGGGCAATCCTACCAATTCTTGTCCTTGTGGTCTTCCCCATGGCACAAGCTCAGCTGTCGAAGGAGGACGCCGACCGGGAAAAACGTCTCCAGGAGAAGGCAGCCGCCGCGACCGCCGACACGTCGAAAAAGTATGGCTGGCATCACGGGATGGTGGCCGGGCTCAACCTCACCCAGGTCTCGTTCAAGGATTGGGCCCAGGGAGGGGAAAACGCGCTTTCCTACACCGTCTTCGTGAACGGCGCCTCCGTGCTGGACTGCGAAACCATCAATTGGTCCAACAGCTACAAGCTCTCCTTCGGGCAGACACGATTGGGGAGCCAGGGACTCCGGAAAACTGACGATGAGATCTACTACGAGGCGCTCCTCATCTACAAGTTCGGGACCACCGTCAATCCGTATGTGTCGGCGACGTTCCGGACGCAATTCGCGGAGGGGTTCACGTATGACAACAACGGCACCGCGACGGGAGTCTCAAAGTTCTTCGACCCGGCGTACTTCACGCAAAGCGCGGGCGTCGCCTGGAAGCCGGTCCCCGAGGTCACGACCCGCATCGGCGCGGCCGTCCGCGAGATCTTCACGTCGCAGTTTACCCACTATGCGAGCGATCCTCTTCCGGCGGCGCCGCAGAAGAGCCGGGTCGAAGGAGGAATCGAGTCCGTGACGGAAGTGGCGTGGAGCTTTGCGGACAACCTCACGTTTTCTTCCAGGCTCGAGCTGTTCGCCCCCCTGAAATCGATGGATCGCGTCTATGCCAGGTGCGAAAACTTGATCACGGCCAAGGTCAACAAGTATGTCTCCGCCAATTTCGGCGTGCAGTTTCTGCACGACCTGAACGCAAGCCCGAGAACGCAGATCAAGCAGGTCCTTGCGATGGGTGTCAGCTACTCCATTCTCTAATCCATACTCCCCACACACTCCGCACAGGAGGATCAGATGAGCATGATGAAGGAATTCAGGGAATTTGCCATGAAGGGCAACGTGGTAGATCTCGCAGTCGGTGTGATCATCGGCGCAGCCTTCGGCAAAATTGTGTCGTCGCTTGTCGCCGATGTGATCATGCCGCCCATCGGGCTGCTCGTGGGCGGAATCGATTTCTCGAACCTTGCTGTTCTCCTCAAGCAGGGTCCGACTCCGGACACTTCCGTGCTCCTGCGGTACGGCAAGTTCCTCCAGGCCGTTGTCGATTTCCTCATCGTGGCATGGTGCATCTTCATGATGGTCAAGGGAATCAACAGGCTCCAGCGAAAGAAGGATGAACCTCCTGCCGCTCCGCCGAAGCCGTCAGCGGAAGCGTTGTTGCTGGCCGATATCCGGGATCTCCTGAAGGGCAGGGCCTGAAGCGGAAGGACTGAGAGAACCCTCCGGCCTCTCTTCACGCTCTCGTAAAATAGGAAGACAGGGAAACCCATGCGTACAATCTGTAACGATATGGTTCTCGTGCTCGTCCTGGTCCTGGCCGGCTGCAGCACCGTGCCGCTGACCGGCAGGCGCCAGTTGAGCCTCATTCCCGATTCACAGATGCTCTCCATGAGCACCCAGCAGTACGGCCAGTTCCTCAAGGACAACAAACTCAGCACGAACCAGGAGCAGACCGGTCTCGTGGTGCGTGTCGGGAAACGGATTGCCGTGGGAGTCCAGCAGTACATGGCCCAGCAGAACATGTCTGACCGTCTGAACGGGTACAACTGGGAATTCAACCTTGTCGAGAGCAAGGAAGTGAACGCCTGGTGCATGCCCGGTGGAAAGGTTGTCGTCTACACGGGCATCCTGCCGCTCACGCAGGATGAAAACGGCCTGGCTGTCGTGCTGGGGCACGAGATCTCGCACGCCGTGGCCGACCACGGCGGCGAGAGGATGAGCCAGGGACTCCTGGCGCAGCTCGGGGGGATGGCTCTGGACCAGGCATTGGCGAACAAACCCGAACAGACGCGGCAGCTCTGGAACTCCGCCTTCGGCGTCGGGGTGCAGGTGGGCGCCCTCCTTCCGTTTAGCCGGACGCAGGAGAGCGAAGCGGACCACCTCGGGCTCATTTTCATGGCGATGTCGGGCTACGATCCGCACACCGCGCTCCCGTTCTGGGAGCGGATGGCCTCGCAGGGTGGAGGAAAGCCTCCCGAGTTTCTGAGCGACCACCCGTCGGACCAGTCACGCATTGACAAGATCCGTGAGGAGATCCCCGAGGCAATGACCTACTTCAAGAAATGACCGGGGGAGGGGGGGGGTCGCGCTGACGGTGAATGCCGGTCTGACACCGGAGGGATTGCTCTTTTCCTATAACCCTTATGAGATCGCACCGTACGCGATGGGACCGACGGAAGTCACGGTGAAATGGCGGGATGCGGGGCCGTTGATGTCGCGCACCGGGACGGGACAGTAGCCGGTTGTGCACGCGGGGAAGACGGGAGGCGTTTCCGCGGAGTGCTGAGCTGATGAGGCTGATGACAGGTGGACAGAGGGTCAGGCCCCTCGTTTCGGCCGTCGGGGGATTTGGGGCGTTTTTGAACGGGAGGCAGCGGCAGGACCGACGCATTCCTGGAGCGCGTTCATCAGCCGGCGGTGGACGGCCTCTGGCACACTCTCGACGGGAACGGTACGGTAGAGGGCTATTGTCTGTTTCAAGGAGTCCAGGTAGGCCCGGCAGTCCTCGCACCCCTCCATGTGTTTCCGCATGGCGGCACACTCGGGCGAATCTACCGGCTGGTCGAGATTATCGCAGATGAACCGGTACACATCCTTGCATTTGCACTCCATCGTCAGGCACTCCTGTGTGTCGTCATGTACGGATCGAGCTGCTCTCTCAGGAAGCTTCGGGCGCGGCGCAATCGTGACTTCACCGCTTCCTGTGAAACCCCCAGAATCTCGCCCGTTTCCTCGGTCGTCTTTCCCTCCACATCCCTGAGCACGAAAACCGCCCTGTAGAGATCCGGGAGCTTCAGAATCGCGGCGTCCAGAACGGTCCGCAACTCCTTGTTGAGCATGAGGTCAGCGGGCGTCTCCTCCCAGCGTGCTATCTGGTGAGCATACCGGCCCTCGCCGTCCGTGGGAGGGGTGTCGAGCAGCTCAAGTGGTTCCTCCAGCTCTTCCAGCTTCCGCTTCCGCCGCTTCATGAGACAGTTGTTGGCCACGATGGCGTACAGCCACGTGCTGAATTTCGATTTCCCGTCGAACGACCTCAGCTTGCGGAAAACATTGATAAACGTGTCCTGCAGCACCTCCTCGGCCGTCCGGGGGTCGCGGCAGAGCTTCAGAGAGAACCGGTACACGGTCTGCTCATACCTCCTGACGAGTTCGGTGAAAGCCGCGTGGTCGCCTCCTGCAGCCGTCCGGATCACTTCGTCGTCGGAGAGGGGTGTGAATTCGTGCCGCTTCACTCGGTTCGATGCAGGGAAGGTGGGAAAGGAGTCAGTGCATATCGCAACATACCTAAAACTCGTTCATGGCGCAAGCGTGCGGCATTGATCCCGCAAAAGCAACGGGACGTGCTCCGCGACACCGGCGGTACTGATCCCGAAAAGGAGCGGGATTGATGTTCTCTGGACGGTTCGCTATCTTTGACTGTTGCGAAGACGTTCCAGGAGCCCCTATTTGACACATGCGAGGACGCATCAGTGCCATTCCGCAATTTCAGTGTGTCAAGGAGTGCCTTTGAAGTTCCCCCCGATGCCTGTCTGTACCTTCACGGGGTCAGCACACTGGGACCCGAAGAGAAGCCTGCGGCTGCCCCGTTTTCCATGGAGGAGAGGGGGATCGACGGCCGGAGCCTCGTTTTTGCCTGGGATTCCGAAGGACTAAGGTATTACCTGAGCCAGATGCCGCAGGAAGTGGTGTCACTCGGGCGGGAAGACAACCTCCTGCTGTCCAAACAGGATTCCATACGGCTGCGGGGGCTCCATGAGAGCATCCTGAATGACCTGCGCCTTCACGGTGCCCTGCTTCCCTTCCCGGTCGGGACCGTCGTGTGCGGGTGGAAAGGGCTCCAGCGCCGGCTCCAGAACCAGAGGGAACAGGCCGTCAGGGCATTGCAGCTTCTCGGGGCGACGAAGTGGTGGACCGTGGAGGTCTCGGTCCTGGACGCGCGGTTCATGGAACTCCAGATGCACGATACTCCCGAGAAGAGAAGGGAAGTCGACCGGGAGCGCAACAGCTATTCCACCAGGCCGGTCCCGGGGAGAATCGATGTCAGGACTCTCGAACGGATCCTGATCCGCCAGCACCGTCTGGCCGAAACCATTCATCGGGAGATAGAGCCGATCGCCGATCATGCCAGAGTCCTTCAGATCGTCTCGCTGGAGAGCGGATCATCCGGCGAATGGAAGCCCATCCTCAAGGCTTCCTATGAGATCAGGCCCAGCATCCTGGTGAGGTTTGTACGTCTCCTGACGGACCTGCAGTACCAATACCTGTTGCAGGAGCTGATGATCTCGCTCAGGGGCGATATCGAGAAAGTAACGCTGGGCGACGCCCCGTAAGATCCTCCGGGGGAGATGTTCATGAACGTCAGGGCGCTTCCGTGCTCACATCCACCGTTTCGAGCTCTTCGTCGATCGTGATGCGGAGTTGGTTCGGCCGGCAGCATACCTGACAGTCTTCGACATACTCTTGATCCACTCCGCCCGTGGAATCGACCATGATGGTGTTGACCTGAAAGCAGTACGCGCAAACAAAGGTCGCCTCGAGTTCCATGAGATCCTCCTTGGCTTTGGCACACGTCGCGAAATGTACGAATCCCCCCGTTTGCATTCAAACCGCCTTTCTTCCTACCCCCGGAATTGCTATATTGGATGAAGCCCTTCCTGCCATCGCTGTCCCATCCCCCTGAAGTCATGGCAGGGTACAAGGCGTGTGCCGCGGCGGATATCATGGGTTGCAGGAGGAAGAGGGGAGGCGCGGGAGTGAGCGCACCCTGGGTGTCCAGTCGGTCGGGCAGAAGATTGACGGTTCGTCCGGTGTTCTATGGAATTCATGCCTCTGGTGATCGCATTCACGGTCATTCTACCGATCCTGTATGCGGTTCTCGTTCTTCTCTACGGTCTGACATTCTTCGGGTCTTCGGCCGCCGCCCTGCGCCTGCAGCGGCCGGTCCTGTTGTTCACGCTCTGCCTGCATGCCGTCTCCCTGGCGGTCCGGACCGCAGCCTTCGACCATCCTCCGATCACCAATGTGTACGAAATCATGACGCTTCTGGCAGCGGCGATCGCCGTTGCCTACACCTACATCGAATGGCGGACCGGCACCAGGAGCACCGGCTTCTTCATCCTGATCCTCGCGCTCGCCTTTCAGACGGCCTCGTCGCTCTTCCTTCGTGACGTCGTCAAAATCCCCGAGTACCTGCACAGCCTCGTCCTGGGGTTTCATGTCTCGGCGGCCCTCCTTGGCTACACGGCGATCTCCCTGTCGGCGGTGTACGGTTTCCTGTATCTGATGCTGTACCACGAGATCAAGTCGACAAAGTTCGGGCTCATCTACAACCGCCTCCCGAACCTGGAGATGCTTGAGGCCATGAGCCATAAGGCGGAGATCTTCGGGTTCATCAGTCTGACCATTGCCATCATCATCGGGGTCGTCTGGCTCCCGCGCGTCTTCAAGGAGTTTTCGTACCTCGATCCGAAACTGGTCGGCACGCTGGCGATCTGGGTGATGTACGCCGCAGGCCTCAGCGCGAAGCGGAGGCTGGGATGGCAGGGAAGGAAAATGATGATCATCTCGCTCGTTGCGTTCGGGTTCGTCTTCCTGTCGATGACCGTCGTCAACCTGTACCTGAGCGGCTTCCACAGCTTTCATTGAGAGAGGCGCGAGCGGCGGTCATGAATCTCGTTTCCATCGGTATCAGTCATCGCACCGCGGAGGTGGACGTCCGGGAACGGATGTGGCTGTCGGCCGACGAGACCCGGCAGGCCATGACCACGCTGAAGGAGCGGTGGTTTGCCGAGTGCATGCTGGTGTCGACATGCAACAGGACCGAAGTGTACGGCCTGGGTCGTGAGGGCCCGGTGAGCCACGATGATCTCAAATCCTTTCTCATTGCCTTCAAGAATGCCGGAAGCGCGGTCGGGCCCGGCCACTTTTACGAATCGAGCGGCGACGCGGCGGTAGCGCACCTTTTCCGGGTAGCCTCCGGCACGGATTCGCAGGTCATCGGCGACATCCAGATCCTCAACCAGGTCAAGGAGGCGTTCCAGCTCGCAAGGGAAATGAACGCCCTGGGCCCGGTTATGAACCGCCTGATGCAGGCCACGCTCCATGTGGGGAAGAGAACGCGGACCGAGACCTCCATTTGCGAGGGGGCGGTGTCGGTGAGTTATGCGGCCGTCGAGCTTGCCAGCAAGATCTTCGCCGACCTTTCGAAAAAGGCGGCGCTCCTGATTGGCGCAGGAGAGACGGGCGAGCTGACGATGAGGCACCTTGTCGGGAAGGAGATAGGTCGCATCTACGTGGCAAACAGGACGAAGGAGAAGGCCGAGGCGCTGACGCGGGAGCTGGGAGGGACCGTCGTGGACTACGAGAAGCTGAACGAGGCCCTCAACCTGGTCGATATCGTCATCACTTCCGTGAGCAGTCCCTCCTATGTGGTGCAGCCCGAGCACGTCCACGAGGTCATGAGGCGGCGCTCGAACAATCCCCTGTTTCTGATCGATATCGGCGTCCCCCGCAATATCCATCCCGCCTCGAGGAAGATCGAGAACGTCTTTCTGTATGACATGGATGCGCTCCGCTCGATTGTGGACCGTAACCTCGAGCGGCGGATGGCGGAGCTCCCGAGGGTTGACTCCATCGTGCAGGAGGAGACGGAGGAGTTCTTCCGCTGGGCCGCCGGGCTTCAGGCGGGGCCGACCATCCAGGAGTTCCGCGATTCTCTCGAGGGAATCCGGCGGCAGGAGGTCGAGAAGAACATCAACAGGTTCAAGCCTGAAGACCGCGATCTGGTGGAGCTGGTGACGCGGCGGATTGTGAACAAGATCCTACACGGGCCCACCGAGGTCCTGAAGCAGGGCGACGCACAGACCGACCGGGATACCGCGGCGCGCATCCTGGCTCTGCGCGAGCTGTTCCGCCTCTCCTCCAACGGCAGCGAACCCCATGAATCCTGAGACTGTCCGGATCGGTACCCGGGGCAGCGACCTCGCCCTCTGGCAGGCCCGGTGGGTCCAGCGCGCCCTGGAGCGGCTCACTCCCGGGTTGCGGGTGACGATGGAGATCATCAAGACCACCGGCGACAGAGTGCTGGACTCGCCGCTTTCCCTGATTGGCGACCGGGGTCTCTTCACCAGGGAGATCGAGCAAGCACTTCTTTCCGGCGGCATCGACCTGGCGGTACACAGCCTGAAGGACCTTCCGACCGAGCTGCCGGAGGGGCTCACGCTCGGTGGTGTGTGCGAACGGGAGGACCCGCGCGACGTGTTCATTCCGCATCCACGGAACACGGTGCGTACGCTTGCGGGACAGCCGCCCGGGGCCCGCATTGCCACGGGGAGCCTGCGCCGGAGGTGCCAGCTGTACGCCATCCGTCCCGATGTGATCATCCCGGAAATCCGGGGCAATCTGGCGACACGCATGCGCAAGCTGGAGGAGTCGGACTGGCACGGCATGCTGCTTGCCCGGGCGGGCGTGGTCCGTCTGGGGTGGGAGGACCGTATCGGTGAGACGCTGGCACTGGGGACCATTCTGCCGGCGGTGGGGCAGGGAGCTCTCGGGATCGAGATCCGGGAGGGGGACGAACGGATGAGGTTGCTTGCGGGGGGATTGACGCACAGGGAGACCCTGCTGGGGACGACCGCGGAGAGAGCCTTCCTCCGGAGGCTGGAAGGCGGGTGTCAGGTGCCGATCGGAACTTACGGCCGCATCGAGGGAAGGGCCGGGGGGGAGCGGCTGGTCCTCGACGCGGTTGTCGGCTCGCTTGACGGATCCAGAATGGTGCGGGGGCGAACCGCAGGCGACCCTGCAGATGCCATCTGCCTGGGGACCGGTCTGGCTGAACAACTGATCGCCCGGGGGGCGGGCACGATCCTCACGGAAATCCGGGGAATACCTCTTGACCCTTCTGCACCATAAAACAATTCTGATCACCCGCCGGCGGGAGCAGTCGGCCGAGCTTCAGGCCGCACTGGAACGGCATGGTGCCCAGGTGGTATTCCTTCCGACGATTCAGGTTATCCCTCCCCAGTCCTGGGAGGCATGCGATGCGGCCCTCGCCCGGTTCGGGAGCTTCGATCTGATCGTCTTTACCAGCATCAATGCCGTGACATTCTTCCTCCACCGGTGCATTGCCGTCGGGATCTCTCCCGATCTGCTGGCTCGTTGCGAGATGGCGGCGGTCGGACGGAAGACGGGAGCCGAGCTGGAGCGGATCAAGCTCCATGTGCGGCATGTTCCCGGGGAGTATTCCGCGGCAGCCCTCCTGGATCACTTCAGAGAGACCGGCGTTCGCGGCCGGCACATCCTGGTCCCCCGGGGAGATCTGGGCAGGCGGGAGCTGATCGAGGGTCTGCGGGGGCTCGGGGCTTCGGTGGAGGATGTGACCGTCTACCGCACGGTGAATGCGGATCTCAGGGATGCAGAAGAGGTGATGGGGAGGATTGCCCAGGGTGAGATCGATGTGGTAACATTTGCGAGCCCTTCGGCGGTGAACAGCTTCGCCGGAGCGATCCCGTCGGGCGCGCCCTCGGACATTCTTGCCCGGACGCGCGTTGCTGTCATCGGACCCAGTACGGCCGAGGCGGTCCGGGCCGTCGGGAGGGAGCCGTCCATCATCGCCTCAGAATCCACGGCGCGCGGACTGGCCGATGCGATTGCCGATTATTTCGCCGGAAACCCATGAACGACCTGTTCCTCCGGGCCTGCAAGCGGCAGCCCGTCGAACGCACACCTGTCTGGATCATGCGCCAGGCGGGGCGTTACCTTCCCGAATACCGGGCACTCCGTTCGCGATCGGATTTTCTCACGATGGTCAGAACGCCGGAGCTTGCAGCCGAGGTGACGGTGCAGCCCGTGGAGCTGATCGGCGTCGATGCGGCGATTATCTTTTCCGATATCCTGGTGGTGCCTGAGGCCATGGGGCTCGGGTTTGAAATGGAGGAATCGAAAGGGCCGCGGTTTCCGCGGACGGTGCGGACACGGCACGATGTCGGAGCCCTTCGAGTCCCCGACCCCATGAAGAAACTGCGCTATGTCGTCGACGCCATCGAGCTGACGAAGAGGGCCCTTCGGGGCCGCGTGCCGCTCATCGGGTTTTCCGGCTCACCGTGGACTCTCGCCACGTACATGGTGGAAGGCGGAGGGAGCAGAGACTATCAGCATGTCATGCGGATGATGCTCGACGATCCGGAAACACTCAGGGAGCTGATCGACAAACTGACCGAGAGCGTCAGGATGTACCTGGAAGCCCAGCTGGCCGCGGGGGCCGACGCGCTCCAGATCTTCGATACCTGGGCAGGGGTCCTCCCTCCCGATCATTTCAGGAAGTGGTCGCTCGAACCGATCTTCAACATCGTCTCAAGGCTTCACCGCGACGGCCAGCCGGTGATCGTGTTCTGCAAGGGGGCGAACCACGCGCTGCGCGACATCGCGCAGACCGGGGCAGACGTGGTCGGCGTTGACTGGGCGGTGGACCTCGCGGATGTGCGTGCCCTGATAGGCGACCGGGTCGCGGTGCAGGGGAACCTCAGCCCCTCCTTCCTGTACGGGTCCCCGGGCTGCATCCGCCGGGAGGTCCGCGCGATCCTCGCGAAATACGGGGCAGGAGAAGGTCATGTGTTCAATCTCGGTCACGGAGTGTTCCCGGACGTGCCGGTGGACCATGTGCGGGCGATGGTCGATGCGGTCAAAGAAGAGAGCGGCGTGTTCCACAGGGGATGATGCCTCCGGAGAGAGCCCGGAAGGGCCCTGGCGCACGGAGCGGTGATGGGCTCCGGAGGGCCGGCCTCCCGCAATTGACGGGTGTGAGTCGGATGAAGTGAGAAGCAGGAATGGAGCCTTGCATGCCGCTGCACACGAAGTCCCCGGTAGGCGTGGTGCTGTTGCAGCTGGGTGGTCCCGACTCACTGGAGAGCGTTGAACCCTTCCTGTTCAACCTCTTCTGTGACCCCGACATCATCGACCTGCCCATGGCGTTTCTGTTCCGCAGGCCCCTGGCGAAACTGATCTCTTCCCGGCGGGCCGGAAGGGTTCAGGAGTACTACCGCCGCATCGGCGGCCGCTCACCCATCCTCAAACTGACCAACCGGCAGGCCAGGGCGCTGGAGCGCGAGCTCCGCCAGACGATCGATGCCCGCGTGTTTGTNNATGACCGGGGAGGCGCTGCGGAGTCTCCGTGAGGAAGGAATCAACCGTGTGGTCCTTCTCCCGCTCTATCCGCAGTATTCCCGGACGACGACCGGTTCGAGCGTGAACGAATGGAACCGGGCACTCCGCAGGGGAGGGGTGGGGGACCTCTCATTCGAGACGGTCGATGAGTACTGCGAACACCCGCTCTATGTTCAGGCCATCATCCGTAACATAGGGATTGCGCTTGCCCGGGTTCCGGCCCCGGACCGGCAGAGGGTTCACCTCGTCTTCAGCGCGCACGGGACGCCGGTGAGCCTGGTGGAGAGCGGGGACCCGTATCAACAGCAGATCCTCCGGACTTACAGATCGGTCGTGCGCGACGGAGGGTTCGGGCTCGAGCACCATGTGTGCTATCAGAGCAAGGTGGGCCCCCAGCGATGGCTCGAGCCGTCGCTCGTCGCCACAGTGGAGCGGCTCGGCAGCGAGGGCGTCTCGCACGTTATCGTGGTGCCCATTGCGTTCGTCTCCGATCACAGTGAAACGTTGTACGAGATCAACATGGAAGTCCGCCGTGAGGCGCGGCGGTGCGGCATCCGCTACTACGACATGAGCCCGGCACTCAACACCAACCCGCTCTTCATCCGTGCGCTCGCCGATCTGGTCATGCGGAAGGTGGCGGCATGAGCGGCCGGGGGTTGGTCATCGTCGCAGGAGGGGGCATCTCGGGCCTGAGCGTAGCGTACTGGCTTCGGAGGTGGGGGGTGGAGGTGTGCGTGCTTGAGCGGGAGATGGTGCCCGGCGGCACCATGCAGACGGTTCAGGACGGCGGGTGGCTGGTGGAGACGGGTCCGACCAGCGCGCTCGAGACCACGCCCCTCCTCGGCCGCATGTTCGAGGGGCTGGGGATCGCCGGCGAGCGCATGTACGCGAACCCGGCGGCCGACAAGCGGTATATTTTGCGGGGTGGAAGGCTTCATCCTCTCCCGATGGGCCCTCTCGCCTTTCTGCTGAGCGGGCTCTGGAGCGCCGGCGGGAAGGCGCGGCTCATGAAGGAACCATTCATCGGACGGGCCGCCGGCGAAGAGACGGTCGCCCGGTTCGTGGAGCGCCGCCTGGGCAGGGAGTTCCTCGACTATGCCATCAATCCTTTCGTGGCCGGCGTCTACGCCGGCAACCCGGAGGAACTGAGCGTCCGTGCCGCCTTCCCGAAACTCTATGCTCTCGAGGAGAAGTACGGCGGGCTGTTCAGGGGATTGATCGGGGGTGCCCGTGAAAGGAAGCGGCGCGCGGAGAAGGCCAAGGACAGGGCCCGGATGTTTTCATTCGGCCGCGGTATGCAGGTCTTCCCGCTTGCCATAGGGAAGGAGCTTGCGCAGAGGTTTTGTGGCGGGTCGACGGTGCTGGGCGTTCGCCCGGCGGCGCGAACCGGAGAAGGGGGGGAGTTCACCGTCACGGTGTCGCAGTCCGGAGGGAACACTGACCTGACAGCCGATGCCGTCGTGCTCTCGGTTCCATCCTACTGCGCCGCGCCGATCGTGCGTCCTCAGTTCCCCGCCCTCGCGGACATGATGGAAGGTGTCTGGTATCCGCCCGTTGCGGAGGTGTTCCTCGGATACCGCTCGGAACAGATTCCGGGGGATCTGGACGGGTTCGGTTACCTCGTCCCGGAGAAGGAGCACCGGAAGATCCTGGGGACGATCTGGTCTTCGTCGCTCTTCCCGCACCGGGCCCCCCCGGGGCATGTCGCGCTGACGACCTTCGTGGGAGGCTCGCGTCAGCCTGAGATCCTGGACAGGGATGATACCGGGCTGAACGCCCTTGTGCAGGCCGAACTCACCGGCGTCATGGGTGTCCGGGGAGATCCGGTCTACTCCCGGGTCACGCGCTGGAAACGGGCAATCCCGCAGTATGTCCTCGGGTATGAGCGGTTTACCCTGGCCCTTGACGGAGCCGAACGCGACATGCCCGGGTTGTTTTTCTGCGGCAACTATCGCGGAGGGATAGCGGTGGGAGACTGCATTGTGAACGGCGAGAAGATTGCGGCCCGGGTTGCGGCCCACCTGGGCAAGCCCAGCCGCCGGGATGAGGAGGCAGTCGATTGATGATGAGAGACTCCCCCCTTCCCCCCCCTCCCCCGCCCTGACGGAGTGCGGGCGCCCGGGCGCAGGAACGCTCCACGATCGTAGTTGAGTTCAGTAGCCCAGATGAAGAGAGGAATCACCGATGAACACCGCTGCGACATCAGTATCCGCCTACCCCATTTCCCGTCTACGCCGCCTGAGGATGACGGGTGTCCTGAGAGCCATGGTCAGGGAAACGGAGCTTTCGAAAAAGGACTTCATCTACCCGCTGTTCGTTGTCCCCGGCGGAAATGTGAAACGTGAGGTCTCCTCGATGCCCGGAGTCTACCAGATGTCGGTGGACAATATTGTCAGGGAGTGCGCCGAGGTGCATTCGCTCGGCATCCCGGCGGTGATATTCTTCGGCATCCCCGAGGAGAAGGACGAGGTGGGATCCGGCGCCTACGACGATAACGGGATAGTTCAGCGGGCACTTCGGGCCGTCAGGAATGAGGTCCCCGGGCTCCTGCTGATCACCGATGTCTGCCTGTGTGAATACACGTCGCACGGACACTGCGGGATCGTGAGGGGCGGGGAGATCGTCAACGACGAGTCGGTGGAGCTCCTCGCGCGTGAAGCGGTCAGCCATGCGGCGGCGGGAGCCGGCATGGTCGCGCCGTCGGACATGTTCGACGGGCGTGTGGGCGCCATCAGGCGGGCTCTTGACGAGAACGGGTTTCAGAACCTCCCGGTGATGTCATACGCCGCCAAGTATGCGTCGGGGTTCTACGGACCGTTCCGCGAAGCCGCCGAAAGCACGCCGAAGTTCGGCGACCGGCGGTCGCACCAGATGGATCCCGCGAATTCGGATGAAGCCCTGCGTGAGGTGGCCCAGGACATCCAGGAAGGGGCCGACATCGTCATGGTGAAACCAGCCCTGCCCTATCTCGACGTGATCTACCGGGTGAAGGAGCGGTTCGGACTCCCGACCGCGGCGTACAATGTGAGCGGCGAGTATGCGATGGTGAAAGCCGCCGAACGCGCGGGCTGGATCGACGGGGAACGGGTGATGATGGAGATGCTCACCGGCATCAGGCGCGCGGGCGCGGACATGATCCTTACCTACTTTGCCAAGGAAGCGGCGAAGGCCCTCGACCGCCAGCAGTGAGAGAACGATGAACTCCGCGAATTCAGACCGTTTGTTTCAACTCGCCCGGAACTTCATCCCCGGGGGGGTCAACTCGCCTGTGCGGGCCTTCGGATCGGTGGGGCGCACGCCGCTGTTCATCGCACGAGCCTCCGGTTCCCGTCTCTGGGACGCGGATGGGAATGAGTTCATCGACTATGTCGGGTCGTGGGGACCGATGATCCTGGGCCATGCACACCCCCGTATCGTCGGGGCCGTGCAGCGCGCGGCCGCGCTTGGAACGAGCTTCGGCGCGCCGACAGAGCTGGAAACCATGATGGCGGAGCTGATCGGCCGCCTTCTTCCATCGGTGGAGATGGTTCGCATGGTGAACTCCGGCACGGAAGCCACCATGAGCGCCGTCCGTCTCGCACGGGCGTATACCCGAAGGGATCTCCTTCTCAAATTCGAGGGGTGCTACCATGGCCATGGCGATGCATTCCTGATCAAGGCGGGCTCGGGAGCCATGACGCTCAGCGTTCCGGACAGTCCCGGAATCCCGGCGGCGGTTGCTTCGCAGACCCTCACCGTGCCCTTCAACGACCTTGCCCGTGTGGAAGAGGCGGTCCAGAGCCACAAGGGGCGGATCGCCGCCCTGATCGTCGAGCCGGTCGCCGGCAACATGGGGTGCGTCCCACCGGGAAGCGGCTTCCTGGAGGGATTGCGCTCGCTCTGCACGCGCGAAGGTATCGTTTTGATCTTCGATGAGGTGATGACGGGATTCCGGGTGGCGAGGGGGGGTGCACAGGCGCTCTACGGCGTCCGGCCCGACCTGACTACGATGGGCAAGATCATCGGAGGAGGCCTTCCGGTCGGGGCATACGGCGGGCGAAGGGAGATCATGGAGATGGTGGCGCCGTCGGGCCCGATGTACCAGGCTGGCACCCTGTCGGGGAATCCTCTCGCCATGGCCGCAGGGTACGAAACGCTGTCCGCCATCGGGGGATCACCCTCGTTCTACGACGAGCTGGAGCGGCTGAGCGCCCGCCTCGAGGAGGGAATCCGGCGGAACATCGAAGAACTCGGACTGCCGCTGACGCAGAACCGGGTCGGCTCGATGGCAACCCTGTTCTTCACTCCGGCTCAAGTCACCGATTGCCAGTCAGCCCTCAAAGCCGACACCCGGCGTTTCGGCGCGTATTTCAGGGAGATGCTGGGGCGGGGAATCTACCTTGCGCCGTCCCAATTCGAGGCGGGTTTCGTTTCTGCTGCACACACGGAGGAAGACATCGACCGGACCGTACTGGCCAACCGGGAGGCGCTCCGGAGCGCGTTTCGTACCTAGCGGCCGGACGCAATCGCAATTCACGCGGCTCTCAGGGGGGAGAGCCGGCTCAAGGCGCGGCCCCATCAACCTGGAGGACGACATGCTCTCATTTGAATGCAAGTCCTACAAGGAATCCATCCCTCACCAGTTCACGCATCACAGCATCAAGGGGAAGAACCTCTCGCCGGCCTTTTCCTGGCACGATGCGCCTGTCAGCACGAAGTCCTTTGCTCTCTCGATCGTCGATCCCCATCCGGTGGCGAAGAACTGGGTGCACTGGATGCTCGTCGACATTCCGTTCAGCGCACGGGAGATTCCGGAAGGGGCTTCACGTACCGGCCGCATGCCCAAAGGGGCACGGGAACTCATGAATACGTACGGGGAACAGGGATACGGCGGACCTGCTCCGCCGGTGGGGAGCGGGGCCCATCCCTACATCGCAACCCTGTACGCTCTGAATGTGGAGAAGCTGCAACTCCCGCACGATGCCAGCCTGCGGCAGTTCCTGAAGTCCGTGGATGGGAAAATCATCGAAGAGGCTGCAACCAAAGGCTTTTATGAAGAGAAGTGACCTGGCCTGCCCGCTTCACGAGGCACTGGACCAGGCCCGCACCGGGGAACGCTCTGCATCCCTCCGCCGGACCTTACAGGTTCATAAGGGAGCGCACATAGCGGGCGATGGCGGGTGATGCCGTGAGTCCGGGCGACTCGATCCCCACGAGGTTGATCACCCCCTGAAGGCCGCGTCCCGATTCCTCGCAGATGACAAAGTCTCTGAACGGGTCTCCCGGTCCCTGAAGCTTCGGACGGATGCCGGCCATGTCGGGGGTGAGATCCTCCTCGTTGACGAAGGGCAGGATGCGCTGCACGGATTCCGCGAAAGCGGAACGGCGGCCAGGGTCAACGGTGTAGTCCTGCGTCCGGGTTTCGAGGAACTCGATGTCCGGCCCGAACCGGAGACGTCCGACGAGGTCGATCACCGCATGGACCCCCAGCGTGTGCAGGGTCGGGGCGGGGTAGACCAGGCGCGAGACCGTCCCGCGATATGATCCCGGCAGGGCGAAATAGGAGCCTTTGCTCCAGTGGAGGCGGTATCCCGCCGCATCGATGTCGATCCCTTCCATGGCAGCGACGGCGTCGGCCTCCAGGCCGGCGGCATTCACCACCCAGGATGTGCTGATCGACGAGCGTTCACCCCGTTCATCGACCGTGATGCGGTATCCGTTGCTGGAGCGTTCCAGTCCGGTCACCGCGCACCTGGTCTGGATCACGGCTCCGTCGCGTGCTGCCGTTCGCGCGTAATAGTCCATCAGCCCGTGCGCGCTGATGATGCCCGTTGACGGCGAGAGGATACCCCCCGAGGTCGCAACGCGCGGCTCGAGCTCCAGGACCTCCTCCGCGGTGAGCTTCCGCAGGGGAGCTCCGTTGGCGATCCCGCGTGCGTACAGCCGGTCGAGAGCCTCAAGCTCGCCGGGCTGCGAGGCGGAGATGATCTTGGTGATGCGCCGGTGGGGAATTCCGTGGGCTTCGCAGAGTTCGTACAGCAGCCGGTTCCCCTCAACACACAGGCGAGCCTTCAATGATCCTTCCGGATAGTAGAGCCCCGCGTGGATAACCTCGCTGTTCCTGCTGGAGGTCTCCATGCCGCACTGGTTGTTTCGCTCGAGAAGAATCAGCGGAGAGACGGTGCCTGCAAGTTCGGCCGCGATGGCCAGCCCCACCACGCCACCTCCGATGATCGTTACGGCCGCGTCGGGCATGCCCCCCCGTCATCCATGATGGTCGGACTCTCCACGAGGACCCACGAAGAATCGGGCGGGGAACCCACCGTCCGGAAGAAGTCGCCGGTGTCGCGTCCCCTCGAGTTGATCCGCACTTTCACGTCGCTGGAGTACAGAAGCAGGGGAATGTCGTTCTTGGAGTCGCTGGCGACAAGAACGGGGAGATCGGGGAAGAGACGCTGCATGGCGGCGACCTTGTCCTGGCGAATGGGCACCGGCTGCACCGGATCCGGTATCAGGATGCCGTCACGGGCCCTGAGTTCGATGCCGACGACCCGGTCGGAGGGGACCCCGAAAGGTGCGAAAACGGGTTCCACACTCCACCTGTTGCTTCCCGAAACGGCCCAGAGAAGAAAGCCGTGCTCGCGGAGGGCTGTGAGCAGCTCGACCGTTTCCCGGATATAGCGGATGCCCAGCGGGAGGGTCCTCTTTCCCAGGGTTCTGGATGTTACCGGCGAGGAGCGCTCGTTCAGGAAGGAATCCCGGGCGATGTCCCTGACGTCGGCAAGACTGAATCCCGCGAACAGCCGGACGATATCGGCGCAGGCCTTGGACACGCTGCCGGCGTCGATCTGGCCGAAGTACCAATCGAGGATCATGTCGGAGAACCGCGCGAAGGCGTCAGGCCGTTCCGGCCCGTTCTCCGGCCCGTCACGCAGCGTTTGGTACAGCTTCTCCAGCTCCGCGCGGTCCGGATGATCCGGCCAGACCGATGCGGGAGAGCAGCGGAAGAGGAAATGCTCCAGCTGGTAGTAGAGCATGGCTTCGCCCACATCGCCTTTGATCAGCGTTCCGTCGCAGTCGAAGACGGCAAGGCCGGGGCCGCCGGGGCCGGAATTGCGATCCAGCAACCTTCGGATGGTTTCATTCGTAAGAATGGACATGAGCCGGGCTGATAATCGTGAGAGCGGATGTGAAAGGTACGCATCCTGGGCCGTTTCTGCAACTTTTGTTGCAAGTGTAGGGTGGAACCCGTATATTTTCAGCTATGTTCATCCACGTCTTATGCAAGTCCGCCCCTTGTGCAACGGGACGGACTTTGCGTTTGAAGCAGAGCGGCCAGACAGGCCGCTGCCGGCATCGACCTTCATGAAGCTGATCCGCAACTTCTGCATCATTGCCCATATCGACCATGGCAAGTCGACGATCGCCGACCGGCTGCTGGAGCGCACCGGCACGATCACCCCGAGAGAAATGAAATTCGACCAGGTGCTGGACGACATGGACCTGGAGCAGGAGCGGGGTATCACCATCAAGCTCCATGCGGTGCAGATGCGGTACAGGGCGAAGGATGGCGGGGAGTACACGCTGAACCTGATCGACACTCCCGGGCATGTCGATTTTTCGTATGAGGTCTCCCGGTCGCTTGCGGCCTGCGAGGGAGCCCTCCTTGTTGTTGATGCCTCCCAGGGGGTCGAGGCCCAGACCATCAGCAATCTCTACCTGGCGATCGACGCAGGGCTGGAGATTATTCCCGTCATCAACAAGATCGACCTTCCGAGCGCGATGGTGGACACCGTCCGCCACCAGATCAAGGACCTGATCGGCTGCCGCGACGAGGACATCATTCTCGCGAGCGCCAAGGCGGGGACCGGCATTGACGAGATCCTGGAGGCCGTGGTCTGCCGCATCAAGGCACCGCAAGGGGACCCGGCGGCGCCTCTCCGTGCGTTGATTTTCGATTCGGTGTTCGACGTCTACCGCGGTTCGATCGTGTACCTCCGGGTCTTCGACGGCACGCTGCGCGAGGGGGAGAAGGTGATGTTCTTTCATCACGGGAGGGTCTACGAGGCGGAGGAAGTCGGCGTCCTGGAGATGAAGCGGAACCGCACGGGTGTGGTGGAGGCGGGGACGGTGGGATACCTGATTGCGGGGATCAAGGATGTCCACGACACCAAGGTAGGCGACACGGTCACCAGCGCTGCATCCCCGGCCGACGCGCCCCTGCCGGGGTACAAGGACGTCAAGCCCATGGTGTTCAGCGGCATGTATCCCACCGTGGCAGAGGAGTTCGAAAACCTGCGGACAGCCATCGAGAAGCTTCAGTTGAACGACTCCTCGCTCGTCTTTGAGCCGGAGACATCGACTGCTCTCGGGTTCGGGTTCCGGTGCGGGTTTCTCGGCCTTCTGCATATGGAGATCGTCCAGGAGCGGCTCGAACGGGAATATAACCAGAGCATCATCAACACCGTCCCCAACGTGGAGTACCGGGTGACGAAGGGGAACGGCGACGTTGTGCTGGTGGACAACCCGTCGTCGATGCCGCCTCTCGGGGAGATCGAGAAAGTGGAAGAACCGGTGGTCAAGGCACAGATCATCGTCCCCACCCTCTATCTCGGTGCGATCATGAAGCTGTGCATGGACCGGCGGGGAGTATACAGAAATACGACCTATCTCGATCCCACCCGGGCCGATATCACGTACGAGATGCCGCTGTCCGAGATCATCTTCGACTTCTACGACAAGCTGAANNATTCTGGTCTCGGGCGAGCCGGTCGATGCGCTCTCCATCATCGTCCACCGCGACTTCGCCTACGACCGCGGCCGCGCCCTGGTCCACAAGATGCGCCAGCTCATCCCGCGCCAGATGTTCGAGGTCGCCATCCAGGCCGCCATCGGCAGCAAGGTTGTCGCCCGCGAGACCATTTCCGCCATGCGCAAGAACGTTCTGGCAAAATGCTACGGGGGCGACATCACCCGGAAGCGGAAGCTCCTGGAGAAGCAGAAAGAGGGAAAAAAGCGGATGAAGCAGGTGGGCCGGGTCGAGATTCCCCAGGAGGCCTTCCTCGCAGTCCTGTCCATGGAAGACGATTAGTGGAAGACGTTACTCAGGATCAACGATCACAGAATATTCAGGCCATGGCTACCGACACATTCCGACGTTCCCCGGACAAGGGGCATCGCACGATTCAGGAGCACAAGGAGCCGTTCAAGGATTTCCTCAAGGATCTCGGTTTCGTCCTTGTCGCATTCCTCGTTCTCAACAGCTTCGTGGTGGCTTCCTTTGAAGTGCCGACCGGTTCAATGGAGAACGAGATCATGACGGGGGACTTCCTCTTCGTGAACAAGTTCCTCTACGGCGGGTCAACGCCGCGGGCGGTCCCCTTCACCAGCATTCGCCTCCCGTGGTTCCGGCTTCCTGCGTTCAGGCACGTGAGGAGGGGTGACGTCATCGTTTTTGAATTCCCCGGCCAGCGGGACGAGGTCCAGTCGCCGGAATTCATGTTCTACCTCAAGCGGTGCATCGCGCTCTCAGGCGACACCATCCAGGTCGTGAACCGCGTGGTCATGGTCAACGGCAAACCCGCGCCCATACCGCGGAACATGAAGTTCAACAGTTTTCGTATTCAGCCGGCGGGACTTCCCGACCCCCGGATCTTTCCGAAAGGGATGCCGTTCAACGAGGACAACTGGGGGCCGGTGGTGGTCCCGCGCCAGGGGGACGTCATCCCGCTCACCCAGGAGACCCTGCCCCGCTGGGAGACGTTCATCGGAAGGGAAGGACACCGGGTCGGCTACGACCGGGGGAACATCGTCATCGACGGCGTACCGTCAACGAGCTATACCGTGGAGAGGGAGTATGCGTTCGGGATGGGCGACAACCGCGACAACAGCCTCGACAGCCGCTTCTGGGGGTTCGTGCCCGTGGACAATATTGTTGGCACTCCGATGATCGTCTACTGGTCGTGGGATCCTGATTTGCCGATGTATGACTTCGTCCAGAAACTCCGTTCCATCCGGCTCTCCCGGGTGGGATCGTTGATCAGGTGACGCACTGAGGACAGCGGGAGGAGCGGCGATGGCCCGGCTGAGGGGTCCGTCCGGCGATGGGACGAACGGCTTGCAGGGGGGCACGGGGCGGTCTGCCCTCAGGGATTCGGCACAGATCATCCTTGCCGCGTTTGCGGCCGGTCTTGTCCTGAAAGTGTTCGTCCTGGACGCGTGCCGGATCGAGACCGGGTCCATGGAACCTGCCCTCCTCCCCGGCGACTTTCTTCTCGTCAACAAGCTGGTCTACGGCGCACGCGCGACGATTCCCTTCCTCAATCCCGCTTCGGCATCCTTTTCGCTACCCGGTCTGACGGTACCGCAGGCAGGCGACGTGCTCGTCTTCAGGCATGGAGGGGAGGGCACATTGCGACCCGCCCTTTTTGTGAAGCGCTGCATCGGCGGACCGCACGACACAGTGGAGGTGGCCGGTGGAGCGGTGCTGGTCAACCGCCGGAGGCTTCTGCTGGAGGGGAGGAAGGGACCTCCTGGCGCCGGGAGGGAGGAGGCATTCGGGCCGGTGGTCGTGCCCTGGCGGGGAATGAAGCTTCAGCTCCGGGTCTCCATGCTGGAATCATGGAGGAATCTCATTGAGGGAGAAGGACATTTCGTCGGCGCTTCGGGAGAAGAGGTGGAGATCGACGGGAAACCCGCCTCGACATATGAGGTCCAACATCAGTACTTCTTTGTCATGGGGGACTCCCGGAACAACAGCGTGGACAGCCGGACCTTCGGACCTGTCCCGGAGGATTGCATCGTGGGGAAGGCGGTGATGGTATACTGGTCCAGGAGGGACATCGAACCGGGAGCGTCGTTCTGGCGGAGATGTGCCGCCCTCCGGTGGGATCGTCTTGGCACCATCGTCCGCTGAGCGGGATGGATGTTCGGTCCACCCCCCTTCTCTGGCCGACGGGCTCGGCCGGACGCTCAAGAGTGAGGTAAGCAGGAGTCCATGCAAAACATATCGTTGTATTTTCATATTCCCTTTTGCGAGCGCAAGTGCCTCTATTGCGACTTCTACTCTGTCGAGTCGGTGTCGTCGATGGGGCTCTTTGTTGATGCGCTGTGCGGCGAGATCGCCATGGAATCAGACCTCAGGAAGGAGGCGGAGGTCGGGACGATCTTCTTCGGCGGCGGGACGCCTTCGCTTCTCTCTCCTGGCCAGCTGGAGCGGATCCTGGGGGAAGTGCACCGCAGATGGAATGTGCTCCCCGGAGCCGAGATAACCCTGGAGACCAACCCGGGGACAGCCGATGGCGGGAAGTTGAAGGCATACCGGTCGCTGGGCGTCAACCGTCTCAGCATCGGTATCCAGTCGTTCGACGAGGAAGAACTCCGCTTCCTCAGCCGGATCCACAACAGCCGCCAGGCTGTGCAGTGCGTTCAGGACGCCCGGAAGGCGGGCTTCGGCAACGTCAGCATCGACCTGATCTACTCGCTTCCCGGACAGACCATGGACCGCTGGATTGCCACGCTGGAAAAAGGGCTGTCCCTCGGGCCCGAGCACTTGTCGGCGTACAGCCTCATCGTGGAGGAGAATACGCCGCTGGTCAGGATGGTGCGCAACGGCCAGGTGACTCCCAACCCGCCTGAGGCGGAGGCATCGATATACGAACGGACCATGGAGGTGATGGCGGCCACAGGGTACGGGCACTACGAGGTCTCGAACTACGCACTTCCCGGGTTTCGATGCCGCCACAACCTCGTCTACTGGCACCGCGGGGAGTACATCGGTTTCGGGCCGTCGGCCCATTCCTTTGTGAAGAATGCGGGGGCGGAAACCGGCCGGCGTTATGCGAACGTCGCGAACCTCTCCACATATCTGCAGGCCATCGCCGAAGGGAAAGGTCCGCTGGCCTTTGAAGAGTCCGTAGGCGAGAAGGAAGCACAGCAGGAGAGGATTTTCCTGGGGCTGCGCGGTGACGGCCTGGACGAGCGGATCCTGGAAGTCTTTCGCGAAGAGGGCGGAAGCGCCCGTCTCCGTCCCGTCCTGGAGGGTTTGATCGGCGAAGGGCTCGCCGTGCACGATGACGGGATCCTCCGTCTCACCGACCGGGGTTACCTGCTCTGCGATGAGATCGCCGGCCGCCTGATGCCCTGACCGGCGCGGCCGCGGTCCCTCTTCGTCCTTGCAATGCGCTGCGCCCGCACCTCTTCCAGTCATGCACCGCCATCGCTCGATTCTCCCTGTCCATCCTGTACCCCTGCGCCCCGGAAGCCGATGGAGGCATCCGATCCCGGTGTGGAGCAGATGAGACACGTCCCACCGGACCCCGAGCCTTGCGAGCCTTGAAACTCTGCTCGATTTCGCCTATATTTGCAGGGCTTGTCTGTTTTTCCGCATTGATCGCTCCCATCGCAGATCACGCGATCCCTTCATTTTGAGGAACCCATGGATCACATCCGCATTAACCGCATTGTTGCCGCATGTGTATTTGCCGCCGCGCTCGGGGTTTACCTGCTGACGCTATCCCCGACCGTGGTGTTCTGGGATGTCGGCGAGTTCATCGCCGCGGCGCAGATGCTCCAGGTGCCGCACCCTCCGGGCTCTCCGCTCTTCCTGCTGGGTGCGCGCATCGCGATGATGATCCCATTTGCGGCGGACATCGCCGTCCGCGCCCATGCGTTCTCCGCGGTCCTCAGCGCTCTGGGCATCATGTTCTTCTACCTCGTGATCGTCGAGCTGTTTCGCAGCGTTCAGGACACACCCGTCTCCGCTGCCGGGAAGACAGGGTATTACGGGGCTGCCGTGATCGGCGCCCTTTCGATCGCCTTCGGCACCACATACTGGGACAACTCGATCGAGGCGGAAGTCTACGGCGCGAGCATGTTCTTCCTCACGGCGGTGATCTGGCTTGCGATGCGCTGGCGCCACCATGCTGACGAACCGGGGAACGAGAAGTACATCCTCATGATTGCGTACCTTATCGGTCTCTCCCTAGGAGTCCACCTTCTCTCCCTCCTGGTGATCTTCCCGGTGCTGATGATCATCTATTTCCGCAGGTACGAGTTCACGCTCGTCTCGTTCGCCACCTTCACGGCCATCGCGCTCGGGACGTTCTTTGTGGTCTATCCGGGCATCGTGAAGTTCCTTCCCGGGCTGATGGACGGCGAGTTCAACGGGAAGAAAAGCGAGGTGATCGCCTGGATACCCTGGATCATCATTGCCGCCGCATGCTACGGCGTCTACACCACCTACGTCAGACGCCAGAAGGTGGCGCACATTGCGCTGGCTTCCATGGTGCTGATCCTCCTCGGGTACACCACCTACACGACCGTCCTCATCCGCGCGAACGAACACCCGCCGATGAACGAAAACGATCCGAGCAACCTCGCCCGCCTCACCGCGTACCTCGGACGCGAGCAGTACGGGAACGCCCCGCTCTTCCTGCCGCGCCGCTGGAGCCAGGAGGCCCACCAGCAGGAGATGTACACCAAGTACAGCAGCGACATGGACTACATGGTCCGCTACCAGCTTGACCACATGTTCGTCCGTTATCTCCTCTGGAACTATGTCGGCTCCGCCGGAGAAGCCCAGGATTCCGGTGTGGGCTGGAAGGGGACCCTCGGGATCCCCTTCTTCCTCGGGCTTCTCGGGATCTATGCCCAGTTCCGGAGGGACTGGAAAATGGGCCTGGTGTTTGCATCGATGTTCATCATCCTGGGACCCGTCCTGGCGCTCTACCAGAACCAGCAGGAGCCCCAGCCGCGGGAACGCGATTACTTCTACGTGGGCGCCTACCTGGTGTTCTCCACGTGGATCGCGTACGGAGTATACGAGCTGGTGGCGCTCCTGGAGCGGGCGACGGGCAGCGTGCCCCTGCAGGGGGCGGGCTCGTTCCTGATTGTGGGGCTCTGCCTGCTTGCGGTGCCCGGGAGCCTCTTGCGCATGAACTGGCGCGACCACGACAGGTCGGGCAACTTCGTCGCCTGGGACTATTCCTATAACATGCTGCAGACCTGCTCGGAAAACGCCATCCTGTTCACCAACGGCGACAACGACACTTTCCCGCTCTGGTACCTGCAGGACGTGGAGGGGGTGAGGCGCGACGTCAGGATCGTGAACCTGAGCCTGGTGAACACCTCATGGTACATCCAGCAGATGAAGAACAAGCCGTACTACCCCGAGGCTCAGGCGGTGCCCATTTCCCTCTCGGACCAGCGCATCGAGCAGATCCAGCCCACGCTCTGGCGGGCCCGTACGGTCACGCTGCCGGTCCCCCGGGATGTCTTCAAGGAATTCGGCGTGACCGACACCGGAGCAATCCGGAAGGGGGGCATCGACTTCACGATGCAGCCGACGCTGCAGTACGGAGACACCCGCGCCATCAGGGTGCAGGACCTGATCGTGCTGAACATCGTCCAGACAGCCCAATGGAAGCGTCCGATCTACTTCGCCGTCACCTGCGCCCCGGACAGCCGGATCGGGCTCGACGACTATCTCTGGTTCCACGGGCTGGCCTACAAACTGGAGCCGCGGCGTGTCAATCACGAAGAAGCCGGCATCGACCCTGCCATCCTCAGATCGAATCTCTTCGACGAGCCCTCGGGGTTCTCGAAGACGCCCCAGTACGGCTATAAGTTCCGGGGCCTGAGCGACCCGCATGTCTCCTTCGATGAGAACGTCGAACGCCTGATGATCAACCTCCGCTTTTCCTTCGTGAAGCTGGCGAACTACTATGCGAACGTCGAGATCAACTACCCGAGGTCCATCGCCGTCCTCGACCGGATGGAGGGACTGGTCCCGCGTTCGAAGGTGGCCATGGGATGGGATCTGAAGTCGGACCTGGCAATGTTCTACCACCGGGTCGGCAGGGAAGACAAATTCGATACGCTGGTGACGGAACTCGAGCCTCAGCTCAGGAGGATGATTGATGCGGGACAGTACAACATGAACGGCTACTACAATCCATTCCGGGTTCTGCTCGGAGTGTACGAGATCCGGAAGGAGTACGCGAAGACGCTCGATCTCCTGAAGACTCTCCAGGGCATGTACCCGAACGACGCAGGCCTGAAGGCCCGCGTTGCCCAGGTCGAGCAGCACCTGATGAGCCCCTCTGTCGACACCTCGGCCGGAAGGGTTTCGGCTCACTAGCCGCATCGGGGGAGCATGAAGATCCTTGTGATGAACTGGCAGGACCCCCGCAATCCCCTCGCGGGCGGGGCGGAGGTGCAGTTCCGGGAGGTCTTCTCCCGGATTGCCGCCGCCGGCCATAGTGTGACCCTGGTCTGCTCCGGCTTCGACGGGGCTCCGAGGGAAGAGATGCTGGACGGCATCCGCGTGGTGCGGAGGGGAGGCCGCATGCTGTTCAACTACCTCGTTCCCCTCATCTACTTCCGGCGTCTCCGCCACGAAGGATTCGACGTCGTGGTGGACGACATGAACAAGATCCCGTTCTTCACCCCGCTGTATGTCCGGGAGCGCATCTGCGGGCTGGTCCACCACCTGTTCGGCGGCAGCATCTTTCATGAACTGGATCCCCTCTCGGCATCATACGTCTACGCAATGGAGCGCGCGGCCCTGGCGCTGTACCATCGCCGCGGCATTCCCTTCATGGCGGTCTCCCCGAGCACGCGATCCGAGATGCTCTCTCGCGGTTTCCCCGCGGAAAACCTCTGCATCGTTCCTCTTGCCGTGGACCATGAAGTGTTCAGGCCTGCGGGAACGGCCAGATGCCCGGTGCCGACACTCGGCTACGTGGGCCGGATCAAGCGCTACAAGAGCATCGATCACCTGATCGAAGCCATGCCTGAGGTGCGGGCGGCGATTCCCGGCGCGAGGCTGATGGTGGTGGGCGAGGGAGATGACCGGCCAAGGCTGGAGCGGATGGCGTCGGTCCTGGGGCTCGGTGGGGAGGTGGAGTTCACGGGGTACGTGGCCGAAGACGAAAAGGTGCGGCGCTTGCAGCAGATGTGGTGCATGGTTATGCCGTCATCGAAGGAGGGATGGGGCCTTACTGTGACGGAGGCGAATGCATGCGGCACGCCTGCCATCGCCAGCGATGTGCCGGGCCTGCGGGATGCTGTGCAGGAAGGGGTAACCGGCCTGCTTTTTCCCTATGGTGACCGGAAAGCGCTTGCCCGCTGCTCCATCAGCATGCTGGGCAACACCGGAGCCAGGGAAGAGATGGGGGAACGAGCGCGGGCCTACGCCGCGCATTTTACCTGGGAGGAAGCTGCGGCAAGGACTCTCAGGATCCTCCAAAGCGTCTGCGAGGGGGTACCGCCGGGGAGGCATGCCGCGCTCGGGGATTCTCCGGAGCTCACCCCCGGTCCGCGGCAGTGAACGGTCCTTCGGGCTTCCGCAGGGGCCACATCCGGTTCGGGGCAGCAAACCGCCTTCCGTACTTCTCACGGTACCATGAACGGTCCAGGCCGGCACAACGGCCGCGCGGCGTCTGAAGGAGCATTCCTGACCAGTGCCAGGCTCCCCCGTGCCCGGGCTCCCGCGTGCTATCAGTCAGGCATTGGATGTGCCAGCCTCTTCAGGAGCTGGATCTGTCCCGCGTGATAGATGTCGTGGTGTGCGCACCCCTCTACGAGCCATAGGGTGCCGTAGTTCTTCCCTTCCAGCGGACGGACAAGGTCGGCATCCTTGAGCAATGACACCTGCCCGCGCAGCAGGCGGTGCTGTTCATCCAGAAGCTCCAGATCGGCCTTCCATACTGCGGCATCTCCCCCTTCGCCCCGCGGAAACCAGTTGCTTCCCTTCAGGGCGAACGAGCCGCGCTTTTCCCGGGACAGCCGCCGGCGCACGGCATACTTCCAGTAGGCCGCATGCACCACGATTTCCCAGATGTTGTGCCTTCCCGGGGCCGGGCGCCACCGTGCTGTTTCCGGATCCACTCCGCGGATCGAACCTTTGAAATTCGGTCCGTGCCATGCCTTCACAGCATACGCCTCATCAAGCAGCGCGAGTACCTGGTCCACGCGTTTCATGGCTGGTCTCCTGTTCAGTTCCAGAATTCCCACGCGACGCCGAACCGGACTTCACGGTCGAGACCCGGGAAGTACGGCGTGGCGTAGTAGCTGATGCTGGGCAGATTCTCCCAGATAAGATGGATCGACGCGTCCCCCAGATGCGCTTCCAGGACAAAATCAACTGTCGATGCCTGTCCGAGCCCAGCCGTGGTGTTGTTTGGCACGTAGGCGAGCACTTCCGGATTGAAGAGCATCCCCCTGTTCGCCGAGCGATACCACCCGCGCACTCCTGCCTTGATGTCGAGGCTTCCGTTGAAGAACTCGTCGCGGATGTAGAACCCGCCGTACAGCCAGAGGCGCGGAAGGTCGCCGGCGGCGGTTCCGCCCGTCCGGTCGAGGAAGAACGTCCCCGTCCCTTCGAGCTGCAGGTGCCAGACATGAAGGGAGACCGAGAGGTCGGCATCGGTGATGTTGACCGTTCCCCCGTTGGTGAAGAGCATGGAAGGGAAGATGGAAACCTGGTTCAAGGGGAGGATGAGGATCGCATCGCTGATGCGCCTGTGCGAGAGCGTGAGCCTTATGGAAGTGCGCTCTCCCGGGGTCCATTCCAATCCTGCCTCGCCCACGGTATGACGCTCGGCGCGCAGTTCACCGTTTCGCGAGACTGTGCTGTCGGTCCAGTACGATTCGACGAAGTTCGGGACCCTGGAGGAGACCGAGAGCCCTCCGAAGAGAGAGAGCGAGGAATGCAGGGCAAGCCGGGCGTCGGCCCCGATGCCCGGGCGGGACAAGCCGAGGTCATCGTCGGCGCGTCCGTAGACAGCCAGGCGGAGCGCCGGACCAACGTCGATCTCATCCTTGGCCCAGATCGATCCCACCATGCGCCTGCGGCGTCCGATGTTCGGGCTTCCGATCACCTGCAGCAGCTCTGCGTCGGCTCCCAGCAGGAAGTTGTTCAACGGGAGGGCCAGCGTCTGGGTGAAGTGGGCTCCCATCCATGAGCTTCGGTGATCGGACCGAAGGACGACCCCGTTTGTCAGCTGGACCGTGCGTCCGTTCAGGGTCGGCGATCCTTCCTCGTCGCGGTATTCACGGAGGTCGAACGAGGAGTAGAGGGTCAGCGTCGTGATGCCGGCGGAATCAGGCAGGAACGACCCCACAGCAGTCAGGTCGAGATCGTGCCGCGTGATTTTTTCGTATGAGTCCGGGTTGACCACCGTTGCCTGGATCGGGTCGAATGCAAGGCGTGACAACGCCGGGTCGACTCCGCCGTTCAGTCCCGTATTGGTGCTCGAGAAATAGTCGGACAGGGTAACGGTGAGCCGTTCGCTCAGGCCGTAGCGGATTTTCCCCCAGATGTTCCATGCTTCGTGGAAACTGTTCAGGAAGCGGCCGTCGGTGCCCTGGAACTGGAAGCCGGCAGTCACATTCATCCGGCGTGTCACGTTTTGTGCATACGTCCCTTCGCTCTGCGCGTAGCCATAGCCGCTCTCGGAATATTCAATCTTGGTATAGGGACGGTTGCTGTTGTAGTTCCTTGTGACCAGGTTGACCGCGGCCCCTGCGGCATTCATCCCGTAGAGAAAGGCTCTCGGGCCGGTGATCACTTCAATCCGTTCCAGCGTACCGGGGGCCGCCATCGAGGGATTGAAGATCCCGGTAGCGGGGTCGGTCAGAGGCCTGCCGTTCCAGAGGAAGGCGATGCCTCTCCAGTCCACACCATCGATGGTGGGCGAAGTGTACTGGCCGATGCTCGTCTGATCGTGGAGAACGAACCCGGGCCGGTATTGAAGGAGGTCCGCCACCGATCGGTGGTCGAGCCAGGGGAAATCCGACCGCGGGATGAAGAGAGTGCTGTCCAGCGCGGGGTCGAGCGTGCCGAAGCGGGGAGGCACGAAGAGCCGGAAGAGCGAATCGGTCCCGGTGGTGTCGGTGCGGGATCGCAGCGGCGGACGGGAGGCGCGCGCGGTGTCGGCATCCTCCCGGATCTGTGAACGTGCGGGGGAGGGGGTGCCGATGGAGGCGGCAACCATGAGCAGAAGAAGCCCTCGGAATGGAGTCAAGGCTGCATCGTCGTCGTTCACTTCAATGTATTCAGCGACTCCGGCAGAAGCAAGCCGCCCGGCAGCGGGGAAAGAACACGTTCATCCGTGCCCGCCGGCAGCGTTACCCTGGCGTCCGGATTGCGGCGGAGTGATCCTCCGCCCATTCAGGTGCCGGCGGTTTCCGGCTGAAAGCCGGGAGCGGTAAAGGCTATCGAACATCCGCCCGCGGCGATCTCCCTCCCGGCCGCATGCGCCGCGAGCTGGGTATCAAAGAGGCCGTACACGGAAGACCCGCTTCCCGACATCAGGGCAAAGATCGCCCCGTGCTCCAGGAGCATTTCCTTGATCGTCGCGATCTCAGGATAGTGCCGGAAGACGGGCTTTTCGAGGTCGTTGGTGACCGTCGAGCGCAGGAGCGCCGGCTCTCTCATCCCCGCCACGACGCTCTCCCGCAGACCCGGGAGAACGCGGCCGGGCTCCGGGAGGACTTCGGAGTACGCCCATGCCGTGGAGACGTGAATTGCGGGGGTGCAGAGCAGAACGGTATAGGGGACTTTGAGCGGAAAGTATTCCAGCTGTTCCCCCCTCCCGGCGGCCACGGCCGATCCGTCGCGCAAGAAAAAGGAGACATCGGAGCCGAGCTGTGACGCGATGGCGTCGAGCCTTCGCTCATCGATCTTGCGACCCCAGAGTCCGGGAAGCTCGCGAAGCACAGCGGCGGCATCGCTGCTGCCGCCGCCCAGCCCTGCCCCTGCCGGAATCCGTTTCGTAAGGCTGATCGAGACACCAAAGGAACACCCAAGCTCTCCGCGAAGAAGGCGGGCGGCCCGGTGGCACAGATTCGTCTCATCCGAGGGCGCATCGGAGGAGGAGGAGCGGACGGTGATGGAGTCCGACGGCTCGAGCAGCAGGTCATCGAACAGGTCAATCCTGTGGAAGACAGTCTCGATTTCGTGGAACCCGTCGGACCTGCGATTGCGGATCAGGAGGCCGATATTGATCTTTGCGTACGCGCGGGCGGAGCGCTGCATGGGCTGTCGAAGGTGTGCCTCAATATACCTGAAAACCGCCAGAAGGTAAAGGAACCGGGACTTTGACTGTCTGAGGCGATTTTCGTATCATAAGGCGAAATTCGATTGATGATGACGCCTGTAACGATACAGACCATCCAAGTCGGCGGCGGCCGCCCCCTCGTCCTGTTTGCAGGGCCGTGTGTGGTGGAGGGCCGCGATATGACGCTCAGAACGGCCGAGACCGTCCGGGCCGTTGCAGGGCGTTGCGGGGTGCCGGTGGTCTTCAAGGCTTCCTACAAGAAGGCCAACCGCACGAGCGGGCATGCATTCACCGGAATAGGGATGGACGAGGCGCTGGAAGTATTGCGTGAAGTGCGCGAGACCCTCGGCATGCCGGTCATCACCGATATCCATTCCGAACCGGAAGCCGCTGCGGCCGCCCAGGTCGCCGACGTGCTGCAGATCCCCGCCTTTCTTTGCCGGCAGACGGAACTCCTCCAGGCCGCGGGAAGGACCGGGCGCGTGGTGAATATCAAGAAGGGACAGTTCCTTGCGCCTGGTGACATGAAGTACGCCGCAGCGAAAGTGGAGGAGACCGGCAACCAGAGAGTGCTGCTTACCGAACGGGGGACGACCTTCGGCTATCACAACCTTGTCGTCGATATCCGGGGCCTCTCCATCATGCGCGGTCTCGGGTATCCGGTCATCCTTGACGCGACCCATTCCGTTCAACTCCCCGGCGGGGATAGTGCGGGGGAGAGGAGCGGGGGAGAGCCGGAGTTTATTTTCCCGATTGCGCGTGCAGGCGCAGGGGCGGGCATCGACGGTCTCTTTCTGGAGGTGCACCCGGATCCGGCGCGCGCTCTCAGCGATGCCGCCAGCCAGCTTCCTCTCGACCGTTTGGAGATGCTGCTCCGGCAGGTCAAGGCAGTCGATGACGCCGTCCATTCCCATGCCTGACCGACGCCGAGCCGTCCGCAGAGCCTCACGCATCAAATTCCTGATCCTCGACGTGGACGGTGTGATGACCGACGGCGGTCTCTATTATTCCGCCGACGGGCAGGAGCTCAAACGCTTCCACGCACACGATGGCTACGGGATCGTCCTGGCCAGGGAGGCGGGGCTCGGTGTCGGGATCATCAGCGGGCGGGAGACCCCGATCGTCAACGCAAGGGCCCGGGTTCTCGGGATCGTGGACGTCCACCAGGGCATCGACGACAAGGTGGCCGCCATGCGGGAGATCCAGAAGAAATATCGCCTGGCCGAATCCGAGATCGCCTACCTTGCGGACGACCTGTTCGATATTCCGCTCCTCCGGACGGTGGGTCTGTCCGGCGCTCCGAAGAACGCGAGGCCTGAAGTGCGCAGGGTGGTGCATTTCGTGACCGCTGCCGCCGGCGGCGACGGGGCGGTCAGGGAATTCGTCGAGTTCATCCTCGGGCATCGCGGGAAGCGGAGGCGATGACAAGAAGGGAACCATATGACCGACATTGAACAGGCCATCGAAGCCGGAAAGCGCACGGTACGCATCGAGGCGCGGGCGGTCGCGCAAATGGAGCAGAGGATCAACGGGGAATTCGCGCGGGCAGTCGACCTGCTTGAGGGCTGCACCGGCCGGGTCATCATCACGGGAGTCGGGAAATCCGGCATCATCGCGCGCAAGGTCGTGGCAACCATGAACTCGACGGGGACCCCGTCGGTGTTTCTGCATCCGTCGGATGCGGCACACGGCGACCTGGGCATCCTCCGCGATGACGACGCGGTGATCTGCATCTCGAAGAGCGGGACAACCGCCGAGGTGAGCACGCTGCTGCCAGTCTTCAAGCGCCTCGGTGTTCCGATCGTCGCGCTGGTGGGGAACATGACTTCGCCGCTCGCCCGGGAAGCTACGGTGACCCTCGACGCTTCGGTGGACGAGGAGGCATGCCCGCATGATCTCGCTCCCACCTCGTCGACCACCGCAGCGCTGGTTCTCGGCGACGCCCTGGCGATCGCTCTCCTGGAGCGCAGGCAGTTCACCGAAGAGGAGTTTGCAAGATACCATCCGGGAGGAACGCTGGGGAAGCGGCTTCTGCTCAAGGTGGACGAGCTGATGGTTGCGGGCAGCTCTATCCCCCGGGTAAAAGGGACAGTCCCTCTGGCCGATGCGATCATGGAGATGACCACCAAGCGGCTAGGGTGCACCTGCGTTGTGCGAGACGATGGCACCCTGGAGGGGATCATCACCGATGGCGACCTGCGCAGGCTCCTCCACCGGACTCGCGACATCTCCGCCGTGCCGGCTTCTGCCGCCATGACGCGAACCCCGAAGATCATCCGGCCCGGGACGCTTGCCGCAGCGGTGCTGGAGGAAATGGAGCGATACAGCATTACCCAGATGATCGTCGTCGGACACGACGGCGTCCCGGTGGGAGTCATCCACCTGCACGACCTCGTCAAAGCCGGACTGCGGGGCGAGGACGCAGCATGAAAAGAGTGTTGCTGGCGGCACTGGTCGCCCTGCTCGTTGCCGGGTGCGAGGAGAAACTCAAACCGTCATTGATTTCCCTCCAGAACGAGATCCCTTCGCAGGAAAGCTGGCGGAGCCGCGTCATGTTCTCGGACTCGGCACGTGTGAAGGCCGTCCTGTGGGCCGGACACATCGCCGTCTTCTCCGGAGCACGCTACACCCTCCTCGGCGACAGCATCCATGTGGATTTTTTCAATGACGAGGGGCAGCACACCTCGCTGCTGACGGCACGCAGCGGCAGGGTGAATGACGCTACACGGGATTTTGAGGCCTACGATCATGTCGTCGTGGTCTCCGACAGCGGCACCACCCTGAAGACCGAACAGCTGTTCTGGAAGAACTCCGGCCGGTCGATCCACACAGATGCATACGTGGATATCCTTTCTCCCACCGAGCACATCATGGGGACGGGGATGGTGAGCGATCAGGGGCTCAAGAATTACCGGATCTTCAGGGTGACGGGACACGCGGTCACAAAGGAAGAAGAATGACACGGCAATGGGCGGCTGCCGCGGCGATCCTCGCCCTGGCCTGGATCCGGTCGCCGGCCCAGGAGTCGAGGGTCATTGTGCTGCATTATGCCGACAGCCTGGTGGGTCGCGTGATCGGCGGACAGGAAGCCCGGGAGTTGATAGGCAACGTGAGCATCAGCCAGGAAAGCGTCCGGATTGATTGCGACCACGCGATCCAGTTCCTTCAAACCGGCATCGTGCAGCTGGACGGCAATGTCGTGATCCGTGACGAGTCGACCACCCTCCGGTCGCCGCGGGCGGTCTATCATCGCGACGAGCGCCGCGCCGAGGCATTCGACGGCGTCAGCCTCGACGACGGGAAAGTCCGCCTTACCTCGCGGTATGGCGAGTACCTGGTGAAGCAGAGGCAGGGTTTTTTCCGGGATGATGTCACCGTTGTCGATTCGGCTTCGGTCATCACCGCTGACTCGCTGACATATTTCCGCACAACGCGCAGGTCGATCGCCGAGGGCCGCGTGCGTGTTGTGACCGATGGAGACCGGCTCAGCATCACCGGCGGCCGGCTTGAGCACGACCAGCCCCTCCAGTTCAGCAGGATGACCATCAACCCCGTTCTCGTCCAGGTGGACACGGGCGGTGGCGGTCCCCCGGACACGCTTGTGGTCCGGAGCCTGGTGATGGAAGCCTACAGGGACTCGGCGCGACGACTTGTTGCGATGGACAGCGTGCGCATGGCGGGGCACGACCTGGGGGGGCGCTCGGGATACGCCGTGTTTTTCTCGCAGGCGGACAGCATGGTTCTGCGGCGCTCGCCGGTGGTCTGGTACCAGCACACCCAGGTCTCTGGCGATTCCATGCACATCTTTCTGCTGCACCGGAAGCTCCACCGTGTGCTGGTGACGGGTGGCGCGGTTGCGGTGTCTGAGGGGGACTCGCTGCACCGGGGGCGGTTCGACCAGATGGTGGGAGAAACCATGCAGATGACGTTCGAGCAGCACGCATTGAGGAGGATCGAAGTCGACACGCGGGCGATCGGCCTGTATCACCTCTACGATGACACCGCCTCGAACGGGCTGAACAAGATCAGCGGGGACAGGATCGTGATGCAGTTCAACGAGGGGGCTCTGCGGACCATCAAGATCGCCGGGGGCGTCGAGGGACAGTACTATCCCGAAAACCTCGTGCACCGCCGCGAAGACCAGTATGCCATACCGGGGGCCCGGTGGCGGGGCGACCGCCCCCGGATGCTTCACGGCGCTGCGGGCGCCGTATCAGTGGAGTAACGACCATGGGGCACATGCATGCCTGAGCCGGCCGCGGCAAAGCCGCGAATGATCCTACGCTCTGAGAGCCTGATCAAGCGGTACAAAAAACGCACCGTGGTGAACGGGGTCAGCATCGACGTCGCGCAGGGGGAGGTAGTGGGCCTCCTGGGTCCGAACGGCGCGGGCAAGACCACCACATTCTACATGATCGTGGGAATGATCACCCCCGACGACGGGCGCGTCTACCTCGACGAGACCGAGATCACCAGGCATGCCATGTACCGCAGGGCCCGGCTGGGCATAGGGTACCTTCCGCAGGAAGCCTCCATCTTCCGCAAGCTGAGCGTGGAGGAAAACATTCTCGCGGTCCTGCAGATGCAGCGCCTCCCGGATTCCGAGCGGCACTCACGATGCGAGCGCCTGATGGTGGACTTCAATATCGCGCACATCGCCAGGAGCAAGGGCTACATGCTCTCCGGCGGGGAGCGGCGGCGGACCGAAATAGCCCGGGCCCTGGCCACCGAGCCGAAGTTCATCCTGCTCGACGAGCCGTTTGCAGGGATCGATCCTATCGCCGTGGAGGAGATCATGAAGATCGTCGCGAACCTGAGGCAGCGCGGCATCGGGGTCCTTGTCACCGATCATAACGTTCATGAAACCCTCTCGATCACTGACAGGGCCTATCTTCTCTTCGAAGGACAGATCCTGAAATCCGGAACCTCCGAATCGCTCGCAAACGACCCGGAGGCAAGAAAACTCTATCTCGGTGAAAAGTTCAAGCTGGACCGGTATCAGTCGTGACGCGTTTCCCGCCTCTTTCGGGGGCGGCTCCTGTCCCTCTCGAAATCTGCTCGCCGCAGGGAACCCCTCCGTCGTCTCGAGTGTTGGGTACTCAGGTGCTACGCATTTACTACTCAATCACCGTCGGAGGTGCTCCATGCGTTTGATCGGCGTTGCAGTGTTGGTCTGTGCTCTCGTTGCGCCCCTGTGTGCCCAGGAGGACAACCAGGGTGGCCGGAGCGCGAAGCAGGCGACCATGAGCGGGTATGTCGTCGATGCGATGTGCGCAAAGGGAATGATGAAAAAGGATGCACCGATGGACAAGGCCGCCGCACACACCAGGGAGTGCGCGCTGAACGACGCATGCGCGGCCAGCGGCTACGGCCTCGTCAGCGACGGGAAGTACTACATGTTCGATTCCGACGGCAGCACGAAGGCCAAAGACTTGATCGACCATTCATCGCGGACCGATCACCTGTATGTCGAGGTGATGGGAAACGTGAAGGACGACATGCTCACGGTGGCATCAATTTCCGAGAAGGATCCGCCGGCCACAGGCCAGTAACCGGCCGCTCCGCTGTGTGGGGGAGAGGGGGGGCGATTCCTTCGGGCTCTGGCGGCAGCGGAGGGATGTTTGTCGTGTCCTGAAAAAAGGGTCCCGTGAAGCGGGACCCTTGCGTTTGGGAGACATGGGAGCAGCATCCGGGGATTACTCACCAGATTTGCCATCCGGCTTGTCTCCGGACTTGTCTGCCGGCTTGTCTGTGGACTTGTCTCCTGCCTTGCTTCCCTGCTTATCCCCGGATGAGGAGCCGCCTTCCGATTTCCCCTGTTCCTTCGGGCTCTCCTTTTTCTCGCCCTCCCCCTTGTCCCTATCCCCCTTGTCCCTATCCCCCTTGTCCCTATCCCCCTTGTCCCTATCCCCCTTGTCCCTATCCCCCTTGTCCCTGTCCCCCTTGTCCCTGTCCCCCTTGTCCCTGTCCCCCTTGTCCCTGTCCCCTTTGTCCCCGTCCCCTTTTGCATTCCTGACTTGTTCTGCCCGGGAAGAGCCCTTTCCGTAGTCGGTCTGATAGAATCCGCTTCCCTTGAAGATCACACCAGACCCTCCGCCCAAGACACGCATCAGGGAGTCGGTGTTGCACTGTGGGCAGCGGACAAGAGGCGGTTCCGCGAACGACTGGAGTTCCTCGAAGGTGTGGCCGCAATTCTTGCACTGGTACTCATACGTTGGCATGCGTTCCCTTTCTTCTGAAAAACGACAGACTCCCGCGGGGCGTTCCGCTGGATGGCCGGCTCAGCGAAGCTGTTCGACAGCCAGGGTGATGCGTCTGAGGCCCTCTTGCAGCTCAGTGGAGGGGAGGGCGAACGACATCCGCACGCAGGCGTCGTCTCCGAATGCCGCCCCGGGTACGAGCGCGACATCCTGACGGTCGAGCAGGTGTTCCACGAAGTCCGTGGAACTCGAGAGGGCGGCGCCTGCAGTCGTGCGCCCGAAGAACAGGCGGCCCACCCCGAAAAAGCAGAACATCGCCCCTTCGGGGGCTACAACATCAAGCTCAGGGAGGGATTGCAGCGACCGGACAGCGAGGTCGCGCCTTTTCTGGAACTCGCTGACCATGGTTGTGATGCTGTCGCGGGGTCCCATGAGAGCGGCGACGGCAGCCTTCTGCGCGATGGAATTGGCGTTGGAGGTCATCTGGCTCTGCACTTTCGCAGCCGCGTGAGCGATGGCTGGCGGGCCTCCAAGGAAACCGATCCGCCAGCCTGTCATGGCATAGGTTTTCGACACGCCGCTGATCGTAACCGTCCGGTCGCCGGCCCCCGGCAGCGAGCCCACGCTGACATGAGTCCGGCCGTCGAAGATCATCCCCTCATAGACCTCGTCGCTCAGGATCAACAGGTCGCACTCCCGGGCGAGCGCGGCCACGGCTTCGAGCTCCTCCCTGGTGTAGACGACTCCGGTCGGGTTGCATGGCGTGTTAATCACGATGGCCCGGGTGCGGGAGGTGACGGCGGCGCGGAGTCCGGCGATGTTCGGGCGGAATCTCGCCTGGAGGGGTGACGGGACGATGACCGGGACCGCGCCCGCGAGGCGGATCAGGGCCGGGTAAGTTCCCCACACGGGGGCAGGGACGAGCACCTCGTCTCCGATGTTGCAGATGGCCAGCAGCGCGTTGGCAAGCGCCTGCTTTGCGCCTGTCGTCACCACGATCTGCTCCGGGGTAAAATGCAGTCCATTCTCCCGGGAGAACTTCGCAATCACTGCGTCGATGAGATCAGGGAACCCCTGGACGGCGGTGTAGCGGGTGAAGCCGCTTTCGATGGCTTCGATGGCGGCCGCTCGGACGTGCGCGGGGGTGGGAAAGTCGGGTTCACCTGCGGTCATGCTGACGATGTCGTGTCCCGTCCGGCGAAGCTCCCGTGCGCGAGCGGTGAAGGCTATCGTTTGCGACTCTTCGATCGATTCCACCGTCCTGGAGAGCAGGTACCGCTGTGCTGCCGGTGTCTGCTTCGAGAAGCGTTTCAGGAGCTGCCGCTTCACGTCCGGTCTCCCTTCTTGTTGACCCGTGCCTGGAGGCGCCTCCGGACCGCCGGGGGAACGAAGCCGCTGACATCGCCCCCCAGTCTTGCGACTTCGCGAACGATGGAGGAGTTCAGGTACGTGTACTTCTCGTCGGGAACGAGGAACACGGTATCGATGGAGCGGGCGAGCTTCCGGTTCGTGAGGGCCATCTGGAATTCATACTCGAAATCAGAAACAGCCCGCAGCCCGCGGACCAGGACGGTGGCGTTGTGCGCGCGGGCGTACTCGACGAGGAGTCCGTCGAAGCAGTCGACGCTGACGCGGCGCTGCGAGCGGAAGACCCCTCGCACCATGGCCATGCGTTCCTCGGCGCTGAACAGGGGGGCCTTGGTGGGATTCCGTGCGACGAGAACAGTGACGCGGGGAAACATGGCGGCCGCGCGGCGCACAACGTCGATGTGGCCATAGGTGACGGGATCGAACGTGCCGGGATATATGGCAGTGGGATCGTTCATCGTCCATCCTCCCTGTTGTGGAAAAACGTGACGATCGTCCGTCCGAATTTCTTCGACGGCCCCCGGACGTACCCGGGGCCCTCCGCAAACAGGACTGCGGGGGAGTGCTCGATCACGAGGTACCCGCCCGGCTGAAGAAGGCTGGCGGAGAAGACGCTGCCGGGAATGGATGCCGTTCCGGAGAAGGCATAGGGCGGATCGGCGAAGATCAGGCCGTAGCGGCCCGGGGTGGCGGTGAAATAGGCCATGGCGTCCATCTGGACGATCTCGACATCATCCGTGCATCCCAGCGCCTGCGCATTTTCAATGATGAATTCGGCCGCCCGGCTCTCTGCCTCGACGAAGGTCGTGCGGCGGGCCCCCCTGCTCAGCGCCTCAAAGCCCAGACTCCCGCTTCCGGCAAAGGCATCGAGGACCGACAGGCCGTCGAAGTCTATGCGGTTGACGAGCATGTCGAAGATGGTCTGGCGCACACGACCCGTCGCGGGGCGGACGGAAAGATCGGGAACGGTCTTGAGGGTGCGGCCCCGGTACATACCAGTGATAATGCGCATCGGTCAGTCCCGTCGCAGCGCGACGCCGATGGCAGCTGCGAAACGGTAGGAGGGAGAAGTGAGGTAGTCGGCCGGCTGCACGCTCTCGGCAACGTCGACATGGCGAAGGGGATTGAATGCCTCAACGACGATCTGGGAGGCGTGACGCATCTTCAGCAGAAGTTCATTCTCGAGGGCGGGGCCGTATGCCATGATGGAGGCAAGTCCGCGCACCTCCCTTGACAGGACCGCCAGGATCTGGATCGCCTGGGTTTTGGACTCAAGGGTGTGGTAGCGATAGGACTCCAGAACGCCGTTACGGAGGAGGCTCACGTCCAGGCGCCTCTCCTTGATTCCGGCCAGCGCGATGTACCGCGAATAGGCGTCAGGGTAGTTCTCCCGGAGCGCGACATCGGCGCTGAAGTGGTCGACGTCGATGATCTCCAGGGCCAGTCCCGCCTTTTCCAGGGCGTGCCGCAGTCCGGCGGCAAGCTGCCGGCGAAGCCCGGCCGCCATGATCTCGTCGTAGTCCTGCGCGGAAGAGTTCGCCATCACGTGAACGTCGAAGACAAATTCCGAGGAGGGAATTCCGGGAAAGAACCGGGAGAACTCCCAGGCAAGATGCTCTTGCATTGCCGCCTGGTCGAGTCCTCGCTCCGCAGGGAGGGAGGTGAGGAAGACCAGGGAAGAGTCAAGCGCGATCGAGATCCGCCGCGTCGTGATCCGGTGTTTGTGGAGGAAGACGCGCACTGCCCCCGTCAGCATTCTGCACGGGCCGATGAGGTCGACACTGTCATACACCGAGTCAGGAAACGCGGCCGGCCATTCGTCGATGGCGTACAGGGTGCTGGTGTTGCTCTGGCAGTCGATGGCGACCGCACGGACCTCGTGGGGACAGATGTGAAGCCCGATGATGGGTTCGAGGTGTGTCATGGTGAGATCGTGGCATCAATATGTGAATTCCCGCCGAGTTAAGCAAGGTGCACGGGGCAGGTGAGGTCAGCGCAGCGTGATGCAGGGCCTGAGTTTCTCAAGTTTTTTCGGTCCGATTCCCCGGACCGCTGACAGCCCGTCGATCGACCGGAAGCGTCCATGCCCTGCGCGAAATGCGAGAATGCGCTCCGCCAGGGCGGGTCCGATTCCGGGAAGTCTTCTCAGTTCGGCGGCCCCGGCCGCGTTGATGTTGATGCTCCCCGGAGGGGGAGTGATCTTCGGGCCGGGCTGTGGAGGGGCAGAGATGCTTCCGGCGCCACCGGGGGAGCCGGGCGGCGGATACCCGGCGACGAGCCCGCTGCCGCCTCCGCCGGGACCGGGGCGGTGCGGGGAATTCCCGGCGGTAAATTCACTGTCGCTCCGGCTGAAGTCGAACCGGGGCGGGACCGTTCGTGCTGGGCCAGGGCCCAAGAGCCTGACGGCCATCCCCGCGAGAAGCGCCGAGGCGAGAAACATGATTACCAGGAGCTCGTTTCTGGTGAACCCGACACGTTCTTGAAGGAGCTGAATGATCTTCATCGCACACCCGGTCTGATGCAGTGCGGGAGCGATGGCGGGGTGGGAATGTCCTCCTGGGAGAGTGCTCAGGAGAACGCGTTTTTCATCCGGCGAAAGAAACTCTTCTCCGAATGCGCGGAGCGGTCCCCTTCCTTGGGATGGATGTTCTCGCCCTGGGTCAGCTGCTTGAGGAGCGATTTCTCCTCGGCCGTCAGGGCGCGCGGGACCCAGACGTTGACGCGCACGAGCTGGTCTCCCCTGCCGAAGCTGTTCAGGTGAGGTATGCCCTTGTCGCGCATCTGGAGGATCATCCCCGATTGGGTGCCGGGTTGAATGCGGAGTTTTGCGCGCCCGGAGAGTGTCGGCACATCGATCTCGGCGCCGAGGGCGGCCTCGGGAAAGCTCACCAGCAGGTCCAGGATCACATTGTTGCCGTCGCGCACGAACACGTCGTGCGGTTCCTCTTCGATGACGGCGATGAGGTCGCCGGGCGGTCCGCCGCGCGGGCCGGTATTGCCCTCTCCGCGGAGCGGAATGTAGTTCGATTCTCCGACGCCTGCAGGAATCGTTACGCGGACGGTGGATTCACCCTGGACCCGGCCGTCACCCTTGCATGTCAGGCAGGGTTCCTTGACCACCTGACCCTCCCCATTGCAGTTCTGGCAGGCGGCGATGTTGACCATCTGCCCGAGGATGGTGCGCGTGACCTGACGGAGCTCACCTGAGCCCTTGCACACTGGGCAGGTAATGGTGGAGTCCGGGTGCCGCGCGCCGGTTCCTCCACAGGTCTCGCACGTCTTCCACTTCCTGACCTTGAGTTTCTTCTCGGCCCCGGCTGCGATTTCCTCCAGGGTGAGGCGGAGGCGGACCTTCAGGTCCGAACCCTGCATGGGGCCGGAGCGGCCGCGTGACCGGCCCTGGCCGCCGCCGAACATCTCTTCGAACAGCGAACCGCCGAAGATATCGCCGAATGCGCTGAAGATATCCGAGGCGCTGCCGAAATCATGGAAATCGGCGCCGCGCCGAAGTCCCTCATGCCCGAACTGGTCATACCTCCGGCGTTTGTCGGAGTCGGAGAGCACCTCGTAGGCCTCCGCAGCCTCCTTGAACAATTCTTCGGACTCGTGGTTCCCCGGGTTGCGGTCGGGATGGTACTGCAGGGCGAGTTTCCGGTACGATTTCTTGATTTCGTCGGTTCCCGCTGTCCTGGTTACGCCGAGGATCTCATAGTAGTCACGCCTGGTCATGATGTCCGCCCTGGTTCTTCCCGTGGGCGGCCGGCTCCGATCCGTCTACGGAGACGACCACCTTTGCATGCCGCAGGACGCGGTCGAACAGGCGGTATCCCTGTTCCACGACTTCCACCACGGTGTGGGGGGGGACATCCGAGCGGGGGACCTGGAGGAGGGCGTTGTGCTCGTCCACGCTGAACGGTTTACCGAGCGCCTCAAGCGGCTCGACCCCCTGAACCTTCAGCGTCTGCTTGAACTTTTCGCGGATCAGCTCGACTCCACGGTAAAACGCATCGAAGTTCTTCTGCTCGGCGCCGCTCTTCAAGGACCGGGCGATGTCATCGAGGATTGGAAGGAATGCAAGCAGCGCCCGCTCGTTGGCGTAGCGCTGCAGGTTCTGCCAGTCCGCTTCGGAACGCCGCTTGTAGTTCTCGAATTCCGCCGCCTTGCGCAGCAGCTGGTCCTTGTATTTCTGAGCTTCAGCCTGCGCCTCTTCGACCCGCTGCTCCCACAGCGCGCGCTCCTTCATCTGCCCCTCCGCGGGTGTGCCGGCAGCGCCGGCCCTGTCTTCGTGTTCCGGGGTCCTGTCTGAAGTATGGTTATCGTTCGTCATCAGGTCTGTCATGAGTTGGAAAACATTGCCGAGATCGTCCGCGCCACGTAGTCGAGGAGCGGAATGACCCGGTAGTAAGGCATGCGCCGCGGTCCGATCATGCCGATCGTGCCCGGGGCTCCGCCGGCCGTGTATGTAGTGGTGATGACGCTATACGGCCGGAGCTTCTCATCCTGGTTTTCCTGGCCGATGGTGACCCGGACATGATCCGGCCGTCCGCCGTGTTTTTCCAGGACGTGGATGATCATCTCCTCGTTGTTGATCAGTTCGATGACGCTCCGGAAATCCTCGGCATTGACGAATTCGGGCTGCCCGACGATGTCTCCGGCCCCGCCGATGTGCAGCTTGTCGGTCCGCGGCGGCGTGAACAGCTTGTCGACCGACTCGATGAAGAGTCTGATGAGGCCTGTTTCCTCGTCCTGGACATCCCGCACCCGCTCGGGGAACGTATCGCGGATCTCCTGGAGGGTAAGACCGCTGAGCCGCTCGTTCATGAATCGGCTCAGGTCTTCAAGCTTCTCGCGGCTGATCTCGCTGGAAACCTCCATCATGATAGTGCGGACAAGCCCCAGAGTTATGGAGATGATGATCATCAGCCTGTTGCCGGAGAGCGCGACCAGTTCCAGTTTTTCGAACACCCCGCTGTTCAGGCTCGGGGGCGTGATGATACAGAGCTGCCGCGAGATCTTTCCCAGGATCCTGGAGACCTCCTTCAGAACGCGATCCGAGTCGTCGGAGGCGTCGAGGTTGTCCCGGATCGATTTCTGGTCTTTCCGGGAGAGCTTCTCCAGCTCCATCAGGCTGTCGAGATAGAAGCGGTAGCCCGAATCGGTCGGGATCCGTCCAGCGGACGTATGGGGGTGATCGATGAACCCCAGGTACTCCAGGTCGGACATGACGTTACGGATAGATGCCGAGCTCAGGCTCAGGTCCTGTTCGTGCCGCCTGGAGATATAACGGGAGCCGATGGGTGTGGCGGTCTCGATGAAATCGCGGACAACGTATCTCAGTACGGTCTTTTCCCTCTCTGTCAAATCGCCGGTTGCCATAGGGCCCTGCTTTTTCGCATTTTGCAATGAAAAATACGCAATTGGGCCGCCCTTGTCAAGCAGGGCTTTTCGCCGCCGCCGGAAAGAAGTTAGGTGAGTAGTTGATTCCATCGGCGAAAAGGCATATATTCCTGACATGTTCGGCTGTTTAGCGAGTCTGGTTCGGGGCTGTAGCTCAGCTGGGAGANNGCCTCGTTCGCAACGAGGAGGTCGTCGGTTCGAACCCGATCAGCTCCACAGCGCCAGATTCGGCGGCCGGGCGGAGGGTGGCGTGCCGAGCGTTCGAAGGGAAACTGAGGCCAAGTCCTGCGCAACTGTAAGTAGCCCAACCCCGCCAGGTCCGGAAGGAAGCAACGGTCGGTTAGCCAAGGTGTGACGCAGGGGAGCTTGGCCTCTTTCATTCTCCTTCCAGCGGTTTCTTCGTATTTGGCCATTCCTCCTTAGCCATCGGCCCCTCCCTTCGGTTGCCCTCCGATTGCGCATGCCATTGTGCCGGTAAGGGAATATGACAGGGAGACACGGGTGTCCCGATGGACCGTAGGTGTCCGCACAACGCAAGTGCGTTCCGGACTTTCCGCCTTGTGGCGGGTTCCGGACGGACAGACGGTTCAAGGCGCCCGGGGCTGTACGACATCGTACCGAATTCAGGCGTGCCGCGATACGATGGAGAAGACAGGCACATGCCGGACGCAACGAGGGTGCTGGAAACCCGCACTTACATATCCCGGTAGGCGGGAAGGTGCCCGGCGCGTCGACACAGTCCACGATTAATCCTACGACCGCTGCCACGGCAGCACGGTGTGCGGTGACGGAGCGGATGGAGGCCTTATGATGTCTCAAGTGTGTCTCTCGTGGAAATGCGAGAGTCTGCCCGATTCGTTCCGATGCTGCATCCAGGTATCGTTCATTCCGGGAGAAAGGCTGGAACGAACTACATTCTATGAGGAAGGAAATTCTTATCAATGCGGCTGCCAACGAGACGCGGATTGCGATCACGGAGGACGGCCGGCTCGCAGAGCTCTTCGTTGAGACTGCGAACAAAGAGAAGATGGTCGGCGACATTTACCTTGGCCGCGTGGCCAAGGTGATGCCCGGCATCAAAGCAGCGTTTATCGATCTCGGGTTACAGCAGGACGGGTTTCTCCACTTTTCCGACATCGGGAATCGTTTCGAAGAGTATTCAGCGATGATCGGAGATGAAGACGAGGAACCGGAGCCGACAGACGGCAACGCTGTGGTTGCTGCTGAACCCACATCCCCCGTGCGGGAAGGCGCAGTCGGCCGGACAGGCCAGGCTGGCGCTTCCCGCGAACCCGCTTCTGCACCCCAGGAGTCGGTCCCCGTCCGCCAGCCCCAGCGCGAAGTGCAGCTCACCAAAGGGCAGGAAATCATCGTCCAGATCATCAAGGAGCCGGTCGGGAAGAAGGGCGTCCGCGTGACGTCCGAGGTCTCGCTGGCCGGGCGTTTCCTGGTTCTGCTCCCCTTCGACGGCAAGGTAGGGATTTCGAAAAAAATCTCGAGTTTCAAGGAGAAACGGCGCCTCAGGAAAATCGTGCAGGGCATCCTTCCCGAGGGTTTCGGGGCGATCATCCGGACCGTGGCCGAGGAAAAGGAAGAGGAGTCGCTCAAGAACGATCTCGAAGACCTCATCCAGACCTGGCGGAAGATAGAAGAAAGTGTCAAGACCGAGAAGGCGCCGGCCCTTCTGTACAAGGACATGGCCACCACCTCGAGCGTCATCCGCGACCTCTTCTCGAACGACGTCTCGCGGGTAGTCGTGGACGGCAAGAAGCTCTTCCGCGAGATCCGCGCCTATATCAAGTATACCTCGCCGCAGGTTCTCGAAAAGATCGAGTTCCACAAGGACCGGGCCCCGATTTTCGACAAGTTCGGCATCGAAAAGGAGCTCGAGGCGTCTCTCGCCCGGAAGGTATGGCTGAAGAGCGGGGGCTACATCATCATCGAGCCCACGGAAGCCATGGTGGTGATCGATGTGAACAGCGGGCGCTACGCGGCGAAGAAGGAGCAGGAGCAGAACTCGCTCCGCACGGACCTCGAGGCCGCGCGCGAGATCTGCCGGCAGCTCCGGCTCCGCGATATCGGCGGCATAATCGTCTGCGATTTCATCGACCTCGATGAGGAAAAGAACAAGCGGGCGGTGTTCGAGCAGCTGAAGAAGGAGTTCCGGAAGGACCGCGCGAAGGTCACCGTTCTGCCCATGACCGAATTCGGGCTGGTGCAGATCACCCGTCAGCGGGTCCGTCAGAACATCCTCCACAGCTTCACGGAACCCTGCCCGGCCTGCGGCGGCACGGGCCTTGTCCGGTCCAAGACCACGACGCTCAATGACGTGGAGCGCTGGGTCAGCAGGTTCAAGGCGGAGACGAAGACCAAAGAGTTCCGTCTGATCCTGCGCGTCAATCCCGACCTTGCCGTCCTGCTGCGCGACGGCACCTACAACCGCCTGCGGAAGATCATGGTGAAGTATTTCGTCCTGGTCAAGCTGGAGGTGGACCCGTCCCTGCCGCACGGGGAGTTCCGGGTCATCTCCCGCAGGCAGGAGAAGGACATCACCGATCAGTACAAATAGGGCGTGATCCGATGAGCGATCTCAAACGCACGGCGTTCCACGGCGTCCACAAGCGGCTCGGCGCGAAGCTGGTCGAATTCGGGGGCTTCGAGATGCCGGTCCAGTACACCGGGATCCTTGAGGAGCACCGGCGTGTGCGTGAGTCGGTGGGAGTCTTCGACGTCTCCCACATGGGGGAGGTGGAGGTCCGGGGCAGCGGCGCTCTGGCCTTCGTCCAGTCGGTGACCATCAACGACGTGTCGAAGCTCGCCGAGGGGCGCGTCCAGTATTCGGCCATGTGCTACGAGGAGGGAGGCATTGTCGACGACCTCCTCGTCTATCATATGGGCGACCGCTACATGCTGGTGGTCAACGCCTCCAACACGGCGAAGGACGTCACGTGGCTCGCCTCGCACGCGGGAAACGACGTGGTGCTCACCGACAAGTCGGACCAGACCGCGCTGCTTGCCGTGCAGGGGCCGCGTTCGCTGGACACCCTCCGGAAGCTCACGAGCGTGGATCTTGCCGCGCTTCCCTACTACCACTTCACGCGGGGGCCCGTGGCCGGGATGGACATGCTCATCTCGCGCACCGGGTACACGGGCGAGCTGGGCTTCGAGCTCTACCTCGCATCCGAACCGCAGGCGGCCGAAGCCCTCTGGGACGCTGTCATGGAGGCTGGACAGGAGTTCGGTATCGGCCCGGCAGGCCTGGGAGCGCGCGACACGCTCCGTCTCGAGATGGGCTTCTGTCTGTACGGCCATGACATCGACCGGACCACGAATCCGATCGAGGCGGGGCTCGGATGGATCACCAGGACTGACAAAGGTCCGTTCGTTGGACGCGAAGCGATCGTCAAGATGAAGGGCGAGGGTCCTGCACGCAGGCTTGTCGGGTTCGCGCTGAACGACAGGGCCTTCCCCCGCCAGGGCTACGTGCTCCGGAAGGACGGCACGGAGACCGGCTCAGTGACCTCCGGCACGTTTTCCCCGACGCTCGACCGCGGCATCGGCTTGGGGTATGTGACGCGTGCGGACGCGGCGCCGGGGACGTGCATCACCGTCAGCATACGGAACCGGGAGATCCCGGCGACCGTAGTGCCGCTTCCGTTCATCGCCAAGAAATGACCACTCGTGTCGGGGCCTGGGTATCGCATGCGTATCGAACTCCTGTTCACGCCGCAGCAGATCGACGAGATGACCCTCCGCGAAAAGACGGTTGTCGCGATCGACGTCCTTCGGGCAAGCACCACCATCACGACCGCCCTCCACAACGGCGCCCGGGAGGTGATCCCCGCCGCGACGGTGGAAGCGGCGGTCAAGATCGCCGGAAATCTCGCGGGGGATGTCACCCTTCTTGCCGGCGAACGCAACGCGCGGATGATCCAGGGGTTCCACCTGGGAAACTCCCCGCTGGAGTACACGCCTGAGAAGGTCCGGGGCAAATCGATCGTCTTCAGTTCCACCAACGGCGCCCAGGTGTTCGCCAAAGGACGCATGGCGCGCGAGCTCATGGTCTGCTCGTTCGTGAACATCACCACCGTCGTCGAGCACCTCGGCGCTCAGCCGCGCGATTTCACGATCATCTGCGCCGGAACGAACGGATCGTTCTCGCTGGAGGATTCCGTATGCGCCGGAATGGTGGTCCACGGGCTCGCCGAAGGCAACCCCGACGGGCTCTCGCTGGCCGACGGGGCGCTGGCATCCATGACTCTCTACAGGAGCTACGGCAGGAGCATCCTCAAGATGCTGAAGACGGGGGAACACGGGAGGCTGCTCGAGGAGCTGGGCTTCGGGGACGACCTGGCGTACTGTGCCCGCGTCGATGCCGTTCCGGTGCTCCCGGTCATGGACGGCAACGTGCTCAAGCTGAAGCGCGATGCGGAGAAGAAGGACATCGCAGGACCGGTCTCCTGAGGCGGACACTCCCATGGCACAACAGGAACGCACACGAAATCAGAGCCCCGCGCCGCACAGGCCGCCCCCATCTTCCGGACGCCGGACGGCCGTGATCGGCATACTGCTCCTGACCGCCGGGCTGCTCACGCTTATCGCCCTGGTCAGCTACGACGTCGCCGACGAATCGCTCGGCATCAGGGGGCGCGATCTCTGGGGCGGCCTCGCCGGCCATCCCGAGGCGCAGGAGAAAGCGGACCGCATCCACAATGCCCTCGGCCTCACGGGGGCGTACCTGGCCGACGTGCTCATCAAATTCACGATCGGTTACAGCGTGCTCGTCCTGCCGCTCCTGATGATTTTCTGGGGCTGGTCCATCCTCCGCCGGTACCGGGAGGGAACGGCCGCTCAGATTTCCAACTACCTTATCGCAGGAGCGATACTCGTCTCCGCGGCCTTCGGCATGGTCCGGCTGATCCTTCCCGCATCTGGCCTCGGGATGGAATGGAGCGGGGTCGGAGGAGAATTTCTTGCCGCCGTGCTCTCCCGGCTGCTGGGGAGGACTGGCGGTTCCATCGTGGTGGTAGTGTCGCTTCTGCTCACCATCGTGCTGGCCGTCGACCTTGACGTTCACCGGACCGTCGACAGGATTCGCGATGCGGCGCTTCTTGTCTTCGCCCGGTTCGGGCGGTTGCGCGATGCGTGGAGGGAGAAACGGGAAGCGGCTGCGCGGGAAGGCGAGGCATACGCGGTGTCCCGGGGAGAGGATCCCCAGGACGAAACAAAGGCACCCGTGAACATCAGACGGTCCTCCGGGACCGGGGAGGTGGATGACGGGGAAGCGCGCGGCCAGAGCGCACCCAGGAAGCCCGAACCGGTGATCAATCGCGTTCTCGAACCCGCCGGGCTGTCCGCGGCCCCGAAGAAGCCCCTGGCCATCGCCATCACGCGCAGCGCGCCGAAGGACGGCGGCCAGGATGAGGAAGTTGTCCTGCCGGCCGACACGGGAGTGACCGAGGATATCGCCTACGCTTTTCCTCCGGTGGACCTGCTCGAAGCGCCGCCTCCCGGCCGCGAAGATGTCAACGAGAGCGAGCTGAAGGACAACGCGGACCTCCTCCGCGATACCCTGCTGGAATTCGACGTGGAGGTGGACAGCGTCAGCGTGACGCCCGGTCCGGTCATCACGCTCTATGAGCTGGTACCGTCCTCCGGCGTCAAAATCAACCGGATCGTCAGCCTCGAAAACGACATCGCCCTGAAGCTTGCCGCCCGCGGCATCAGGATCATCGCTCCCATCCCGGGCAAGTCGGCCGTGGGTGTCGAGATTCCCAATTCCCACCGCTCGCTCGTCTCCATCCGCAGCGTCATCGGCTCGGCCGCTTTCCGCGACTCCGAGGCGGCCCTGCCCCTGGCTATGGGCAAGACGATCGCGGGGGAGGTGTTCACCGACGATCTGACCAAAATGCCTCACCTCCTGATGGCGGGCTCCACCGGGTCGGGGAAGAGCGTGGGCATCAACACGATCATCGCCAGCCTCCTGTACCGGATGCATCCCTCCGCGCTCAAGCTGGTGCTGGTGGATCCCAAGAAGATTGAGCTCGCGCAGTTCAAGGATCTGAAGAACCACTTCCTGGCGCGTTCGCCGGACGTGGACGAGGAGATCATCACCACTCCCCGCAACGCCGTCATGATGCTGCGCGGGGTGGAAATCGAGATGGAGCGCCGGTATGAGAGGCTCGCCTCGGCGGGTGTGCGCAACATCGCCGACTACAACGAGCGCGTGAAAAACGGACGCCTGAAGGACACGGATACGGTGTCGCATGCCAAGATGCCCTACCTCGTGGTCGTGATCGACGAGCTTGCGGATCTCATGATCACGGCGGCCGGGGAGGTCGAAGAACCCATTGCGCGGCTGGCACAGCTTGCCCGCGCGGTNNGGATCGCCTACCAGGTCGCCTCGAAGACGGATTCTCGGACGATCCTCGACATGAACGGCGCCGAGCAGCTGCTCGGCAACGGCGACATGCTGTATCTCGCCAGCGGAAGCCCGAAGCCCGTCCGTCTCCAGAATGCCTACATCGCCCCGGACGAAGTGGAGGCCCTCGTCGCCCATATCAGCGGGCAGAAAGGCTACGCATCCCCGTTCATGCTGCCATCGGCGGCGGAGCGCAAGCGCGGCGGGGCAGAAGACGGGAACCGCGAGCGGGATGAGTTGTTTGAAGAGGCGGCCCGGTTGATCGTGCGCCACCAGCAGGGCTCCGTCTCCCTGCTGCAGCGGCGGCTGTCGGTCGGCTACTCTCGCGCGGCGCGGCTGGTGGACGAGCTCGAGACCGCCGGGGTGGTCGGACCGTTCGACGGCAGCAAGGCGCGCCAGGTGCTGATTGAATCGATGGAAGAACTGGAGATGATCCTGCATGGCCAGTAACAGGAGAACGGTGACCGGCCTGGTCTGCCTGCTGATCGCATTGTGCGCGTGGAGGGCGGCGGGGCAGGACGATGCGGAGGAGGTGCTGGGGAACGTCCGGAAGAAATACGACGCGATGAATGACGCGGAGCTTCGCTTTACACAAAAGGTCAGGTTCCCCCTCGCGAAGGTGGAGCAGACAGTGTCGGGCACGCTGCTGTTCAAGAAAGAGAGCAAGGTCAGAATCGAGACTCCCGACCAGACCCTGGTCACCGACGGCACGACGGTGTGGTCCTATTCGCCATCCACCCACCAGGTGCTCATCGACCGGTTCAAGCAGGACGAGCAGTCCGTGACGCCGCAGAAGCTGCTCATGGGCTCTGCTGGGGGCTATCAGGCCCAGCTGTTGGGGAGGGAGAAGGTGGGGAACACGGAAGCCGTGCAGGTGAAGCTGACCCCCCAGGGCGACCAGGGCCTGGTGGTGTCCATTCGTCTGTGGGTCGACGATCGCGAGTGGATGGTCCGCCAGGCGGAGATCATCGATGCGAACGGGAAACAGACGACCTACACCGTACAGCAGGTGAAGGTGAACATCGGCCTCCCCGATGCACGCTTTGTATTCCAGCCTCCCGGGGGAACCGATGTTGTGGACCTCCGCTGATCTCCTGCGACCCCTGCTCCCGGGACCCGTCCCCACATGAACCGTGCCGTTCGGTACATCCTCAGCGGCGCCCTCACGATCCTGTTTCTCGTGATCGCCTTCCATGGCACCGATCCCCGGCAGATCCTCGAGGCTGCACGGGATGCCAGGTACGGCTGGTTCGCCGTGTTCCTCGCCTGCCTGCTGCTCAGCCACCTGCTCCGCGCGCTCCGGTGGAGGTACCTGCTCGATCCCCTCAAGCGTTCGATCGGCCTGAGAAACCTCTTCTCGGGAGTGATGATCGGCTACCTGCTCAACAATGTGCTGCCGAGGGCCGGCGAGATCGGCCGGCCCTATGCACTTGCACGCCTTGAATCCCTCCCCGTCTCCGCAGTCTTTGGGACCATCGTGGTAGAGCGGATCATGGACACCGTCATGTTTCTCCTGATCATTGCCGCCATGCCGCTGCTCTACGCGGGGCCCATGGCGCAAACCTTTCCCTGGCTCATTCATACGGGCATCGCTGCATCGGCCGCGATCGCGCTGGGACTTGCCTCGGTGGTCACGCTGATGCTGCGGCGGGACTGGACGGACCTCCTGGTCGCCAAATCGGTGCGCCTGTTGCCGGCCCGCCTGGCCGGGCGCCTCGGCTCGGCCGCACATTCGTTTCTCGACGGCTTCCTGTTCCTGACCCGTCCGGGCTCATTCCTTGCCATCGGCACGCTCGGCATCCTCATCTGGCTGCTGTACGCGGCGATGATGTACAGCGGGCTTGTTGCCTTCAATTTGCAGGAGGTCCTGGATTTCCGCGCAGCGGTCGTGGTGCTGGCGATCTCCAGTATCGGCATCGCCGTTCCGACGCCGGGCGGCACAGGAAGCTACCATATCCTGGTGGCCCGATCGCTGACCGGGTTGTACGGCATCGGAGGACCGCTCGCCCTGAGTTACGCCACCGTCACGCACGCCGTCAGTTTTCTCGGGGTCTCGATCGTTGGGGCCTATTTCTTCTGGCGCGACAACCTCACGGTCGCCGAGGCTGTCCATGCACGGCCGGAGGGCTCATGAGCTGCAGGTTCGCCGCCGTGCTCCTTCCGGCTGTCCTGGTCTGCGCCGCTGCCCTGGCGCAGCCCGACCCTTCGCTCCCGCCCGCAAGCATGCGGCCGGAGATCGCCGCGGGGCTCGGGGTGTCGTATGTGGGCGCTCGGGATCTTGCCGACCTCGCCAATAGCACGCCGGGGGCCGCCGGCAGGGTGGGGAGCTTCACCTCGGCCGTTGAATTCTTCGGCGCCGGTTCCATCCCCCTGTCCCGCGCATGGGTGCTCAAACTCGAGTATGCGTACCTGTTGACCTCGTACACCGTGTCGAGCTCGTTCGGGATCGCACCCGCCGAGTACTCGGTGACGGCCCATCTGCCCTCGGTCATCCTCCAGTACGTGGTGGCGGGCGCGCAGATGTACGAGCTGAAGGCCGGCGCGGGACTGGGGTATCACACGGGAACGCTCACCCTCAAGTCCTACCTGCGGGAGGGCACGTTCACGGCCGCCGGTCCGTCCGTGGTGCTGGATCTGGAGGGCGACACGGCGGTGAGCGACCATCTCTACGCCTACCTGGATGCGGGCCTCCGCTGGGAATGGATGGGCGACCTGACCGACAGCGGGGGGAAAACTCCCTCCGGCCCGCTGGGAAGGCCCACCTCGCTCCACATGTTCGGGCCGGGCGCCAAGATCGGCGTGGCATATCTGTTCTGAGTGTGCCGGAAATTCCGGCACACTGTCCTGTTCTGTGTCTGCAACAAGAAAGGAGTCAACGTATGACTGTTCGTGGCAGCATTCTCCCCGCCCTGGTTGCCTGCGTTCTGCTTGCCACCGCGGGCGACGCACAGAAAAAAGACGACAAAGCACAAACCGAGAAAAAACTGGCCATGAAAGAGACCCCGCTCGGCGTGATCGAATTTGAGTTGTACTCGAACGACGCGCCCAAAACGACCGACAACTTCATCAAGCTGGCGGAGAAAAAGTACTTCAACGGCATCGTGTTTCACCGCGTCGTGAAGGGGTTTGTCATTCAGGGCGGGGACCCGACCGGGACCGGGTCCGGCGGGAAGAGCATCTGGGGAAAGGAGTTCGCCGACGAGCTGAATCCGAATGCGCCTTCGTTCAAGGAGGGGTACAAGCGGGGGGTCGTCGCCATGGCGAATCGTGGACCCAACACCAACACCAGCCAGTTCTTCATCATGCTTGACGACAACACGCGGCTGCCGAAGAACTACACCATCTTCGGCAAGGTGACCAGCGGCATGGAAGTCGTCGACCGCATCGCGCAGGCGGAGATCCGGCCCGGTCAGAACCCGCGCGACGGCCGGCCGAAGGACGACTACCTGATGAAAGCGGTCAGCATCGTCAGGATGCCGGACGGCGCCCCGCACGCAAAAATCGAAGTGGTCGAACGTGAGCCGGCGGCAGCCGCGCCCGCGGGACACTAGGAGAGTGGCTCGCGGGAACATCCGGGGACCGGTCGAGCCGTTCCGCGCCCCCGAGGCTCCGGAACTTGCGCCCGTCTATCTGGTCTGCGGCGACGAGGATTTCCTGATCGATGAGGCGGTCCGGGCCCTGCTGGACGCTGCAGTGCCGCCGGACCTGCGGGGCTTTAACCTCGACGTCCTGCAGGGCGCCGAGGCAGACATGCGCGACGTGCTCGCACGCGCATCGTCGTTCCCCATGGCGGGCGACCGGCGGGCGGTGGTCCTCCGCGACGCCGAGAAACTCGGGGCGAAGGACCTGGAGCTCCTTGCAGGGTACACCGAACACCCGTCGCCGTCCACGGTGATGATCCTTACAGCAGCGAAACCAGACATGCGCCGGAAAGCGTTCGCCGCGGTGAAGAAGGCGGGTGGGGTCGTGGAGTGCAAAAGCCTCGGTGAAGCGCAGATCCCTTCATGGATTTTGCGACGCTTCAAGCTCAGGGATCGTACCATCGATCCCGAGGCATGCCGGCTGCTCTCGGGCCTCGTCGGACGCGGGCTACGGGAGCTGGACCAGGAGATCGAGAAGCTGGTGATCTACGCCGGGGAGAGGATGCTGATTTCCCCGGATGACGTTTCGGCCGTGGTCGGCGTATCGCGGCAGTACAACATCTTCGAGCTCCAGCGCGCCATCGCGGCAGGAAACATGGCGAAGGCGGAGGAGATCCTGGGACGGATGCTTGAAGCGGGAAACGGCGCCCCGTATTTCATCGTGATGCTTTCGGCTTTCTTTGCGACCGTGTGGAAGATGCACGACTGGCGCAGGCGCGGTCTCCCGGACGAAACGATCGCCCGAGAGATGAAGCGCGAGCGGTGGATGATCGCCGACCATCTCACTGCGCTGGGGCGGTATTCGCCGTACCAGGTGGAACGCGCTCTGGCACTTCTGCTGACAGCGGATGAGCGTAGCAAGTCGGGTGGGGATGAAGCCGTGGTCCTGCAGACGCTGCTGGTGGAGATCATGGCGGAGGCTGCCGGGGTCTCATGACCGGGGCTGTCACGTTGCCCCGGAGAGCGGCGCGCCGGCTCTCTGAGCAGATCCCCTGCTGTCCGGACCTCATCTTTCCGCCGAATCCTTCACTTTCTGAGATCCCTGAAGAGCCCCCGCCGATGCATCGTAATGCCTGCGAGAACAAGCCCCGAACCAGCCCTGAAAACCTCCGCTTGACTTACGCTTCCCGGTGCGCTACATTAGCGTGTATGTTTCTTCATTCCATGGAAGGACACGCGGCCATGCCTCGAATCAATCTTCGGGATAACGACGCAGACTTCAAGCCGGAGCAACCGGACCCATCAGGTCCGGAGAACACTCCTCCACAGCTTGGCGAGTATGACGACGGACAGGGGCGCAAGGCGCCCTGGATCGTTTTGGCAGTAGTGGTTGTCCTCATCGGCGCGGTGGTGGTTGCGCTCAACCAGCTTCATGTCATTCAGCTTTGGGGAAAGAAAGCGCCGCGGGTTGTCGAGGCGCTTCAGGAGCCCCCTCCAGCAATGCCCGAGGCCACGGCATCGGGCGCGCAAGCGCCGGGCGGAGAACAGGCGCCGGCAATAACGGAGCCGACCCCGTTGCCGACCGAACCGGCCGTCAGGGAACAGCCGTCAAAGGGGACGACGAAGGGAAAGGGGAAGAAGGGCTCGTCTGCCGCAGCGGGCTCCGCTGAAGGCGGGCGGATTGCGGAGCAGCCAGTGCCGCATGCAGAGGGAGCTGCCCCGGGGGGAGTTGCCGTCCAGCTTTCCTCATGGCCGTCGAAAGGACGTGCCGACAGGATCGCGTCGAGCCTCACGACAGCCGGCTTCCATGCATATGTGGCCCAGGCCGACGTCAATGGAAAGACCTGGTACCGCGTGCGCATCGGGAACTACGCATCGCAGAGCGAGGCTGATGCCGCGATTGCCGAGCTTCAACGCAAGGGGTTCGAGGGCGCAATGATCGTGAAGTGATGCGCTCTCCCTCCGCGGGAACCTCGGGATCGGTCACCCGGAAACAGTCCGGAGGGGCAGGGGGGAAGTGCGGGTCACGGACGCAACATGAACCTGATCCGCACAGGCACGAAAATTTCGCGCGCTGGCGGGGCGGTCCCCGGAACGACCTGATACTTGGAGGCAACCGGGACAAGCGCCGCATCGGCAGGGGATCGGCCGAATGACGTCCACGCTTCGAGGATCACCGGAGCGCCCTGACGTTGTTCCCCTGAGGCCACACACGCCTCCCCCCGCGGCCTTCCTGCCGCACCTCACGCAGAACTGCCGGAGTATTTCCCTTAGGCCCGCCGGGTCGGCTGCAGTCCGCCGTCGTTCCCTGGCGGATGCGGCCGGTCAGGAGCCGCTCCCGGATTCCCCATTGTCATCCTTCGCCACGAACTTCCCGCCGTCCGATCCCCGCAGATACAGCGTATAGAAGACGCCTTCCATCCCGGCAAGGAGCACGAGCGACGCCGCGTCGCGGTCGAACAGCGGACCCAGCCCCTGCGGCGTCATCACGATCTTCATGATGAACGAGCTCATGCTCCAGCCGACGAAGAAGATGAGTGCCATGAAGAACAGGGTGAGGAAGCCTTCCCCGAGGCCTTCATCCTGCCAGCGCTTGGTGAACGCCGCCGCCATGCCGACAATGTGAACGTAGAACACCATCAGCGGGATCACGTCAATGCACCTCCTTTACCTTGATCGCGGCATGAAGTGTCCTGAGCAGGATTCTGATGTCGAAGGCAAATGACCAGTTCTCGATGTAATACAGGTCATACCTGATCCTCTCTTCGAGCGAAGTCCCTCCGCGAAGACCGTTGACCTGCGCCCACCCCGTCATGCCTGTCTTCACACGGTGGCGATCGAGATACTGCGGGACCAGGTGTTTGAATTTTTCCACAAAGAACGGCCGCTCGGGCCTGGGCCCGACAAGGCTCATCTCGCCCTTCAGCACGTTGAGAAGCTGGGGGAACTCATCAAGGCTCGTCTTGCGGAGGAAGACGCCCACCGCCGTCCGGCGCGGGTCGTGCTCCCGAACCCAGACGGGCCCCGTCTGTTCCTCGGCTCCCGGGCGCATGGAGCGGAACTTGTACATGGTGAAGCTCCGCCCGTCCAGGCCGACGCGCCGCTGCGTGAAGAGAACCGGACCCCGGGAGGTCAGCTTGACCGCCATCGCGATGACGATCCAGAGAGGCGCAAAGAGCAGGAGGGCAAGAAGGGAGACGGCGAGATCGAACGCCCGTTTGCTGATCCGGCCCCAGGCCGTGAGCGCAATCCCCTTAAGCTTCAGGAAGGGGATCCCTTCAAGCTCGTTCGTGCGCACCTGGGTAGTCAGCATCTCCACCATGTCCGGCACCATCATGAACTCGATGTCCACACCCTCGCAAGCGTGGACGACATCCAGCAGGTCCCCCTGTTGATCAGCCGGAAGGGCGATGAAGGCCAGGTTGATGCCGTTGTCCAGCAGGTAGGCCGGGGCCGCAGGCAGGGTGCCGAGCCACGGGGAGTTCAGCAACGCCCCATCAGCGGCCCGTTGCTGGGAAAAGTACCCGAGGATTTCGAATCCGAAGGAGGCGTGTCTGTGCAGTTTTCTGTAGATATCTCCGGCGGAGGCCGTTGCTCCGAGAATGACCGCGCGCTGCAGGTGCCGCCTCATCCTGTACAGGTGCCGTTCGTAGGAGTTGATCCCTGCCCTTCCGAGGAAGAGGAACACGATGGAGAGGATCCAGAGCAGGGCGACGAACAGACGAGAGTAGGAGAAATCGCGGTAGAGAAATGCCGCGCTCATGAGGAGGAGCATCCCGAAGGTCACGACCCGGACGATGTTCAGAAGCTCTTCGGAGAGCATGACATTGCGCCGGGTCCGGTACATTTGCCTGGCCTGGAAGAGCAGGATCCAGGCCACGACCACGACCAGGGAAGTAACAAAGTACCGTTCAAACGGAGGGGCTGCTTCGTAGACGAACCCGAAGCGTTCGAAGAGACCGGTACGCGACCGCAGCACGTAAGAGAGGAGGAACGCCGATTCGATGGCCGCTGCGTCGATCAGGACCGACAGAAACGGGAGGAGGACCTCTGCGCGCCGCGATGACCGGCCGGTACCGCCTTCAGCCATACAGTTCCTGTTCGATCAAACCGCAGAGGATGTGGCCTATCGTGATGTGGGCCTCCTGGATCCGCTGGGTGTCGTCGGAAGGGACGATGATCGCCACATCCGCGAGGTCCTTCGCGGTCCCGCCGTCCTTGCCGAGCAGCGCCACGGTGGCCATGCTCTTCCCGCGCGCCATCCGTAGTGCATTGTTGACGCTCTCGGATCTGCCGCTGGTGGTGATGCCGATCAGGACATCGCCGCCGGCGCCGAGGGCCTCGACCGCCCGCGCGAACACCCTGTCATAGCCCAAGTCGTTCGCCCCGGCAGTCAGCATGGATGTGTCGGTGGTCAGCGCGATGGCGGGGATGCCCGGGCGTGTGATGCGCGGGCTCATCCTGATGACCATCTCGGTGGCCAGATGCTGGCAATCGGCGGCGCTCCCGCCGTTGCCGCAGAGCAGGATCTTGTTCTTCCGGCGTAGTGCGGCGATGAGAAGATCGGCTGCGCCGACGATGCCGTCGGCACACCGGTCGAAGATTTTCTGCTTCACCGACGCGCTGGCGTTCAGCTCGTCTTGAATGTACTTGTGCCGCGAGAGGTTGTTCATGGAGGATCGTCCTGGTGGCGGGGGGACGGATGTCAGCGTGTGAGCTCCCTTAGAATCTTTTCCGCGTTCCGGAGCGCTTCGTCCAGCTTTCCGGCGTCTTTCCCCCCGGCAGTGGCCAGATGAGGCCGTCCACCTCCTCCTCCCCCCACCAGTGCCGCCAGGGCACCGACGATCTTTCCCGCCTGGAGGTGTCTTCCCTTGATGAGGTCGTCGGTGACGACCGCGACGAGGGCGGCCTTGTCATCAATGACTGCGCCGAGGACTCCAACCCCGCTCCCGAGCTTCGCGCGCAGGGCGTCTCCGAGCTCTTTGAGCTCCTCCATTCCGGCCGCATCGACCCTGGCCGCGACGAGCTTGAACCCGTCGAGCGTCTGTGCACCGGCGATCAGAGCCTCGAGACCCGCCGAGCCCGAGCGGACGCGGCCTCTGGCGGCCTCCTTTTCCAGCCCGTGCAGCTCGTGCGTGAGGAACTCCATAGCCCGCTCCCTGGCTTCGAAGGCACGCTCCACGGCATCGACGGATTCCTGTGTGAGGGCGAGGCCGGGAAGAACCGGCGGTCCTGCGGGCGGCAGGTGGGGGGCCGGCGCCCCGGTCTCCCGTGCCAGGCGTTCATAGTCTTCGCGGAGACGTTCGATCCGGGCGTCGGCGCTCCCGATCTTCCGGAGCTGTTCCTCGAGGAAGAGCCGGATGCCATCCCCTGTCACGGCCTCGATGCGGCGGATGCCGCTGGCGATGCCGCCCTCGGAGAGGATCTTGAACAGCCCGATGTCGCTCGTGTTCGTGACATGAGTTCCGCCGCAGAGCTCGACGGAAAAAGAAGGGTCGATCTCCACGATGCGGACCCTGTCACCGTACTTGTCGCCGAAAAACATCTTGACGTTGGGATAGCGGCGCTTCGCCTCCTCGATACTCAGCCAGTCGGCGGGGTTGTTCAGGGCGTTGACCGTGACGGCGTCGGCGATCTTGCGGTTGACGATCTCCTCGATCTGGCGCAGGCGGTCAGGGGGGATCCGCTCGAAGTGGTTGAAATCGAAGCGGAGCCGGTCGGGAGCGACGAGCGATCCATGCTGATGCAGGTGGCTTCCGAGCACCCGCCGCAGCGCTTCGTGCACAAGGTGGGTGGCCGAATGATTCCGCTGGATGCTCAGACGCCGCCCGATGTCGACCACGGCGTCGACCGGCGACCCGGGCAGGGCCGAAGGGTCCCCTTCAATGATCCTGATTTCGTGGAGGATCCTGTTCCCCCTCTTGAAGGAATCCACCACCTGCGCCACGAGGCCCGGGGCGCGGATCGTGCCCGTGTCGTCAACCTGGCCTCCCGACTCGACGTAGAAAGGGGTGCGGTCGAGCGAAACGTATTTGCCGTCCAGAACCTTTCGGACGGTGGCAGAGGTCTCCATCTGCGTGTAGCCGACGAACTCACTTTCGCCGACATCGTCCATTCTGCTCATGATGGCAGCGGCCTCCTCCGCGTCCATCCTGCCGGCCGCCCGGCCCCGCTCGCTCTGCTGTTTCAGGAGGGCGTTGTATGTTTCGACGTCGACCGTCAGCCCCCGCTCCTGCACAAGAAGCTCCGTCAGGTCCAGGGGGAACCCGAAGGTGTCGTACAACTTGAAGGCGTCCTCACCGGGAAAGACTTTCGAGTCCCCCACCCGCTCGAGAGCCGACGCGAAGATCTCCAGTCCGCGGTCGAGCGTCGCGTTGAAGCTTTCCTCTTCGGCCCGGACGATCCGCTCGATGTGGGCCTGCCCCGCCTGTATCTCCGGGAAGACACTCCCCATCGATTCAACCACTGCGCCCGTGATCCTGTGGATGAACGGCTCCCGCATCCCCAGGTTGCGTCCGAAGCGGGCCGCGCGCCGGAGGATCCGGCGCAGCACATAGCCCCGCCCGTCGTTGCCCGGTATCGCGCCGTCGGCAATGGCAAAGGTGAGCATGCGGATATGGTCGGCAATGACGCGCATCGCCACCTGTGCCGGCCCCGTTTCGTAGGGACGTCCCGTCACCTCCTGGATCCGCGCGATGATGGGTGTAAAAACGTCGGTGTCGTAGTTGGATGACTTTCCCTGCAGGACCGCGGCAACGCGCTCGAAGCCCATCCCGGTGTCCACATGCCTGGCAGGAAGGGGCTCCAGGGCGCCGTCCCTGGTGCGGTTGTTCTGGATGAAAACCAGGTTCCAGATCTCCATGACCCGTGGATCCCCGCGGTTCACCAGCGGACCACCGGAGCGGTCGCCGGTAAGGTCGATATGGATCTCCGAACAGGGTCCGCAGGGCCCGGTTTCGCCCATCTCCCAGAAATTGTCCCTCTTGCCGAAACGGAGGATATGTGAAGGATCGATGTCGGTGACCTCGTTCCAGAGCGCGGCAGCCTCGTCGTCCGACTCGTAGACGGTAGCATACAGCCTTCTCTTTTCGAGACCCCAGACTCCGGCCAGGAGCTCCCATGCCCAGCCGATGGCTTCCCGCTTGTAGTAGTCGCCGAACGACCAGTTCCCGAGCATTTCAAAGAAGGTGTGGTGGTAGGTGTCGCGCCCAACCTCTTCCAGGTCATTGTGTTTGCCGGCGACACGGATGCATTTCTGGGTGTCGGCGGCCCTCCGGTAGTCGCGAGTTCCGGTGCCAAGGAAAACATCTTTGAACTGGTTCATTCCCGCATTGGTGAACCAGAGGGTCGGATCGCCGTGCGGGATGACCGGGGCGCTCGGAACGATGCGGTGGCCGCGTTCCTCGAAAAACCGGAGAAAGCCTTTGCGGATCTCACTCGATGTCATCAGAGCTCGATTTGTGTCATCAGCTGGATTTCTTCCAGGATGGAGCTGACTTCCACGCACCTGGTCACCTCTCCGGAGAAGACAATTGCCTTCCCCCTGGTATGCACCTCCCAGGCGAGCCCCTCGGCCTTCGCCTGCGCGCACCCGGTGGCCTTGATGAGCTGGCCGATCACCTCGTCAAACGTATGAACCTCATCGTTGAACAGGATGACCTTGGCGGGATCCTGGGTCTTGACCTCTTCATCCTGCAGCGTCTCTTCAAGAGGATTCGTCGCCATGCACGCCTTTGTCTCAAACACCAAAAAGTACCGAAAAACGGCCACTTGTGCAATACGCGAACTTGCGCTCAGCGGACCCTCTCCGTATATTACCGGAGATCGTACACATGGAAGGAAATGGCTGCTATGATCTTCGACATTGATCTCATCGAGCGCGTCTACTCACGCATGCCCGGAAGGGTGCGCGCGGCCTCGCGCGTTGCGGGAAAGCCTCTGACGCTCACGGAGAAGATCCTGTATGCCCATGCACACAGGCCGCACAGGGAGAGTGCCGGGCGCGGGGCGACCTACGTGGAATTCGATCCCGACCGTGTGGCGATGCAGGACGCCACCGCGCAGATGGCGCTCCTCCAGTTCATGTCTGCCGGCATTGACCGCGTTGCCGCGCCTAGCACCGTTCACTGCGATCACCTCGTCCGCGCCGAGACGGGGGCGGAGCCGGATCTGGCCCGCGCCAACGACGAGAACCGCGAGGTGTATGAGTTCCTCGCCGGCGCATCACGGAAGCATGGGATCGGGTTCTGGAAGCCGGGGTCGGGGATCATCCACCAGGTGGTTCTGGAAAATTATGCATTCCCCGGCGGGATGATGATCGGCACGGATTCCCACACACCCAACGCCGGAGGACTCGGCATGGCCGCCATCGGCGTCGGCGGTGCCGATGCGGTTGATGTCATGGCCGGGATGCCCTGGGAGCTCAAGTTCCCGAAGATCATCGGCGTCCATCTGACGGGCTCGCTGAACGGCTGGGCCTCTGCAAAGGACGTCATCCTGAAGGTCGCCGGCCTGCTCACCGTGAAAGGAGGCACCGGGGCGATCATAGAGTACTTCGGACCGGGGACCGCGTCGATCTCCGCGACCGGGAAGGGGACAATCTGCAACATGGGGGCCGAAGTGGGGGCTACCACATCGATCTTCCCCTATGATCAGCGCATGGCGGCCTATCTGATTGCCACGGGGCGCTCGCGTGTGGCCAGCCTCGCAGACGGTGTCGCCGAGTTTCTGCGGGCGGACCCGGAGGTCCTCCGCGCCCCGGAGAACTCGTACGACCAGCTCATCGATATCAACTTGTCGGAGCTTGAACCGATGATCAACGGCCCCTTCACTCCGGACAAGGCATGGAAGCTCTCGGAGTTCGCAGGAGCCGTCAGGGCAAACGGCTATCCGGAGGAGCTCCGTGTGGCGCTTATCGGGAGCTGCACCAATTCGAGCTACGAGGACATCGAACGTTCCACGAGCATCGCGCGCCAGGCGATGGATCGGGGCTTGAAGGTCAAGTCCGAGTTCACCATCACACCCGGCTCAGAGCAGGTGCGCGCGACCATCGAGCGGGACGGACACCTCAAGGTGCTCACCGGCATCGGCGGGATGGTCCTTGCCAATGCCTGCGGACCCTGCATCGGACAGTGGAAGCGGCACGACGTGCGGCCGGGCGACAGGAACTCGATCATCACCTCCTTCAACCGGAACTTCGCCGGCCGCAACGACTCGAACCCGGACACGCATGCGTTCGTTGCGAGTCCGGAGCTGGTGACGGCATTTGCGCTGGCGGGCAGGCTGACCTTCAATCCGCTGACCGACTCGCTGACCAACCCCGGAGGGGAGCAGGTGAAGCTGCGCCCGCCCGCGGGGGATGAGCTTCCCAGGCGCGGTTTCATGGCAGGAGAGTCGGGGTTCGTGCCGCCGGCGGAAAAAGGATCCAGTATCATCGTCCGGGTCGATCCGGAGAGTGACCGGCTCCAGCTCCTCCGGCCCTTCGAGCCATGGGAGGGGAGGGACCTTGAGGACCTTCCCCTGCTGCTCAAGGCGAAGGGGAAATGCACAACCGACCACATCTCTCCCGCGGGCAAGTGGCTCAAGTACCGGGGGCATCTCGACAACATTTCGCAGAACATGTTCAGCGGGGCTGTCAATGCTTTCACCGGCGAGGCCGGAAACGGAAGGAACATCGTGACGGGGGAGACCGGAGAGTTCTCAGCCGTTGCACGCGACTACAAGGTGCGGGGGCTTGGCTGGGTGGTCGTGGGGGACGAGAATTACGGCGAAGGCTCAAGCCGGGAGCATGCTGCGATGGAGCCGAGATACCTGGGCGGCCGCGCAATCATCACCAGGAGCTTTGCCCGCATCCATGAGTCGAACCTGAAGAAGCAGGGGATGCTGCCGCTGACGTTTGCCGATCCTGCGGATTATGACAAGGTGAGGGAAGGTGACCTTCTGTCCATTCTGGGACTGACCTCCTTTGCGCCGGGCGCGCCGCTCAAGCTTGTGCTGAAGCATGCCGACTCGACCAGGGACGAATGCGTTCTGCTCCATTCGTTCAATGAAGGTCAGATCCATTGGTTCCGTGCCGGGAGCGCGTTGAACCTGATGGCAGCATCGCGCCGCGAACCCGTCCCGGAGCCCGCATCAGGATCCTCTCCCGCCCCCGCGCGTGCGAAGACCCCGGGGCGAGGAACCACGGGCGCGGCAAAGAAGGCCCCTTCCGGGGCCGGAAAGGGGAGGAAGACTGCTCAGTCCCGTTCGGGAGGGCGGAAGACCGCATCTTCATCGTCGAGGAGCGCGGGGGCACGGAAACGGCGGACCGGGGAGCGCGCTCCGGGAAAGAAGGCTGCTGCGGCCAGAAAGCGGAAGCCCGCCGCGAGGCGGGGGAAGAGGGGCTAGTCCCTTTCCCGCCTGAGAAGGAGGACGGAACCCGGGTTTCTCCATCCGTTGTTGTAATTAAGGATGTCTCGTTCTGTTCATTCACATATGAGGGGAGCAGGGCCATGCGCTATGACCCGCTGCTGATCCAGCCATTCCGAGACGAGCTGACACGCATCGGATTTTCGGAGCTGAAGACACCCGAGGCCGTCGACACTGCTGTGGAAGAGAAGGCGGGAACCACGCTGTTTGTCGTCAACTCGGTCTGCGGATGTGCCGCGGGGAAGGCGCGTCCGGGACTGGCGATCGCGCTCAGGCAGTCGGCTGCCAGGCCCGACCGGCTGAGGACGGTCTTTGCCGGAGGTGATGTGGAGGCGACGGCGCGCCTGAGAGAGCGTCTTGGCGGTTTCCCCCCCTCATCTCCTTCCATGGCCCTGTTCAAGGATGCGAAGCTGGTGCATTTTATTCCGCGCTACCAGATCGAGGGCCGGACAGCCGTCGAGATCGCGCATCATCTGACGGAGGTGTTCGAGGAATTCTGCGGGCCTGCCGTGGAAGCAGATGCCCGCTGATCACATGTGGCGGACGATCGCCCTTCCGAACTCCGAGCAGCTCACTTCGTGCGCTCCCTCCATCAAGCGCGCGAAGTCGTAGGTGACAGTCCTCGACTGGATCGCCTTCTCCAGTCCGCAGATGATCATATCGGCGGCCTCGTTCCACCCGAGATACCGGAGCATCATCTCACCGCTCAGGATCATCGACCCGGGATTGACTTTGTCCAGCCCTGCGTACTTCGGCGCCGTGCCGTGTGTCGCTTCGAACACGGCATGTCCGGTCAGGTAGTTGATGTTTCCGCCGGGGGCGATGCCGATCCCGCCTACCTGTGCCGCGAGAGCATCGGAGATGTAGTCGCCGTTGAGGTTCATCGTGGCGATCACGTCGTACTCCGCGGGGCGCGTGAGGATCTGCTGGAGGAAGGCATCCGCGATCACATCCTTGATCAGCACTGCTCCTTCCGGAGGATTGCCCAGGCACTCCTCCCATGTCACGGTCCTGCCCGGGTACTCCCTCTTTGCCAGCTCGTAGCCCCAGTCGCGGAATCCCCCTTCCGTGAACTTCATGATGTTCCCCTTGTGGACGATGGTCACGCTTTTCCTCCGCATCCGGATGGCGTATTCGATGGCCGCCCTGACCAGTCTCTCGGTCCCTTCCCGGGAGGCGGGTTTGATCCCGATGCTGGAAGTCTCCGGGAAGCGTATCTTCGTCACGCCCATCTCGTTCTGGAGCCAGGCGATCACTTTCCGGGCCTCCGGCGATCCGGCCTTCCATTCGATGCCCGCATAGATGTCCTCGGTGTTTTCGCGGAAGATCACCATGTTGATCTGTTCCGGATGCTTGACCGGGGAAGGGACACCGCGGAAATACTGCACAGGACGGAGGCAGACGTAGAGATCGAGCATCTGCCGGAGAGCGACATTAATCGAACGGATGCCCCCGCCCACCGGTGTTGTGAGCGGTCCTTTGATGGCAACGATGTACTCCCTGATTGCTTCCAGCGTGTCTTCCGGAAGCCATGTGTTCGGTCCGTAGACCGTGTTTGATTTTTCGCCGGCGAAGACCTCGAACCAGGCGATCGAGCGCTTCCCTCCGTAGGCGTTCCTGACGGCGGCGTCGAATACGAGGTGCGACGCCGCCCAGATGTCGGGCCCGGTCCCGTCACCCTCGATAAACGGGATCACCGGCCGATCGGGCACGTGCAGGGCACCGTTCGCGACGGTAATCCGCTCGCCGTCCTCGGGCGGAGAAAGCTTGGCATAGTGGGGCATGGAAGACTCTCCAGAAGTGAACGTGGTCAGGCTCCGATCGCCATCCGGATCTTCTGCGCGGTTTCCTTCATGAGGCCTGCGGGGTATTCCTTCAGGCTGAGCACAAACCGGATGTTGTCCCGGGCGTACCGCGGGGTCACATGCATGTGAAAATGGAAGACCGATTGACCGGCGATCCGTCCGTTATTGGCGAACACGTTGAAGCCCTCGAGGCCGAGGCTCTCTACCAGTCCCCGGGCCACGACCTGCGTCATGTGCAGGATATCGTGCAGGTCCTCGTCCTGGACTGCAAGGAGGTCGCGGCAATGGGTTTTGGGCATGATCAGGGCGTGCCCGTAATGGATGGGTTGTATGTCCAGAAGTGCAATCACCCGCTCCGTCTCCAGGAGGATCTCCGCGGGAGCCTCCCTGGAGATGATCTTGCAGAAAACGCACGCCATGCTCATTGCGCCAACCTATCGAAAAAAACGCGGAAAGTCAACGAACTTCCCNNCGATGTTCAGGTCTTTCGCTGCCGGCGCGCCGGCTGGAGCCGGGCCGCGTCCGCCCAGTGGGTCGAGAAACGGTCGAGGCTGCCAGGGATAGAGTGCACCTCCTGATAACGGAAATAGACCGCGACGCTGAATTTCTTGTAGCCGCGGCGCTGGGCAGCCGGTGGTTCGCCGCCTGAGACGGTGAACACGGGGGTAGGCGCAAGGGCTGCTCCAGTGGCAAGCAGAAGGACAAGGTGTCTGGCGTTCACAGGAGCGTGACTCCTTCATTGTTCCCGAAAAGACAGGTTTTCCTATGGGGCCGAAGCATAGTGCAGGCGGGCTGACTGCAGCGTCAAATATCGGCACGAACGCTTCGAGGAGCAAACCCATCATGTAACGGTGCAGCAGGCCTGTATATTCTCCGGAGATTTGATAATATTACCGGCAGTGCGGTTCCGTCTTCACGAGGTATGGCGGGATCTTTCAGGAGGCTCCTTGTGTCTAACCGTGTGACCATAACGCTCCTTGCATCAACTCTTCTCGCCTGTGTTGCATGGACTCAGCCCCGCTGGATTGTCCCTTTTGATTCCGGGATGGTCACCCCGAAAACCCCCTGCCCCATCCTTCGCTCCACATTTACTATAGAAGGACGGCCGGTCAGCGGGACGGTCCGCATTATCGGGCTCGGCCATTATCAGCTCTCGCTCAACGGCCGTCAGGTGGGCCAGTCACTTCTGAACCAGCCGTGGTCCCAGTACAACAAGACGCTGTATGCCCAGGAGTTCGATATCGCCGCGCTGCTCCAACCGGGCAAGAATGTTTGGGGGGTCGTGCTCGGGAACTCCTTCTGGTACGTGGGCAGGGCCAATGACTCCATGCGCTACGTGAAGACCGATGCGATGCCGGATTTTTCGGGTGGCTACCCCTATCTCGTGTGGCTCGAGGCGCGTATCAGGACCGCCGACGGACGGGAGACCGTGATTACGAGCGACGAATCCTGGAAGTGGGAGAACGGGCCCCTCACGTTCTCGCATATCTACGCGGGGGAGGATTTCGATGCACGCCTGGTTCCCGCCGGCTGGGATACACCGGCGTTTGAGGACCGGTCCTGGCAGAGCGTCCGCACGGTTCCTCCTCCACCCGGGCGGATCGAAGCGTACCCGGGGCCTGCCATCAAGGCGTTCGAGGTGTTCAGACCAACCAGGGTCGCCTATCCGGGACAGGGTGAGTGCACCTATGTTTTCCCCCAGAACTGCTCCGCACTCCTCCGCTTTACGGTCAGAGGGGCAGCCGGAAAAACCATTCGCTTCAGGCCGTGTGAATACATGGACTCGACCGGGCGCGTGAAGTTCACCTACACCTGGGGGACCGGGAAGGACATCTGGCACGACTACACTCTGAGCGGCTCTGGCGAGGAACACCACCAGACCCTCTTCTGCTATGTGGGGTGCCAGTATGTAGGAGTCACCGGGGCAATCCCTGAAGGGCATCCCAACCCCTCAGGTCTTCCGATCATTGCTTCCCTGGAGCTGGTCCACCTGAGGGCCGATTGTCCCGTTGCCGGGGAGTTCACCTGCTCGAGCCCGCTCCAGAACGGCGCGTTCAGGCTCATCGACTGGTCCATCCGCTCCAACCTGAGCTACGTCGTGACCGACTGTCCCCACCGTGAAAAGAACGGGTGGCAGGAGCAGAACTGGCACATGGCGCGTGCCATCTGCTACCGGTTCAACGCCCACGCGCTGTATTCAAAGATTGCCCGCGACGTGCGCGACGCTCAGTTGAGCGACGGTCACATTCCCACTAACTGTCCGAACTACCTGGTGGGCGTGGCCCCGCATGGCTACTGGAACGAGGCGCCCGAATGGGGCGTCTCCGGTGTGCTGCTTCCCTGGCACCTCTACGAATGGTACGGGGACACCCTGGCGCTGGGCGAGGCCTATGAGAGCATGAGACGCTACGTCGACTATCTTTCTTCGCAGGCCAAGGACGGCATCATCAACAGCAATCTTGGCGACTGGTATGACTACGGCCACGGCAAGGGAGACGGGCCCTCGCAGTGGACGCCTAACCAGGTGAGCGCCACGGCGATCTGGGCCCTGGGGGCGCAGACGGTGGCCAGGGCAGCGGTGATCCTTGGAAAAACGGATGACGCCGACCGCTATGGAAAACTCTTCCGGCAGATACGGAGCGATTTCCAGCGCCGCTTCTACGACCCTGCCACGCACACGGTCGCAAACAACGGCTCCTGCCAGGCCGCGCACAGCGCAGCGCTCTGCATCGGGCTCGTCCCGGAGCAGGACAAAGAAGACGTGCTGCAGGCGATCGTTGACGACCTCCAGAGGCGGGGGTGGCAGCAGACGGTGGGCGAGGTGATGCAGGTGTTCTTTGTCCGGGCCCTGGCCGAAGGGGGCCGCAATGACGTTCTCCACCGCGTCTATGCCAGGGAGGGGCGCGGAGGATACGGCTACATGGTACGCCAGGGCCTGACGACGCTGCCGGAGAGCTGGGATGCCAGGCCGGGTACGGGCAACAGCATGAACCATTTCATGCTGGGCCATCTCATGGAGTGGCATTTCGCCTATGTCGCCGGCATCCGCCAGCAGCCGGGGAGCATCGGGTGGCGGCGCGTGCTGATCGCGCCCAACCCGGGTCCGCTTACGAGTGCCTCGGCGTCTTTCGATGTCCCTGCGGGAACGATCCGGGTCCGGTGGACGAGAACGGGGAGCGCATTCTCGCTCACCGCAACGGTCCCCGAAGGAGTCGAGGCGGTGGCCCTCCTGCCGGGAGGAAAGGTCCAGGCCCTGCTGGCGGGGACGAGCACACTGCGTTCGATAATCCGCTAGCTGTCCGGGAGCCCAGCCCTGCCGAAATGCAATTCTGTGGATCGGCGGCGGACCTCTATCACATCATGGCCCCACGCGGTGACATCACCAGTCTACAGTTATCACTTGTCCCTTCATCAGACTGACCTGCTTTGTTTTGTTGCCGCAAGTGAGCGTGGTCGTTCCGTCCGCCTTTGCGGTCACCGACACCTGCTTCAGGGTCTTGTGTTTCCATTTCATTGATACTTCGAACCCGCCCCGGGCACAGATGCCGCTGACCGAGCCGCTATCCCATGCATCGGGCAATGCGGGAAGGAGCCTGATCTCCTTTTCGCCTGATTGCATAAGCATCTCAATGACAGAGGCTGCACCCCCGAAATTGCCGTCAATCTGAAAGGGCGGATGAGCATCGAAGAGATTGGGATACGTACCGCCGCCGCCGGAGTAGTTCGTGCGTAATCCGTCAGGATCCACATACTTCAGCAATTCACGATACATCTTGTAGGCATGATTGCCATCACCGAGTCTAGCCCAGAGGTTGATCCTCCAAGCTTTCGACCATCCGGTGGATTCATCACCCTTGATCTCGAGCGTTTTGCGACACGCCTGCGCCAACTCGGGCGTGTCGTAGGGCGTAATGTGATGGCCCGGGAAGAGTCCGAAGAGGTGTGATTGATGGCGATGTTGCGGGTCTTCGTCCCTCCAATCATGGTACCATTCCTGAAGGTTTCCGCTCTTGCCTATCTTGTATGGATGCAGACGGCCAAGTGCTTGCTCAAGTTGACCCCTGAAATCGGCATCGGTGTTCAATAGCGTTGCCGCCTGAATGGTGTTTCTAAAGCACTCCCGGATCATTGCCAGATCGGCAGTGCCGCCATAGAGCGTCTCCCCGTGATAACCATCGGGCGTGACGTATTTGTTCTCGGGCGAAGTCGAGGGTGATGTGATGAGCTTCCCCTCTTTGTCCTCAACCAGCCATTCCAGACAGAACTGCGCCGCCCCTTTCATGATCTCATATGCTTCNNAGCCAGGCCCCACCCATGTTCCAGTTTGCCCACATCGGGTCGCCGTGCCCAAAATCGCCAACGGGGTTGCTCATAGCCCAGATGTCCGAGTTATGGCATTCCGCCCATCCGTTGACGCCGTAAAACGTCCTGGCGGTTATGGCTCCCGTTTGAGAGACGTTCCTGATGAACCCAAGCAGAGGGAGGTGCATCTCCGACAGGTTGGCATTTTCTGCAAGCCAGTAGTTCTCCTCGGCATTGATGTTGGTGGTGTAGTTGCTGCTCCAGGGCGGACGAAGATACGGGTTCCAAATGCCCTGCAGGTTGGCCGGTACATCCGGTGTACGGGAGCTGCTTATCAACAAATAACGCCCGTATTGGAAATACAGGACTTCGAGGTTTTTGTCTTCCCTGCCCTCAGCATAACGCTTCAATCGTTCGTTGGTTGGCAGCTCCGGGGCACTTGTCTTGCCCAGATTCAGACTGACGCGGTTGAACAGGTCCTGATAATCGCTGAGATGGGCTTGCTTCAGCAGTGAATATGGCTTGGAAAAGGCTCCCGTCAACTGGTCATGAGCGATGGCCTCATCGTTCAGACCCGCAGTGGCCGGATCTCTGTCAAAACCATTGAAACTGGTCGCCTCTGCAACAAAGACCTCTGCTTCGGTACCTCCTCTGAGGATCAACGTGCTATCTGTGGCAACGACCTCCCCGTCTGTATTCCTGATCCTGGCGAGTAGTGTGAATCTGGTTCCCTTGCCTTTCTCAAAGACCACTGCGTTTGGCCTGTCTCCCAGATAGCTTGGCAAGGCACGGACGGGGGCATACCCACTTGCCTGTAGTATTCGTTGTGAAGAAGACATCCTGTGTCTCAGCTGACTTTCAAAATGAATGGTGAAGTTCAGCGCGCCTCGTTGACTCGATGAGAGTTTGATGAGCATGATCTTGTCGGGACGAGAGATGAAGTACTCCCGGGAAAACTTGAGGCCCTGAACTTCATACTGCACTCTTGCAGCAGCACCGCTGATATCCAGCTCCCGGTGATATTTCTCCGGCGCACCGGTATGTTTCGATTCCATGAGCAACGTACCGAGCGGAGCAAAAGATTGGGACCACGAGCCCTGGAGTTTCCTGTTGAGCGAATCGGCCAGTCTGTAGTTTTCACTTGCCAGCGCCTGCCTCACGGCAGGCAGCGTCTTGTGGGCTTCCGGGTTCATGGTGGCATTCACCGGCCCGCCAGACCACAAGGTGGCATCGTTCAGGTAGATCCTGTCCGAATCCACCCCGCCGAACACCGCAGCGCCCATCGTTCCATTTCCTAGCGGCAGGCTTTCCTCGAAATATGCAGCCGGCTGTCCATACCATAGCGTACTGCTGGATTGAGGGTACACTGCATCGACGCGGCCCAGGAAGAAGAGGACCGCCCCGGCAATAATGGTTGTTCTCAACACCGCAACCTCGCAGATAGTGTGAAAAAGTGAGATCAAGAAAATGCCGGGCTGGGGAAATGTCAACGGCAGGAGGTCCCGTTCCCGGGATGATTCCGTTCCCAGGATGATGCCGGTGCAGGCGAGGAATTCCGACCTTTCTTTCCCTGCATAAGCCGCAGGCGCAGCGTGGTGTTCTTGAAGACAAGCGAAAGCCCGAAACCTCCATCCGAGGCCGGTAGCGCACAGCCGGCCTGAGCCACAGCGCGAGCCGATCTATCCACAGGAGCATAAACCGGAGTCGGCGAGAACCATGGTGGTCAACAGGCGACCTTGACCAGGAGGTCGTCTTGCCGAGTAGGAGTGCGGATGGCGGTTCGTCAACGCACGAGCAAAAGCGCTTTCGTTGCGGTGTAGCCGCCAGCTTGAAGCCGACAAAAGTACACTCCACTCGGAAGTTTCTGTCCGTTCAACACCACAGAGTAATGCCCGGCCGGCTGCCCAGCATTCACCAGGGCCACCACTTCCTGGCCCAGGACGCTGTACACCTTCAGGCTCACCTTTGCCTGGCGGGGCAATTCATAGCGGATGGTTGTGGTAGGGTTAAAGGGGTTCGGATAGTTCTGTTTGAGGCTGAACTCCGAGGGAAGTCCACTCGATGCAGGCGGCACACTGACCAGCTCAGACAAAGGTCTCCTCCAGATACCCTGGCCGGTTCCGGCAAATAGTGTGTTGCCGATCGCGGCAAGAACATAGACCGGAGTACCGGGCAATCCTTCGCTGACATGTGTCCATGTGCCGCCGCCATTGTTGGACAAAAAAGCGCCATCTCTTGTTCCGGCAAATAGCATCGTACCGCTCGCGGCAATGGCTGAAACCGGTGGACCAGTCAATCCGCTGTCGGCCTGGGTCCAGGTAACACCGTTGTTGGTGGAACGATAGAGGTCGGGAGCAACGATCGTCCCGGCATAGAGATCGGTGCCGGCTACGGCCAGGGATGTGACATATTGGAGGCGATTGGGGACCTCGGTCAGACTGGAGGTTTCGTGCCATTCAATACCGCTGTTGGTAGAGGCGTAGACTTGCACGGATGCCGCGTAGACATTAGGCCCGCTTGAGACGAGGGCAGTTATCCCGGTTTGCGGAATTCCCAAGCGATCCGGAAGCCATTTGGCACCTCCATTTGAGGACACATAAATCCCGTTACCCCCCGCGATCATGACCGTGCCGCTGATAGCCAGTGAAGACACCCCCTGAATAACTCCATACTCATCTACCAATCCGCTATTAATCGGAGCCCAACTGGTCCCGTCATTGCTTGAGCGGAAGACGCCGCCGTGTCCCGCCCCGGCAATGACGTTGGCGCCGGCTACGGCAAGTGCCTCAACGTATGTATCGGTCAAACCAGTGTTGACCGGACTCCAGTTGGCCCCCCCATCGGTGGAAAGAAAAGCGCCGGCGAGATCAGCTCCGGCTAACAGATTCGCGCCGTGCACGGCAAAGGTCCGGACAGGCGGACCCGGCAGCCCGCTGCTGGCCTGTGCCCAGCTGCTGCCTCTATCGGTGGAGAGAAAGACGCCGGTGCCGGAGGTTCCGGCAAAGAGGACTGAGTCCTTGACGACCAGCGCTGTAACATAGGTGCCAAGCCCCCCACCGGCTAAAGTGGCAGCCGGCAGCCCCGTTCCGGCAGAACTCCAGCTCGCACCGGTATCCGTAGAAAGGAAAACACCGCTGCCGGCGGTGCCGGCAAAAATGTCTGTTCCGGTCTCGACGAAGGCAAGAACTGACAGATCGGACAAGCCGGCATTGGAGGGAGTCCAGGTTGAGCCGCTGTCGGCGGAGAGGAACACACCACCATCTGTTGCGGCTAACAGAGTCGTGCCTCTGGCGGCAAGAGCAAGGATAAATCCGTCCGTCATTCCGTTGTTGACTGGAGCCCAATGCGCGCCGCTGTCGGGTGAGAAGAAGACGCCTCCATAGGTTGCGACGAAGAGGTTCGTGCCGAGAACGGCAAACGCGCGGACGAAAGAATTCGTCAACCCGGTATTCGCTGGAGTCCAATGCGCACCGCTGTCACGGGAGAGATAGGCTCCCTCGTTATATGTTCCGGCAAAGAGGGTCGTCCCCATCGTCGCGAACACTTCAATGTCTGTTTCCGGCAATCCGGTACCGGCCGGCGTCCACGTGGCGCCACCGTCGCTAGTGCGGAACACATAGTAGTTGGAAGTGGCAAAGAGATTCGCTCCCAGCTTGCCAAAAGCCGTGCAATATTGAGGAGAAGACCCGACATTCAAGTGAGTCCACTTTGCTCCACTATTGGTGGAGAGAAAGACTCCCTCCAGCGTCCCCGCATAGAGATTCGTGCCGCTCGCGGTCAAGCACAGGATGTTCCCGCCGTACAGCCCCCGGGTCGGGAGCCATTGGGCTGCGGCGGTCCCCTCAAGGGTGAAGAGCAGGAGGATCGTACACAGGACCGAACGTGATGTGAACATCCCGGATATTCCTTTCGATTCTACGGAGCCATGCCGATGGCAGTCTCTGGAACAGAGGGTAAGGCTCACGACACAAAACCCCTTCCACGCTTGCAGATGCATGGAAAGGGTTCTAGAAAGAACGTCTTGCCAGAAGGCCGAGGCAAGGCCACTGCTCTAAAAGTACGTCGCGACAACGGGGAAGTCAAGGGGGAGGCGAGTAGCAAAGTCACGGGAATGGTCCAGGGGGTCGCGCTTAGCCGGTTCGCGTACCTGCCTTCCCGCCATCCTGCCCGGAGCACCAATCTCAATGCACTCTCGAAGAGGTGATTCTGTTGATTTTTGTCCTCCATGTGAATATATTGGTATGATGCACCGACCATCCCCTACCCCCCACCATCGATCATCAGGAGTCACCATGACACGTGTTGCCCCCCTTGCAGTCCTGTTGCTGGCTGCCGTGTTCCTTGCGACGACCGGCTTCCAGTGCGGTTCTGCCGAGACGACCAGCGCCAAGCTGTATATGCAGCAGAAGCAGTGGGACAAAGCAGAACAGAGTCTTCTCAAGGAAGTGCAGAAGAACGACAAAGATGCGGAGGCGTGGTTCCTGCTCGGCCAGGTGCGCCTCGAACTGAAACGGTACAAGGACATGGACGAGGCCTACACGCACTCCCTGCAGGTCTCGGAGACGCACAGGCCGGAGATTTCCCGGAACAGGCTCGCCGTCTGGGCCATGCTGTACAACGAGGGCGTGAAGTTCTATAACGAGGGACGGGACAGCGCTTCGAGCTACGACAAGGCCATTGAGGATTTCACCACCGCCATCGAGTTGGAGCCCGACAGCTCCACGACCTACTACGTGGCCGCTCTTGCCTGGTATGCGAAAAAGGACTACCAGAAGGCGGTGGCGACGATAGAGACAGCTTTGCAGAAGAAGCCCAATTTTGCCGATGCAGCGAAGTTCCTGGGACAGGTGCACTATCAGCAGGCGGTCGATCGTCTCAGCGCTAAGGACGAAGCCGGGGCGCAGGCCGAGTTCGTGAAAGCGACCCAGGCCTTCGAAAACGTGTACAAGCTGGAGCCGGACAGCATCTCCAGCATCAACAACCTCATCGACGTCTACGATCGCACCAAGAACATGGAGAAGGCGCTGGCGTTGACGCGCGACGCCGTGGCCAAACAGCCGAACAACAAGTTCTTCCGGTTTGCCTACGGCGTCTTTCTGATGAAGCAGGACAACTTCCCGTCGGCCATCGAGCAGTTTGAAAAGACTGTCAGCATCGACCCCTCCTACAGCGATGCGCACTACAATCTCGGCGTCTCTTACGTGAACTGGGGCGTATCGATGAAGAAGGCGGCCGACGAGAAGGCCGAAGCCGATCAGAAGAAGGCCGGCAAGGGCAAACACGTGAACACCGACGAGTCGTACCGCGAGAAGCTCAAGCTGGCGCTTCCGCACCTGGAAAAGAGCGTCGAGCTCCAGGCAGACGACGCCGGCAAGTGGATGCAGCTCGGGCGGCTCTACACGATGCTCAACATGCCCGACAAGTCCAGAGCCGCGTTCGAGAAATCCGATAGTCTGAGCAAGACTCACTGATCCGGCATGAATCACGGAAGGCCCCGCCGTCCGACGGGGCCTTTTTTTTCAGGAGAACGCAATGAACGATCAACCAGTCGGCGGTCAGCAGATCAATATCGAGCTGGGCGAGAAAGAAGCCGAGGGCATCTATTCGAACCTCGCGATCATCACGCATTCACCGGCGGAGTTCGTCATCGACTTCACACGCGTGCTGCCCGGCGTGCCGAAGGCGAAGGTCCATGCCCGCCTGATCATGACGCCCCAGCACGCGAAACTGCTGATGCGCGCCCTCGAGGAAAACATCGGGAAGTATGAGATGAAGTTCGGAGAGATCAAGATCCACGGCGACGACCCCTCGGCGGGATACGGATTCCAGCCTGTGCTGCCTGACGAAAAGGTGCATTAGGAGGGCTCCCGTCTCAGAGGACCATAGCTGCACACATGGTACCCAGGGAATTCTCTGTTTTCCCGAAAAACCTGCTCTATTGAAGATTCTACCCGTCTACGCGTTATTCCCCGCCTGAAGAACACTTCTCCTGACCTTTCCGGCCCCTGCATAACATATTGGACGCACGGTTGTTACTCCATTCATGTGAGCGCCCGCACAGGGCCTCCGGCGTGGCACTCGCTTTGACATAGTTCCATATGCAGGGCGGGCGGTGCATGTGCTGAAGGGGACATCAAAGCTTGACTGTCCGGGGGAACTCAATGAGTGTCGGCAACAGTTTCTGGACTTGCCGCCGGAAAATGGCGGAACTTCTTCTTGGTACCGTGTTCTCACTGTCGTCGTTCAACTGCATCAAGACCCCCGCCCCGCCGGTGGCCCCGTCGTGGGATGTCGACCTGACATTCCCGGTCGGCATCAAGACGGTCACGGTGGGCGACCTGGTCGACAAGGACCCCTCCGCGCTGAAGGCTGACCCTGCGCACCGTATCGTCTATTCCAAGATCATGGCCGTTCCATCGACGCTGGTGGGCGACAGAATCTCCCTTGTGCCCGCCAATGCCTACGGGCAGATCAGGCTTGGAACCTTCAACGTCGAGGTCAAGCCGGTTATCACCGAGATCAACGTCCCGTCGATTCCGAGGGGCATCACCATCCCCGTGCCTTCCCAGACCATGAATCTCCCCACTATTGCGACGGCGATGTCCTCGACGACGACCGTGGAAGTCAGCAGCGGCAGCGTGGGCCTGACACTCAAGAACAACCTTCCGGTCGACATCGCGGCGCTGAATCCCGTCCAGCTCATCGATGACCACGGAAACGTCGAGGCCATATTCGATTTCACCGGCAGTGCGATTCCTGCCGGAGGTTCGCGCACCGTCTACGACAACCTCGCGGGGAAGTCGCTCGGGGACGGTGTGAGCATCGCCGGACTGAACTTCAGCACCCCGGGATCTTCGAGTCCGGTGCGCATCCCTCCGGATTCCATGCTGGTGGCCACCATGATTATGGACAATATCCGGGCGTCCGCGGCGCAGATCACCGGCATCCCCGCGCAGCGCCTGATTGACAACGACCGCACGGCCATCCGCCTGAACGATTCCACCCAGGTGAGCAATGTCGCGATCCGCTCGGGATCCCTCCGGTTTGCCTTTACGAACCGGATCGCCGTGGGGGTCCAGTTCAAGTTCCGCCTGGAGGAACTGCTGCGGCCGGCGGCGGGCGGGTATGCGCCGTATGAAGACAGCCTCTTCCTTCCGGCTCTCGGGGGGAATTCCTACACGCTCAATCTTTCCGGGTGCAGGCTGCGGGCGCCTGCGGGCCAGCTGCTCAGCGCCCTTCAACTGACCAGCAGCGTCGTCATCCCGACGGACGTGAGCGGCCGGGTGGCGGTTCACGACACGGACAAGGTGCAGATCGACATGAGCACTCTGGCCCCGATCGTGGCCGACAGCGTCACCGGGGTCATCAAGCCCACCTGGATCGACGTGCACAGCGCCGTGGCTCTGAACCTCGGTTCATTTTCCTCGAAGCTCGTCGCCCAGTTGAACATTCCGTCGGCGTCCCTGACACTCAATACCGTCAGCTCGGTGGGATTCCCGGCCGACCTGGATTTGCGCGTTTCGGCCGTGAAGAGCACGGGAGAGGTCGTCTACCTCGACATCCCGGCCGGGCAGCGGCGAGTGCAGGCCGGCGGCGGCGCGATAGCATTCGACGGCGCCGAGGTGGGCGCATTCCTCAGCAAGTTGTCCGGAAGACTCCCCGATTCACTCCAGGTCTCCGGCAAGGTGCTTGTGAATCCTCCGGATTGCTACAGCAGAGGCGCCGCCGGGGCCGGCTCGGTAGGGCGCAACAGCTCCTTCTCGGGGAGCGTCACGCTCTCGATTCCGATGAACCTCGGCATCTCGCAGGCGACATACCGGGACACAACGGGCTTCGGGGTGACGGAAGACGGCGGCGGCAAGAAACCCGGACAGAGCGAGCTGGCGAACGTGAACGGCGCAAAGCTCTTTGTGGAGGTCCAGAACGGTCTTCCCGCGCAGGTGGGGGTCAGGGTGTATCTCCTGGACGCCATGCACCGGCGGCTGCTGACCCTTCCGCAGTCGGGGCAGTCCCTGCAGGTGAATGCGGCAGCGGTGGACGCTCAGGGCATTGCCGCTATGCCCGGAACCTCCACATTGACGATCAACCTCAGCCACGCAGAGGCTCAGCTCTACATCCCCGCCGAGTACGTGGAGTATGAACTTGACCTTGCAACGGCTTCCGGCGGNNGTGCTTTCGCAGGTGCAGGCTGGTGAACGAACAAGCATCCAGGGGCTCGGAATGGCCCGTACATACATGGGTGTTGCGCGGGGGCTCGATGCGGTCGGGATCAACCCTGCGAATTTGGATGCGGACAGCGCGACGGTCTCGCTCGCACTCCTTCCTTTCGGGGCCCATGTGGGGAGCGACTTTCTCACCTACGACCTGTACACGCGGTATTTCACCGGCGTTGAGTCGGACGGCGGCCGGATCGGCCGCCACCTTTCGGACGTGGACAAGCAGGCGATCCTTGCTGCATTCCCCAATGGTGTGGGCCGGATCGAAGGCGATGTGGAAGCCAGGCCGGTGGGATTGGCGATACATACGGGGATCGGGACCATCGCATTTAGCGTGACGGAACAGGCCGCGGCGATGATTTCGGTGCCCGGCGAGTACGCCCGTTTCCTTCTGTACGGCAACACACCGGGTTCGGTCTTTGACTTCAGCGCCACGTCCCTCAGCGCCTGGTGGACCAGGGAATACGCGGTGTCGCTGGCGACCACGCTCCGGGACGTCTGGGGATTGCAGAGCCTCTCGATCGGACTCTCCGGGAAATTGATCCACGGGTACGGATACGCAGAGCTGACGCGGTTCAATTCACGCCTGGAGACAGGCACCGATGGCATCCTCCACGGTGTCGTTGACATGCGCAGCCGTGCGGCGGGCATCGATCCGCTGGCAGGGCAGGGCGGTGGCTATACCCCCTTTGGCGATCCCGCGGGCTCGGGATTCGGCGTTGATCTCGGGCTGGCGGCACAGATCAACCCCGTGATCAGAGTCGGCCTGAGCGTCACGGACATCGGATCGTTGACATGGACGAAGAACGTGAGGGAGGTGCGCGCGGAATCGACCCTGGTGGTCGACAACCCCCTGGATCAGGTTCAGCGCGACGGTGTGGAGCGCGCGCTGCGGGGAGAAGCTCAGCCGGGTGAGGCGTTTTCGACGCCGTTGCCGACGACCATCAGGGCCGGGGTGGCCTTCGAACTTGACCGCGTGAAAGCCATCAGGCCGTTCATCCTTGGCGAAATGACGGTGGCATGTGACATCCATCAGGTCCTGCAGGAGGCTCCCGGATCGCCCGCGGGCACCCGTCTGGCCTTCGGCATGGAGTGGCGGCCATGGGGATTCCTGCCGCTGCGGACAGGGTATTCGTGGGGAGGCCCCGACCATCGGAATTTTGCGCTGGGGCTCGGGTTCCACCTTGGCTTCTTTGAAATGGATTTCGCCTCGGAGAACCTGGGATGGATCTTCTCTCCGGACACATTCTCGTACGGCTCGATATCGGCGGGGATGAAAATGAGGTTCTGACGGCGCGGAGAACAAGGCATTCGGACACAAGACCCCGGACATCCTCCGGGGTCTGCGTTTTTGGATCAAGCTCGAAAAACGGTTCCGGCAAGCTTCACGGGAGCGTCAGGACTCGGACGTATGGGGCTGGAGCAGTGTCACACCGTTCCTGCCTCAGCCACGAATCCCCCGTCGTACCGCCGGGGGAGAGGAGGGGGGGTCGAATCTCAAGAGTCTCCCGGCCGGTGGCGAGGGTCCGGCCGGTCGTGCCGGGATATCAAGACGCTTGAAGCCAGACAGTTCAGACTTCGAGGTCAGACTTCGGTGTCCATGGGCGCCGGGGTCGGCCCTCAAGAGTCTTCAGGCCCTGCTTGAGAGCGATCAGTTCTGGGGGGCTAGAGGATGTACCTGCTCATGTCCCTGTTCCGCACGATGCTCGAGAGCCGCTCCTGAACCCTCGCTTGGGTGATGACGATGTGCCGCTGGGGCATCTCGTCGGGGGCATTGAAGAGGATCTCCTCCAGGAGCGTGGTGAGGATGGTGTGCAGGCGCCTCGCGCCGATGTTTTCGACCTGCTCGTTCACATCTGCGGCCACGCGGGCGATCTCCCGGATCGCTTCGTCCTGGAACTCCAGGTCGAGTCCTTCCGTGGCGACCAGCGCCGCATACTGTTTGATCAGCGCGTTCTGCGGGAGCGTGAGGATCTTCACGAAATCCTCCTGGGTCAGGCTGTTCAGCTCGACCCTGATGGGGAAGCGCCCCTGAAGCTCGGGGATCAGGTCGGAGGGTTTCGCCACATGGAATGCCCCCGAAGCGATGAAGAGGACATGGTCGGTCTTGACCATGCCGTACTTGGTGTTCACATTGGAGCCTTCCACGATCGGCAGGAGGTCGCGCTGCACCCCTTCGCGAGACACGTCGGGGCCCGCGCCCTGCGCCTTTGCTCCCGCGATCTTGTCGATCTCATCGATGAAGACAATGCCGGAGTTCTCGACGCGCTGAACTGCTTCACGGATAGCCGCTTCCTGGTCGATGAGCTTCTGCGCCTCCTCATTCGAGAGCACGGTGCGGGCTTCGGCGACGCTCATCCGTCTGCGCTTCATCTTCTTGGGCATCAGGCTTCCGAACATGTCCTGCAGGTTGACACCCATGTCGTCCAGGCTCATGGGTCCGATGACCTGCATCAGAGGCCCGTTGGCTGCAGGGACATCCAGCTCGACCATGCGGGCTTCCAGATGACCCGCGCGGAGTCTCTCGCGGAATTTCTCCCGCGTACTCTGTTCCTCGGCGACCTCCGCCGGCCGCTCGGGCTGCTGCTCCTCTGTGTCGGCGGGCTGCTGCTGCCGGCGGCCACGGGGGAGAAGAAGGTCAAGGATCCGTTCCTCCGCCATCTGGCGGGCCTTGCCGTCGACCTCCTCCCGGCGCTCGGTCTTGACCATCGTGACGGCGACCTCGGTCAGGTCCCTGATGATGGATTCCACGTCGCGGCCGACATAGCCGACCTCGGTAAATTTCGAGGCTTCAACCTTGATGAACGGAGCTCCGGCAAGCCGCGCAAGCCGGCGCGCGATCTCGGTCTTCCCGACGCCGGTGGGCCCGATGAGGATGATATTGTTCGGCATGATCTCCTCGCGGAGGCCTGCGGGGACCTGCAGGCGCCGCCACCTGTTGCGGAGGGCGATCGCCACTGATTTTTTTGCCGCGTCCTGGCCGATGATGTAGCGGTCGAGTTCCTGCACGATCTGGCGCGGCGTAAGCTCCGCACCGGCGGGGCGGTCGGTGGATGACATGATCCGGTCTACAATTCTTCGATGGTGATGGATTTATTGGTGTAGATACAGATGTCGGCGGCGGTTTCCAGAGCCTCCTGGACGATCTCGCGGGCCGAAAGGTCGGAGTGCTTGACGAGCATGCGCGCCGCCGCCAGGGCGAAGCTTCCGCCGGACCCGATGGCCACGATGCCGTCGTCCGGCTCGATGATTTCCCCTGTTCCGGAGATCACGAGCGCCTTGTCGGGAGAGATCACCGCAAGCAGGGCCTCGAGCTGCCGGAGGTACTTATCGGTCCGCCACTCCTTTGCCAGATCCACGGCGGAGCGTTCGACGTTTCCGCGGTGTTTCTCCAGGTATTCCTCGAACTTCCCGAAGAGCGTGAAGGCATCTGCGGCCGCGCCCGCGAAGCCGGCGAGGATCGCGTCGTTGTACATTTTCCGCACCTTGCGGGCGTGGTGTTTCATGACGGTCTGGCCGACCGTCACCTGGCCGTCGGAGCCGATGGCGGTGCGGCCGCGATGCGTGAGACCGAGGACAGTCGTTGCTTTGATGATGTCGGGCATGGGATTGGGCGAGGAGAAGAGGAATTCAGGTCATGCGGCGGCGGAGGCGCGCCACCGGGATCTGCATTGCCTCCCGGTATTTGGCGACGGTCCGGCGTGCGATGTTGAGTCCCTGCTGGTTTAGGAGCTCGCCGAGGCGCTGGTCGCTCAGCGGGTGATTAGGGTCTTCAGAGTCGATGAGGGTTTTCAGCTTGCGCTTCACCTCTTTATTGGAAACCTCTTCGCCGTCGGTGGTGCTGATGGCGTCGCTGAAGAAGTGCCGCAGGGAGAAGACCCCGTAGTCCGTCTGGACGTACTTGCTCTTGACCACTCTGCTGATCGTGGAGACGTCCATGTTGATGACTTCGGCAATATCCTTGTAGATCATCGGCCGGAGCCCCTCGCCGGTGTCGAAGAAGTCGCGCTGTCTGTCGACGATGGTCCTCATGACCTTCATCATCGTCTCGCGGCGCTGATGGATGGAGCTGATGAACCATTTTGCCGCTTCGAACCGCTGCCGGATGAAATCCTTCGCTTCCGTGGACACGCCGTTCTTCTTGCGCTTCGACATCAGCTCCTTATAGGCGCGGTTGATCCGGAGCGGAGGGATGTTGCGGTCGTTCAGGGAGACGACGAAATCGGTCTCGGTCTTTGTGACGATGTAGTCGGGGATGACGTAGTTTTCCTGGGCCGAGAACATTCCCTCGCCGGGTTTCGGGTTCAGATGCTGGATGGCCTCGACGACGTGCTTGAGGTCGTCGTTCGTGATCCCGAGCTTCTTGATGAGATCCTCGAAATGGCGCATCGTGAAATCATCGTAGAACTCAGTCAGGACGCGGAGCGCCAGCGTCCGGAGGGGCGGGTGGACCTGTGCCACCTCCATCTGGACGAGCAGGCATTCCTGGAGCGACCGGGAGGCAATGCCCACAGGGTCGAGGCGCTGGATCTTCTTCAGGATGAGCTCGGCCTTCTCGAGGGAAATGCTCAGCCCGTGCGTGAGGTTGAGATCCTGGACGATTGCGCCCAGATCGCGCCTCAGGTACCCGTCCTCGTCGATGTTCCCGATGATCTCTTCCCCCAGCAAATACTCCTCCTCGTCCATGTCCAGGAGCATGAACTGGGTGAGGAGCCGGTGATAGAGGGGGATCAGTTCGGGGAGGGGATAGTCTTCGCGTTCCTCGTCGTCGAACGGCTGCTGGGTCTTGTAGCCCCCAGTATCGTCGTTCATGTAATCGTCGATCGTATACTTGTCGTCTTCCGCCTCGGTGGCGGCGGCTTCCTCGGTCTTGTCTGCATCCTCGGCCTTTTCGGGCTCTTCCTGTGTCTGTTCGAGTTCATCCTCGAACCCTTCCTCCAGGAGCGGATTCATCTCCAGCTCGGCCTTGATCTTTTGCTCGAGGGCGAGGGTCGGCAGCTGCAGCATCTTCAGGTACTGGACCTGTTGAGGCGACAGCTTCATCATCATCTTATGTTGGAGGGCGATATTCAGCATAAATTCACGTGCCCGGCGTACGGTCTGACACCTGGGGAGCTTTGCAGGCGAGGCGGAACTCGTTGTGCCATGCTTCGCCGAAGCGCCTGACCAGCGGTTCCCTGAGGAACTCTGACAGCGGCAGCTGTTCCCGGAGCCCCCGGGACCGGCCGCTTTCGCACTCCTCGATTTCCTCGTAACGGAGGACTCCGGGGTGCCCCCGCCGGATTCTGATGGGGAAAAGGTGGCAGGAAACCGGCTTCGGCCAGTCGGTTGCACCGTCGCGAAAGGCGCGCTCGAAGGCGCAGGTCGCGATGCCGTCCTGCATGACGACGAAGACGCACTCGCGCTCATCGATGCAGGTCGTCGCATAGTCGCCCGGCCGGCCTTCCAGGGGGCCCGCCGCGGCGAGTGCCCGCCGGCTGCGTTCGCTCAGATAGGAAGTTACAGCGGGAAGGACCCTGTACACTTCCCTCACCTCAGGATCATCGAGGGGAGCTCCCCGGCCGCCTGCGATGCAACAGCACGCGCCCATGCAAGCGGTGAGGTCACAACGGAAGAATGCCCGGGTGATCGCATCATCAATGACCGCTTCGCCGATGACAAACATGCCGCCTCACTGCGTCATGATGAACTCTTGACAAGATACGAATTTTCCCCCATTAACAAAAGAACAACACGGAGGGCGCCGCGGCGAACAGCAGACCTGCCAGGCTCCTGACGAAATACTTCCCCGGCATCTGCCGCACAACTCCCTTGCATTCCAGCGCGAGGAGATGGGCAAGGACGTCGGAGATAGGCATCCGGGCTCTCGCCGCAAGCATGTCGACGTGCACGGGTGCGTCGTCCGTGAACGCCTCAAGCACTCCCTGTTCGAAGAGCGTCAGGACCGGCCGCGCCCGCTCCTTCAGAGGGACGCCCGGCGGCAGGATGTCTCTCAGGTGCGGCCTCAGCTCCTCGATCACTTCTTCCACGGTCTCCACCAGGAGAGCCTTGCCGCTCCGGATCAGCATGTTTGTCCCCCCGGGCCTGCCCTCTCGCACGGGGGAGGGGATGGCGAACACTTCCCGGTTCTGATCGAGGGCAGTCGCCGCGGTGATCATCGCGCCGCCATCGGTGGCGGTCTCGACGATGATCGTGCCGATGCTGATTCCGCTGATGATGCGGTTCCGCCGGGGGAAATTTCCCGCATCGGGCTTCGTCCCCATGGGATACTCCGAGAGCACCGCCCCGAGTGAAGCGATGCGCGTGGCTAGTTCCCTGTTCTCAGGCGGGTACACCACGTCGAGCCCGGATCCGATGACCGCTAGCGTTCGCCCGCCCGATCGAACCACAACGGTATGCGCAGCGGTATCGATCCCGCGGGCAAGTCCGCTTACTACCGTGATCCCCAGCCGCGCAAGGCCGGCGGCGAATCGCTCTGCCATCTGCACGCCGTACGCCGACGGCGACCGGGTGCCCACAATCGCCAGCGAGGAGGAATCCCCGGGCACGAGCGATCCCCTCAGGAACAGCAGCGGGGGTGGGTCGTAGATCCTCTTCAGGGCGGCCGGGTACTCCGTGTCCCATATCGTCACGCACCGTCCGCCGGCCAGGTCCATCCGCCTGAGCTGGTCATCGGCAAATCCGGCCGCCTCCTTCCCCGCGGGTCCTTTCAGAAACGAAGCGACCGCAAGCGCTGTCCTTCTGTGTATTCCCGGGGCGCCGCAGAGTTCCCTCGGCGACGCCCCGAGCACCGCATCGGCACCATGAAAATGATCGACAAGCGCGCGAAAACGCTGCACGCCGATTCCAGGCACCCGCGTCAGCATCAGCAGCGACCGAATCCTCGCCGGCATGGTCAGGCTCCTTTCTCAAGGGGGGGAGGCCGCAGCAGCGGGGAGCCGGGCCCGGGTTCAGCGGGAGGGGGTCATCGGGCAATCATCTGTCTGACCCGGTCGATCGCACGGTTCGCCTCCCCGGCGCTTCGGGCTTCGGCGATGATGCGCATGATCGGCTCGGTGTTGGATTTCCGGAGATGAATCCAGTGATCGTCAAAATCAAACCTCAGTCCATCCTCGCGGTTCACCTGGGCTCGGCCGGCATAGGCCTGCTCCAGTCTCGCCATGACTTCCTCCGCGTTCACACTCCCAAGGGCAATCTTCCCCTTGGCGATCTGGTACTGCGGCAGGGCCGCCTTCATTCCGGAAACCGTCGTTCCGGAATCTGCCAGCGCCTGGAGAATCAGGCCGATGCCGACGATGGCGTCGCGGCCGAGATGAACGGCAGGAAGGATGACGCCTCCGCTCCCTTCACCGCCGACAACGGCCCCCTCTTCCTTCATGCGCCGGGCGACATTGATCTCGCCGACGGGCGTGCGGAGACAACGTGCTCCATGCGCCGCGGCGATATCGTC
>PMBF01000026.1:23185-56501 GCA_003152875.1 Ignavibacteriota bacterium | reverse complement strand
TCCATCTTCATCATCTCCAGCATCCGGTAGCTGTCCAGGAGGGAAAGGAAATCCACCCGGCTCGTCTCGTACGATCTCAAGCCTGATTCAAGCGCCTGCTGTGCCTGAGGGAGGATGCTCTGACGGTACCGTTCGATCTGCTCCCATCGAGAAGACGCTTTTGACCAGGCATCACGGACCTCAGCCTGGACCATATTCCTCATCGCGGCGATGGAGTGTTCGGTCGCGGTGACGGCCAGCGTGTTCTCCTCGATCCTTCCGGTATACTTGCCGCCCGCCCACGGGGCAATCGGGATGTTGATGCTGAACATGGCAGCCCACTGGTCCGTCCCCTCCTTCATCTGCTTGTACATCCCGCGCACCATCAGGTCGGGCACCCGTTCCCGTTCGGAAGCACTCAAATCCGCCCTGTTCATCTCGAGCTCGGAGTTCATGCCGAGAAGCTCGGGGCGATTCTCCAGTGCACGGGCGGTCCAGGCCTCAAGCGTGCCGGGCATCTGTTTCATCGAGGGAGTCGCAACGCGTCCGATCGGCGCATTGGCCGGGAGCCCCCGGAGGGCATTCATCATCGACGCGCCGGCGGCGAGCTCCTGGTCAAGGCCGGTGCGCTCGTTCCGGAGTTTGCCCACCTCCACCTGAATTTTTAGCACGTCGCTCTGTGAAACCATGCCTACCGCGTAGCGGGTGAGGGCAGATTCGGAAATCTGGTTGAGCAGCCGCTGGTTCTCCGTGTTGACATTGATCCTGCATTGGGCCGCGTAGATCATGGCATAGGTCTTCTTGACATCGGCCACAAGCGTCCGTTCGACGGCCTGAGCCGATTGCTCCGCCATCCTGGCGCCGGCGGCGGCGGCGTCACCCATCAGGCCCCTTTTGCCGAACAGCGGAATCATCTGCTGGACGAAGTAGTCTGTTTCCATTCCCCTGGTGAACGGGTTGGCGGAGGTTATCGGCGTGGCATAGAATTCCACGCCGACCTGGGGATCGTCCCAGGCGGTGGCCTGAGTGATTCGAGCCCCAGCTCCCAGGGCGCGGTCTTGCGATGCCTGAAGTGAGGGGTTAGACTTCAGCGCCTGTTCGATGAAGGAGGAGAGCGACGCGCCCGTGTCCGGGGCTGAATCCGCGAGGCTTGAGACGATCCGCGGCGGGGAGCTTGGGGGCACGCCCTGACCGGCTGCCTGGGCGCAGGCGGTCGCATGGAGCACCGGAAACACGAAAGCGAATAACAGACAGGATCGAGTCATGTGCAGCACACTCCAGGTATGTGATTGGCCACAGTCACACCTGCAGAGCGCCGGGTCAGCGACGAGTGCTCCCGACCTGCAGGGGAATTCTGCGTGCGGGACGGCACGAAGGGAGGGCCCTCCCTGCCGCCAGGGTACTGGAGTGTGGGATCAGATCAAAAGGCTTGCGTTGAGGATGTACTTCTCCACTGAGGGTGGTTCAACACGAGGGGTAGCATGTGAAGGGATCCGTGAAGAGGCTCTTGAGATCAAGCCGGCGCCAGAGGGCTGGTGGGCCGATTCTCCTGGAACACAAGGTTTTTGAGTCACCGTGCTCGTCGTCCGATCGGTCACAATCGGGTTGGAGCTCACTCCCCCGGCGACCGTCACGGCGCAACACGGGGCTCCTGGCCTCGCGAGAGTGGCTGCCCCGGTGCCGGCATGCCCGAGTGTGCTTGTCGCCATGGAGCCATCGCAGCAGGACATCTCAATCATGCAGGAATGGAGGACCAGCGTGAACCCGGAATTCGCCACCAGGAGAAACAGGGCGAGGGTTCGTCCGATTGCCCGGATATGCCGTCGAGAGATGAACATGCTGAGAATGTAAACAATCGCCATGCCAAATGCACCCCTACCAACAATACACCCCCAAATACACCCCCAATTGCTCCAGAATAGGGGAAAACGCGACCATTCTATCAAACCGTATAGATACGACTCCTCAATAGCAGGAAGCCCTTTCCCGTTTTCTGTAATCTCACGTTACTGTTACGCGGAGGCCGGCCTGCGGCCAACAAGGACAGGAGCCGGGTATCGAACGCTTGACTTATTTCATATAGAGCATGGCCCGGGTGGCCATATGACGACCCGCCATGAGCTTGCAGAAATAGATGCCTGAAGCCAGCCCTGTTCCGTCGAAGCGTGCTTCGTGGAGACCGCGCTCCATGTCGCCGCGGGCAAGCTCCGCGACCTGCTGGCCCAGGGTGTTGACCACCGTCAGAACCACGCTTGATCGTTCAGGGAGAGAGTAGAGGATCGTGGTTGACGGGTTGAAAGGATTGGGGAAGTTTTGATAGAGCTGGAAGCTTTCAGGGACATCCTCATGCCGAGCAATCCAGGTGAGGCTGAGCGAGAACTTCCAGGCCTGGCTGTAGATCCCCCAACCTGCCAGATTGCCGGCTTTCACCCGCCACCAGTAGGATGTTCCCTTGAGGAGACGCCTCGCAATGTACGCGGAGTCAGTGAGTGACGAATCGGCAAAACCCGAGGTGAAAGTGGAATCGGCCGCGAGCTCAAGGCAGTATCCGTTCACCGGTGGCGCACTCCGTTTCCAGATGAGGCGGACCGTATCGCCTGCAAGATAAGAGTCATCAGCCGGAGAGACGAGTGTCACTGCACCGGGGGTGTTCAACAGCCTTGAGAACTTCCGGATGACGCCGAACGGACCCCAACCGGTCGGATTTTTCTCGCGAACATGCCACCAGTAGGTCATGCCGGGGACGAGCCCGCGAAGTGTGGAAGAAGTGATTGTGAGTGTGGAATCCATCTTGACGCGGGCGCCCGGAGAATCTACGGCGCTCTCGAGCCAGTAGGTGGATGCCGTCCTCACCCCCGGGTGCCACCTCAGGCGCACCGTATCAGCCCTGATGGTCTCTCCGCTGGCCGGCGAGAGCAGAGTCGGCACGCCGGGGGCCTCGCAGGAGTCCTGCGTGATCGTAACCTTCCCGGGGCTCCCTGCTGCCCCGGAGGACGTCACGGTGATGGTGGCCGTGCGCGGGACGGTCGAGGCATTGGCTGACAGGGAGACGGTGACCTTGCCCGAGTCGACGCCGGCGGCTCCTCCGGCGATAGCCGCCCAGGTTTGATCCGATTCGGCTTTCCAGCTCAAGCTGCCGTTGCCGGCGTTCCTTATGGAGATTTCCGATGAGCCGCCCTGCCATGAGGCATGGACTTCAGCCGGCCTGACATCCAGGACAGGCAGAATGGGGACGCCTTCCTGTGTGACCGTAATGGTGAGAGGGCTGTTCACCCCGTTGCTGGTAACGGTCACCGTCCCGGTTCGTGGAGCGGTTGCCGTATTCGCGCCGTAGGCGATGGCGATCGTGTCTTTGCGGCCGTTGCCGGAGACAAGCCAGGCGCCGTCGTTGTCGGTCGTCGACCAGGTCAGCGCGCCGTCGCCCATATTGATGACCCGTGCATAGACGGTACCCGCAGAAGGGCCAACATTGAAGCTGCCGGGGCTGAGTGCCATTTCAGGCGGGAGCGTGATTGACGCGCCGGTCCACTGAACCCCGACGACTCTGATAAGGCCGTTATCGGGCTGCGTCACATCGGCAGCGAGCATCTGGACCGATGCACCGTCGCGGGCAAGAAACATGTAGCCGACCAGGGTGTTGACGGAGTTGATATCTACCTTCCGGAAGCGGAGCGCCTGATGGACGGACCCGCCGGGAATGACCATCGGACCGTATGCATCAGCAACATAGGTGATTGCATGGCTTTTCGTTGTCCTTTGAAACTCCGCTCCGTTCAGCGCGATCACGGACGTGGCGGTGTAGGCGGATCTCCAGGTTGTCCCGAGGGTTAAGGGGAGAAAGTACATTGTGTCGATGGGGACGTTGGTGTTCGTGATCGTCCCCGACAACCCGGGAATCAACTGTCCACTCCCTTCAAGCCCGGGGTTCAGGAGGTGCGTCCCGAGCTTCAGGTACTGGTACGCAGTCCCCGTGACATTCGTCCCCGAAAAATTCACGGTCACGGTGGTCTGGAACGCGTGTGTGGAGCCGGGAAACTGGCTGACAAACGGCGTCCCGGCAACAGGAACGCTGGTCAGTGTCTGGATGGCGCTGGATTTCAGTCCGCTGAAATCCCATGATGAGGCTCCCGGCGCACCGATATTGAGTGAGATGGTCACGGAGTCGTTGTGGTTCACAAGCGTGTTACCGGGAACCATTTGATTCCGGACATCCGCGGCGGCAATGGTAATCACCTGGGCACTCAGCGTGCTCGTAGAAACAACCGCGAAGCTCAGCACGATTAATGAACGGATCTGGGCGTTCATAGTTCCTCCTCTGCATGCTTCCAGGATGGGAGTTACCTTTCATTGTCCTTCTTCAGGATTCTGCATCCGAACAGACCGCCGGCGATCTTGCCGGGCTGCGCCTGGAACTTCACGTTCACGACCCCTTTCTCACCTATAAGGGATGCGGGAATCTCATAGACAGCGTCGAAGAAGGATTTCGGCTTGTTGCTCTCCAGCGCCTGGGTGGCTATCCTGACGCCGTCCACGAGGATATCGAAGACCCGTCCGCGGGCATCACTCCCCCAGTACGTGCAGAGCAGTTCCTGGGCCCGGCCTGGGAGCACCTTCATGTCGAATGAGAACCAGCCGCCGCCGGTGGCGTGTCTGTACTTCCGGCCCATGGCATCGCCAGCCCCCGTCTTTTCCCCCTTGAGGTTGTGATCCCGCTCAGGGAGCGTGTCCCCGATTCCCGCATTGTCGACTGTGCGCGCATCGATTACCGCGCGGCGCGTTCTTTCGGTGGCATTTGCAGCCTTCCGCTCCGTCCACCCGGCTTCCGACATGAGGTCCCAGTAGACTGAAGTGTACTGTCCATGTACCGTAAAGTACGGTATCAAGGTGATATCGGCCGGGCGTCCGATGCCACCGGTCGAAAATGCGAATCTCTGTCCGCCGACAGGCCTGATCAGGCTTGTCACAGGACCCCTGTCCGCCACAAGCACCGGCACCCCGTCAAGGTCGTCCGGCTGTGCGGTCCCCAGCGCGCCGGCAAGGACAAGCGGTCCAACCATGAAGGCGATGCGGTTGGGATTGTCGGGCATTGTCTCCGTCCGTACGGACATCGGGATGACCAGCGTGATCCGGTCACTGCCTCGCCATGTGCGGAGGATAGTCGTGTACCCGGTGCTGTCCGGGACGACGGCGCTGGAGAGGCCGTTGACGCTGATCGTCATCCCATGCTCCGCCCAGTACGGAACGCGGATACGAAGCGAAATCGACGCGGGCTTGTCAGTCAGCACTGCCAGGTGGACGGTATCGCTGAAGGGAAAGCGGCTCTCCTGCCGGACCACAACACCCTTTTCCTTCCACTGCAATTCCGATGGGACGAAGAGGTTCATGTAGAGGCTACCGTCGGCGCCCCTGAAGTAGATGTCACCGCCGTACTTCGCATGGTTTTCCATGCCCGTGCCCACGCAGCACCAGAAGGCGTCAAACTTCGTGCTGTACTCCTTCTTCGCCCCCGGGCGGAGGGGTGAGTAGTAGCACATCATCCCGTCGGCCGGGTTCTGAGAGGCAAGAATCTGGTTGTAGAGGGCGCGCTCGTAGTAGTCGGCGTAGCGGGCGTGCGGATTCATGCAGAAGAGATGTCCGGTGAGCTTGAGCATGTTGTAGGTATTGCAGGTTTCGCACGTGTTGTCGCTCAACCGGTCCGAGAGCTTCCCCTCTTCCCCCAAGGACTCATAGTCGCTGTTTCCACCGATGACGTAGGAATGGTGTTTGACCATCGACTCCCAGAAGAATTCGGCGATGGTGTGGTCGCGCTCGTCGGCTGTCAGCTCGTAGCGCCGCGCGCAGCCGATGATTTTAGGGATCTGTGTATTTGCATGTTTGCCGGGCAGGGAGTCCTGTCGCGCTGCAAGCGGATCGAGCATGGCCCTGTGGTGGAATTTTCTGGAGAGCTCCAGGTACCGCAAGTCGCCGGTGATGCCGTACAGGTTTGCGAGCACCTCATTCATCCCCCCGTGTTCGCAGGCAAGCATGCGCTGGATGTCGCCTGAGTCAAGCGCCTGAAGCTCCTTCCCGATCCAGTCACCCAGCCGGGAGGCAATGACGAGGGCTTTCGCGTTGCCCGCGTGGAGCCAGGCATCAAGCAGTCCGGCCATGAGTTTGTGGGTGGTGTACCACGGAACCCAGCCGCCGTTGAGATCGAAGCCCGCCGCTCTGATCTCGCCGCGGGCAACTTGCGCGAAGATCGTATCCTCGCCCGGGATGCCCCCCACGTAACCCGTGCGCCTGGCGTCCTGACAAAGCGCCAGCTCGTTGACGATATAGTCGACCCTCTGCTTGAAGCGCGCGTCACCCGAGGCGGAGTACATGAGCGCGCAGGCAGAGAGATAGTGCCCAAGGGAATGCCCGGAGATCGACTCCTGCTCCCATCCGCCGTAGATCTCTCCCCTGGGAGGAAGTCCGGCATGCAGGCGGAAGCGATGGAGCAGGCGGTCGGGCTCCAGCTCCAGGAGGTAGCGCGCATCCAGCTGCATGGCTCTCAAAAATGGACTCTCCAGCAAGCGTACATCGGAAAGGGGGAACGCGAAGGCTTTCAGCCGTACCTGCGGTGCGACAATCATCCCCCTGTTCCACGCGTCGGGAATATAGGTTTGCGACCTGGCGGCGACGGCTGCGACCAAGAGGCCGCAGGTCAGGACGACGAGCAATTGCCTCTTCATGGACACCTCGTGCTTTCACAGGCTGGAAAACCCCGGACGCCTCGAGAGTAGAACGCGTGTCTGAAAGTCAGGCCCGTGCGGTTGATCCGGGACATGTGCAGGGAGACAGTTGTGATCTCCCAGGACGACACATCTGAAGACCTTGATCGACCGGCTTTCGGTCGGAAGCCTCAGGCTGCCCGGTCTGGCCAAACGGTCGAACCGAACGGTCTGACCGGGTCATCGATTACTCGAGGGACAGAACGACCACGGACACCGGCGGAATCCGGAGTTTCACGGTGCTTCCCTCGACTCTCGCGCCGGTGAAGGGCGCAGGCTTCACGTTCTCCGGTGCGTCGAACGTGTTGTGGTCCTGAACCCTGCCGGAGGTGAGAATGCGGCCGCTGACCGACCTGAGCGTTGTGCCGTGGATCTCGAGAGCGGCATCGTGCGCCTGTTCCGCATCGATGTTCACCAGGGAGATATGCACGACCCCCCGCTGGTCCTTCGATGCCGATACGGAGAGAGCGGGGAGGCTTTCCCCGCCCAGCGTAAACGGCGCGGCGGTCACTTCAACGGGCAGCCGAACGGCATCATGATGCACCGTGTACATTTCCATCACATGGTAGGTCGGTGTGACGACCATCTTCTCTTCGCTGGTCAGCACGACCGCCTGGAGGACGTTTACCGTCTGGGCCAGGTTGGCCATCTTGACCCGGTCACAATGGTTGTTGAAGATATTGAGCGTGACTCCGGCAATCATGGCATCGCGCATGGAGTTCTGCTGGTAGAGAAAAGCAGGGTTGGTCCCCGGCTCCACATCATACCACCCTCCCCACTCGTCCACGACGAGGGCCACTTTCCGGTCGGGATCGGTCTTGTCCATGATGGCTGTATGTTTCGCGATCAGCTCCTCCATGCGAAGGGCCTGTTTCATGGTTGCGAAGTACTCCTGCTCCGTGAATCCGGTGGCCGAACTCTTCTTGTTCCAATCAATGACGGAATAGTGATGGAGGGCGATTCCCTGCAGCATCCAGTGAGGGACCCGGGTCATCAGGACCTCTGTCCAGTGGTAGTCGTCCGAACTGGCTCCGGAGGCGATCCTGAACAGCGGCTCGGGCCCGGTGGAAGCGACAAACGTCGCATTCAGCCGGTAGATGTCGGAGTAGTGTTCCGCTGTCATATTGCCTCCGCAGCCCCAGGCTTCATTGCCGAGGGCCCAGTACTTCACATGCCAGGGCTTCTCATGACCGTTAGCTGCCCTCAGGCTCGACATCGGGCTGATGCCGTCGAAATTAACATACTGGACCCATTGCATGAGCTCCTGTACCGTACCGCTCCCGATGTTGCCGGTGAAGTAGGGCTCCGTGCCGATCTGTTCGCACATGTCGAGGAACTCATGGGTTCCGAAGCTGTTGTCTTCGGTCACTCCCCCCCACCACGTGTTCACCATGGTCGGACGCTGGGTTTTCGGGCCGATGCCGTCTTTCCAGTGGTAGGTATCCGCGAAGCAGCCCCCCGGCCACCGAAGATTCGGGAGCCTGATCTTTTTCAGCGCTTCCACAACGTCCTTCCGGATGCCGCGGACGTTCGGGATCTTCGTGTTCCCCTCTCCGACGTAGAACCCGCCGTAGATGCATCGCCCGAGGTGCTCGGAGAAATTCCCGTAGATGTGACGGCTGATGGTGTCGCGGGCCGCGGCCTCGTTGACGACGATCCGGGTTTGCGCCTGCGCCAGGAGGATGGGGAGAATGACAGCGGCGGCCAGCCTGACGGCACGTCCCGTCGTCAGCATATGTTTCTGGTTCATTGCGGGATTCCTTCTCATGCTTGAGGATGGGTACGTGTTGATGGATCCGCTCGGAGCCTGCCCGCGTTTGCGCCGGCGATTGCCCGGCTCATCAGGAGGGGCGGCTGCGGAGATCGATGATCACCTTGACCACACGGTCGAGGTAGCCGTCATTGAGCGCAAAGGCCTCGGGCGCCCGTTCGAGCGGGAACCGATGGGTGATGAGAGAAGCGACATCGACAAGGCCACGTTCCACAAGCCTGATCGCCTCCGGATAGGTATGTTTCATCCTGCGGACGAAGAGGAGCGTCAACCCTTTCCGCCGCGCCGTGGAGTGCTTGAGTGTGAAACCGTCGTCCTCGGGGATCCCGACGAGCATGACCGTCCCCCCGTGACGGACAGTTTCCGCGGCTTCCTGGGCAAGGGGCCCGGCCCACCCGGCTTCGAACGCCACATCCACTCCCCTGCCGCCGGTTTTCCCGGCAATCGCCCGGGGCACATCGCCTGCTGCAGGGTCGAGAGTGACCGCCCCGAATCGCTCCGCCAGCTCGCGTCTCCAGGAGAGCGGCTCAGACACAAACAGGGGCCCTGCCCCTGCAAGGCGTGCCGCCTGAAGGATGAGCAGCCCGATCGGTCCGCCGCCATGGACCGACACGGAGTCACCTTTGTGCAGCCGGGCGAGGTTCACAGAGTGCAGCGCGACGCCCAGCGGCTCGAGCATCGCTCCGGCCGCGGCGTCCAAGCCATCAGGGAGTGGAAAGCAGGTCGATGCGGGAACGCGAATCCGCTCGCAAAGCGCCCCGTTGTCGGGATACAGACCGCAAAAATGGAGCTGCGTGCAGAGGTTGGGATGGCCGCGCAGGCACATCTCGCACTTCCCGCATGGCTGAGCAGGATCCACTGCTACGCGGGTCCCGGGCAGGAGGGGTTTCCCGTTTGCGTCGGTTGGAAGCTCGCCGGCATCATCAACGATTCCGGAGAACTCATGGCCGGGAATGAGAGGGAATGGGACCGCCGTATCCCCGATCCGCGCGTTGCGATACGTATGCAGGTCGCTGCCGCAGATACCCACAGCCCTGACGCCGATCATCACTTCTCCCGGACCGGGACGCTCCGGCTCAGGGATGTCGTCGAGGCGCAGGTTGCACGGACCGTGAAGCCTCACTGCGCGCATGGTATCCCTCCGAAAAGACCCGGAAGCCTTCTCCATCCCCGTTGCCCCGGCCCAGGCCGCTGATCGCAACGGCTGTCCGCTCCTGAATGGCGGGCTGGCTTATGATGACGGCCCGTGACCTCTCCCCCGCAGCTCCGCGCGTATGAGAGGGCCGTGCAGCTCAGAAGGGGTGCTCGCCGGGATAGAGCATGCCCCTGGGAAGATTGAACGAGACGTCATTCACCCCCATGAGCTTCATCGCATCATAGAGAGCTTTCCCGGAATGCGCGAAGGCCACCGCCGTATGATGGGGGAACCGTTTCTCGATCAACACGTGGCGGTAGAACCTCGCCATTTCGTGGACGGCAAAGACGGCGATACATCCAAAGGATTTCGGCTCGATGTTCAGAATCTCCCCCTGCGCCACGTAGGATCTCAGCTCGGCGCCAGGAGTAGACTGGATCCGGAAGATGGTCACTTCCCCCGGTCTGATCTGCCCTTCCAGCGTGCCGCGGGTAATTTCGGGTTCCTTTCCTGGCTCCATCAGGCGGTGCATGATCAGCTGATATTTCATCATGGAGGTTGCCATGCACGACGACGACGTGTTGCCGCAATGGAATCCCATCCAGAGGTCGTTGTTCGTGTAGTCCTTCACCATGTCGGCAGACTCACGGTACATGTCAGCAGGGACGGTATTATTGATATCCAGGATGGCAGGGGGGAGCAGCGTGGCGCATGTGACCACATATTCGCTGAGGGCCCCGTAAATATCGGACTCGCACGAGATGGGAATTCCCCGGGTGGCAAGACGCGAGTTGATGAAGCACGGGACGAAGCCAAAGTACTTCTCGAACGCGGGCCAGCACTTGTTGGCGAAGACCGCGTATTCCGAAGCGCCCAGGTTGTTCTCCATGAAATCGAGAAGCGAGACCTCGAATTGGGCGAGCCGCTCGAGCATGTCGGGATAGCTGTTTCCCCTGCCCAGCTCTCCGGCCATCTCCCGGGCAACCACCTTGATCCTCGGGTCGTTCGCCTTCGAGTTGTAAACATCGAGCATATCCAGCTCGCTGTTCTCCACGATCTCGACCCCCAGGTCGAACAGAGGTTGGATGGGAGCGTGGCAGGTGAGGAAGTCGAACGGCCTGGGACCGAACGAGAAGATTTTCAGACGCTTCAGCCCGAGGGCCACCCTGGCCACGGGGATGAAGTCGCTGATCATCCGCGCGACTTCGCCGGGGGATCCGACCGGAGTGGAAGGGATGTGGACCCGAAGCTTCCTGAGTCCGACATTATACGACGCACTCAGCATGCCGCAGTATGCATCTCCCCTCCCGTTGATCAGATCGCTCCCGGTCTCTTCAGCCGCGGCGGCCAGCATGACCGGCCCTCCGAACTTCTGTGCCAGGAGGGTCGCCGGACCTTCCGGACCGAAGTTGCCGAGGTAGATTGCGAGGGCGTTGATCTTCTTTTCGCCGATCTCCCTGAGTGCGTTCACCACATCGCGCTCGTTCTCCACGGTGGTCTCGAGCTCAATCACCGGAATGGATCCGGCGCGGCACTCCTCCATGACTTTCGCCCTGCGCTTCCTGGAAAGCTCGATCGGGAAACAATCCCTGCTCACGGCAATCAGGCCCATGGTGACGGCCGGGATGTTTCTCACCGGCGCGGGGACCTGCGGTTCAACGCTGACCGTAGTACGCGTTGGGTCCATGTTTACGTTCATAGTGTTTCCTCAGCAACGATGGTTTGAGACGGGGCGTGTCCGGATTGATCTGCAGGGTCATGAACGCCACCCTGGCAATCATCTCAAGCAGGACACTGTTTTTGACAGCGCGTTCGGGGGTGGACCCCCAGGTGAAGGGGCCGTGGCACGCCACCAGCACCATTTCAATTTCCTTGTGCGACATGGCCGCAAAGGTCTCCACGATCAGGTCGCCCGTTCGTTCCTCGTAATCTCCCTTGATCATCGCGTCGCTCATGACCGGGGTGCAGGGAACGTCCTGGGCCAGCGAATCCGCGTGGGTGGTCCCGAGAATCGGGATGGCTTTGCATGCCTGAGCCCATGCAACGGCATACGGCGAGTGCGTGTGGACGATCCCGGAGATGTCCTTCCAGCTCCTGTACAGGACGGCGTGGGTCTTCGTGTCTGACGAAGGCTTGAGCTCGCCTTCCACCACTCTGGAGGCAAGGTCAACGATGACCATGTCCTCGGGACGGAGTTCAGAAAACGGGACACCGCTCGGTTTGATCGCGAAGACGCCTTTGCCCCGGTCGAGCACGCTGGCATTGCCGAAAGTGTGGATGACCAGGGAAGACTCGGGGAGTTCCTGGTTGCAGCGCCAGGCAGTTTCCTTGAGTGGGTCGTACTGGCTCATCTACAGGCTCCTCAGACGAATGGTTTCCTGTTCGACGAAGCTGCCGAGCTTCCGGTAGCGGTCAAAAAGCGCCTCGTACGCCCGGGCGTTGACGGGGTTCGGAAGATACTCGGTTTCAAACCCGCTCTCCATTGCCGTCCTGGCGCTCTCGATGGACGGGTAGATCCCGCAGGCTGCCGCGGCACACATAGCGGCGCCCAGGGCGCAGGTCTCCTCCGACTTCGGCACGGAGATCTTGAGATTCAAGACATCGGACACCACCTGCATGATGAAGGGGGATTTCCGGGCGACGCCGCCAAGGGCGATCACGCCGTCGATCCTTACACCTTCGGAGCAAAAGCGGTCCACGATCATCTTAGCCCCGAACGCCGTCGCCTCCACAAGGGCGCGGAAGACGCGCGGTGCATCGGTGCCGAGGTTGATGCCCGTGATGGCGCCTTTCAGCGCCTGGTTGGCATCCGGGGTCCTGCGGCCGTTCATCCAGTCCAGTGCAAGCACGCCGGAGGCTTCGACCGGGGTCTTCGCAGCCTCCGCCGAAAGCGCCGCAATGAGCCTCGACTCCGTTTCAGCCTTCATGGCAGCGGACGCTTCGGGGGTGAGGGCCGGCCCGGCGGCAATCATGTTCGTCACGGGCCACATGAGCAGGTCTCTGAACCAGGCGTAGACATCGCCGAAGGCTGACTGCCCCGCCTCCATGCCGAGCATCCCGGGAAGGATTGACCCGTTCACCTGTCCGCAGATCCCCCTGATCAGTTTTCCCTCCATTTCGTGCATGGGGGCAACAAGCATGTCGCACGTCGAGGTCCCCATGATTTTCGTGAGCACGTACGGCCGTATGCCGCCGCCGACCGCTCCCATGTGCGCATCGAATGCCCCCACACCGACGGTCACCTGTTCAGGAAGACCCAGCCGTTTCGCCCATGGACCTGAAAGCGTTCCCGCAGCGGCATCGCTCGTGAAGGTCTCCCTGTAGAGCCGGGACCGAAGGCCTTCAAGGAGCGGATCGAGCCTGGTGAGAAACTCCTCCCCGGGGAGGCCGTCAAACGCCTCATGCCACATCGCCTTATGGCCGGCAGCGCAGCGGCTGCGCTTCATCCGCATGACTTGCGCGCACCCGGTGAGCAGCGCGGGAATCCAATCGCAGTGCTCAACCCAGGAGAATGCGCTGGGCCGGACTTGCAGATCGGAGCGGAGGACGTGGAGAATCTTCGCCCAGAACCATTCGGAAGAGTAGACCCCTCCTTCGTACATCGTGTAGTCAACACCACCCCATGATTTTGCGAGCCTGTTGATCTCTTCCGCCTCGTCGACGGCTGTATGGTCTTTCCAGAGGATAAACATGGCATCCGGGTTTTCCTCGAATCCCGGGGTCAGGGCAAGCGGAGTTCCGGCACGGTCCACAGGTGCGGGAGTCGAACCGGTGGTGTCGACGGAGATCCCCCGGACGCGACGGGCCGTTCCGGAAGGGGACCTGCCGAGTGCGGTGGTGATGGATTCCTCCAATCCCTCGACATAGTCAAGGGGATGCTGTCTGAACCGGTTCCGGACGGGGTCGCAGTAACGGCCCGCTGCCCATCGCCGGTACGGAGCTACGGCTGCGGCGATCTCCGTCCCGCCGGCGGCATCGACGATAAGTGTGCGGACGGAATCGGTTCCGAAATCAACTCCGATGACGAAGGTGGGGTCGTCCATGCTTTCTCCTGCATCAATCCGTATGGAATCTGACATTGTTTCCTGTGATACTGTCGAGCGGCACGGTGATGGCATGCGGGACGAGCTCGCGGAGGACCAGGTGACGGTATGGCAGGTAGATGGCCGAGCACCCCTGTGTCTCCGGACGCTTGCTGATGAATGTGCGTGATCGTACCCGCAAAATCAAGCACTCGAGAACTGGCCAATGGGGCTCGAGCGAGGAGGGGAGGGTGATTGAGCAGGGGAGACGGGAGGGAAAAGCCCATGAGGCGCTCTTCGGCTTGCATTCTTAATGAATTATCGCTATTTGACTTCGAGCCCCAAACAGGATGTTCACCGGCAGAGATCCCTCCGACTTTTCCAGGAACACCAATGCAATACCTCTCGACTATCCTCGTTCTCCTTCTGATGGCCGCTGCAGGCCAGGCGCAGAACAGCCGGACCCCGCAGGAGACCTCCGAACAGCACAACGTACGGATGGCCTGGTGGCGTGAAGCGCGCTTCGGGATGTTCATCCACTGGGGCGTGTATTCGATCCCCGCCCGCGGGGAATGGTATATGTCACAGGAGAAAGTCTCCGTTGAGAAGTACGAGCAGTACCCTCCGCAGTTCAACCCCGTGGGATTCGACGCGCGTGCATGGGTCCGCCTGGCCAAGAGGGCCGGCATGAAGTACGTGGTGATCACGTCCAAGCACCATGACGGGTTCTGCATGTTTGACTCGAAGGTGTCGTCGTACGACATCATCGACCGCACACCGTTCAAGCGCGACCCCTTGAAAGAGCTGGCCGCGGCCTGCAGAGAGGAGGGAATCCGGCTCTGCTTCTACCATTCGATCCTCGACTGGCATCATCCCGACGCGAAAGGCGCGTCGTTCCCCCGCTACCGGGAGGAATACCTGAAGCCCCAGCTCAAGGAGCTGTTGACAGGGTATGGCCCGATCGGCGTGCTCTGGTTCGACGGCGACTGGATCCCGGAATGGTCTGAGCAGGAAGGAAAGGACCTCTACCGCTACGTGCGCTCGCTCCAGCCCGGGATCATCGTGAACAACCGGGTGGGGAAAGGACGCAACGGTATGGAGGGGATGAACATCGATACGGACGCGGCAGGGGATTTCGGCACGCCCGAACAGGAGATACCCGCGAACGGGATCGACGGCGTCGATTGGGAGTCATGCATGACCATGAACGACCACTGGGGATACGCCTCGGCCGATTCCAACTGGAAGTCCGCGGCGACCCTGATCAGGAACCTGGTGGACATCGCCTCCAAAGGGGGGAACTACCTTTTGAATGTCGGCCCTACTGCGCTCGGCACGATCCCGGGACCAAGCGTCGAGCGGCTGGAGGCGATAGGCCGTTGGATGGCGGCCAACGGCGAGGCCATCCACGGGACGAAGGCTTCACCCCTGGCAACGACACCCTGGGGACGCTGCACGGAAAAGAAGCTTGCCTCGGGTGCAACGCGGCTCTATCTTCATGTCTTCGAATGGCCACGAGACGGGAACCTCGCCGTCTCCGGGTTGGGGACCGTACCCCGGCAGGCTTCGATGCTCGGCTCCGGTTTGCGCCCCCTCAAGATGCGCGCGAACGGCGACACCGTGGTGTTGCGGCTTCCTTCCCGTCCGGTTGACACTGTCGATGCGGTGGTCGTGCTGGACTTCAGCGACGAGCCCGTCACTTTTCTTCCGCCTGTGGTAACGTGTGCCCTTCCCGTGTTCCTGGACACCACCGAAGTGACCATGGAGACACGATCTCCCGGTCTTGAGATCCGTTACACTCTGGACGGCACACAGCCATCATCCGGTTCGCCCAGGTTCAGCGGGCCCCTGCGCATTGCGAATTCCGCAACGGTGCGAGCCCGATGCTTTTACCACGGGAACGGGGTCGCCGCAGTCACCGAAAGGACTTTGACCAGGGCCGTCCCCGAGCCGGCAGTGAAGATCTCCGGCACTCATCCAGGACTCCGGTACTTTTACTACGAGGGATCCTGGGACAATCTTCCTGATTTCGACCGGCTGCAGGCGGCCGACTCCGGCATGACTGGAGAGATCGGGCTCACGATGTGTAAGCGGGACGATAATGTCGGCGTTCGGTTGACCGGGTTCATCGACGTGCCGGCCACAGGAATATTCGGATTTGGGCTTTCTTCCGACGACGGAAGCCGGCTCCTGGTACAGGGCAACGTCGTTGTCAACAATGATGGACTGCACGGCGCCGTGGAGAAGTTGGGAGTGATTGCGCTGGAGAAAGGATTGCACCCGGTGGACATCCTCTACTTCAACAAGACCGGGGAAAAGGAGCTTTCCGTGCGGTTCGCTCAGGGACTCGCCCCCCTGGCTCCAATCCCTGGGTCTCTCTTCGTGCACTAGACCCGCCGAGGATCACCGGACTTTCAGAGTCCCGGATGAATTTCTGCACAACCAAGACTCTAGCTCACCGCTGGCAGGACAGGGGGACTACCTTCCTTCGGTGAGGCTCGCTGTTCCTACCACTTCAAATGTCCCGCTCACCACTTCGGTGGTCGATGCATCGGCGGTGCCGGTGAATCCCGGCTGCTTCCCTCCCACACTGATTCCGAAGACGCCTGGTTCGATCACCCGTTTCATCTTCGTGTCGAGAATCGAGAGCTGGCGGGGTTCAAGCACAAATGACACCGTCTGCCTTTTTCCCGGCTGGAGGGTTATGCGGCGGAACCCTGCCAGAGCCCTGATGGGAACCGGGACAGACGTGTTCCGTGCAGTCACATAGAGCTGCACCACCTCGTCCCCCCTCATGCTTCCGGCATTCGTGACCGTGGCGGTCACCGTCACCTGCTCGCCCGCTTTCACACGAGCGGGAAGCCTGAGGTTGTCGTACCGGAACATGGTATAGCTCAGGCCGTGTCCGAAGGGGAAGAGGGGCGTACCGGTGAAATATTTGTATGTTCTTCCTTTCATGGCATAGTCGCGGAAAGGCGGGAGCTGATCGATCGACCGGTAGAAGGTCACCGGCAGACGTCCGGCCGGGTTGGTATTGCCAAACAGGACGTCCGCTATTGCCGTCCCCCCTGCCTGCCCAGGGTACCAGGCCTCGACAATTGCAGGAACGCTCCTGGCGGCTTCGTTCACGGCTACCGCGCTGCCGTTCAGAAGGACGAGCACGATGGGTTTGCCGGCGGCGGCTACCTCTTTCAAAAGTTCCTTCTGAGGACGCGGAAGCTCCAGGTCGAGACGATCTCCTCCAAGAAACCCCGGCACCTTGACATCCATTTCCTCCCCCTCCAGCCGCGGCGAGAGCCCCAGCACCAGGACCACGGCATCGGCCTGGCGGCACGCCGCTGTTGCTTCCTGCAGAAGGTTCGCCTCCGGAGCCGTCCAGACAAGCTGCACACTTGCGACAGACCGGAGATCTCGGTATTCAACACGCAGGGGATGGGGACCCCGGAAGGTGACCCATCGGTACCCGGTGGCAACATTGTGGAGATCGCTGGCCTGTGCCACGAGGGAGTCATCGAGGAATACCCGTGCTTCGCCGAAGACCCTGATTCCCAGCGCAAAGCGGCCGGCTTGAGGAACGGTCAAGGTCCCCGACCAGCGCACGCTGAAGGTATCAGCGCGCATTCCCCGGAACGGGGTTCCCTCCCACCAGTTCACGTCAATGCTCCGTTCTCCACGCGTCACGAGAGGCTTCCCGCTGAGGCTGTTGTTATCGAAGTAGTCGGCTATAAGGCCGGCAACGCGCCGGCCGCCGGCCTCATGGGAGAAGGCCGTTGCCGGAACCGGCACAAGGGAAGGAATACCCTCAGCCACATCGCAGCCGCGCGCATAGATGACTTTCGTGTGCGGGGAGACGGCGTGCCTGATCCCGGCCAGGGGAGTGACCGGGGCGGTTGGAGTTCCATTATAGTTGCCCAGCAGGAGTTCCACCTCGTCCGCATTCGGACCGATGACCGCGATCGTTTGAAGATCTTTTCTCAGGGGAAGGGTCCGGTCTTCGTTCTTCAGGAGGACGATGGACTCGCGGGCTGCGTCCAGCGCCAGCGCCCGATGCTCCTTGCTGTCGATCACCGATACGGGAATCCTCGCATACGGTACACGCTCCGGCGGATCGAACATGCCAAGCTGAAAACGGGTTTTGAACAGCCGCTTTACCGAGACGTCGATGAGGTTTTCGTTGACCAGCCCCTGCCTGACGGCTGCGGTGAGACTGTCGTATGTCACGCCGCAATTCAGATCCGTCCCCGCCTCGAGCGCCATCGCAGCGGCTTCAGGCGCGGTGCGGACAACCTTGTGGCCGGTGTAGAAATCCATGATTGCCCAGCAGTCGGATACCACATACCCGGTGAAACCCCATTCCTGGCGGAGGATATGTTGAAGCAGGGTGGAGCTCCCGCAGCATGGATCGCCCCGGAACCGGTTGTAGGCGCACATGACAGACCGGGCGTCCCCATCGATGACCGCCGTGCGGAAGGCCGGGAGGTACGTTTCGCGCAGGTCCCGTTCATCAACCACCGCGTCGAACATATGCCGATCCGGCTCCGGTCCGCTATGGACGGCGAAATGTTTTGGCGTTGCCACGGTCTTGAGATACTTCGGGTCGTCTCCCTGCAGGCCCCTGACGAACTGGACGGCAAGCTCCCCGGTCAGGTACGGGTCTTCACCATAAGTTTCCATCCCCCGCCCCCAGCGCGGGTCTCTGAAGATGTTGATGTTGGGAGACCAGAAGGTGAGACCCTCGTAAATCTCCCTGTGTCCCTGCCGCACCGCCTGGTGGTGTTTGGCGCGGGCCTCGTCGGAAATCACCATAGCAGCGCGGTGAATCAGGCCGGTATCCCATGTCGATGCAAGCCCGATCGCCTGCGGAAAGACGGTAGCTCTGCCGGCTCTTGCGACTCCGTGGAGAGCTTCGTTCCACCAGTTGTAAGCCGGGACTCCCAGCCGGTCGATCGCCGGTGCCTCATAGAGCATCTGGTCCACCTTCTCCTGGAGAGTCATGCGCGAAACCAGGTCGTCCACGCGCATGTCGATTGGAAGGTCGGGGTTGAGATACGGCACCTGAGCGCCGGATGTGTCTGAGGCTGCAGCCATGTGCGCTCCGGGCCGGGCGTGTGGCTGAACAGTCAGTAACAACAAGGCAAAGAAAAAGATGCTCCGGAACACCACTGGCTGCCTCATGGGAGTTCCCCGGAAGGGTAGTTGCACATAGGGAGGGCGAAGGCAAGAGAAGATTGGACGAATTTACGAGGAAGTCAACGAGAATGCCGGATGATCCTCAGGAGATCAACCGTCGACTGCATATGATCTGCCACATGGCTGGCAAAATATCTCAAAATCAGGGGATGCCAGTACGATGGAGGCTCCGACCGGATGGCGAGCGACCGTGCTGGCCCGAGAAATTCGAATGCTCTTTCGGCTGTTTCTCACATTTCGTAAAATATTCATTCACATGATCCGTCTGCAATGGTAGATGAGCAACGACCTCATATCGTCAAACGGCGCCCTTGCGATGAACGCTGTCCTTGAACAGGCGGCGCGGCGGGAAAGACCGAAGCTGCTGAATTTCATCCGGCGCCGTGTCAAAACGGACGAAGATGCCGAAGATATCCTGCAGGATGTCTTCTACCGGCTCGTCACGAGTTACAGCGTGACCGAGCCGATCGAAGAGCTGACATCCTGGCTGTTCCGCGCTGCGAGGAACAGGATCATCGATTGGTACCGGAAACGGAAGGCTGACCCATTCTCGACGCTGGATCTTGAAGAGTCGCTCCCGGTCCGGCTGGAGGAGATCCTCTTCGACCCCGAAGTGGACCCGGACACGCTGTTCGCACGCTCGAGGGTCTGGACTGAGCTCTCCGATGCTCTTGATGAACTTCCGGATCGGCAGCGGGAGGTTTTTGTTCTTCACGAGCTGGAAGGGAAGAGTTTCAAGGAGATTGCCGAAATCACCGGGGAACCCGTCAATACGCTGCTCTCCAGAAAACGGTACGCCATTCTGACCCTTCGCGAACGGCTGCAGGATCTCTACGACGAATTCTTGCCATAGAACATATTCACAACGAGAAGCAGGGAGACATTATGAAACGGCGATGGCTTCGAAGGATATTCTTTGGAATCTGTGCGGTTGTCCTCGGCACTTTTGTGCTGGGAGCGGTGGTCATGCTATTGTGGAACGCGGTGATGCCACCGCTCTTCGGTCTCACTGGCATCACTTTCTGGCAGGCTGTGGGACTGTTTCTCCTTGCTCACATCCTTCTCCGCGGCTGGGGCCCATGGCGTCACGGATGGAGACACGACCACTGGCGCCGGCGCATGGAGGAAAAGCTTGCCGCAATGACGCCGGAGGAACGGGAGAAGTTCAAGTCGGAATGGCGGCACAGGTGCGGCAGGACCTCCGGGACCGATGAGCCGGAGGCCGCTCCGCAGGCCGGCTAGGATGGAGGCGAAGCGGGAGAAGGGGAGCGCGGATGGATGAGGCGGCCCTGCCGATGCTCCCGGTCGATCTTGCGGGACGTGAAGGTCTTCGACATGCCCCCGCAGACTTCAGGCGCCGCCAGGTGGCGAACGTCGAACCCGCCCACCACGTCTGGCGGTTCAACCAAGGGATTTCAGAGTCACGAATGAGGAATAGGCGTCACACGCTGACACGTCACACGCTTACATCGTCACACGCTCACTCGCCCCCCCGCTTGCTTTTCCCCACACTGTTTTCTAGCTTTCAGTGCAACGGGTCGCGGCGCAGCCCCTTGTGACAGGGCAGCGGTGCGATCAAGGTTGGCTCCCACCCCGTTGTACACGGGGGGATTTCTATTGTTGATCACGTATGACGAGGATGTTTCCCATGAATCTCTCGAGCATCGCATCAATTGACCAGTTGAAGGACATGATTTCCCATTGTGACGATGACCGAACCAGCCACATCGTCTGGGTGGACGTTGCGGGAGAAGTGCACGTGACGCCCATGCCTGTGGAGGCTACGCCTGCCGTCTGGGCTGAAGGCAACCGGGAGCTGATCAGATTCCGCTTCGAGACACTGAAACAGGGAAGCGGATTTGTCGGCCCGGAAGCAGCAAAGGATGAACAATGGATGAACAGACTGTTCGTGTCGCTCACAAAATTCTGGGAATCGGGAGCAAAAGGATATAGAGATCACCTCTGAGAGGATTGCGGTTGGCGGCTGATCAGTATAACGGCCCATCCCACTCAGGCGGGACGGGCCGTTTGCGTTGAAGCAGAACTACTCCCCGAGATGCTGTCAGAGCCTGTTAAGGAGCTGCGTTCATGGGATCGGTTTTTCTCGCCTTCTCGGTCATCTTTAATACGGTGGCAAACGGCTTTTTCAAAGCCGCTTCCGATATCCAGGTGCTCGGCTCGCGGAAGATTCTTCTCTTCGCCTTCGGCCTTTTCATCGGGCTTCTGAATACCGCCTGCTATCTGAAATCACTGGAGACGATCAAGCTTGGGACTGCCTACGCGGTCTTCGCCGCATCGAGCACCATTCTGATCGCCCTGGTTTCGATCTGGTATTTTCAGGAGTCGGTATCCATACAGAAGTTCGTCGGACTCGGGGTGATCTGTGCCGGGCTGTTTCTCCTGTGGGGATCGTGAGGCGTCACTGTTGTTTCGCGATGACCTTGGCGGCAATCTTGCTATAGGTCGCCTTCGGAACGATTTTCTTCTTGACCAGGTCGGTCTTGGCCTTGTAAGGCCGTCCGGCGATGATCGCCTTGGAGTAGGCGTCGCCGATGCCCGGCAGGGTCATGAGCAGTTCTGCGGTCGCCGAGTTCAAGTCGATGAGATCGGCCCCCTTGGCATCGGCAGGCTTTGCCGTCTGCATGGTTGCAGTCTTGCCCGGAGCTTTGTCCTTCTTCTGGGCCATTGAGGTGCCGGCAGCGAGCAGGCAGACGAGGATCAGAGTGGTTAACAGCGTGAAGCGTTTCATGAGTAAGGCCTCCGTGGGTTGTGGGTTGGGAGAAGCGCGCACGATGCAGCCCGGGAATATAGCAGGACCGGACACGAGTGTCAATACAGAGTCTGCCCCAGGCATTCCCGACCTGGCGGGCAGTCCGCAGCAGCGGGTGCAAGGCCTCCCCCTTCCCTGCAGCTACGGAAAGGGACGCCAAAGCGGGGGGGGGAGGACGGGGAATCATGAGTATCACGATCCTTTTTGAACAAGCGGGGTTCCTTGCGGCCGACAAGCCCGAAGGGATCCCCTCGATTCCCGAGCGGGATCTTGCTCTGCCTTCCCTGGTTCGCATGCTGGAAGAGGAGCGCGGGAAGAAGCTGTACGTCGTGCACAGGCTCGACAAAGAGGCGAGCGGGGTCATGCTGTTCGCGAAGGATGCCGCAGCCCACAAATGGCTGAACGACCTGTTTGCGGAGCGGAGAATCAGGAAGACCTACCTCCTGCTGGCCCACGGGATCATCTCGGGAGAAAGCGGAAGGATCGACAAGCCGTTGCGCCAGTTCGGATCCGGACGCATGGGGGTGGACGCGACAAAGGGAAGGGAGAGCGTCACGGAGTTCCGGGTCCGGGAGCGCTTTTCCCGCCACACATTGATCGAAGCTCACCCGCTGACCGGGAGACGTCACCAGCTGCGGGTCCACTTCTACAGCATCGGACATCCTCTGGCCGGCGATCTCCGGTACGGCGACCGCTCCCTGCAACAGGGGTATCCGCGGCTCCTGCTCCATGCCTGGAGGATTGAGATCCCCCTTGCATCAGGCGGGCACTTCACCGTTGAATCGCCCATCCCGGACAGCTTTACCTCGGCCATCACAGGGGCGAGAAACGATGCCGGGGGTTCAACCCCGGACGGGGAAGAGCGGGGGAACTCTCCGCCTTGACTTTTCCCGGGCGGGCGGCCATGTTGCCAGTGCACCCCTCCGGCTGTACCCCCGCCGACGCCACGCGACAAAAACCATCCAACGTACCACGTGAGGAGGAAGGCTGACATGATCACAGTAAAGCAGCTGCTGGATGAGAAGGGGAGTACGATCTGGTCGACAACTCCAACGGCTTCGGTCTATCAGGCGCTTCAGCTGATGGCAGAGGTCAATGTCGGCGCGCTTGTCGTCATGAACGGGGACACCATCGTCGGCATGTGTTCCGAAAGGGACTACGCACGAAAGGTCGCCCTCACGGGAAGAACATCCCGGGAATTGAAGGTGGCCGATATCATGTCGACAGGCATCGTGACCGTGACGGTCCGCAACTCCATCGAGGAATGCATGGCGCTGATGACCGAACGGAGGATCCGGCATCTTCCGGTAGTGGAGGACGGCAGGCTTCTGGGTCTTGTCTCGATCGGCGATATCGTGAAGAGCATCATCCAGGACCAGCGCTCGACCATTCATCACCTCGAGGATTACATCACAGGAAGGCGCTAGGGGGATGCCAAAGCTCGCCAGCATCGCTCTTCCAGTGGGTCTTGACCGGGAATTCACCTACCTGATCCCGCCGGAGCTCGAGGATGCGGCCCAGGTGGGTGTGCGGGCGATTGTTCCTTTCGGCCGGCAGGTGGCCACAGGACTTATTGTGGACCTGCCGGGCGAGACCGCGGTTCGGGGCCTGAAACCGATCCGTGAAATCATTGATGGCACTCCGATCATCACCGGGGAACTTCTGCGGCTGTCCCGCTGGGTTGCATCATACTATCTGGCGCCGCTCGGCGAAGTCCTGAGGGCCGCGATCCCTCACGGATTTTCCGCCACGAGCAAACGGCTCGTGAGTCCGGCCGTTCAACTCACCCGGGAGAGGGTGACGCAGCTCGAGCGGTCGTCCCCGAAACGGGCGCATTTGCTGGCGGCGCTCCTCGAGAAAGGGTCCATGCTGTCGACCGACCTGCAAAAGGTGACAGGCCTGAAGTCGATCAACAGCATCCTCGCACAGCTGGAGCGGGAAGGACTTGTTGAGACCGCAGACGTGCTGCCCCGCCGGAAGGTGAAGCCGAAGCTGCAGGATGTTGTTGCCCTTGACCGGGTGGACCGGCGGGTTCTTGCCCAGGCGCGATTGACCCTTTCGGCGCGCAAAAAGCAGGCGGCAGCGCTCCTCGATGCCGTGGGCGCCCAGCTGGACCTCGGCTCGGAGGAGATTCCCGCTTCCGACCTGCTCAGACTGGCGGGGGTCTCGGGCGCCACGCTCAAGGAATTCGTCACGTCTGGCCTGCTGCCCATCGACCGGCGCGAGAGTCTCCGCACCGCGGAATACGGCACCGAAGAGCAGACGCGCCATATCATCCTGAACGAAGCCCAGAAGGAAGCACTCCGTACGATCACCGCGGCGGCAGACGGGGGGACCGCCCAGACTTTCCTGTTGCACGGCGTCACCGGCAGCGGGAAGACCCAGGTGTACATCGAAGCGATCCGCCACAGCCTTGAGCGGGGGAAATCCGCCATTGTGCTCGTACCGGAGATCGCCCTCACACCCCAGATTGTAAGGCGTTTCAAGACACACTTCGGCGACAGGGTTGGTGTGGTGCACAGCCGCATGTCGCCCGGCGAGCGCCACGACGTATGGCACCAGGCACGCTGCGGGCAGGTCAGCGTGGTCATCGGTCCCCGGTCGGCCGTCTTTGCCCCCCTCCGGGCCATTGGCCTGATCGTGGTGGACGAGGAGCATGAATCGTCCTACAAGCAATACGATGCGGTCCCGCGCTACCATGCGCGCGATGTGGCGATCGTCCGGGGAACGCAGAATGACGCCGTCATAGTGCTCGGTTCCGCCACTCCTTCCGCCGAATCATACCACAACGCCGTGACAGGGAAATACACGCTGATCGAAATGCCCCAGCGCATCGATGCGGTGCCGATGCCCGAGATCGAGATCGTGGACATGACCGCGGAGCGGAAGAAGGCGTACGCAAACATGAAGGCTCTGCTGACGCTGGTGGACCGGGGAAAGCTGCACCAGTTCACGCAATCATCGATCTCGTCGGTCCTGTGCGAGAGAATCGAAGACCGCCTGTCACGTCATGAAGGGATCATCCTTCTGCAGAACCGCCGCGGCTTCGCTCCCTTCGTGGAATGTCCCGACTGCGGATTCGCCGAGCGGTGCGAGAACTGCTCTGTGACCATGACCTACCATCTGGCCAGGAAGAACCTGCAGTGTCACTACTGCGGGCTGGTGCGTGAGCAGCGCGAACTATGTCCCCAGTGCGGAGGATCGAATATCCGCATGCTTGGGGTCGGGACCCAGCGTGTGGAGCAGGATCTCGCAAAGCTCTTTCCGACGGCCACAATCGTGCGGATGGACCTTGACACCACCTCGCGCAAGGGAGCGCACGACCGGATCCTGACGCAATTCGGCTCGGGCGACGCCGATATTCTGCTGGGAACGCAGATGGTGGCCAAAGGGCTGGACTTTGCCCGCGTCACTCTCGTGGGGGTCATCTCCGCCGACACGCAGATGCTGCTGCCCGATTTCCGGTCAACGGAGCGGACGTTCCAGCTTCTCACCCAGGTGGCGGGCCGGGCGGGGCGCAGCACCCTGAAGGGGGAGGTCATTATCCAGACCTACCAGCCTGGGCACTACAGCCTCCGGCATGTGGTCGACCACGACTTTGCGACATTCTACGCAGAGGAAATCGAAACACGGAAGGAGCTGGATTATCCCCCCTTTTCAAGGCTCATGATGGTGGAAACCAGGGGGAAGAACGAGCGGCATGTGCAAAACCTGGCGGAGGATGTAGGCGCCTATCTGAAGCAGGCGGGCGGGATGTTCACGGTGCTCGGGCCGGCTCCCGCTCTGATCGGAAAGATCAACAACCAGTACCGCTGGCATATCATCGTGAAAAGCCTCAAGGCGGCCGATCCGACAGGGACGGCCGCGCGCCAAGCCCTCCGTGCCGCCGTGGAGGACCTCGGGAAGAAGAGCGCCGACGTCAAACTGATCGTCGACATCGATCCGGTCGGGCTCATGTAGTGCCCCGGCGCCGTGCAGCAAGGCTGCGCTGCGGCGCAGCAGCGGGAGTCATCTGCGCCTGAATCCTCCCGACAGAAGGCCGAGTACGACAAGTGCGGATGCAAAGGCAATGCTGCTGATCATCGTGGTAATCACTTTCAGGACCAGGAGCACGGCAAGCGCCAGGCAGATCCCCAGAAACACCATCCCCGCAGACTTCCCCTTCATGCATCCCTCCTTCGTTCATGAGGCGGATCCCGGGCGATGAGCGACCGCAAGAGACGTCCCGCATCGCTCCTTCCACAGGTCGACAAAACCTATTCCTTTTCCCCTGCAGAATCAAGTCGTGCGGTTGACACTCCACCGGAAACACGCTACCTTTGGTCGGCCCCGCACTGATGCTTCGCATCGAACAGCCCGTCGTCACCGGAGGAATCTTCCCGTGAAGCCACACACTCTCCCTGGACTCCTGTTTCCCATTTTTTGCGGATTGATCATGACAGCATGCAACCCCCCGGCATCGGACGAGACGAAGCTCCGCGGCTTCATCGCCAGCCACGTTGCCCGAGTCGAGCCGATCATGAAGGCACAGAACCTGGCGGACTGGAATGCCACCGCCACAGGCGACAGGAAGTACTACGACGAATCCGCCGCCCTCGACTTTGAGCTCCGCAGCATCCGTTCCAACAGGGAGGAGTTCCGCTTCCTGAAGGGACTGCACGATGGCGGGATGATCCGCGATTCGCTTCTGCAACGCCAGCTGGTGCTCCTGTACAACAGCTACCTCAGGAATCAGGTCGACACGGCACTGCTGCGGTCGATCACGGAACAGCAGAGCGCGATCGCCAGGACCTTCAATACGTTTCGCGGGACGATCGGCGGGAAGAGGGTCAACGACAACGAGATCCACGCCATCTTGACGCAGGAGAACGACCAGGCGAAACGACAGAAGGCATGGGATGCCAGCAAGCAGGTGGCCGTCCCCGTGGCGCCCATGCTGGTCGAGCTGGTGAAGATGCGCAACCGGGCAGCCCGGCAGTGCGGCTTCGAGAATTTCTACGTGATGATGCTCGCCTCCGATGAGCAGGACGAAGCCGATGTCGTCAGAATCTTCGACGAACTGAAAACCCTGACCGACGGACCGTATGCCCGGATGAAGGGGACGATGGATGAAAAAGTGGCAAAGCGGTTCCACATCGCCACGACCCGCCTCGCACCCTGGCACTACGCCGACCCGTTCTTCCAGGATGCCCCAGTGACCAGCACGGTCGACTTCGACAGGTTTGTCAAAGGCAAGGACGTGGTGGATATCGCCCGGCGGTTCTATGGGGGGATCACCCTCCCGGTGGACAGCATCCTCATGAGAAGCGACATGTACCCGCGGGAGGGGAAGTACCAGCATGCGTATTCCACCGACATCGACCGGCGGGGCGATGTACGCACGATGTGCAACGTGACAGACAACATCACCTGGACTGCCACGGTGCTCCATGAGCTGGGGCACTGCGTGTATTCCGCGAACATCGACACCGCTCTCCCCTTCCTGCTCAGGATTGAAACCCACACGTTCATGACCGAGGCGATCGCAATGCTGATGGAGCGGCAGGCGAAAAATGCCGACTGGCTGAAGGCGATGGCGGGAATTGATGACCGCGAGCGAGAGCAGGCGCAAAAGCAAGAGGGAGAAGACCTGAGGAGCCAGTCGTTGATCTTCAGCCGGTGGGCTCAGGTGATGATGCGGTTCGAGCGGGCAATGTACCGGGACCCCGATCAGGACCTGAACAAGCTCTGGTGGGACCTGGTGGAGGAGTACCAGTTCGTCAAGCGCCCCCCGGGACGCAATGCCCCGGACTGGGCCGCAAAGATCCATATCGCGCAGTATCCCTGCTACTACCACAACTACATGTTCGGAGGACTGGCGGCATCGCAGATCCTGGGCGCATTGAACCGGACGGTCGCGCATCGCAACCAGACGGTGGAATTCTCGTTTGCAGGAAATCAGGGAGTGGGAACCGTGCTGAAGGAGCGGATCTTCCGGCCGGGTGCGTCTCTCCAATGGAACGAGCTCCTGAAGCAGGCGACCGGCGAAGGACTCACCGCAAAATACTTTGCCGAGCAGTTTTGCGGGAATTGAGGAGGAAATGTATGGATGACCCTGATGTGCTTTCGAGCGTCTCCGAGCGCTACATCGTCCTCGTTCTCTCTGTCGGCGCCTACGATCCCGATTATGTGGATGCGTTTTACGGCCCTGAACGGTTCAGGAACGAGGCGAAGGAGCGGATGCTCAAACTCGAGGAGATCCTGGGCGAGGCGCGCGCAACGCTCGACGAGATCCGGGCGGTCCCGCGCTCTTCCGGTGATAAGATGAGGCGGCTCCGGCGACGGTACCTTGAACGGCAACTGGAGTCTCTCATCACCAGGGTGGAGATGCTGCAGGGACGACGCCTCACCTTCGACGAGGAGTCGGAAGCGCTGTATGACGCGAGGGCTCCCATTTATCCGGCGACGTTTTTCCAGACAATCCTCGATGAGCTGGGGCGGCTCCTGCCCGGCCCGGGTTCCGTCCCTGAGCGGCTCGACGTCTTCCGGAGGGACTTTGCCGTCCCCCCCACCCGTTTGGATGCCGTCTTCAATGCGGCGGTGAAGGAGAGCCGCCAGCGGACTCTCCGGCGCATTCCGCTTCCTCCGGAGGAGAGCTTCCTCATCGAGTATGTGACAGGCAAATCCTGGAGCGGCTACAACTGGTATCAGGGGAACTGCCACAGCCTGATCCAGATCAACACGGAGTTTCCCATCTACATCGACCGGGCGATCGATCTTGCCAGCCACGAGGGGTATCCCGGTCACCATGTCTACAATGCCCTGCTTGAGACCGAGCTCGTCCGGAAGCGTGGCTGGATGGAATTCACCGTGTATGCACTCTTCAGCCCTCAGTCACTGATCGCCGAAGGAACAGCGAATTTCGGCATCGAGATGGCCTATACGCACGATGAACGCCTCAGGTTCGAACGCGACGTGCTCTTCCCGCTCGCCGGACTTGATCCTGACCGGGCGGAAGCGTATTACAGAATCTACGGGCTCACACAGCGGCTGGGATATGCTGGAAACGAGGCCGCGAGGAGGTATCTGAACGGAGAGTTCACGCGGGAAGAGGCCGCGCGATGGCTGGTGATCTACGCGCTGATGCCGCCGGAACGTGCGATGCAGCGCACGAGGTTTTTCGACCAGTACCGGAGCTACGTGATCAATTACAACCTCGGGCAGGACCTGGTGAAGTCCTACATCGATTCCCGTGCGGGAATGCCTCCGGACGAGGAGAAGCGATGGAGGGAATTCACAGCGCTTCTCTCCTCTCCGCGGATCCCCTCAGGACTCACATGAGCGGGGTGAGGGGCATCCGGAATCCATCGGGAGGGAGCGGCCTGCATGGACTGTGTTGCGGGGAGAACGATGCACCCGGAGCACTTACTCCTGGACCATCAGCTTGAACCCCTTCCCGTGCACGTTCATGATTTCCACGCGGGGATCACTCTGAAGGTATTTCCGGAGTCTGGAGATGAAGACATCCATGCTCCGGCCGTTGAAGAATGTGTCGCGTCCCCATATTGATTTCAGTGCGAGCTCGCGTTCCAGCACCCGGTTCCTGTGCAGACAGAGCAGCCTCAACAGGTCCGCCTCACGGGAAGTAAGCCGTTGCTCAACCCCGCCCCGCCGCAGCACCTGAGGCGCGACCTCAAAGGTGAAGGAGCCGAGAGTGAACATGTCAGGCGAAGGAGTCTCTTCGACCGCCCCGCCCCGGCTTCGCCGCAGGACAGCCTGTATGCGCAGCGTCAATTCCTCCATGCTGAACGGTTTCGTCACGTAATCGTCGCAGCCGATTCTAAACCCTTCAATGCGGTCTTCCTTCAGCGACTTTGCGGTCAGGAAGATGATCGGCGTCCGGTCGTCCTTCCGCCGCAGCTCCCTGGCAAACGTGAAGCCGTCCATCTTCGGCATCATGACATCCACCAGACAGAGGTCGAAGCCATTCGACCGGAAGGAATTCATCCCCTCATTGCCGTTTGTACAGAGAGTCACGGCATAGCCCTGCATCTGCAGGTGTTCCTGCAGGACGAATCCCAGGTTTGCGTCATCCTCCAGCAGGAGGACCCGCTGCAGGCCCGGATCGGGTGTTTCCGGCATCTGGCTTTTCATACCACAGGAAATCCTACGCCAACAGAGGTCCCCCTGCCCATCACGCTTGTGATCGTCACGGTCCCTCCCATCGCTTCCGTCATCAGCTTCACGTAACTGAGGCCCAGCCCGAAGCCCTTTACGTCGTGCCTGTTGCCCGTCGGCACGCGGTAGAATTTGTCGAAGACCCTGGGGAGGTGTCCTTCGGCGATGCCTATGCCGTTATCCTTTACCGTGATCATGAGTCTTCCGTCAGCGTTCCGGGTGGAGACGGCGATGCGGGGCGATTCGGGGGAATACTTATTGGCATTGTCAAGGAGGTTGTTGAGGATATTCGTCAGGTGCACCGCGTCGGCCCTGATCAGATGATCCCGGGCGTCGAGGAAGAGTTCCAGCCGGCCTCCCCTGTGTTCCGCTTGCAGGGCGACACCCGCGGAGGCCCGCCGGATCAGGTCGTGCACATCGACCGGCAGGAGATTCATCTCGTATTCCCCCCTCTCCAGGACGGCCATCTGGAGGATTCTCTCCACCTGCAGCCTCATGCGCGCGTTCTCGTCGCGGATGACGTTGTTGTAGCGCAGCACCCTGTCGGGCTGCCCGATCACATCCGGCCGTCCGATGGCTTCGACGGCAAGCGACACCGTGGAGATGGGGGTCTTGAATTCATGCGTCATGTTGTTGATGAAGTCGATCATCAGCCGGGCCAGCCGCGTCTGCGCCATAATGGTTCGCACCGCATAGATGAAGCTCAGGACGATGATCAGGGTGAACAGTGCGGCCGCTCCCAGCTGCGGAACGATCTGGGAGAACAGAAAGGATTGCTGACCGGGGAAATAGACGACGAGGTCGTTCCGCGGCGAGAGAAGATCCGTGGGGAACAGGCGGGCCCGGAGGTCGGAGCTCCTGAGCTCCCCTTGAGCGGCCCCGGGTGAGAGCAATGTCAGCGCGCTGTCCTGCCGGGAATACACGGCGCGGTTGAACGGGAGCGGGATGCCCGCATCGCGCAGGCTCGAGGTCAGCAGGGAATCAAGCACCGTGGGCTTCACTCGCCGCTCGATCGGCTGCTGTTCCGCCACGATCAATCTGTCCACAACACGGTTCACCAGTTCCCGCTTTCCTCCCCCGCTGACGGAGACCGAAGCCCGATCCTGAGCACCGCCGAGCCGGAGGTAAAACTGCGATGAATCGGCGGTGTACCTGTAGAAGAAGTCGCCGCCCCCTTGCGGCACGCGACGGTCTGCACGCACCTCATAGACGCCCGGAGTCTTGAACGTGTCCACGATGACGGTGTCGCGCCCGGAGGCAAGATCATACAGCTGGAGCCGCACATGCTGCGGGGAGAGGACGGTATAGAGGATCCGGTTCCCCTCGGAGCGCAATGGGAGAGCGACGAGGCCGGACATCATGGCCTGCGAACCGGGGCCTGAGGAGGATGTTGTCACGGTGACCACCGTCCGCCCCTTCCTTGCAAGGCGGGGGCCGGAGTGCTCCGGAAGTGAGTCGTGCGAGGTGAGGACCTCTTCCATGGAAAAGTGGGACTTCGCGCCGGGGGGAGGCACAGCCAGCGCCATGCCGATGACATCCCTATAGGCTTCACCGGCTTCCATTTTCTGGGCCACCGTGTTGAGCGCGGCAGAGACGTTACGGCGGAACGCCTGCTCCTTCAGCGCCATCGCCTGGCGCAGCAGGTGCCACTGAATGCCGATGAGACCGGCAAGCGCAAGCACCATTCCCGCAACAATCGCACGCAGCGCTATTTCTCTTTTCAGCGGCAACTTGCAGTCCCTCCCTGGTCAAGCAGGTTCGCACGGGTAATGTACGTGATCCCGCGGGAGAAATGCCACCCCCTTGACACTTCTTAACACCCGCTAACACTCTTTAACTATGAGTTGTGCAACGGCTGACGTATGTTTCCGTTACAGACTCAGGCGTCGTCAGAGTACTCATCCGCCACCAGTGATCCCATGCGCCCAGCAACCATCGTGGTCCTTCTTGCCTTCATGCTGGCGGGCACGGCGCCTGTCCAGGCCCAGACGGGATCGATGTTCAACCAGAGGGACGACAAATACCGCGTCCTGGGCCTCAAGCGCGCGAAGGGGATTTATGAGGTCGCCAGAAAGGAGCTGGAGCGTCAGAAGGAGCTCGCTGGCAGGGGCCTGATCTCTCAGTCCGAGCTGGACAGGGCTCAGGGCCAGTTTGCCGATGCCGAGGTCAACTACCAGCAATCGCTCCTGGCGGTCCTGTTCGAACAGCAGTACGTGACCATCGACAGGGCCGTCAAGTACCAGGGGCACGACGGGTCAAAGCATGTGCGGCTCCGGATCGCGAACGCCTCCGGGGGGACACAAGAGATCCAGAAGCTGGCAAACGTGGACGACAGGCTCTTCCGGTCTCTCCAGCCCGACATCATTAACAACGTCTATGTGTCGATTCAGAACAACGATGGCGCGATCATCAGCACGCCGTACGAGACCAAGATCGACGTGCTCCGGTACGGCGCTCCGCGCGAACTGGATTTCACGCTGCTGCAGGACCTGGACGCCGTCAGTGTGAGCATGATTTTCGGCAGCGGCACGGAACGGCGGATGAAGATTTACCTTCAGAAGGATGTCTCGGCCAACACGGTCGTCGTGCAGTCCGACCAGTTCTCCCAGGAGGGAGAGCTGGGAAAGACAGCGCGCTTCGACCTGAGGCTGGAGCTGTTCAGCCGGACGGCAAACACGTTCAGCCTGCAGGTAGTGAACCTCCCGGGCCAGATCAACCGTCTTTTCCGGGATCCTGCCAGCAGCGCGCGTCTGGGACAGTTCCGCTTCACCGAGAGCGTGAACACGCGGAAGGTTGCGCTGGAGGTATCCCTTCCGGACAGGCCGACCGCCGAGGTACCCATGGACCGCGCCATCTCCTTCTATGTGCTCGTCATCCCGCAGGACCGCATCGCTGCCATGGGAGATGTTGAGGCCAGGACATGGAGTGCAAAGGAGGTGGAGGGGCTCGGCGTCGGGTTCACACGACTCGATCTCGTACCGCGCGGCCGCGGCCGCCTTCTCGTGCGGGCCCCCCAGCTCTACCAGACGATTCACCCCGATGGAACGGTGGAGATACCGGTCGACGTGGTGAACGAGGGGACGCGGCGGCTGGACAACATCGCAGTGAAGGCTGACGTCCCGTTGAACTGGTCGAAGACGATCGACCCTGCGGTCATCACGTCGCTGGAAGTCGGTGAGGAACACCATGTGAAGCTCGCCTTCGTTCCCCCGAAGGGGACATCGTCGGGGCGTTACGAGATCCGCCTCCAGACGAGCGCCCTTTCGGACAACGAGCCGGTGAACGCCGAGGACAAGACCGCCACGGTGGAGGTACAGGCTGAGACCAGCATCCTGGGGAGCGCATTCATCGTCCTGATGATCCTCGGGCTTGTGGGGGGCATCGTGTTGTTCGGCGTCAAGCTCTCGAAGAAATAGCCGGGGTTGCTCTCCGGGACGGGAGTACCTTTGGCAGCGGGGGGGCGGATCGGCCGCAGAGAGTTTTGGGCCGGTCCGGGATCCCGGTGGACGGCAGAGCGACGGGTAGACCCTGCCGGCAGCA
>PMBF01000026.1:0-23075 GCA_003152875.1 Ignavibacteriota bacterium | reverse complement strand
GCTATCAACCTGTTCCTGAATTTCCTGGAGCCGACCGAGGGGGAAGCGAGGATCGACGGGATCGTCACACACCGTGAACCGCTCAGGGCGAAGGAGAAGGTCGCCTTCGTTTCCGAAAATGTCATGCTCTATCCGAACTTCACCGCCCTCCAAAACCTCGAGTTCTTCGCCCGGCTCGGCAGCCGACGCCGCTTTGCGCGTAAAGAGCTGGAAGATGTGCTGCTGCGTGTGGGGCTCCAGGCCGATGCGCACGACAAACGGCTGAGGAGTTTTTCCAAGGGGATGCGCCAGAAATGCGGCATTGCGATCGCGATTCTGAAAGATGCCCCCGCCATCCTGCTGGACGAGCCGACCTCGGGCCTGGACCCGCAGGCGGGTTTCGAGTTTCTCCGGCTGCTCGCCTCACTGCGCGGCGAAGGTAAGGCGATCCTGATGTCCACCCACGACATCTTCCGCGCCCGCGAGATCGCCGACACGGTCGGCATCATGAACCGCGGCAGGCTGGTGATGCAGCGGGACGCCGCGGATCTTGCCGGGACAGACCTTGAGGAGCTCTACATGAAACACATGGCCGGACACAATGGTGAGGTCGTACCGCTTGCATGATGAACGGCCCATTGCGGGAAAGCTGAGGCTGGAATGGGGCGTTCACAGGAGGGTCATCACGGGAGAGGCATCATGCTCACGCATATCATTTCGAAGGAGCTGCGGGACATCATCGGGACGGCCAAATTCGCCGTAACGTTCGGTGTGGGCGCAGTCCTGATCGTCTTCGCCTTTCTGGCGGGTGCGCGGAACTACCAGGCCAGCATGGCCCGATACGAGGCCGCAAAGGGGGAGAACATGAGGAAATTAGACGGGGTGACGGACTGGATCTCCGTGCGCGACAACAGGATTTTTCTTCCTCCGCAGCCGCTGGCTTCCCTGGTCGCGGGGGTCTCCAACGACATCGGACGGACGGTGCAGATCGAAGGAAGGGGCGAGGTGAGCGCCACCGACAGCCGGTACAGTGAAGAGACGGCGCTTGCGGGGTTCAGGCTTCTGGATCTGGATTTTGTGTTTCAAATCGTTCTCAGCCTGCTCGGCATTCTTTTTGCGTACGACGCCGTGAACGGCGAAAAGGAGCGCGGCACGCTCGGCCTAGCCTTTGCCAACGCGCTCCCCCGCACCGTCTATATCACCGGGAAGGTCCTTGGCACCTTCCTGGCCCTTGCCGTTCCGCTGTTGATACCCGTCCTGATCGGCTGCGCCATCCTTCCATTGATGAGAGTCCCGCTCAGCTCGGACGAATGGATCCGCCTTGCGCTGATCATCCTGGCGGGGCTGCTCTATACCGGCGTTTTTGTCACGCTCTCGGTCGCGGTTTCTTCGCTCACCAGCCGGTCCTCGAGTTCTTTTCTCTTCCTTCTGGTGATCTGGATCTTCGCAGTGCTCATCATACCCCGGGCCTCGGTGCTCCTTGCAGGCCGGGCCGTCGACGTCCTCTCGGTGGACGAGGTCGCCGCCCGAAAGGCGCAGCTGGGCAGGCAGCTCTTTGCCGAGGACCGCGAGAAGACGGCGCAGTTCAAGCCGTCGGCCACAGGGGACCCGGGAGCCATGATGAAGGAGTTCCAGCAGTTCATGGAAAAGCTGGCCGACGAGAGGGACAAGAAGATGCGCGAGCTCTCGACAAGGCTGAACGAGGAGCGGCACAATGCGCAACAGGTGCAGGAGAGGCTGGCCCTTGGATTGGCCAGATTCTCTCCATCGGCCGCCCTGTCTCTTGCTGCGGGCGGGCTGGCGGGCACGTCGCTCAGCCTCAAGGACCACTTCCTGGCATCAGCGGGCGCCTATCAGGCGGAATTCGGGAGATTCATGTTGGAAAAGACCGGCATGAACCCGGGAGGCGGGACGATCGTCATGAGGATGAGGAATGATACCGGTGAAAAGCCCAAGCCGATCAATCCGTACGAGCTTCCCGAATTCCGCTACAGGCCGATTCGCCTGGCGGACGTGTTCCAGGGTGTCCTGTTGAACCTGGCGATCCTTCTGGCATTCAATGCTGTCTTTGTCGCCGTGGCGTTCCGGGCCTTCCTGAGGTACGACCTGAGGTAGATGGCGTTCTGTCCCCGGGAGTCCCGGTTCCCGCACCCGGGTCAACGGGCAGGAGAACGAGNNTGCTCCTCAGTCCGAGGTTCGCAGCCACCTTTGCGGCGGCGTCGATCCTGGTCCTGTTGAGCGTCGAGATCGGCATCCGTGAATACCAGAACGCCGTCAGGCAGACGGATACGGCCCGCCGGCTCTCCGAAGAGCGTCTCTCCCAGCAGTCGGGCTGGATGGGGGCCAGCGTGGAGGCTTTCCGCACCGCCGATCCGCTCCAGGTATTCGTGACAGGTGTGTCCAACGACGTCGGCCGCTTCTCGAGCGTCGACGCGACCGACCCCGTGAAGCTGCAGAACAGCGCCTATGGCGATGATCCGGTCTTTGCCCTGTTCCGCTCAATCGATTTCGCGTTCATCGTGACGGCCGTTCTGTCCCTTTTCGCGATCCTGTTCTCGTACGACTCAGTCAACGGGGAGCGGGAACAGGGGACCCTGCAGCTTACGTTCGCCAACCCCGTTCCCCGGGTACAGTTCATCCTAGCGAAATTTGCGGGGGCATGGCTGGGTCTGATCGTGCCGTTGACGATTCCCGTGCTGATTGCCGCTCTGCTCGTGATGGTCCAGGGGGTGCCGATGACAGGGCCGGATTGGGTCCGGTTCGCCATGCTGCTCGGCCTCTCCCTCCTCTTCTTCACATGCTTCCTGGTGTTCGGGATTCTCGTTTCGGCGCTCACGAGGCGGTCGAATGTCGCTTTCCTGATCTGTCTGGCCGGGTGGATCCTGCTCGTTTTGGTCCTCCCCCGGGCAGCGATGATGGCTGCGGGACTTTCGATCCCCGTTCCGAGCGTGGCAGAGGTAGAGGGGCAGCGGGATGCCTTTGCGAAGGGCCAGTGGGAGGAATACATGAAGGCGGCTGGCGAACGCTGGAGGCAGCGCCAGGAGCCACAACAGGGCATGAGCGATCCCGAGCGGGATGTCTACCGCGACGCCCACATCCAGGGGTGGATGGACGAGGAGGACGGGGAGCGCAAGACAATGCAGGCGCGGATCGAGGCGGAGGGGAGGAGGCTTGAGGAGGATTTGCGGAACAGGAAGAACGCTCAGGAGGGGCTGGGCTACGCGCTGGCGATGATCTCACCTGCATCAGCATACCAGCTCGCGGCCATGACCCTGGCGGGGACGGACCCGGGCCTGAAGACGCGTTACGAGAACGCCATCCAGGATTATCGCACGCTATTCAATGCCTACGTCGAGAAGAGGCAGAAGGAGACTGGGGGATCGGGAGGAATGAGGATCACCTTCGATTCAAACAAGGGGTTCAGCTTCAGCGCTCCGCGCGAACGGGGCACAATAGACGTGAGCGGTGTGCCGAGGTTCTCGCCTCCCGTTCGCCCGACCGGGGAGCTGATCCTGGCGGTGATGCCTCATGCCGGAATGTTGGCGGCGATCACGCTGTTCGCTCTTGCCGGCTCTCTGGCGGCGTTCCTCAGGTACGACGTTCGCTAGGGCTTCCAGGCCGCCCCTGGCGGGGCTCACTCGAGATACCCCCGGCTGAGATGCGGATGCGAGACGCCCCGTGAGGGGCAGAGCTCCGGGCAGCGCCCGTAGGGGGCGCCGCCTGAGGGAGCCTTGGGACACCGGCCGTTGGGCTGACCGGTCCTCCGCAACATCAGCGGGGGGAAATGTTTTTTTAGCCCCGCTGGGGGGGGCGGCACTGAAAGCTTCCCGCTCTTGCGGGACTGCCCGAGTCAGCCCGCAGGAGCGGGATGACAAACGGCGTCAGCCCGCAGGAGCGGGATGACAAACGGCGTCAGCCCGCAGAAGCGGGATGACAAACGGCGTCACTTCTTCCGCGTGTAGACGATCTCCATGATCTTGCTGGCCGGCGGTTCTCCCAGGACAAGATCATACATCTCGTAGACATGCTTGTTTTTGTCGACGATCCTGGTCACAGCCTTGAAGTTCTTCCCGTGTTCTCCTGTACCCGGCTCGTCCATTTTCCCGTACATGGTGAGCACGGTGCCGGTCTGATCCATCGTCCCGTCCATCGTCGACATGCCCGTCCCCATGTTGTCGATCCAGAAGCTGATATATTTCTTGTTGAGGTTATCGTACCCCGTAATTCCCATCCCGTTGAACGGCTGGTCCATCATCTGCCCGCTGACCTCCTCCTGCAGGTAGCGGCCGCCGAGCACCATTTTTATGGTGGATGTGGCTTTCGAGACGGTCGGGGGAGCACCCGGGCCGCCCATCCAGCTCTTCACCTCGGCGTCCCACGTCCCTTCCATACCGGCGAGGGTCTTGTGCGCCGGTCCGGGAGTCATTGCCTCCTGCCATTTCTTCATCATCTCCTGCATGGCCGGTGAATCGGCTTTGTCCTGAGCGGCAAGCGGAAGACAGACGAGCAGAGCAATCAGCAGAGTGACAGAGTATCGCATACGAACCTCCTTGGTAGTGTGTGTGAACGGACTGCTGGGGACTGCAGGCGGTAACGGCATGGATGGAGCAATGCTTCGAACAGGGTTGCGGGCAACCGAGTTCCTCGCGGGTTCGTCGCGGCTCTTGTGTTCTCCCTGCTGCCGGTTTTCCATGTTCTGCGGCCCTGGGCTTTTCATGTTCAGGCGATTCTCCCTGCCGGCTGCCGTGAAGTGTTCCGCGGAACAGGCTGGAACAGATCCAGCTGCTCCCCTCCTTTTCTCCCCCTTCGGGCTACCGGGCGCCTGGCGGGCTTCGGCATGAACATTTCCTGCAGCCGCTCAAGAGAATAGCCGGCCGGCGACAGGAGGGTTTCCACGGCCTTCAGCGTGAGTTTCGTGTAGAAGTCCGGGTCGTAACCGTCCTCGAAGGCATACAGGGCGAGCGGGCGGGCCTTTTCCGGCCTTTTTTTCCCACTGGCATCCACAACGATATACTCCGCCATCTCTCCCGCGGCAAGGTGGATGCCGGCTTCCTCGAGCGTCCGTGCCACAACGGCGTTGACGGTGTTGGTGGTATACTCCTCGGCTTCCCGCGAAAGGTGGCAGTGGATCACCAGATCGAGGGGGGGGGTCCTGCCTGCGCGGAGCTCCGTGATGAACTCGGCCGCCTTCGCCAGCACTGCCGGCACCAGAGCCTCCATTTCCTTCACCCCGTGTGCCGTTCCCATCAGTTTCAGCATCTCTCCCTGCATCCGCTTGATGAAGAGCGGCGTGTCGCGGCGCCGCACCTCGATGCCCCGTATTTTGATCTCGCCGTTAGTATACCACCCCACGTACCGGTTTGCGGTGGGGGCGAGGGGATCCATCTTGGAGGACGGGAAGAGGATCCAGGTATAGATTCCCTCGAGCGAGATGTCGATACCCACCTCGCGCCGTATCTCGGCGGCGAGCCGTTCATAGTCGGCTTCGGCGGCCCCCTCCTTTTTGATCCACATGCAATCGACGATCGCATGCACAAAATGGTAGCCGTGACCCTCCGCGATCTCCTTGGCACGCAGAATCAGTTCGCGGGAGAACGCGTTGACCGACTCATGCGCCTCGATCCGGCCGAACCGCGCATTTTTGTAGCCCAGGTATCCGAAGCAGGTAACCAGCATCCACTTGAGCGAATTCTGGCGGCGGTCGTACAGCGTCCATCCGGGGTCTCCGGCGGCCTTGAGCTCCTTCTTCCGCTTCTTGTAGATACCCCGTTTCTGCACGACCGCCCGGAGCGTGGACGGCACGATGCCCTCCCGTCGTTCGCAGATCGTGTAGCCGATTTCCGGAACGCGGGTATTGTGGCAGCACCGGCAGTTGACGGTTTCCGGGGACACGTTGTGTTCCACCATGATGGTGGGGTACATGGACACAAAGTCCATTTCCGCCACCTGCTCGTGGAACCCCAGTTCAGGCTGGAAGATCAGTCCTCCCCGGTCGGCCAGCAGCAGAGTACTGGCGGACTTGAACTCCTCCGGCTCGCGCTTCCTGGCGGGGATGAGGTAGCCGTGGCGGCGCGCCCAGGAGAGCTGCATGGAGGAGAGTGCGGAGCCGATGGTGGCGCGCGACTGGTGCTGCACCGGCAGCTGGGTCATCCGCGCGATCTCCGCCACGCCGTCCAGGCTGGCTTCTCCCATCATGAATGAGTTCTCGGTGTCGAGGTGCCACCGGCCGGCCAGCTCGAAGGCCCCCTCCTTGTGCACGATTCTGCCGTAGGTGAAATAGCTCGACGCTTTGCTGGTGATGTAGCCTGCGGCGGGGTCGCGGTTGAGGGGGAGGCTCACCTGCATTTCCGCCGCCTGCCGGGCAAGCATGGGGAGGAGGATCGCATCGCCATGTTCGGTCATGATGATGTCCGGGTCGCAGCGTTCGATGTGGCGGGTCAGCGCCTGCACCACGCCGCCTGCTTCCTGGTGTTCGAGAGCGTAGGTCCGGCCGTCATAGCCGACTTCAAGCTGGAAGGACTTGCGGTGCTTGGCCGACACGAAATCCGGGCGGTTCTTGAGCGTCATGGTCACAAGCGGCGGCATCGTGTACTCCACCGCCTCGCGGGTATCGTGCAACTCCCAGGAGTCCAGCCGGAGGTCCCCGTCAAGCCGGTACTCGCCGCAGGCGAGCGGAAAGAGCCCTGTCGTATAGAGAAAGAGCTGTGGCACGGGGATGTCGGAGTCGAAGAAGACGAAGTGCGGGAAGTGGCGTTCGAGCGCCTGCACTACCTTTCTGAGCCGCATAGGATCGTGGACGTCGACCCGGTAGACGGGACGCTCCTCGTCGGAGTAGATTTCCCGGCGCCGGTCGGGGCGCAGCTCGACCTGGAACGGAAAGCGCGCGGCCAGCGCGGCGGCGCGCGCCGCACCGGCGGCATCCACCTCCAGGTAGAACGAAGGAACGAACGGCGCGGTGCACATGTGCTTCCGTCCCTCGCGGTCGATCAGCCACAGGGTCACCCCCTGCGGCGACGCGTAGATGTCGAACAGCCATCCGCTGACAGTGGTCTGCATCATGACCTGACGCCCGGTGTTCTGCATNNTGAGCCTCCTCGAGCTTCCGGATTCGCTGCTGTTGCGCCAGCAGCATCGCCATCGCGACGCTTTCGAACGGGATGGGGCGGGCGGCATACGCGCTGCCGGCCAGCTGCAGCTGTGCCGCCCGGAAGAGGTCATCGAGCGCTTCCTGGTCCTCCTTCCGGAGTCCGCGGCGGAACTTGCCCCAGCTGTCGATCTCCTGCTGGAGCACCATCGTGAATGTGGGAACTGTGCGGCCCATAGGGACCTCCCTTCACAACACTCTCTTGATCGCTCTCGCCAACGCTCATCCGGTACACGGTTGCTCCCGGTGAGAGGAGCAGCCGCGACAGGCGTTGTGTGTGTTTCTACATCTCTGAGGTCTCCGGCCCGATCACGCGGCCGGAGGTGCAAGCAATCTCCGTTCATCGGGCCGCACCGGCTGCGGGGCGTCCGCCTGCAGGCGGGGCCGTTGTTCCAGGAGGATGCGGGGTCTTCCCTCCGCTTCGGTCACCCTGAACACATTGTCCATGGCCGCGGCGAGGCGGGGGAAGAGGCGGCTTCGCTCGCGCGACGCGAGCCGCACATCCTCCGAGGCTGTCAGCACCCCGATCCTGTTGTCGCGCAGACGCCGCAGGGCCCCGATCATGCGTTCCACCCCCGCCTGCACCTCGAAGAAAGGAGCCTGGTCATCGTAAAACGTGTCGAGCGGACCGAACAGGATGGCCACGGGCACGCCGGCGCGGGCGATGAAGGAGGGGAGCTTCTCGGTGACCGCCGCCTCCATCTGATAGCAGGTAAAAGCGCGGGAGACATAGATGCGGTCGAGCAGGGCTGCGGGAGGCGGACCGCCGCGCGAAGAGACGCGCCGGGCGAATTCGGCGATGAAATACGGATCGAACCTGTTGGTCCCATCCACCAGCGCCACGGGGATGCCGCGGAGAAGGAGCTGTGCGGCGGCGGACAGTGCGATACGGAAGGCGAACCGGCTGCCGTGCAGGCAGTACAGCTTGCCGCGGGGTTCCGCGTGAAACTGCCGGACAAGCGCCGAGTACGGAACAACACCGGCCGGTGACGGCACGAGGGGCGTCTGTGGTGACATCGGACCGGTGGCCGCCGGTGGTCGCATGGTGAGTCCCCTTCAGGCCGCACGGCGGCGGAGAACCGACTGCCGCGCGAGATCGTTGTTCAACATTGCCATCAGAATGCCAAGCGACCTATGCATCATGACATCATCCCTTCCTGCGGTGCATTGCGAGGGCAGTCCAAGTGTTCCCGTGAACGGCCGTGACTCCGGGGCCCACATGCGAGATACGACAAATTTGTCGTATTGTCAAGTTAAGAAACGACACAAATGTCGTCTGGCTGGATCCGTTGATTCTCAGGGGTTTTTTTCCTATGTTGCCGCTGCCCACCACAACCGGAGGAAGCCCCATGGAAGATACCCCCACCGTTCCTGCACCGGCCGAGGCCGCCATCAAACCATTGTCGTTCACGGAAAAAATCACGGACATCTTTTCCTCTCCCGGCGAGCTGTTCGATAACGTCCGGGACACGCCTCCGACCGCATCGAACTGGCTTGTCCCGCTCCTGATCTTCGTGGTCGTCGCCTTCGCCATGTCGCAGGTGATGATGCACAACCCGTCCCTGCTCGACCAGTTGAAGGATCAGATCCATCAGAACATGGAGAAAAAGTTTCAGGAATCCATCCAGCAGGGGAAATTGACACCTGAGCAGGCGGACCAGGCCCGGCAGCAGGCGGAAGCGTTCTCCAACCCCGCCTCGCCGATCTTCGTCGCGTTCCAGGCCGGCGCTCTGATCGTCTTGACGCCGATCGCGTTGTTTGTCATCTCCCTCCTCTACTGGCTTCTTGGAAAATCCATCATCAAGGCCCAGGCCCCGTACATGAAGGTGGTGGAGGTCGTGGGGTTGGTCTTTTTCATCGGCATCCTCGAATCGATCGTCACCACCATCATGGTGGTAGGCCTGGACAACCTTCATGCGAGCCCCAGCCTGGCCCTTGCCGTCCTGGGCAGTTTCTCGACCGACAACAAGCTGCATGTCGCCCTGTCCAAGATCAACGCCTTCACCATCTGGAACCTCGTGGTCGTCAGCATCGGCCTCGGCCACCTCTTCCGCCGGGACGTACCCAAGGTCATGGCGCTCGTCTTCGCGCTCTGGATTCTCTGGGTGGTCTTCACACTGCTCACGGGCATCAATTTCGGCTGAGCAGGCGCAGCGCATGTCCGGGAAAAGTCCGCCGCGCGGCGGACTTTTTCTTTTCCCCCCGGCGTTCTATATTACTGCATGGCAAAGCGCACAAAGGACACCGGCGGCACGCTTTCCCTCTTCCCGGACGACACCGCCCCGGGGAAGGCGGAGTACGCGGAGAAGAACCGCGGCCGCCTGCGCGCATGGAGCCGCCGCGGCATTCTTTTGGGAACATCATCCTGGAAATACTCCGGGTGGAAGGGGCAGGTCTACACCAGGCCGTACCCGTCGCAGCGCGTGTTCGAAAAGGAATGCCTGGCCGAATACGCCACCCTCTTCCCCACTGTCTGCGCCGACTTTGCCCTGTACGATTTCCCGGCCCCCGACGCCATGGCGCGGATCAATGACCAGACACCTGAGGATTTCAAGCTCGCCCTGAAAGTGACGGACCGCATCACCATCCGGCGTTACCCGAACATCCCGCGCTACGGCTCCTCCGCGGGAATGAACAATCCCGACTTCCTCAATGCGGACCTCTTCGAGGAAGCATTCCTGAGACCGCTCGATGTCCTGCACGGGAAACGGGGAACGATCATCTTTGAGTTCTCCATGTTCCACCCGAGCTCAGGTGTGACCACCGGGAGCTTCGTCCAGTTGCTCGACGGCTTCCTTGCAAAGCTCCCGAAGGGATACCTGTACGCCGTGGAGGTGCGCAACGCCGACTTCCTCACCGGCGAGTACCTTGCGATGCTCCGCGCGCACGGCGTGGCGCACGTGATCAACAGCTGGACCCGCATGCCGCCGGTCATCCAGCAGATCCAGGTGGCGGGGGTGCTGACGGCGGGCTACTCGGTGATCCGCGCCCTCCTGAAGCCGGGGCGCACATATGAGGAGGCGGTGCAGTCGTTCACGCCGTACGACCGGATCAGGGAGGAGAATCCCGAGCTGCGCGAGGGGATCGTGGAGGCCATCCGGCGTTGTGTTGCAGACGGGAGGACGCTGTACGCATACTTCAACAACCGGGCGGAGGGAAATTCACCCAAGACGATCGAGGCCATCCTCGATGTCCTGGACCGCTATCCGGAAGAGAAGCTCTGACGAGGAGCGCGCGCACGGTCCCGCCACTGCGTGACCGCTGCCCGGGAAACGATGCCGACTCATGAAAAAGTATCTGCTGAAGAAAACCCCCTTCGCCGAGCCGCCTCAGGAGACGGAGCATCATTTTCAGATCGACTACCGGAACCAGCTCAACCCCGCGCAATTTGCGGCCGTGTCGTCGGTCAACGGCCCCCACCTCATCATCGCCGGGGCGGGAACGGGGAAGACGCGGACGATCGTCTACCGGGTTGCGTACCTCGTCGAGCTGGGGGTCCCCCCGGAGTCGATTCTCCTGCTGACCTTCACCCGCCGCGCAGCCCAGGAGATGCTGCGCCGCGCTTCCATGCTCCTGGACGCCCGCTGCGAGAAGGTATCGGGCGGCACGTTTCATTCGTTTGCCAACCTGGTGCTCCGCCAGTACGCTCCCCTGGTCGGGTTTGATTCCTCCTTCACCATCCTGGACCAGGGGGACGCCGAGGACGTGGTGAATCTTCTCCGCACCCAGATGAAGTTCGATACCCGCGAGAAGCGCTTCCCCCGGAAGCAGACCCTGTATGACATTTTTTCGAAGGCGGTCAACACCGTGCGCAGCGTCAAAGAGGTGCTGGGCACGGAGTACCCCCACTACGAAGACCATTGCGACGATATCCTCCGGCTGCAGCAGGCGTTCGAGGTCTACAAGGCCCATCACAACCTGATGGATTATGACGACCTGCTGCTCCACCTGCGCAAGCTGCTGCGCGACGCCCCGAAGGTGCGCGAGACGCTCTGCGCGCGCTACAGGTACATCATGGTGGATGAATACCAGGACACCAATCTGATCCAGGCGGAGATCATCCGGCTCCTGGCTTCGAGCCATGGCAACGTCATGGTGGTGGGAGACGACTCCCAGTCCATCTACAGCTTCCGCGGCGCAACGATCCGTAACATCCTCGACTTCCCGGATCAGTATCCGGGGTGCAACGTGATCAGACTGGAAGAGAACTACCGGAGCACCCAGCCGATCCTCGATCTGACCAACGAGATCATCCGCCGGGCGCGGGACTGATCCGAAACGGGGCGCACGGCCGGGCCGCACATGCGGTGAGGGGGCGGAGAGGGCTGGCTGCCGCGCAGGGAAGGGCAATGTTCAAACGATGAGGACGCCTGGAGGCCGGATACGGCTCGCAAGGCGGGACAAGCCATGATCCCGATGCCGGGGGAAAAGACCGGAGCCTTCCGGCCCCCTGCGGTGCGGGTCCTTGACGGCGCCATGGGAACGGAGCTCCGCCGGCGGGGAGCCGACACCGCCCTCCCGCTCTGGTCAGCGCGGGCGCTGATCGACGACCCGGAGATTGTCCGGCAGATCCATCGGGACTACATCGCTGCCGGGGCCGATATCATCACGGCCAACACGTTCCGGACCACACGACGGACATTCCTCAAGGCGGGACTGGCGGACCGTTCGGAGGAGCTGACGCGCCTCGCGGTCCGGCTTGCGCATCTGGCACGCGAAGAGTTTCCTGAGCGCAGGGTGCTGATCGCCGGCTCCATCGCACCGCTCGAGGACTGCTATGCCCCCGGATTGGTTCCGCCGGAGCCCGAGCTGGGGGGGGAACACGCCGCCCATGCCCGCCGCCTTGCCGAGGCCGGGGCGGAGGTGCTCCTGTGTGAGACCATGGGGACCATCCGGGAGGCCGCGGCCGCCTGCAGAGCGGCGGTAGGGACCGGCAGAGAGACAGTGGTCAGTTTCCTCTGTGCCCCGGACGGCAACCTCTACTCCGGGGAGCCGCTCTCAGGCGCGGTCTCGGCGATCGAACCCCTCGGCCCTTCCGCATTTTCGATCAACTGTGTCTCACCACGGTTCATGGAAAAGGCGATCGCAACGCTGAAAACGACCACCCGTCTGCCGTTCGGCGTGTACGGAAATGCCGGGATACCGGGGGGAGAAGCTTCGGGAAGACCGGGGGCGATGGAATGTGACGTGGACCCGGCGGAGTACGCAGGATTCGCGCGGCGATGGATCGGCCTGGGAGCCTCGTTCATGGGGGGGTGCTGCGGGACCACCCCTGAATACATCAGGCAGCTTGCGAAGCTGCTCGGCCGGTAAGGGGGCGGCGCCGGGGCACCCGGGGGCGAGGGGGGGGGACAGTAGGGCTCCGAGAGTTCAGTGCATCGTTCAGGAACGCCATGACCAGACACAAGTTCTCCAAGGAGCTCTTCACCCGGCGGCCCGGCGGGGAGATGCCTGTGATCGTTGCGGCGCAGAACGAGAATATTCAATCGCGTTTCGTCGTGCAGAAGGTGCTTGAGCTCCGCGAACAGGGAGTGCCGCTCAGCGACATCGCTATCCTCTTCCGCTCTGGATACCTGTCGTTTGACCTGGAGCTTGAGCTCACGCGGGCGAACGTCCCATTTGCGAAGTACGGAGGCCTGAAGCTGATGGAGACCGCCCACATCAAGGACCTCGTCTCCTATCTGCGCGTCATCGCCAACCCGCGCGACGCGGTGGCGTGGAACCGGATCCTGCTGCTGGTCGACGGGGTCGGGCCTCGAACGGCCGAGCGGGTGCTGGAGGATATTCTGGCGGGAAGGGTCAAGGCGGAACAGGCCGGAAGCTCGACAACGCTGCCGGCCTTCTGGTCGAATTTCCACACGTTCCCGGACAGGCTCGGGACGCTGTTCCAGGCCTTGAAGGACGCAGCCCACGAGCATCTGATGCCCGCCGACCGGGTGCAGCGCCTGCTCGAGTACTATGAGCCCGTGTTCACGACCCGGTACGACGATTACCACAAGCGACGGAAGGACCTGGAGATGTTTCAGCAGGTCACCGAGCGCTACCGGTCGCTCTCCACGCTTCTCACCGACCTTGCCCTGGAACCCACAACCGACAGCGTCACGGACATCGTCGATCCGGGCGCTGACGATGAGAAGCTGGTCCTCAGCACCATCCACAGCGCGAAGGGGCTCGAGTGGCACAGTGTCTTCGTGCTCTATGCCCTTGACGGCCGGTTCCCCGTCACTCGCGCGGCGGCCAGCGACGACACCATGGAGGAGGAACGCCGTCTCATGTATGTTGCCTGCACCCGGGCCAAGGAAAACCTTTTCATCACATACCCGATCAATGTGTACGACAGGGAGACGGGCATGATCCTCTCGAAACCGTCACGGTTTGTGGACGGCATGCCTGAGAAGCTCCTGGATCAGTGGGTCATTGACGAGGAATGAAGGGGAATCAGGCGCGATGGCGGAGGCAGGGACAGAGCGAGCGGAAGGCCGCTTCCTGCCTGGCGGGTGCTCGCAGAGCGCCCGGCACTAGCGCCCGGTCTTGTGCTTCGGCAGCTTTGCAGGCGGATGCGGCGGTTCGGGAGGCACTGCCTCATCGTCATCGTCATTCGGGTGAGGCGCTTGCGGCGCCACGAGAAGGTTTCCCTCGTCGCGATAGACCGTGATGCCCCAGTATTCTTCATCCTCGGGCGGATCGACGTTCCATTCAGCGTAGGAATGCGAGTCGTCGCTGCGCCAGTGGAGCCGGTATTCGCCCCGGTCGAGCATGATCGTCGTGTTCACCATCCGGTTCTTCCGACCACCTCCGGCGTGGAAGGTCATGGGGTAGGTCATCTCCCAGACGACGTTCCCCGATCGCCCATCCTCAACCCACCCGTAGTCGAACATCTCCCGCCCCTGTCCCTCGCCGATGGCGTAGATGCGAACCCGCATCGAGTGGTCGATCTTGAAATCTTCCGACCGGTTTTCATTATCGCCCGCGTGGACGATCTGCGCGATGATGTTCTTGTCCCGTTCCTCGACGAACGTACCCACGATGGCTGAAGAGAACCGGGGTCCGGCACCCATCACCGTGATGCCATAGTGCTCCGGGTCGAACGGGGGATCACTGTTCCAGTCGTCGTACGAGTGAGAATCGTCAGTAGTGTAGGTAACGACGTAGCTTCCTTTCGGGAGATGGACGACCTCATCCACGTACCTGTTTTTCGAGGCTCCCCCCCCATGGAAGGTGCGGTCCACGTCCATGGTCCACACCTTGCTCCTCGTCCTGGCGTCAAGGATCTGTCCGTAATCGGCCATGATGCGCCTGGCGTTCGACCGCTCGCCGAAACAGAGCACCCGGACGTCGGCGTCTTCTTTCAGGGCAAAGCCCCTGGTGGCATGCTCGTCGTTCCCGGGGTGGACGATGCTCACGATCACGTTGTCGTAATCGTTGACCTGGATCTGCCGGAATTTCCTCCGGTCCCCCGGGTCGGCGAGGCTGATGGTAACGCCGTAGTTCAGGGGATCGGACGGCGGGGCGAGGTTCCAGTCTGCCATGGAATGCGTCCCGTCGGTGATGTAATAGAGCTGGTACTGTCCCTTCTGGAGGGAAACATCACCCGAGAATACGACGTTTTTTTTGGCTCCGCCGGCGGAGAGGTTGCCCCGGGTGTTCATATCCCACACACGCTTTCTGTCGGCCAGATTGACAATCCAGCCGTAGTCGGCCATGTCATTGTCGTTCCCGCGCTCGCCCAGCATGTAGAGGTGCAGAGAACCCGGCTCCAGCATTTCAAACGCTATGCGGATGCACTGGTTGTCGCCAAGGCCGATCGCCCGCGCGATGGTGTTCGGCTGGTCGCGGGGGGGCGTGAACGACGCAATGGTCCCCGCCATGGAGCCGTCGACAAACAGATCGATGCCCCACCGGGGCGAGCGTTTCTGAAACTCCTTGTTGATATCTTCGGACCAGAAATCCTTGAACCAGGAGAAGAAGTTGCGCTTCCCTTCGCCGGTGTCACCGAACAACGGGACACTCCGGTGGTCGACGTTGGCAGAAATGTGCGTGAAGGTCGAATGCAGCGTGAAGGCGTAGGCGGTAAAATACACTTCGTAGCTGCCCGCCGGAAGGGAAAGCGTGCCGTCGAACTGCCGGTCGTCCCCGGATTTCGACGTGTTGGCCACGGTCATGGTCCAAACCATTTCGCGCGTCGCGGCGTTGATGATCCAGCCGTAGGCGAACATGTTGTCGCTCTTGTTCGACCAGCCATAGTCCCCGCCACCGCCAAGCGCGCGGATATGGATCGTTACCGGCTGACTGACATCCATACCCGCATACTTCAACTCTGTCCCGCTGAAGTCACGCAGCGAGACTACTTTTTGTTCACCGGCAAACCCCGTGAGACACACGAGTGCCGCGATGACAAGGAGGGAGAGGGTCCTTTGCATTTCTGTTCCTCCGGTGCCGACGACGATACGACAACGATGTATCCACGTCTCCTGTTATGTAGTACGGATGCTCCCGAAAAGAGGTTGCAGAATTATCGCAAATTTTGCCCATTGATGCGGTCTTTCGCCGGCCCGTCGTCATTTACGTCCGTTTCCTAAAGGAGAATATGAACTCGCCCGGGGCAGAAGCGGCCATCCGGGTCCGGGGGCTCGGAAGGAGGTACCACGCGGGGGGAGGGGCATTCCGCCCGGGCGCTGGGCGGGGTTGACCACAACGTCCATCAGGGGGGGAGATTTTCGGTCTTCTCGGGAGGAACGGAGCCGGGCATGAAGCACAGGGCGGCAACAGCATTGACCCTCACGCCCTACTTCCGTATCATTCGGCACACGCCAGAACATGCGGTCATCTTTCCCTCCCCGGTTCGCTCCTCCTGCGCCGGGGGAACCCCGGTCCGGAGGGATGCGTCATGGTCCCAAACGTCCGTCATCAAAGAGGGTATGCACCCCACCAGTATCCGAACTGTGTGAACACATGAGACCGCTGATCGTTGTCCTGGTCGGATTCCTCGCCCTTTCCTGTTCGAAGAAGGACCAATCCACCGACGTTGTGACATTCGCACTCCGGGGGGAGGTGATGGCAATCGACACCGCCAGGCTGAGGATTGTCATTTCCCACGAGGAGATTCCCGACTACATGCCTGCGATGACCATGCCGTTCAAGGTCAAAGACCGTGAGCTGCTCCGCGGTCTCTCCGCCGGGGACTCTGTGGGGGCAACGCTTGCCGTCTCGAGGACGGAAAGCTGGCTGGAATCCCTGGCGCCTCTCAGGAGAGGAGAATCCGTTTCCACGCTTTCTCCTGACCAGGTGAGACTCGCGCAGGTCCTCAGGGAGGGGGACGAGGTCCCGGATGTCCGACTCGTGAATCAGGACGGCAGGGAAATCAAGTTCTCTGATTTCCGGGGGAAAAGCCTCGCTGTCACATTCATCTATACGCGCTGTCCCCTCCCCGATTTCTGCATCAGGATGAGCCAACAGTTCGCGGACATCCAGCGCATCCTGAAGGGAAATCACCATCTCGACGGAACGTGGCATCTCCTCTCGGTGAGCTTTGACCCGGCGTTCGACCGGCCGGCTGTCTTGAAGCATTACGGCCTCCTGTACGGGGCCGATTTCGGGGTATGGGATTTCGTTACGGATGTCGACACCAGCGGTTCAACGCTCGCCCTCTTCGCCGATGGGTTTGGCCTGGTCTACCAACCCGGCCAGGGAATGCTCGAGCATAATCTGAGAACGGCGGTTATCGACAAACAGGGAAGGCTTGTCCGCCTGATCGACGGCAACGATTGGAAAGCCATCGAGGTCTCGACGCTTCTCCTCAATCATTGAATGGTACCGACGGTGACAGATGAATCGGGGAACGTTGTTCGGCGCATCAACGCCCCGTCACAGAGGGGATTCAACCGGGTGGTGTGGAATCTCCGGTATTCCCCCACGCTGCCGGTGCGCGCGCAGGCAATTACCCCGCCTCGGAGGAGTTTTCGCCTGTCCTTGCCCCGTTGAAGGAGCTTGTGGAGGTTGACCTGAAGGGAATCGAGACAACCTTGGAGCGTCTGGGGGCGCCGTGGACACCGGGGAGGGTCCCCGAGTGGAAGCAGGAGTGACCCGCCCCCGATCGTGCAGATTCGAGGGGGGTCGGTATTGAGAGGAAGGCTCTCCTGGATCAGTTCAGGCGACGGCGGCGTAGGTGACCGCTGCGGTGAGCCGGGAAACGGCTTCGGGGATCCGGTCGCGGGAGACATTCATGTTGTGCACAAGCGCCACCTTGCGGTAGTTGCCATACTCCCACCGAAGCAGCTCCTCGTCGACTTCGCGGCATGCTTCCAGGCAGGCATCATAGATCGTCCTGCCGTAGCATTCAAAGAAGTCACGTGCGTTGATTGAGCCCGCGGTGTATTCCGGCAGGTCGAAGCACTTTCGCAGATCCTCGAGATACCACCCCCAGTATTCGGCAAGGGTATCGTCGTCGAACTCTGCATACATCCTGTAGAAGTCCGGGACCGCCGAATGGCGTTTCTGGGCGTTTGTCTTCGGAACAACGCCGATGAAGTAGTACTCGCCGTTGTGCTCCATCCAGTCGGCGACATCCGTCCACGTCCAGCATCCGTACAGATCGTCGTCGGCCGAATCGATCCAGTAGTACTGGGATGATCCCGCCCTCCCGGCGAGAACAGCCCAGTGCTCGTTGTTCTCCGTGCAGATGATGACCGGAAAACCGGCTTCGAGCATCGCATCGATCGCTCTGTGCGCCTCAGCCCGGTCAAAGGTCAGCCTGGCCGAGGGTTTGAACCCCGCCCGGCGGATGCCGAGCTTCAGGTGGTGCTCATTCGTCCCATGTAACCGGGTTTTCCATCGGGGACGGTCTGTGAGCCGGTGTGCATCGTCTTCCGATATCGGGTTACCAAGGAGCAGGAGCGCGTGGACAAGTGAGCGCTGCCCGCAATTACCGTCCAACCTTCGTTGGTAGTCGAATCCTATTACTCGTTCTTCTGGCATGACCCCTTTTCCTTCGGACCGCATGGAATAGGATAAGATAGGGAATTCAGTTCAAAGTTTGGAGATGAAAACAGAAATAATGACCGATGAACCGAACCCCGGGCGACGGGGAGAGGTTCCCCTATGCAAAAATTACCGGTCTTATGCCTTTTTGTCAGGGTGATTGTTTCCTTGAGACGAAACCTCTATCTTGGTGCGGCTTTGATTGCCTTCTCATCCCAACGAGGCTCCCATGGCGACACTTGACACAGCCATTTTCCTTGTGTTTTCGCTCCTCCTCGCCGTCTCGGCCAGTTCTGCACAGCCGGCAGTCGAGGCCCCTCTTTCCCTGAACTCTTCGATGAAGAAAATGGAAGCCGAGCTGACGGGGAAGTATGGCGACGCCCAGCTGGCGCGGCTTCAGCGGGGGATGAAGCAGGCCGCGGAATTCTGGCGCGCCGAGGACGGCGACGGTGCTGCCTTTGAACAATTCGTTCGCACCTATTTCGCCGGGACGAAACACGATTGTGACACGATGTTCAACCGGTTCGAGTTCCTGCTCGAGCAGCTTGACGGTCATATGACCGAGATCTCCAGAAACTTCAGGATGCAGACCGAGCTGGATCTGGGACCGGTGATGCCGATCGACGAACTCTTCGCCGGCTACGATCCTGCGGCTCATGTTTCTGATGATTTTTTTTCCAACAAGCTTGCCTTCGCCGCTCTCCTGAATTTCCCCCTCACCTCGCTTGATCAGAGAATCAAGGAAGGGGCAGGGTGGACACGGCGGGAGTGGGCCGAGACGAGGATTGCACAGCGATTCGCAAAGAGGATCCCGGGAGAGGTCAAGCTGGCCATTGCCGGGGCCGCTTCCGAAGCCGACCGGTACATTTCCGACTACAACATCTGGATGCATCATTGTGTGAGCGGGACCGGAGAGCGTTTTTTCCCGCGCGGCATGCGCCTTCTTTCTCACTGGAACCTTCGCGACCAGATCAAATCCGACTATGAAAGTCCGAACGGGCTGGCGAAACAGCGGATGATCCGGAAGGTGATGGAACGGATCGTCACCCAGACGATTCCCGCCTCTGTGGTGAACAACCCAGGCGTTGACTGGAACCCCTTCAGCAACGAGGTGAGGCCCGCCGACCCCGGGGACATCGACGGTCCCGCCCGCCCGTCACTGCCGGTCTCCGGCAGCCCGGAGCCCGATACGCGCTATGCGGTGCTGCTCAGGACATTCCAGGCCTCGAAGCTTGCCGATCCCTTCTCCCCGACCGCCCCCACGCTGATCGACCGCAGGTTCAACGAAGACCGGCAGATCCCCGAGGCGCGGGTGAAAGAGATGCTGGTGAGCGTCTGCACTTCCCCTTTGCTCCCACGTGTCGCACGCCTGATCGCCGCCAGGCTCGGCCGTCCGCTTGAGCCCTTCGACATCTGGTACAACGGCTTCCGTACGAAGAGCGCCTATACGCAGGACCAGCTGGATTCCATCGTGGCGCGGCGATATCCCACGGCCGATGCGTACCGGAACGATATCCCCGTTCTCCTCCGGAAGCTGGGATTCAGCGGGGAACGCGCGGACTTCCTGGCGGGCTACATCGCTGTTGATCCCGCCCGGGGCTCCGGCCATGCGATGGGAGCCGCCATGCGTTCCGCCCCGGCGCGCCTCCGCACACGCGTGGAAAAGAACGGGATGAACTACAAGGGCTTCAATATCGCGGTGCACGAGATGGGACACAACGTCGAACAGGTCTTCTCGCTTCACATGAACGACCATACCTCGCTTGCGGGTGTGCCGAACACGGCGTTCACCGAAGCCCTGGCATTCGTCTTTCAGGGACACGACCTCGAGCTTCTCGGCCTCAACACTCCTGACAGCAAGGGGGAGGCGTTGAAGGCTCTCGACGATTTCTGGGGGATGTTCGAAATCGCAGGCGTGGCGCTCGTGGACATGGATGTCTGGCACTGGATGTATGACCATCCTGCGGCGACTCCGGCAGAGTTGAAGCAAGCCGTCCTCTCGATAGCGCGCGCGACCTGGAACCGGTACTACGCTCCGCTTATCGGCAGCAGGGACATTGAGCTGCTTGCGATTTACTCGCACATGATCCATTCATTCCTCTATCTGCCCGACTATCCGCTCGGGCACATGATCGCTCACCAGATCGAGGAACAGATGAAGAAGTCAGGGAACATCGGACCCGAATTCGAGAGGATGGCCAAGGTCGGCTGCGTCACTCCGGATCTCTGGATGCAGAATGCGACGGGGTCCCCGGTGGGTCCCGAAGCCCTGATGGACGCGGCGGATCGGGCGCTTCATGTTGTCTCTGCCACAAAGAGCAAGTAAGGCGGACGCATGCTTGCCTCAATCCTTTTTGTGCTCTTCGGTCTTCCCGGCGGCGGGACGTTGCCCCCCCCGCTGGCAGCGGGTGATGAGGCCTTGCTCCGCGTGGAATATCCCGCCGCGATCAGCTCCTACGGCGCGTTCCTGTCGGCTCACCCGGAAGATCCGCAGGCACTCTGGCGGCTGGCCCGGGCCTGCGTCTGTTACGGAGAGTCATTTGAGGATGCGCGCCGGGGAGAGTTCTGCCGGAAGGCGGAACAGTATGCGCGGAGGTGCATTGCCGCGGACAGCATGGTGAGCGAGGGGCACACCTGGCTTGCCGGAGCGCTTGGCTATATTGCGCTCGACGAGGGGATGAAACAGCAGGCGGAGATAAGCTTTGAAATTCTCGCCGAAACGGACCGTGCTCTCGTCCTCAACCCGCGGGACGATGCCGCGCTTTCGATCAAGGGATCGCTCTTCCGCGCCCTCGGCAACGCAGGGTGGGTAAAACGCCAGATGGCCCTTCTCCTGCTGGGGGGAGTGCCGGAGGGCGGATTCGAAGAAGGAGAGGCCGCCCTGAAGCAGGCCATTGCCATCAACCCGGATGTCATGCGCCACCAGTACGAGTTGGGGGTGCTCTATCTTGACTGGGGCCGCAGAGATGAGGCCAGGGAGTGTCTGACCCGCGCAGCAGGATTACCCATCAGGACAGGCATCGACGTTCCGCGCCTGAAAAAGATCCGGGAGCTGCTTGCGGGATTGGACCACTGAGCTGCCTGGATGGTTCATTCGGGAGCACCGTCCTCGCGGGACGAATGACACCGGCAAAGTAAAAAAACCTGTTGGGAGTGACGGCAAAAATCTCTACGTTTAGGGATTGCCTGCCGGTTTCCTGCTTGCCGTCGCGGCACGGTCCGTGACGGCAAGCCTCTTTGTAGCCTCCCCGGCGAGCGCCCGCTCCCGATTTTTGGGGGGCGCCCGGGATGCGGGGCGGGAGTTTTCTCCAATCCGGCACGGAGGCACCTCCCTCCGCACGGAGACAGCCGCACACGATTTGACAGGTCATCATCCTGAATCCATCAGCAATGTCTTCCTGGACAATCCGTCTGATCGCCGCCAACGTCATTATGTTCCTCATCACGCTTGGCGTCCCCGGTGTCATGGAGATGCTCATGCTCGTGCCCTCTCAGGCGCTGGAGAGACCCTGGACGGTAGTCACCTACATGTTCCTGCACGCCGGCATGTGGCACCTGTTCTTCAACATGATCGGGCTCTTTTTCTTCGGACCGAAGCTTGAGGCGGAGATCGGCGGAAGACATTTTCTCTCGCTCTATTTCCTGAGCGGCCTCATGGGGGCGGCTCTCTCGTTCGTGTTTACTCCCGACACAGCGATCGTCGGCGCGTCCGGAGCGATCTTTGGGGTGCTGATCGGCTACGCCCACTACTGGCCGAAGGACCAGATCTATATCTGGGGGATCGTCCCGGTCGAGGCGCGCTGGTTTGTGATCGCGCTGACAGGGCTGTCGCTCTTCGGGGGCTTCGGCGGCGGCGGGAACGTGGCGCACTTCGCTCACCTCGGGGGTTTCCTGGGGGGATGGCTGTACGTCCGGTGGCTTGACAGAGGCCACCGCGAGCGCCTGATTGTCCGCGACATCCCTCTCCCCTCTCCTTCCACGGTGGACATGAAACGATGGTCGACCATCAGGCGCGAGTCGCTTCATGAGGTCAACCGGGATGAATACGACCGCATCGCGGCAAAGCTGAAGATGGGGGGATCCCCTTCCCTGACGCAACGGGAGCGGGAGTTCCTTGATAGGTTTTCACAGGGGTAGACCTCTGCCGCCGGCAGAACCAACAAACGACACACTTCAACAACAGAAGACCATGCCAACCTCAGCCTCCTCCACACGCTACGATTCGGTCCAATACCGCCGCTGCGGACGGAGCGGCCTCAAGCTGCCGCCGGTCTCGCTCGGCTTCTGGCATAATTTTGCCGGAGTCGATGTCTTCGAGAATTCCCGCGCCATGGTGGTGCGGGCGTTCGACCTCGGCGTCACCCATTTCGACCTCGCCAACAACTACGGTCCCCCACCCGGCTCCGCAGAGGAGACCTTCGGCGCGATCGTGCGGAAGGATCTCCTGCCCTACCGTGACGAGCTGATCATCTCCACCAAGGCCGGCTACGACATNNGGCTCCCGCAAATACCTGATCGCAAGCCTCGACCAGAGCCTGAAACGCATGGGCCTCGACTATGTCGACGTTTTCTATTCCCACAGACCCGACCCCGAGACCCCGCTGGAAGAAACCATGGGGGCGCTCGACTATGCGGTGCGGAGCGGGCGGGCGCTGTACGCCGGCATTTCCAACTACAGCGCCGAGCAGACCAGGAGGGCCGCAGCTCTGCTACGGGGTTTCGGCACACCCTGTCTCATCCACCAGCCGGTCTACAATATGTTCAACCGCTGGGTCGAGCCGGAGCTGCTTGCCGTCCTTGCCGAGAACGGGATCGGCTGCATAGCGTTTTCGCCACTGGCCCAGGGGCTTCTCACCAACCGCTATCTGGACGGCATCCCGGGGGATTCGCGCGTCAGCAAACCGCACGGCTTCCTGAAAAAGGAACAGCTAACGGGACAAAAGCTGGAGCAGGTGAGGAAGCTGGACGCCATGGC
>PMBF01000044.1 GCA_003152875.1 Ignavibacteriota bacterium | reverse complement strand
GCGGCGTTGGGAGTGGACCAGACGAGTACCGCCATCAACCCTGGCGGCAACATGGAAGGGAAGGAAGTGCGGTTCGGCCTCCCCAACTCCGCGCTCTGGATGGCGGCCACCACGGCCGCCTCAAACGGGTCCGTCAACTCCATGCACGATTCGTTCACCCCGATGGGAGGGCTGGTCGCACTCGTCATGATGCACCTCGGCGAAGTTGTCTTCGGCGGTGTCGGGTCGGGTCTGTACGGCATGCTGATCTTTGTGATTGTCTCGGTCTTCGTCGCAGGTCTGCTGGTCGGCCGCACTCCCGAATACCTCGGCCATAAGATCGAAGCCTATGAAATGAAAATGGCATCCCTGCTCATCCTGATCATGCCACTGACAGTCCTGCTCCTGACCGCCCTGGCGGTCGTGATACAGGCCGGGACCAGCTCCATTGCCAACCCGGGTCCGCATGGATTCAGTGAAATCCTCTACACCTTCACGTCGCAGGCGAACAACAACGGGAGCGCGTTTGCGGGACTGAATGCCAACACGCCGTTCTACAATCTCACCGGCGGCATCGCCATGCTGATCGGACGCTACTGGCTCGCCGTACCAACGCTNNTTGTTTGTGTTCTGGCTGATTGCGGTCGTCCTGATCGTCGGCGCGCTCAATTTCATTCCGGCCCTCGCTCTGGGGCCGATTGTCGAACATCTTATGATGGTGCAATAACATGATCACGGATACGAAGGCAGCCCCCGTAAAGCCGGCAGCAGCTGCCGAAAGCGTCAAGAAACCCGCCGGATTGAACCGCGCCATGTACCGCCGGGCGATGGCCGACTCGTTTGCTAAGCTGAACCCGCGTATGATGGTCCGCAATCCTGTGATGTTCGTGGTGGAAGTGGGAAGCCTGATGACCTCCGTTCTCTGGGTCCAGGCGCTGATCGGCGGGGGAGAAGCCCCGGCATGGTATATCGGCAGCGTCTCGCTCTGGCTCTGGTTCACGGTCCTCTTTGCAAATTTCTCTGAGGCGCTTGCGGAAGGGAGGGGGAAAGCACAGGCGGAAGCCCTTCGGCGTGCCCGGCGGGAGACCACGGCAAAACGGCTGCGGATGCCTCTGCGCGAATCGGATGTCACCGTGATCGCTTCGGCAGATCTGAAAAAGGGAGATTTCTTCCTCGTCGAAGCCGGGGAGACGGTTCCGGCCGATGGAGAGGTCGTACAGGGAGTGGCATCGGTGGACGAAAGCGCAATCACGGGCGAGAGCGCCCCTGTCATCCGGGAATCTGGAGGGGACCGCAGCGCGGTTACCGGGGGGACCCGTGTGCTCTCCGACTGGCTCGTGATCAGGCTGACGGCCGAGCCTGGGGGAGGGTTCCTCGACAGGATGATCAAGCTTATCGAAGGCGCCAAACGGCAGAAGACACCCAACGAGATTGCGCTCAACATTCTCCTCGCTGCCTTCACAATTATCTTCCTTGGCGTCTGTGTCACGTTGCTGCCATTCTCCCTGTTCAGCGTGGGGGTGGCAGGCCGCGGGATTCCGGTCACTGTGACGGTCCTTGTCGCTCTTCTCGTCTGCCTGATTCCCACAACCATCGGCGGGCTGCTCTCGGCGATCGGGATCGCCGGCATGGACCGGATGATCCGCCACAATGTGATCGCGACATCCGGACGCGCCATCGAGGCCGCGGGCGATGTGGACGTCCTCCTTCTGGACAAGACGGGCACCGTGACTCTCGGCAACCGCATGGCGACGGAGTTCACGCCGGCGCCGGGCGTGACTCAAGAACGTCTGGCCGATGCGGCGCAGCTTGCTTCACTGGCCGATGAGACTCCTGAAGGCCGCTCCATCGTTGTCCTGGCCAAAGAGAAATACGGGCTGCGGGGGAGGGATGTCCGGGAGATTGAGGCACGGTTTGTTCCATTCAGCGCGCAAACCCGCATGAGCGGTGCGGACATCGAAGGGACTGGTGCCGCGCCGCGCAGGATCCGGAAGGGCGCGGCGGACGCCATCAGGAAATTCGTGGAAGAGCAGGGCGCGATCTTCCCGGCGGCCGTCTCGCAGACCGTTCAGGAGATCAGCCGCATGGGCGCAACGCCGCTCGTCGTCGTGGAAAACGGCGAGGTGCTCGGGGTGATCCAGTTGAAGGACATCGTCAAGGGAGGGATCAAGGAACGGTTTGCCCATCTGAGGAGCATGGGGATCAAAACCGTAATGATCACCGGCGACAACCCGCTGACCGCCACGGCGATTGCGGCGGAAGCCGGAGTCGATGATTTCCTGGCGGAAGCCAGGCCGGAAGACAAGCTGAAGCTGATCCGTGAATATCAGAAGGGAGGCAGGTTGGTGGCNNCTCGACAGCAATCCCACGAAGCTGCTGGAGATCGTGGAGATCGGCAAGCAGCTCCTCATGACGCGGGGAACGCTCACCACCTTCAGCATTGCCAATGACGTGGCCAAGTACTTCGCGATCATCCCCGCGGCGTTCGCCACAACGTATCCCGTGCTCAACGCGCTCAATATCATGAAGCTGAGCACTCCCGAAAGCGCCATCCTTTCGGCCGTGATCTTCAACGCCCTGATCATCATTGTGTTGATCCCGCTGGCGCTGAAAGGGGTCAAGTACCGCCCGGTGAGCGCCGTCCAGCTCCTCCGCAGGCACCTGCTCATCTATGGCGTGGGTGGATTGATTGCCCCGTTTCTCGGCATCAAGCTGGTCGACATGCTCATCACAGCGATTGGCTGGATCTAAAAACGGCCTCCTTTCGCAAGCGGTCTTGAGGCTCCGCGTCCCCGGTCAGGGCCGGAGCATTGCAGCGCCGCACCAGGACCATTCACTCCGGCCGGGGGCATGCAGAGCGCAGCTGGTCCCCCCGGCCTTTCTCGCCGGCCTTTAATGTCAGTTCCGGAGTTGCTATATTCCGACCGTCATGACCGACCCCCAAGATTCCCGTCCGGACCCCGATGCCCTTCTCAGACTCCTCAAGAGGAAACAGGAGCGCGACGAAGAAGCCAAGCTGAAAATCTTCTTTGGCATGTGTGCAGGCGTCGGCAAGACCTACGCGATGTTGCAGTCTGCGCATGAGGAGAAGCGAAAGGGGCTGGACATCGCCGTTGGTTATGTGGAGACCCACGGGCGGGTCGAGACCGAAGCTCTGGTGCAGGGCCTGGAAATCATCCCGCGCCGGAAGATCGAATACCGCGGGACCTCGCTTGAAGAGATGGACCTTGATGCCATCCTCGCCCGGAGACCCGCTCTGGTCCTTGTGGACGAGTTGGCGCACACCAACGCTCCAGGGAGCCGCCATCCGAAGCGTTATCAGGACGTCGCCGAGCTGCTGGAAAACGGCATCAGCGTCTTCACGACGCTGAATGTCCAGCACCTCGAAAGCCGGGCCGACACCGTCGCGCAGATCGCCGGCGCCCAGGTGCGCGAGACGATCCCCGACTCGGTGTTTTCGCTCGCCCATGAGATCGAGCTCATCGACCTCCCTCCTGACGAACTCCTCAGGCGGCTTGCTGATGGTAAAGTCTATGCTCCGGAGCGCTCGGAGCGCGCCCGGCAACATTTCTTCCGCAAGGGGAACCTCACCGCGCTCCGCGAGATGGCTCTGCGCCTCACGGCGGAGCGGGTGGACCATCAGCTCCGGGAGTACATGCGTGGCGAGCGCATTGCAGGCCCCTGGAAATCCGGCCAGCGCCTCATCGTGGCCATCAGCCCCAGTCCCCACAGCGCGACAGTCATCCGATGGGCCCGCCGCACGTCCTATACGCTCGGTGCAACCTGGGCCGCCGTCTATGTGGAGTCTCTTCAGACGCTCTCAGCCGCGGCCCGGAAACAGCTGGCGGACAACATCCGGCTCGCCCGCGAACTCGGGGCGGATGTCATCACGACAGCGGATGCCAGGGTCGACCGCGGATTGCTCCGCATCGCGCGACAGGAAAACGGCACACACATTCTCGTCGGCAAGAGCGCTCAGCGCACGCCGTTCTGGCGGAAAAGCCCCTTCGACCGGCTGATCGAAGACAGCGGCGGCATGGACATCTACATTGTGGCCGGAGAAGAGGAGCAGCAGCGCGCTCCTCTCCGGCTCTTCCGCCGGTTTTCCTCCTGGCAACACTATGCAGTCGCCGCTGTGGTCGTGAGCCTGATCGCGGCCCTCTGCTTCCCGATCCGGAATATCGTCGGGTACCAGACCGTTTCTCTCCTGTTGCTCCTCACCGTCACGCTGCTTGCGCTCCGCCTTTCTTCAGGTCCGATCCTCCTCGCCGCCGCCCTGAGCGCCGCGGTGTGGGACTACTTCTTCATCCCCCCGATCTTTACCATGTCGGTGGGACTCGGCGTGGACACCCTGATGCTCGCGAGCTATTTCATCATTGCGATCGTGACCGGAGTCCTTTCCGCAAGGAGCCGGACGAATGAAAGCGCGCTCCACCTGAGGGAGGAGCGGGCGACCGCTCTCTTTAACCTGACCAGGGAGCTTTCCCAGGCGAATACCGTGGATGGGGTTGTCCGCGCGGCCGTGGCAAGCCTCAAGCGCTTCTTCGATGCCGATGTCGTGGCCTTCCTGAGTTCGGCCGACGGCGACCTGACCAACACCCCCCATCCCGAATCGACGTTCGCCGTGGACGAGAAAGAGTTTGCCGTTGCAGCCTGGTCGTACTGGAACGAGAAGAAGGCCGGACGGTTCACCGACACCCTGCCAGGTGCGCGGGGAGTGTACTACCCCCTTTCCGGGCCGCGCTACTCCCTCGGGGTCATCGGAGTGAGGCTCTCAGGGGATGGTCCCCTCGCGCTGGATCAGGAAACGCTGCTGCAGAATTTTCTGGACCAGATCGCATCAGCCCTTGAGCGTGAGAGCCTGAGCGACATCTCGGCAAAAGCGATGGTCGTCGCCGAATCCGAGCGCCTCTACAAGACCCTGTTCGATTCGGTGTCGCACGAAATTCGGACGCCGCTTGCCGCCATCGCGGGCTCTGCCGAGAGCATCATGAACGAGGATCTCGCCGGAGACCAGGAAGTGCGGCGGCAGCTCGCCCGCGACATTCTCACGGCGACGGATCGTTTGAACCGGTTGGTGGGAAACCTCCTGGACATGACCAGACTGGAGTCCGGCCTCATCCGCCCGAGATTGGACTGGTGCGACGTCAGGGACCTCCTGAATGCCTGTGTCCGGAAAGTCAACCCCGACCCCTCCAGGCATCCTGTGGAGATCGAGATGCAGGGGGACCTTCCCCTGGTCAGGCTGGACTACGGCCTGATCGAACAGGCAATCACGAATATTCTCTACAATGCTGTCCTCTACAGTCCTTCCGGCGCCCGGATATCCCTCCAGGCACTTGTTGACCGGGAATCCCTTGTGATTTCCATCGCGGACCACGGTCCGGGTGTCCCGGCTGGGATGGAAGAACGCATTTTCGAAAAGTTCTACCGCGTTCCCGGAACCCCGGCGGGAGGAACAGGCCTCGGCCTCTCTATCGTACGGGGGTTCGTGCAGGCGCACAAGGGGACTGTCACAGCGCGCAACCGGCGAGAGGGCGGGGCCGAGTTCACTATCAGGCTTCCCCTCGAGACGGCCCCACCTTCTGTATGAGGCAGCATGACCGACGGCCAGTTGATTCTCATCATTGACGACGAGCCCCAGATCAGACGGCTTCTCCTGCTCACACTTGAAGGAAGCGGACTGAAAGTCACACAGGCGTCAACGGGCGAAGAGGGGACAATTCGCGTCCGTACGGACAACCCGGATCTCGTCATCCTCGATCTGGGACTGCCAGACATGGACGGCATCGAGGTGCTGAAGGAGATCCGAAGGACCTCCAGGCTCCCGGTGATCATCCTTTCGGTCCGGAGCAGTGAGTCCGACATCATTACCGCCCTCGACTTGGGTGCAGATGACTACCTGACGAAACCCTTTCGCACCGGCGAATTGCTCGCCCGTGTGCGGGCCTGTCTCCGGAAACAACAGGCCGTCGAGGACCAGGAGCCTGTGTCATTCGGCACCCTGACCATCGACCTGGCCGCCCGGACTGTCGAGAAAAAGGGGGTTCCGGTGAAACTGACGGCCATCGAGTACTCCCTCCTGGCTCTCTTTGTCCGGAATGCGGGGAGAGTCCTCACACACAAGTTCATCCTGGAAGCAGTCTGGGGTATGGCCTACAATGAGGAAACCCAGTACACCCGCGTCCACGTGGGACACCTCAGGAAAAAGATTGAGGATGACCCTGCGAATCCCACACTGATCCAGACCGAATCAGGAATTGGGTATCGGTTCACGAAACTTTGAAAAGGCGCCTGGATCCTTGCCGCTTCCTGCAGCGGGTCCATTTCGCGCGGTCGCTCCAGAGTCAGACGGCGTTGCGTGACAGGGGATAGGTGGGCGAATCACCAGGAACAGGAGAATGGCGTGAAACCGACACTCCGTCCGCGCGTAAAGGTCTGCTGCATCAAAAGCCGCGAAGAAGCACAGATTGCGATCGAAGCCGGGGCAAGCGCGGTTGGATTCGTGGGAGCCATGCCGACCGGACCCGGCCCCATCGACGACGGGCTGATTGCCGAGATCGCCCGGACTGTCCCGCCTCCTGTGGCCACGTTCCTCCTGACAAGCCGGCAATCCGTCTCCGGCATCGTCGAGCATCACCGGCGGGTTCATACCTCGGTGATACAGATCGTCGACGTTCTGCTGGAGGGGACTCATGACGACCTGCGCCGGCAGTTGCCAGGGGTGAAACTGGTCCAGGTGATTCATGTCGCCGGAGCAGCCTCGATTGACCAGGCTGTGGCTGTGTCGTCCCTTGTGGACGCGCTCCTGCTGGACTCTGGAAGGCCGGACCTGCCCGTCAAGGTACTCGGCGGGACGGGCCGCCCGCATGACTGGAATATCAGCCGTTCGATCCGTGAGGTAGTGGATATCCCGGTGTTTCTTGCAGGAGGGTTGCGTCCGGAAAACGTCCGGGAGGCGCTCGACACCGTCCAGCCGTTTGGAATCGACCTGTGCAGCGGCGTGCGAAGTGATGGTAAGCTGGACCAGGCGAAACTCACGGCATTCATGAAGGCCGCCGGGATCTAGTATCCAGTCCCGGTTCCCCTCGCCCCCAGCACTGCATCCGTACCGGCAGGGTCCCGGCCGCTTCCAGGTCAGTCAGCTCTCCCTGGCCGGGGAAAACAGGCGTAACGCCGCACGTCTGGGACTCCTCTTGCCCGCACAACCTCCGTCCCGCCCCCAGCACCACCCGCCTTCAGATTACATAGAAGCGGCCAGGCCCCCTTCATTCATCGTAAGTTGGTGGCTAAAGTGGAGCCATCAAAGCTCCATGAGTGAAGTGCCTCACTCAGGACATCAAGTCATGAAAAGGGTCCAGCCATGGTTCACACCAACAACGAGATCATCACGGTCGGTCTCGACGTGCACGCCGCCTCCATCACTGCCGCCATTCTTTATGGCGACAAGGATTATTTGACCAGCAGCATTTTCCTGACTGCGACGGAACTCCCAGCCTCGAGCCTGAAGAGATACATGCCGCTGGCGACTTTCATTCCCGCGCGGTCGTTGCCTTCCCACACGGTCTTGTGGTTGCCCGGATTCATCTCCGCGTCGACCAGCGTCGCCACCAGGTTTCCGAGGATGTCGTACACTGTCAGTTTCACGCGGACCATCTCGGGGATGGAGTACGTGATCGTTGTTGACGGGTTGAACGGGTTCGGGAAGTTCTGTTGCAGCTCAAAACTCAGTGGAATTTGGGGATCCGCCCCTGCCACCCCCATTGTGGGCAAGGTCTGGATCATGGTTTTCATGATGACCTGAGTGTACGGATTCCAGGTATCCACGGTCCAGTAGAAGGTCGAGGTCCCGAGGACGGAGTCGCCCGTGGTGAACCTGGAGATGACATACGGTCCATAGTCGCCGCCGGCCTGGTCGAGCCGGTCGGGTCCGCTCAGACTGTCGCAGGCCGTTGGATTCTGCGGGGTGACGGCACGGTGCATGAAATAGCAGTACCCGTTGTCCCTGTTGGGATTGAAGATCGTTTGTGGAGGGCTCCATGGGCCCCACGGCTTCTCCGCGAACCTCATGTAGATCCCGCGGGGGTTCAAGGGTGTGCTGTTAAGGCAGTTGTACAGCATGACGTACCGGTGGACGAACGGGTTCCAATCGACTCCAAGCTCCCCCGTGCCGTCGGCCACCTGCATCGTGCCGGAGGGACCGGGAAGGGAATCATGGAACAGCGGAGTGGCGGCCGTTTCTCCGGACATAAAGTTCGGTGAGCCGTTGGGGCTGACGCTGTGCAGGTACTCGATAGCAGTCGAATCGCTCATGCTTCCCGCTGGTTTTCGAGCGAGGAACACCGCGCTCTTCCGATAGAGCGAATCCCCCTGGGTTCCCCAGAAATAGAGATAGCCGTCCTGCCCTCGCGCGATTGCGGTGTTGATGAATTTCGCACCCGGCTCCCTGGAGAGGCTGTAGAGATAGTGGAACGTGTTAGCGTCGTCGTCCGAAACGGCAAACACTGAGCGCGCCGGATAGCCCAGCGGCGCCGGAGGGGACACAGTGTCGATCGGGTTGTCCGTGCCAAAGAGCACGTACATCCTTCCGCTTTCGCTGATCCCCGAGATCGGGCTCTCGTTGGTTCGAAGCTTGATTGACGGCTTGCCCTGGGCGTTCAGGACAACGGGATTCTTGTAGGCGCCGATCGAATCGGTGATGAAATCGAGCCTCAGGCATGGGCCGGCGCTTGTGTCCGATACGAATCCAATGGCGTCGTTGTCGTCAGAGGTTCGGGGGAGATCGGTTTGAGTATTGGGCTTGCCATTAAAGGTGGGGGTGGGGTGCGTGTCGCCGAACAGGAAAAACAACTTGCCGTTGTGTTCAAACGAGTAGCCGTGATCGGCCCTGACCAGCCCGTAGCGTGTTTCCGTCTGACTCGCGGTCGGCTGATTGAACTCGAGGTCCGTCTCGCCGGTCACCTGGCAGATCTTTTGTGTGCTCCCCGGAACGTAGACAATGGTGTTGGGAACAGATGCAGAGAACGAGGGCGATGCCCCTTCACCGTCATCAGCAAGTGCCGGATGAAATTGCGCCAGACCAACGAGTGCCAGACCAACCAGTGCATATTGAATGCCCTTCATCGGAATCCTCATGTTCTTTCCTCCTGACTCATGTCAATCTGTGCGGGTGAGCATCACCGCCCAGGTCCGTTTCCCCCGCCCAGGCCCCGCGCACCCTTAGGGCGAGCCGGGGTGAGACTGGGACGGAGTGCAGTATTGTATGCAGAAACAGAATGCAACATCCCAGCATCTTGCTGTTGATTCGGCCAGGGCAGAACGGCGGCAGAAGCGGCAAAGAGCAAGCGGGCAGAAGGTCTTCGGGAACCTTGTGGATTGTCTCCATCAGCATCGAAAACAACGGGTTACATGTGGAACGTTCCGGAGAACCTCATCAACCGTGCCGTGGAAGATGCCCGGCTCCCCCCGGACCGCGAGCCTTGCAGTCTCCCGAATACGAGGAGTGCTCTTCATTCAATGTAGCGCGGGCGGATGGGGATAACGGCCATTGCCCCAGTTTTTAACCCCGGACAGGAGGGTTGGACCGGCATCCCTGACACGAAACGAAGAGAAGTCAATTGGAGTCTGGATTTGATATCTGAAACTTATATCGTATATTTACGTTATACGATAAACAAAGGGCAGAGCCTGAACGGGGGAGTCTAAAGACCATGGCATTCAGCAAAGCAGACCAGTTCAAGTCATCCGATCAAACCCTGGCCGATCTGGGGAGGGCGCTTTCCCATCCGGCACGGATTGCAATTCTCAAGACTCTCGCAGCTCGCAATGAGTGCGTCTGCGGCGAGATTGTCGAGGCGCTCCCCCTGGCGCAATCAACAGTTTCCCAGCACCTGAAAGCGCTCCGCGAGGCAGGCCTCATCAAGGGAGAGATCGAGGGCCCGAAGTCGTGCTACTGCATAAACCGGCAGGCGATCACCGAGCTTGAGACCCTTCTTGCGGAATTTGTCAAGAGCCTGCGCGGAAACAACAGCCAGGATTGCTGTTGACCGGGTCGTCCAATTCCACTTTACTACAGGAGTACACCATGTCCTCGAGCGATATCAAGGAAACCGTCAAGAAGCGTTACACCCAGATCGCGGAACAACCGCGCGCGCAGAATGTTTCATCCTGCTGCGGTTCGGGACCATGCTCCGGGAGCGAAGTCGAAATCTTTGCAGAGAACTACTCAAAGCTTGATGGTTATGTGCCCGAAGCCGACCTGGCACTTGGCTGCGGCATCCCCGTGGACGTGGCCGGAATCAAGGAGGGGAATACCGTCATCGACCTCGGCTCGGGGGCGGGGAACGATGTCTTCGTGGCCCGTCGACTCGTCGGAGACAAGGGAAGAGTGATCGGTGTGGACATGACAGAAGCAATGATCAAGAAGGCGGTTCAGAACAGGGAAAAGCTCGGCTATACGAACGTCGAGTTCAGGCTCGGTGAGATCGAGGACCTTCCCGTGGGGGCAAACGTTGCAGATGTGGTGGTGAGCAACTGTGTGCTGAACCTCGTTCCCGACAAGGGGAAAGCCTTTGCGGAAATCCTCCGCGTGCTCAAGCCGGGAGGACATTTCAGCATTTCGGACGTTGTCCTCGAAGGGGAACTTCCCCCTTCCATCGCCACCGATGCCGCCATGTATGCAGGCTGCATCGCGGGCGCCCTCCAGCGTTCGGATTACATCTCCACCATCTGGGCCGCGGGCTTCTCGGATGTGGAAGTGAAACGGGAAAAAAGGATCAAGCTCCCCGACGACGTGTTGGCGAAATTCCTGGGATCCGATGAAATCCGTGAATTGCACGAGTCGGGGGCCGCGATTCAGAGTATCACCGTCGTAGCAAACAAGCCGAAATCTTCCGGCTGCGGGTGCGGCTCATGCTCCTGAATCCCCGGACACGGGACACAAGAATCCGCACCGCCACTGAAGCGGATCTTCAGGCGGTTGAACGCCTTCTCAAAGAAGCCTCTCTCCCTCTTGAAGGAGTGCGTGGGCATTTTGGAGGCTTCCTGGTGGCTGAGGGGGAGGAGCACATCGTTGGGGTCATAGGCCTTGAACGATACGCCGACACCGGCCTCCTGCGCTCCATGGTCGTGGAACCCTCGCATCGTAATCTCGGCGTGGGCGGTGCTCTGTACGGCGCGCTCCTGGCAAGAGCAGGTGAACTGGGGATCCGGCGGATGATCCTCCTGACCACCACAGCAGCCCCGTACTTCGCAAAGAGGGGGTTTCAGGTAATCGATCGAAGCGCCGTCTCAGGTCCCGTGACAGCGTCCCTGGAATTCACCTCTGCGTGCCCCAGCTCGGCCGCGGTCATGGAGCTTCACCTGAAACCGCGCATCCTCATCCTCTGCACGGGCAATTCCTGCAGGAGCCAGATGGCAGAAGCCTTTCTCCGCTCCTTCGACCCGGACCTCGAGGTCTTCTCCGCGGGGACTGCACCTGCCCGGGCCGTTCACCCGAAAGCCATCCGGGCGATGGAGGAGGTCGGCCTCCAGCTCACAGGGGCTCGGCCGAAGAGCGTGGACGAGTATCTCGGCCAGCCCTTTGACTACGTGATCACTGTGTGCGACAACGCGAAAGAGACGTGCCCTCTTTTCACGGGAAACGTTCGTGCGCGCCTGCACATGGGATTCGATGATCCGGCTGCCGCCAAGGGGACGGAGGAGGAAGTGTCCGAGGAGTTCAGACGCGTCCGGGATGAGATCCGCGAAGCCTTCCTTGCATTGTTCCGTCAGCGACTGGCTCTCCCGGCTCAGCGGAAATAGCCGCCTCCGGGGCTTGTTGCCTCCCCCGGCATTCCGCCATCGAGAATCAACTGCTGAGGCCCGGGATGCGTGTACAACGTGTCCGGGACGGCTTTCTTGACTATGTCACGCGATAGTGGTATGATAAAACGTGAAAGGATCCGCTTGCGTTCGATGCGGCACACTCATCTCATGAAGAGCAGAATTCCGCATATTCCGGTTGTTGCCGGCAAGGGCCGGAATGTTACCCCCTGCGCCCGAACGGCCTGCGGCTGTTGTCACCCCCGAGCGACCCCACGCAACGAAGGAGGATGACCGCCGGTCAATGGCCCGTTTCCTGTGACACCGAACAATGACGTCTTTCCACAGAAGCTCAAGGCTCTAGGTACCCATTGACACCGCAGCACCTCGTGCTCCATCCCGGAGCCGGGGGTGTGCGCGAACCGGTTTCCAACTGCGCGTTGCCGTTGAATGAACCGGAACGATGAGGCGGTCTCCACTTGCCTCCCTTCAACCTCTTCCGGAATTCCCGGAAGGGGTCTTTTTGTTTCAGTAGGTGCATGTATCCTTTCATCCATTCAGGAGGTTCCATGAGAGCTGCAAATGTTCTGGAAACCATCGGCAGGACCCCCCACGTCAGAATCAACCGACTGTTCGGCGATCATGAAGTGTGGATAAAACTCGAGCGCAGCAATCCCGGAGGAAGCATCAAGGACCGTATCGCGCTTTCCATGATTGAAGACGCCGAGCGAAGGGGAATCCTGAACCCGGACTCGGTGATCATTGAGCCAACCTCCGGCAACACCGGGATCGGACTGGCCCTTGTTGCCGCGGTGAAGAGATACAGGCTGATCCTTGTCATGCCGGAGTCCTTCTCTGTTGAACGCAGGCGGCTCATGGCTGCATATGGCGCACAGTTCGATCTGACTCCCCGCGAAAAGGGGATGCCCGGGGCCATCCAGCGTGCCAAGGACCTCGCCGCGGAGACGCCGAACTCCTGGGTTCCCCAACAGTTCGAGAATGAGGCCAATATCGAGATCCACCGGAGGACGACGGCAAGGGAAGTTCTGGAGGATTTTCCCGAGGGTCTCGACTTCATCGTAACGGGGGTCGGCACCGGCGGGCATATCACCGCCCTGGCCGAGGAATTGAAAAAGGTCTTCAGGCAATTGAAAGTGTTCGCGGTGGAGCCTGCGGCATCCCCGGTGATCAGCGGCGGGAAACCTTCCCCCCACCCGATACAGGGAATCGGAGCTGGGTTCATTCCGAAGAACCTCCATGTGCAGTCTATTGACGGCGTGCTTCAGGTAACAAAAGAGGAGGCATACGACTACACCCAGCGGGCTGCCCGCGAGGAAGGGCTCCTCGTCGGCGTCTCAACCGGCGCCGCGCTGGCAGCTGTTGCCAAAAAACTGCCCGACCTGAGGCCCGGTGGAAGGATCCTGACATTCAACTACGACACCGGGGAAAGGTACCTGTCGGTCGAAGGGCTGTTTCCAGTATAGTTGAAGCGCCGAAATGGCTGATACCTGAGGAACCGGAGAGATGCCCCTCGTGATGAAATCCGGTGTCCACCATTGGAGGCTTCCCGGGCATGGGAAGCTTGACCTTGGGTTAAACTTCTTTCTCGAGAAAGGGTCAAATGGGGGCAACCGTCTTTTCGCGGTGCTGTAAGAGTGTGGGGCTCCGCAGCGGCGGGAGCCGTTACGAGGGTCCGCTTCCGTCATGATCTCAAGCGTTTACTTCCAAGGTGTCCTATGTCCTGGCGGTCCGCTGTCTCCACGGTGATTCTTGCAGGGCTGGGGGCCCTCATGCTCTCGTCCTGCTCCCACATGTCCGAAATCGGCAGCTCATGGAATGGCGCGAAACCTGTCACCGTCGACGGGTCCGCCGACGAATGGAGCGGTTCCCTGTGGGACATTGCGGATGCAGGGATCTCGTTCGGAGCTAAGAACGACGGCGAGTATCTTTACCTCTGTCTCATCACGACCGACAGGTCCCGGATGTTTCAAATCCTCGGAGGGGGAATGACCTGGTGGATCAACGGGAAAGGTGGCAAGGAGAAGTCCTTCGGTCTTCGTTTTCCCGTCGGTGGCCTGAACCGTTCGGCCCTGGCGGATCTCAGGGACGAACAGGTGGATGAGGTCGCGAAGCTCCCCTCACTTGACGAGGCGCAGAGGGAGTTTGAGGTCGTCAGGGGTTCTTCTCGTCAGCGCATTTCGGTTGCGGAAGGCGAGGGAGTGCTTGCCAGGATCGGACGTGAGGGAGCTCGGTTCGTCTGTGAACTCCGTGTGCCGCTTGGGTCGAATCACCCCTATGCGATCGGCGCCGAACAGGCGGTCAATCTGGCGGTCGGCCTCGAAACGGAGAAAATGGAGCCTCGGCCGGAAGGACAGCGGTCCGGCGTGGGTAGCGGGGGAGAGGGAGAAGGCGGAGGTGAGCGCGGCGGAATGCGGGGCGGACGCGGAGGGGGAGGACGGGGTGGCATGCGTGGTGGCGGGGGTGGCCGGTCAAGTGGTGGCCGCACGCCCGCAGGACAGGCCGGGCCTTTGGATGTCTGGCTTAAAGTGGCGCTCGCCCCTTCCCCTCACTGATCTACCCCCGGCCGGCGTGAAAGAGCGGCGTGTGTAAAAGACCATTGAAAGCGAAGGAAGGCGTTGCCCGCTTTCCGGCTACTCGATTCTCTTAAATGCTTCCTGCAGGACCCGTTGAAGATCCTGCTCCGTCAATTCCGAATGAAATCCCGCGGAGTTGCGGATCCGCTGGCGTGTCTCGCTGAGCCACGTGGGGGGGCATCCGGGATGCCTCTTGATCTCTCCCCGGACAAAGAGCAGGAAATCGTAGTTCGAGGGGGAGAGGATCGATGTGACAGCCGATTCAAGACGGTTTCCATGGCGCTTCATCGCCAACAAACCTCCTCGCAGGTATTCTCTGAATCCGCTTCAATTCGGGGGAGAAACCTCTACAACCGCGCCCGGCCCTCCTTCCTCGACATTCAGGTTCTGACCCGGAAGGTTCTACGTCGCGCCGGTCCTTGAGAGAAGGAGTGCATTCCTCCGAGGCGTGAATACTACTGCGGAATCATCGTCCAACGTATCAGGTGTTGGGCGTATTTCACGGGATCGTGTAAGCGCTCTAGAGCGCGGGAGGGATCCTAGGTTCCACCACAGCACGCCTGCATCCCGACTCTAACGCCTACCGCGGCAGGGATCCTCGGTTCCACCGTTTCTCACCTGCATCCCAACTCTAACCTCCACCAGGGCAGGTATCTTCGTTGCCGACCTTTCTTCCTTGCATCCCATCGGTAACTCCGCCGCCCCGGCTCCCGATGATGCCCGTTTCACTCGTCACCACGTCAACCGTCCCGTTGCGCTCCTCCCCGCCGCTCCATACGAGGTCCAGACCCTGCCGGTCGTGAGCACCATCCGGCGCTCGCGGTTCGACTGCACCCGGCCCCACAGAGCCGTCCGTAAAATCAAACCTTTGCGTCTGCATCATGCATTCACTAAGTTCCTTCATGCCGTACGGGATGATGTCCCGCGCTCTGAACGAATTGCAACGAAGGAATCCGCCATGGCCATCAGGAAACAACAGACGGTGACATTCTCGACGCGAGTCAGGATGGATGTCAGAGCCAGGTACCTCCTCTATCTGCCCGAGGGATACGGAGAGCTCCGGCAGATGTGGCCGCTCGTCCTCTTTCTTCATGGGGCCGGGGAGCGCGGGTCAGACGTGAATGCCGTCAGGCGGCACGGCCCTCCGAAACTCGTGGACCAGGGAAAAGAGTTCCCTTTCATTCTCGTCTCGCCGCAGTGTCCAGAGGATGAATCGTGGTCTGTTCCGGTTGTTCGTGCTCTTCTGGACGAAGTCCAGGACCGCTATGCGGTCGATTCGTCAAGAGTGTACCTTACCGGTCTGAGTATGGGAGGGAACGGGACGTGGCGACTGGGAACGATGTGTCCGGAACGGTTCGCAGCTCTTGCGCCGGTCTGCGGCTGGGGAGATCCGGACCGCGTATGTGTCCTGAAGGATGTACCCGTCTGGGTCTTCCATGGCAGGAAAGACAGGGTGGTGCCGTTCCGGAAGTCTGAAGAGATGGTGAAAGCGCTGCGAGCCTGCGGAGGGAACGTCCGGTTTACTGCCTACCCGGATGCGGCACACGATTCGTGGACGGAAACCTACAGCAATCCGGCCTTCTTCAAATGGCTTCTTGACCAGAGGCTCTCCCCCTCCCACTCGGGGCGGGACGGGGTTTCAGGTAAGAGGAGGAAACCGCACAAAGCGGCAAGGGCCCCGCAGTAGTCCCGGGTGGCCGGGAGTTTTTTCATGCTTGGGGGAATGGAGCGGGAGACCGCGCTGTTGTATAGAATACGCCTGCGGGGAGAACCCCGTGAGGCAGGCCCTGCATCCGGCTGCACACGAGGAACAACATTACCATGATAAGGAGCTCCCCTCATGCTGAACTTATGGCGGAATCCCTCGGACGAGGTCGGCAAACTGTTTCTCCGCCTCGCCGTCGGAGGGCTCATGCTCTTTCACGGCATCGGCAAGATCGCTCACGGCATCGGATTCATCGAGCACGCTCTCCAGGCGATCGGCCTGCCGGGATTCATCGGGTACGGAGTCTATGTTGCGGAGGTTATTGCACCCATGCTGATCCTTCTCGGTTACCAGACGCGCGCAGCATCGCTGGTCGTTGCCTTCGACATGCTCGTTGCCGTCGCCCTTTTTCACAGGCAGGATATTTTCCTCATCCGGGAATCGGGAGCGCTGGGAATCGAGATTGAAGCATTCTTCTTCATCGCCGCACTGGCGCTCTTCTTCATGGGTACCGGAAAGTACAGGGTCACGATATCCGACGAATCGTGACGGATCTGTCGTCGAGCATCCGCTCATCCTTCCCGCGCGCAGCGATTGAACCCGACTGAAGGGCAAGAACGCAAAATTCCCTCCGGGTCTGCCGGACGTCGTTGATCGTGAAATGCCTCACAGCGCCATTCCTCCACTCGTTCACGGTCTGCCTGGTGCTCATCTGCGCTACTGAACCCCTGAGGGAAAAACCACCGTAAAAGAGATCTTCAGCGTGTCTTCTGTCGGGATCATGAGGAGAGAAGGCCGCTCAATACCGAACGCTGTGAGGCTGACACCCGTGGTTCCCTGCACGGTCAACCTGTCGTTTGCCGTGGAATCCGTGGCGCTCACGTCCACCGGCCTCGTCTGCCCGTGAAAGGTCAGATCCCCGTGCATCAATATTCTCGAACCGGTTGTTTCTATCCCCGTGCTCTTGTAGGAGACTGTCGGGTAGGTGAGGGCGTCCAGCACCTCCATGGCGTGAGAGTCGCGGCTGCTGTTTCCGCTGTCGAAACTCATGACGTCGGCACTGAAGGCGGCACGAAGAATGGTGTGCGTGGCATCGTCATAGTCGATCTCGGCCGAGAGGTCCTTGGACACCGCTTCAACTCTGTGCAGCGGGTGTATCACCAGGTACGTCAGGGAGGATAGGTCCTTCATCGCTGTCCGGTGCGTTGGTCCGCCCGCAAACGACGGGAGGGTTGCCGCGATGAGCAGCGCCGAAAGTAGCAGGAACGGGCAGTGTCGCGCTGGCATGAATTGATCTCCTTCATGAAGGTGTGTCGTGGGCTCTCAAACGGGCCTCAGGCTGGGTCAGGGTCCCGGGGTTTCCCGCATCCAGGGCAGATCGCCGTTCCCACAGATGGGACCGCATTCACACGCGTGGGAGACCGGCCCCGTACAAGTGGCCGGATGTGCCTTGAGTGGAGTCTGGGGGACAGCCGATCGGTGCGATATCATGAAATCCGGACCTCATTGACACGAACGCTGACTGGGAGTACGGCTGTATCAACGCGGATCGATGCCGGATACCATGTGTTGTGGGTGGGCGGTCGGATCACACACTCTGGGTGTGTTCACAAGAAGGAACGCTGTGAAGACCAAAGGAGTTCCCGCGCGGACGGGATCTCCTCTGTGCCGGACGGCAGGTGCAGTCAATCATGGTCGCAGGCGTGCGCCCCTCATCCGCCCCGCCTCGCCGCAAAGCTCCCGGCCTCCGTGGTATCGAGGTACAACACGCTCTCGTCAGCGCTGTATCCGAAGAATTCCCCGTATCTGCCCCATCCCACCAGCGTTGCAAAGAGGAGCTGAGGATCTTCATTCGGGAGAAGGATCGCAAGCTGTTCGATGACGATGTCCGCTTCGAGACTCTTGTCTTCCTTCTTCTGCAGCATCCCGGCCACGAGCTGAAACAGACGGAGCGACATGAGCTGTTTCCGAAAGAGCTCCTTCCTCTGGTTGACGTCGCCTCTGAGGAATTCCCGTCCGGGTTCGGTGAACACGACGTCCTGCTTCGGCGTGTCGATGAAATCCAGCAGCTCAGCGGCCTTGACCACGGTGAGCGTGGAACCAAAGTCCTTTCCAATCCGGGCGCTCAGGTCAAAAACATCGACGGTCCCTCCGTGGCTCTCCACAACGCTCAGGAGCCCGGTGATCTCACTGACGGTGGCTTGAGGGAGCGGCTCTACGGGCCGCGGAAGCGCGGGTGCCGGGGGCGTCTCATCGGGGATGATCGCGCGGGTAATGATGTCATGGATCCGGTCGGTCAGGGCCTGGACGGCCGGAGAGCGCAGGTCCCGCGGATGCGGGATGTCGTTGGTGAGAATAATGCGGATGGCGCCCGGATTGGAGCCGAGCACGACGATCCGGTTTGCCAGAAACACTGCTTCGCGGATGTCATGGGTGACAAAGAGCACGCTTGTGATCTCCACCCGCCGGTCGAGCCAGAGATGGAGGACCTCCGCCCGGAGGTTCTCCGCGGTCAGCACGTCCAGCGCGCTGAACGGCTCGTCCATGCACAAGAGCTCCGGCTGCACCGCGATCGCGCGCGCTATGCCCACCCGCTGCTTCATCCCTCCGGATAGCTCCTTCGGATACGCTTCCTCGAAGCCCTCGAGACCCACCATGTCGATGACGGTGCGTATGCGCAGGGAGGATTCCTCCGCCGGAAGCTTCAACCACTCCAGACCAAGCGCGATGTTCTGCTTGACGGTCAGCCAGGGATAGAGTGCGAAATTCTGGAAAACGATTGATGCGCGCGGGTGAAAGCCGTGCAGCGGGGCGCCGTAGGCCAGAACCTCTCCTGATGTGGGTTGGATGAGTCCCGTCAGGATCCTCATCAGCGTTGATTTTCCGGAGCCCGAAGGACCGAGAAGCGCGATGATCTCCCCGGCGTTGATCTCGAGTGAGATATCCTCGAGGACATTGAGCTCGGCGCCCGTCGGCAGCAGAAAACGTTTGTGTACGTGGCGCATCTCTGCGATCGGAGGAGTGTTCATTTGTTCAGACTGTATTTGTCTTCCGCTGTCCGGTATAATCTTCGCCAGAAAATCCGGTTGACGAGCACGACCGTTCCGGCCATGGCCGTCACACTCGCGGCCAGGACCGGGAAATCTCCCCTGTCGGTCGCGGTGGTGATGGCCGACCCGAGACCGGGCGCAATAAGAACCTTGCTCCCGAAATGGACGTACTCGGCTACGATACTCGCATTCCACGCGCCGCCCGTTGCGGTGACCCACCCTGTCACAAGGCTGGGAAGGATGGCGGGCAGGATGAGCCGGCGCCATCGCTCCTTCCGGGTAAGCCGTGAAACTTCGGCGGCTTCTCGCAGGTCATTGGGGATTCCCATCGCGCCCGCGACAACATTAAAGAGGATGTACCACTGAGTGCCGAGCATCATCAGCACCACCGCCCCGAACCCTATGCCGACGCCCGCGCCTGAAAGGACGAGAATGACAAGGGGGAACAACATCGGAGCGGGGAACGATGCTGCAACCTGGACTACCGGCTGAAGCACCCGCGACAGCTTCGGGTTCATGCCGATGGCGACGCCGAGGGGGATCATCAGGAAGGTCCCCAGGACCACGGCGGCGAGGACCCGCGCAAAGGTGAGTCCTAGCTCTCCGAAAATCCTCATCCAAGCGTTCAAGTCCACCGAGCCGAGCAATGCCAGGAATTTCACCGCCCCGGCGAGCACAAGACCTGCCGCGCACAGACGAAGCGCCCAGAGAAGGATAAACGTACCGGCTCCTCCCCTCCGGGGGGAGTCCCCGGTGGAGGCAGGGCTGCCGGTCTTCACCAGGCGCGACGAGATGGCCTTCCCGATCGGTCCTGTCACACGGCGCTCGAGCACCTCGAGCACCTTCGAACGGCGGAGGAGGTCCAGCACGAATGACCCGGTGACGTCGGCCGTCTTCGTGTCCTCGAACTTGTATTTCTGCGCCCAGGCGACAATGGGTCTCCAGAAGAGCTGGTCCACAAGAATGATCATTGTGGTCATTGCGACGATCGCGTAGACCATGGCGGCGACGTTCCCCTGGCTGATGGCGACGCTCATGTAGGACCCGATCCCTGGAAGCCGGAAATCCTTGTCTCCCAGAACGAACGCCTCGTTGATCGTCAGGAAAAACCATCCGCCCGCCATCGACATCATGCTGTTCCAGATGAGACCCATCGATGCGTAGGGCAGCTCCAGCCGGGTGAACCTTCTCCACCAGCCAAGCTTGTAGACGAGGGAGGCCTCCCGCAGCTCGTTGGGGATCGATCTGAGCGAGTTGTAGAAACTGAACGTCATGTTCCACACCTGACCCGTGAAGATCATCAACACGGCTGCGAGCTCCAGGCCGACATTGGAGCGGGGAAAGATGGCAACGAGGGCTAGGACCAATCCCGGCAGAAAACCCAGCACCGGGATGCTCTGGAGAATATCCAGGAGGGGAACCATGACTTTCTCCGCCCGCTTGTTGTACGCGGCGACATATCCGTAGACGAGCGTGAACGCCAGCGACACGGCATAGGCCGCGAACCCGCGGACAAGCGAGAAGAACGTGTACATGGGCAGGGAGAGGGGGGAAAGGTCGATGTCGACTGTGGGGCGGAGCTCTCCGCGCCATTCATGAGCGACCGAAAGCAACCCGTAGAACAACGCACCGGTCGCGGCAAAGACCAGGATGTCTACCCAGCCGAAGGAGCGTCGCAGACGCGTGTACGTTGCAGTGATCGACATTTCGCTCCGTAAAATATTGCACGCTCAATAACTGAAGAAATGCCTTCAGGGTCAACAGAGGGTATGCCGGATCGGCTCTTGTCGCGTGACCCCCCCATCGTGTATTTCAGGGACCTGCTCGAGCGCCTTCACCGGCCCGGTAGCGGGCGCAAGCCTTTCCATCATCCCCATGAGTCCACCAGGAGGATACTGCCGGGTTACACGACTGTCACCTGTCTCCGATCTCTCGTCTGCACCGGGAGCCGCAAGGCCGCTCCCCGGGTCATTTTTACCCTCGAGAGCCTGCCAGCATCCGGCGAAATCGAATGAATTCAGTGGAATATCGTCAGCCGTGTCATGATTCCTTGTGGCACCTCAGTTGCACTACAGGAATGAAAACCTGATCAGGCATTCCTGGTGTGCTGTTGATCCGATCTCCGGCGCTGCATCCCCTCCGTCATCCACCCCTTGATTAAGCAGTATCATCCGGCTACATTCACTCATTCCTCACACGTCCGGAATGAGCAATGAAAACCCCCGTAACCATCTTTGCCGAGATCAGGAAGTTTTGCAGGGCGAATGGACAGGATGACGTTATCAGGAAGTACGCGAAGTATTTTACCGAGGGGTATGATGCCTACGGCGTCGACCCGCGAATTCTGGAGAACCAACGGGATCTCTGGATGGAACGCTACAGGCTCGGACTCCAGGGATACCTCACACTCGGTGATCTCCTCGTGAAGGGCGGGAAGCATGAAGAAGCGGGCTTGGCAATCTGGTTCATCGCCTCTTTCAAGAAGGAGTTCACCCCGGGCGTGCTCCGCCGGCTCGGCTCATGGCTGGACACAGGACTCGCCAATTGGGCCCTCAGCGACTTTATCAGCGGAGAGGTGCTTTCGCGCTTCCTCGTTGAGAACATCGTCCCACTCAAGGCGTTCTCCTCGTGGCGCAAGGCTCAATCCAGGTGGAAGCGCAGATCTGTTCCAGTGAGCATGATCAAACCGCTCAAGGCGGGGGGGCCAGTCGAAGAGTATCTGGAGTTCATTGAGCCCATGATGGAAGACCGGGATCGCGTCGTGCAACAGGGCTTGGGGTGGTTCCTGAGGGAAGCATGGAAGAGACACCCGGCTGCCGTTGAGGAATTCCTGATGCAATGGAAGAACCAATGCGGAAGGATCATCGTCCAGTACGCGACGGAGCGGATGGCGGCCGGAGAGAAAATGAGATTCAAGAAGGTGAAGCCCGCCAAACCGGGTTCAGCCCTTCCATCGAAATCCCGTCGGCGCGCTGTCAGATCCTGACCTGCCTGCCGTTCCATCTCAGTCTTCAGCCTTCCCCTCCCGCATCCGCTTCGTACGGGATCGCGCGCAGCCCGCCCGTCTGGTTCAACCGAAACGACATCCGCAGACTGCGGGGCATCAGCGTGATAAGGGTCTCGCTTCCCTCATAGGCTTCAGAAAGCAATTCACCTTCGTCCACGCACAGGAGTTCGACAGTTCCGGGGAGACGGACGATCCATGNNTTCTTTCCGGGCCTGAACCACCCCGGGGGAATGCCGGACAGGAACACGAGGTCGTGCCCACGGTATTCCAGGCCCCAAGACTCGAACACAAAAGCATCTCTGAGGGCGAGCGCGACCTCTGCCGCAGCCCAGCCGTGATGGCCGTCTCCCATGACGCCGCCCCCGGTTGAAGGATGAATTGCCTCAGGGTAGTTCAGCGTGGAGCTGGCCCTTGACAGGACATTCTGGAGGAGTGTCCAGAACCTGGTCCGGTCGCCGGCATACAGAAATGCGTGGGCGATCTGCAGTGTCAGGTAGGCGTTCATGCCGGAATGGATGAAGCTCTGAAAGAACAACCCCTGGTGCATAAACTCCCCCCAAAGGGTCTCCAGGGTCGCTGCCATCCTGCGGTCCGAGCCCGGAAAAAGTTGCAGGGGATACCAGGCGCAGCATGAGCCAATCATACCGACATCGATGCCGCGATTGGGTCCCCCTGGAATTGCGGAGATGGCATACTGTGCCTGCACACGGGTAATGGCCGATTCAATGCTGGCGCGGAGATCACACGAAAGTTCCGCCGCATACACCTCGCTTTTTCCTGCCACAGAACATGTTTGCCGGAACGCCTGGATCCCGGCAAGAGACCAGAAGTCATCCCAGAAGTAGACATCAGGGAGCCCCAGGTGTTCCGCGCTGAGGCCTGCGGGAAGGAGCCCGGCGGCTTGCCCCTCCGCAGCGTCACGCACCCGGGCGGTGTCTATCCAGTGTGCGGCAAGATCGAGTGAATCGAACAGGGCAAGCCCGTCCCCGGCACTGGCGGAAAGGAGCATGTGCTGCCAGACGGACCAGAGAGCCTGTCCATTGGAGTCCCACTCTCCCCGCTGGGAACGAAAGTAACCGGACCTTTCCTGGTGAGAAGGATATGCAGTGAGGATCCGCCTCGTCAATTCGTGGTACCCGAGTTTGTCAAGGGCCCAGAGCATGTATGCAGCGTCGCGAAACCAGAACTGGTGATATGTGCAGGGGCCCGGGGTGATCGATGGACCCTCCACCAGCATCAGGAGAGTGGAGATTGATGCACGGTATGCCATGGTAACGCGTGGATCCGGAGTCTCAAGGGCAGGAGCCTGAGCCAGCAGCGAGCGCCACTGTTGCAGGGATGTTTCCGGGGTTGAGGCCCTGTGGCCGCCGGGACTGCTCCCGTCAAGCGCGCAGGAGCATGCGACAGCCGCGCTTTCTCCGGATTCCAGATCGGCATCAAATGCCGCAAAGCAGTTTGCGAGGCCTTCGGCACAATGGACCCGGTCCACATCCGGCAAATCCCCCGCCTGCGCCGCCAACTTTCCCGCGCAATCCCCTGCTGCATGACTCCCCCACACAAGAAGTTCGGGCGCTCTCGAGAACTTGATGCCCCGTTCGCCATCAATCCGGAGGGCGCAGCTACCCCGGTCGTATGTCACGTTGTGAATCAGGCTCACTCCTTCCGGGTTGAACGGGCGAAGCGCGAAGGCCGTACGGACCCGGAGGGATTCTGTCCCGAGATTGGCAGCGGAGACCTGGTGGTGCAGTGTGCTGCCGGTTGTGTAGGTGGTGAGAACAAGACGGACGCTGCCCACGACGTAGACGGTTTCCACTACCGGCATCTCCTCAACCAGGTGTTGCAGTGCCGAGGGAGCCGAGGACGGGAAAAAGGAGATCCCATCGATAAGGCACCATGTATCGATCGACCAACCCGGCGGGAAAGGTGTCACCAAGCCCCGGGGATCCACGATGGGTTCGATCGCGCAGCCGGGGTTTCCCACCCCTGTCCAGTTACGGTGTGTGACATTCACCGAGAGGCCGAGGTGCGAGCGGGGAACGAATGCCGGATCATCCGGATCGTACTGGCGGACAGCCCAGAATGGTCGCACCCAGCCCGCGTGGCTCTGGAGCACGGTATAGTTCAGCACTCCCCTGGCGAGCTGGATGCTGTTCAGGGGAATCAGCTCTGTCGGAATCGGCATCGCACCGAGGCCGCTCATGCTGTTCGCGGCCCTGAGCATCCGGATCGCCTCGTGCGGAATCTTCAGACGGGATGCCACCCACTCGATGATATACTGCATGGGCCGGTAAGCCATTGAGCGTTCCTTGCTGTCGGGGGGAGAATATGTCGATTACCGCACAAACTATCAATGAAGGTATCGCTTGTTAACCGTAACGCAACACTACCGTAATACTTACGTCACAGACTTTGGGTATCATAGGTCCGTATCCGGTGCGGCTGTCCGGCGGATAATTGAGGAGGGACCCATGAAACTCGCAGCACACATCATCTCGATCCTTGCACTCTTGTTCATCGAGATCGTCCGCACGCAACCCCGCGGGAAGAGAGCGTGACGCGGCACCCAACACGGGCGGACCTGAACGACAGCCGAATGCGGCGGGGCACGGGCCATCTCCGGCGATCCTGTTCCGGCCGGTGGGGGGCGGTTGGCGGGGTGAGTGACAGTCATGCCCTTGCAACGCGAAGTGGATTGCATCTGAGGCTGCACATGGGAGGTGAATTATGAACCGACAAGTGGACAACTCATCGGGGCCGCAAGTGCGCGTGGCCTATTTCGCGGGATCCATGAAGCCCGGGCAGGACGGCGTCACACGGGTCCTCTACCGCCTTGTTGATGCGCTGGAGAGCCGGGGGGTGCCCAACATTTTCTTCTCGCCGGTGATGCCGCCGGAAGGGGAGCGGCGGACTCAGATGGTGGAGGTGCCATCCGTGCAGTTTCCTCTCCACCGCGAATACCGGCTGGCGGTCCCGGGACACAAACGGTTCGAAAGGGACCTGAAGGAGTTTTCGCCAGACCTCCTGCACATCAACAGTCCATGCTCTCTCGGGCATGCGGCCGTGCGCTACGGCAACAGGCACGGGATACCGGTGGTCGCCACATACCACACACACTTTCCGAGCTACGCCAGGTATTACGGTATCACGCCGCTCACGGGCCTCGCGTGGAACTACCTCCGGTCGCTGTACAATGGATGCGAGCGCGTCTACGCTCCGTCTGAACCGATCATGAAAGAGCTGAATACACAGGGCATACTGAATCTCCGGTTCCTCCCGCATGGCGTTGATACCGGGAAGTTTCACCCAGGGTTCCGGTCGCAGGAGTGGAGGGAGAGGCTGGGTATTCAGAGGAAAAGCGTCCTCCTGTTCGCCGGCAGGCTCGTATGGGAAAAGGATCTTCGCACACTCGCCCAGGCCTATCGTCTTCTCCGGCTCCGGAGAAACGACGCAGTCCTCGTCGTGGCGGGCGACGGTCCGGCAAGAAAAGAGCTTGAAGGACTCATGCCGGGCGCGGTGTTCCTCGGCTTCCAGTCAGGGACCGCTCTTTCCACGGCCTACGCCTCCAGCGATATTCTGATCATGCCTTCAACGACAGAGACGTTCGGCAACGTCACCATAGAGGCCATGGCATCCGGGCTGGCACCGGTGTGCGCCGCCGAAGGGGGAGCCTGCGGCCTCGTGCAAAACGGGGTGACTGGACTCCTGACCCGGCCGCGGGACCCGGCAGACTTGATGGAGAAGATCCTGGGGCTGTTGAAGCATCCCGGACAGCGCGCTGCCATTGCCGACCAGGCGCTGCAGTTTGCGCGCATGCAGACCTGGGACAGGATCTTCGACGAACTCATCTGCGACTATGAAGAAGTCGTCGCAGGCTTCAGGAGGGGACACAGAAAGGCAGCATGACGAGACCGCTGACGATCGCGCACATATCGGACCTGCATCTCAGTCCCGAATTCAAGCGCTCCAATATCAGGAACACCAGGAGTCTTCTCGACCACATCGCGCGTCTCGGGGTTGATCACCTGGTGGTGACGGGGGACATTGCCGCGAACGGCTCACCCTCGGATTTCTCCATAGCCCGGAAGATGTTCGAAGGATACGGCCTTCTCGACCCGCGCAAGCTCTCGGTGGTCATCGGCAACCACGACATCTACGGCGGGGTGAATACCGCAGAAGACATCCTGTCATTCCCCGCGCGGTGCCGGGCCACCGACTACACAGGGAAGGTAGGGGAGTTCGGCCGCTGGTTCAGGGAAGCCTTCACCGGCTGTATCGGCGGGCCGGACGGCGAATTATTTCCCTTTGTGAAGGACCTCGGCGGTGTGGTGCTGGTCGGGATCAACTCCGTTGCCCCGTATTCCGCGGTCGCAAACCCGCTCGGTTCAAACGGCATTGTCAGCGAACGGCAGCTGAACCATCTCAGGCGTGTCCTGGATTCGAGATTGTTCAAGCACAAACAGCGGGCCGTCCTGATCCACCATCACTTCCACAAGGCCGCGGGAAAAAGCTCCTCCGGACTGCTGGGGAACGTGTGGGGGACCCTGGAATCGCAGACCATGAAACTCCGGGGGAAGAAGGCCCTCCTGGAATTCTTCCGGGAAATGAACATCGACATCGTGCTCCACGGCCATGACCACACAACCATGGAGTACACCCGGAAAGACCTGCTGTTCCTCAACGCTGGAGGAAGCGTGCAGGGACCAACTCCGGGGGACCTCTGCGTGAACTTTGTGCGGGCCGATGGCCAGGGACTGAAGACGGAGCTCCACCGGATTCCGTCATCGTCCGTGCCGACATTCCCGACCTTCGATGCACTTCTTCCCCCCACGCTGCTCGAAGCCGAACCCCCCGCTCGAATCTCCATCGAGACAACTCCAGTCGACGCCGCGGC
>PMBF01000028.1:45046-57493 GCA_003152875.1 Ignavibacteriota bacterium | reverse complement strand
GGGAAACTGCAGGAGAGATACGGTATTGCCAACGAGAAGTCCAAACATCAGGTTAACGACTTCAAGAAGATCGTCGTGCAATTGAAGAGGTCCAACGCCAGGCTCATGTCGCTGCAGGCACGCATGAAGAATCCGAAGCCGGCTTCAAGGAGGATCACTTCAAAGACCTCAGCCGGGAACAAACCGCGATCGAAGCAGCGCGTGTAGTCCTTCCCGCCGGGTCGGAGGATCCGGATCGCAGGGGGGGCGAAATTGGCCCATGAAGAACCCTGATGAGATGGCACAGTGGCGGCATCGTCCGTCCGCAACGCGGGACATGCAGCATGCATGTCCCGACTGCGTGTTAAGGCAGTGAGTGCCAGGAAACACAAGGACGCTGACAATCCCAAGCCGGACCGGCCATACAGAGGTATCGGCAGATCGCACATCAACACCCCCCCTGCCGGCAGCTCGTTGATCTGAGGGGATTCAGGATGACAAGGGAGTGGATCGAAAAGAGTCCGAGCATCGTGGTGGTGCGGCACGTTTAATTCACGGGAGGATACTCATGTCAGAACAAGGGAAGGACAATCCATTGGCCTCCGCTGTTGAGATACGGATCGAGCGATTGAATGCCGATAAGACCCGGAAGGACATCGGGTCGGAAACGGTGTATCATGTGTACTTCGAGCTCTCAGATTCTCCTCCGCCGGAATGGAGGCGTATCTTTGCCCAGGAATGGAACAAATTGAATCAGACCCAAGAGGCAAACATCGACGAAGCGTTTCTTGTGCTGCATTGTCCGCTACAGGAGATCGCCGCTGCGCAGTTGCCGGCATTGAAGAAAGCCGTCGCGTCGTCGAATGAAGCATACCAACGATATTCCCAGGAGGAGGCAACGACACTCGAGCATCGAGAAGATGCATGGAAGCAGGAACGGAAAGACGTTGACACGATGGCCACATCTTTGCGGTTCGATTAGAAGGTCCGGTGAAGAGCGAAAAGGTGACTGCCCGTCAGGTGGGAGAACGAGAACCGGCTCCCTTCACCCCCATGTTGTATGACCCGCACAATTCCTACCAGGAGTGAATGATGATATTCGTCGTTTCCATTGTTATTGCCATCGGTGCCCTCTTCGTGTGGCGGGGCGCTTCAAGCAAGTTGCGGCAGAACAACATTGCCTATCGGTCTGTTGCCAGGGTGAGTTCTCTGGCAGCGGCGTTTTTTGGCGCTCTTGCCTTGCTCCAGTGTTTCACGCAAGTCCCGGCCGGACACGTGGGCGTGGTGGATTTCTTCGGCGTCGTGTCGGACCAAACCCTTCGGGCCGGTATCAATCCGGTGAACCCGCTGGCGACCGTCATCAAGTATTCCATCCAGACCCAGGAACACAAGGAAACCATGCAAGTGCTCTCGCGCGAGGGCCTCACCATCGGACTTGAAGTCAGCGCACTCTACAGGCTCAACCCCGACTCCGCGGCCCGCGTCTACAAGACTGTTGCCGGGGGTGATTACGAAACCATCATTCTCATACCCCAGTTCCGCTCCATATGCCGCGCTGTCACGGCAAGCTTTCAGGCCAGCGCTCTGTATTCAACCGAGCGGGAGCGGCTCGGTGCATCGATCCAGGAGGAGCTTGCAAAGACCGTCTCCCCCCGTGGCGTTACCATCGAGAACACACCCATCCGCAATGTGGCCCTCCCCTCTCAGCTTACAGAGGCCATAGAACAGAAACAGCGGGCCGACCAGGAAAGCCAGCGCATGGAATTCATTCTCACCAAGGAGAAACAGGAAGCGGACAGGAAGCGGATTGAAGCCAAGGGCATTGCAGACTTCCAGGCCATTGTCGCTGCGGGGATCAGCGATCAGTTGCTCCGCTGGAAGGGTATTGAAGCAACCGAGAAACTGGCAACCTCGCAAAACACCAAGATCATCATCGTCGGCTCGGGAAAAGACGGGCTGCCCGTCATTCTTGATACGAAGTAGTTCCGAATCGATGCTCAGCACTGCCGATTGTCAGCGATGATGTGATGGTCGGTCTCGACGCGAGGCATGCCGCCAGAACATTGGTCCGGGCTCGTCCGCCTTCGACCTGGATGGCAGCAACACAGAGCTTGTTCCCGTCGCTCGCGTCATCACCCTCTACCCCGCCTGCATCGACACTGCTGAATCAACCAGTCATTGGAGAAGACCATGGCCAGTTATGTGGGATTGTGGATAGACCACAGGGAGGCAGTCATTGTAAGCCTCACGGGCGAAGTCGACAAGACAATGCGAGTCATTTCAGACATGGAGAAACATGTCCGGTTTTCGGGCGGAGCACAGAAGGCCTCGTCAGAGGACAGGCGCGATCGACGGTTCGAGGGACATCTTAACGAGTACTATGACAAGGTGGTCTCGTGCATTCGCAATGCCGATTCCATTTTGATATTGGGTCCTGGCGAGGCAAAGGGGGAAATCAAGACACGTCTCGACGGCGAATCCCTCGGGGGACTCGTCGTTGGTATCGAAACGGTCGACAAGATGACGGATCGTCAGATTGCCGCCAAGGTCCGGCGGCACTTCATCCACTAGCATTCGTTGACGCACTCTGCTTGACGGGAGGCCCTGCACAATAACTCACCACCATGCGGATTCTCCCGGGTCCAGATCTCGAGCATCCATCACTTGCATAGTGCGCTCTTGTGAAGGGCTTCTTTGGTCCACAGAATGTGCTGATTGGCGCGAAAAGGAACTGTTTCAATCCTCGGCCTGGTTGAGGGTAGAGCGACTGACAAATGCCTGGAATATCAAGAAGGGTTCCGCACATACCCCGAAAGCCTTCGTCGTAATGTCTCCGGGAACAAATCTCAGCAAACAGGATGTTTACTTCAGTTGATGAGTAGAAGAGGGGTGCCACTTGGAAACACTTGTGAAGGAGCATCACCAAGGGCTCTTGCCGCCGGCCGATCTGCCGGGGGACATAGCCTCACTGCGAGACGATCTCCGCAATGAGCGGGAGCACAACCTTCGTACGCTTGCGGACTTCAAAAACTATCGTCGCCGCTGTGAGCGTGACAGCAACAAACATGCGGAGGATGGCAAGCGCGAGGTCATACTTCCGCTTCTTGAGGTTGTCGACGATTTGGAGAAAGCGTTGAAGTACGCTACTGACGAGACCCCGTTTTGCCAAGGCGTGCGGATCATCTACCACAAGTGTCTGGCCCTCCTGGAAACGCATGGAGTACGACCTTTTCGGAGTGTGGGTACCCCGTTCGACCACAATCGGCATGACGCTGTGGCGTTCGCACCTCCTGACAACAGCGAACCGGGAACCGTTGTTGATGAGCTGCGTTGCGGCTATCTCTGGAACAATGACTTGCTGCGTCCGGCGCAGGTACGTGTTGCCTGAGAGCTATCGACGTCACGCGACATCAGCCGGTTGGCAAGTGCACCACGGCGCAGGACCGGCAGGCCCTTCACGGAGGGGATGAGCAGGCCAGGGGCCACAACACTCAGCACTCCGTCGCGGAGACGGGGAGGGGGCGGTATTGTCGGTTCTGCCGTGTGCAGCGGGTTCAGCAATGTTCACCCGGGTGTGGAATGGATGGGCTGCACTCAATGACCATGCGCCTTTGCGCTTTCGTCAGTCGCGATGAAGCCGTGTGTAGAGGCCAGCAATGATTGCTTGAAAGTGCCACTATGTTGAAGTCGTTGTCTGCTTGCGCTGAACCTTCCCGGCACCACCCCCATATTCGCACAACAGAGATCCACTACCCTCCTTCAGCACACACCCGAAGACCACGTACTCATTTCCACCGACAAGTCGGCATGCTTTCTGGGAATGAATTCCCCGTCAGCTTCGGCATGGGAACCTTCGGGTTGAGCTCGCCTATCGGTGTGGGGATCGGACGGGGTGGTTTTGCGTTCTCGACATTTTTGGATCTGGTTGCGCTGACAAGGATGCGCAGTCTCGGATTCATCAAAAAAGTGAATGCCGGGCTGGAACTGACCTTTTTCGTTCCGATCGAAAGGAGATCACGGCTCTTAATCAACGTACAACTTGGTTATTCACTCTAATTCCGGGGTTCGTCGTACTCATCCGAGAGGCTCGCCCTGGCCGGAAAGACACTCTTGAAGCATCCCATATTTTTCCGCGCCCTCCGGCGTTCGGGGGGAGTATTCCCTCAGGATACTGAAGAACCGATTCGGAGCGAACTGTTCAGCATCGAACGGCTCGAACAGCATGCGGAGAGTCTTGCGGCCGCTCAGCGCGTTACTGCGAAACCAGCGGCCGGCCGGCCGCTGGCAGGGCGGCTCGCAGACAACGGCCGGGTTCTGCTCCAGGCCTATCGTGCCATCGCCGAGGAAATCAGCAAAGATCAGGTCATCATGCCGGCGGCGGAATGGTTGATTGACAATTTCCACGTCGTGGATCAACAGATCCGCGAAATTCACGACGATCTCCCGCGCGGCTATTATCGCCAGCTCCCGAAGCTTGCCGAAGGGCCGCTCGAGGGCTATCCGCGCGTTTTCGGAATTGCCTGGGCTTTCGTCGCGCACACGGACAGCCGGTTCGATCTGGACACACTGAGCCGGTTCGTGCGCGCCTACCAACGGGTCCAACCCCTCACAATCGGAGAACTCTGGGCGGTGGCAATTACCCTGCGCATCGTCCTCGTCGAGAATTTGCGCCGTTCGGCCCGGCGCATCGTGACGGGCCGCACCGAGAGGCGGGAAGCAGATGGCGTTGCTGACCGCTTGCTGGGAGTTGGCGTCCGTGAGGCCGAACCTCCCGATGCGGCTTTCCGTCGATTTTCCGGAAAGCGTCTGCCGACGGCTTTTGCAGTGCAACTCGTCCAGCGCCTGCGAGATCAGGATCCGGCGGTGACTCCCGCGCTTCGCTGGCTTGATGAACGTCTGACAGCGCAGGGAACCACATCTGAGAGGATCGTGAGCGAGGAACATCAGATTCAAGGCTCGATGAGCGTCACAGTCCGCAATGTCATTACGAGCATGCGCCTCATGTCCTCCGTCGATTGGACGAAGTTCTTCGAGAGCGTCAGCCTCGTNNCGGGACAGCTACAGGCATGCAATTGAAGAACTTTCCCGAGGCTCCTCGCTCACGGAACTCGAAGTCGCCCGAACCGCCGTTCGAAGGGCCCAGGCTGCCGGAGACAGCGAACCAAACGGCCCCGACCACGATCCCGGGTTTTACCTCGTTTCGAAAGGGCGGCTGGTCCTGGAAAAGCAGATCGCCTTTCATGTACCCCTAAGGTCCTGGTTTGACCGCGCCGCGGCTGGCACGGGCATGAGGGGGTACCTTGTGGCGGTCGCGTTTGTCAGTATCTTCATGCTTGCATTCCCGCTGCTCGGCATGGCGAAAGCCGGAGTGACCGGCTACGATTTCCTCCTCCTCGTATTTCTGGCCGTCGTCCCGTTGTCGGATGCTGCTGTGGCCCTGGTCAATCACTGGGTAACGAATCGGTTCGGCCCGAAAGCGCTGCCCGGACTGGAGCTTCATGGCGGTGTCCCATCGAGCCTGCGAACGATGGTCGTCGTGCCCACGCTCCTGACGACGCATGAAGAGATCGAAGAGCAGATCGAGCGGCTCGAGGTTCACTATCTGGCGAACCAGGACGGCGATCTCCGCTTCGCGCTTCTCTCGGATTGGATGGACGCTGCGACAGAGCATGCAGAAGGAGACGACGCGCTGCTGGGCATCGCTGCTGAGGGCATTGCACGCTTGAATCAACGTCATGAACCGGCAGGAGCAGGCGATCGCTTCCTGCTGCTCCACCGGCAGCGGCGGTGGAGCGAAGGAGAGAGCAAGTGGATCGGTTGGGAACGCAAGCGCGGCAAACTGCACGAGCTGAATCGATTGTTGCGGGGAGCGGGCGATACCAGCTTTCTGACCTCCGATGCGTTTTCATGTCCCGTATCCTCCCGTGTGCCCTCCGGCGTTCGTTATGTGATCACCCTCGATGCCGACACACGACTTCCCCGGGGAGCCGCCCGGCGGCTGGTCGGGAAGATGGCTCACCCCCTCAACCGTCCAAAGATCGATGCCCATACCGGCCGTGTGGTGGAAGGATACGCCGTGCTCCAGCCGCGGGTCACCCCGGCATTTCCGATGGGTCGCGCAGGCTCCTTTTTTCAGCACATCTTCTCCGGACCGGGCGGGATGGATCCGTACGCTTTTGTCGTTTCCGATGTGTATCAGGATCTTTTCGGAGAAGGCTCATACAGCGGCAAAGGAATCTACGATGTAGACGTGTTCGAGACTGCTCTCACCGGCCGTTTTCCCGAGAATACGGTCCTCAGTCACGATCTCCTGGAGGGCATTTTTGCCGGGTCTGGACTGGTCTCGGACATCGAGGTCGTGGAGGAATTCCCCGCACGCTATGATGTCGCTGCAGCCCGGCAACACCGATGGGCACGCGGTGACTGGCAATTGCTCCCCTGGATAGTGGGTCATGGGAGAGACTCAAGCAGCCTCGCGGGCCGCCGCAGGATCCCGCTGACCGGCCGCTGGAAGATGATGGACAACCTGCGCCGGTCCCTCTCGGCTCCCGCCGCACTCCTTGCATTGCTCGGAGGATGGACCCTTCCTTTTGCTTCTGCGGCCGTATGGAGCGGATTCGTTTTCGCGACAATAGCCCTTCCCCCCCTCCTCCCCTTCTTTGCGGGAATAATCCCGAGACGTCGGCACATCTCGAAGCGCAGTCATGTGCGCGCCGTCGGCAAGGATCTCTCCCTGGCCCTTTCACAGATCGGCTTTCACACGGCGCTCCTCGCGCATCAGTCGTGGTTGATGGCGGACGCGATCGTGCGAACTCTCTTCCGAATGTTCGTCAGTCACCGGCACATGCTCGAGTGGGTCACCGCCGCGCAGGCGAAGTTCGGCCTTCCTCTGAATGTCCGGGGTTTCTACCGCCGGATGGCGGGGGGTGTGGTTCTTTCATGCGGTGCGGGAATCATCGTCGCCCTAGCGCCGCACGAGTCCTGGCTTACTGCAGCGCCATTCGTGCTCCTGTGGGTGTTATCACCCCTCGTGGCACAATGGACGAGCCGCCCGCAGGCACTCGACGAACCCATGCCCATCTCCGCTGCTTATGCACAGCTTCTGCGGCTCGTCGCCCGCCGCACCTGGCGGTTTTTCGATACGTTTGTCACCGCACCTGAACACATGCTGCCACCGGACAATTTTCAAGAGGAACCGACCCCGGCAATAGCCCATCGGACTTCTCCCACGAATCTCGGCTTGTACCTCCTGTCCACGGTCGCCGCGAAGGATTTCGGCTGGACGGGCGCACATGAAACGGCAGAGAGATTGGATGCCACTCTCACGACAATGAACGGGCTGGAGCGATTCCGTGGCCACTTCTACAACTGGTATGATACGCTTGACCTTCGCCCGCTTGATCCGAGGTACATCTCCTCGGTTGACAGCGGCAATCTTGCGGGCCATCTGATCGCCGCAGGCAATGCCTGCAGCGAGATGATCATGCGGCCCCTTGTTGCTTCGCAATGGACTGTGGGAATTGAGGATGCGTTGAACCTCACCCGCGAGTCCCTGCGCTTGCTCGAGAGCGACCGGCGGACTCAGACGGTGAGCCGGCAACTCCTCGAAGAAGAACTCGAAACGTTGTCCGTCTCGCTCCGTGAGCCCCCCGCGACTCCTGCCGGCATCGTTGCAAGGCTGAAAGAACTCGCGTCTCATGCCGGCATCCTTGCAGATATCGCGCAAACGTTGATCGAGGAAGGAGGCGAGGGCCCGAACAAAGAGTGGGGCGATGACCTGCTGATCTGGATTGCCGCGGCACAAGGATCCATCAAGAGTCTCGAGCGGGATGCGGAACTGTTGAAACCCTGGTCGCTGCTCGGCGTCACTGCAGAGACTGATCCGGACGCTCTTCCCCCTGCCGCCCTCCGGTTGCTGGCCGACCCGATCCCGACAATCGCCGATTTGCCAGGCAGGTGCGAAGAGGCAATCTCCATCCTGTCACTCCATAGGACGAGAATGCGTGAAGCTGGAGGCAACGAAAGCAGATCCTTGGCCAAGGCAGAGGCCCTGATAGTGTCGTTCGGCCGTTCATGCCAGGAAGGGCGATCCCTGGAGCGGCATCTCTCGTCACTGAAGGAGGTGTCGGTGACGATGTTTGCAGCGATGGATTTCGGCTTCCTCTTCGATCCGGCCCGGCAGCTCCTCTCCATAGGGTACCGGGTTTCCGACGCCACTCTCGACCCCAACTGTTACGACTTGCTTGCTTCGGAAGCGCGACTGGCCAGTTTCGTCGCGATAGCAAAGGGAGACATCCCGGTGCGAAACTGGTTTCAGCTCGGGCGTTCACTGACCCCTGTCGACCGCGGATCGGCATTGATTTCATGGTCGGGATCAATGTTCGAGTACCTGATGCCTTCGCTGGTCATGCGAGCTCCGGCCGAGAGCCTGCTGGGCCAGACCAATCGCTTTGTTGTTCGCCGGCAGATTCAGTACGGAGGCGAGCTCGGCGTGCCGTGGGGCGTTTCTGAGTCCGCGTACAATGTGCGGGATCTGGAGTTCACCTATCAATACTCGAACTTCGGCGTCCCCGGACTGGGTCTCAAACGCGGTCTCAGCGAAGATGCCGTCATTGCTCCGTACGCAACTGCGCTGGCTGCGATGGTGGATCCGAAGGAAGCCGTGGAGAACTTCGTCCGGCTCTCCGATGCAGGAGCCTCCGGTCACTATGGGTATTACGAGGCTCTGGATTACACCAGGACGCGCCTTCCCGAAGACAAGCCCGTTGCAGTCGTCCGCGCCTACATGGCCCACCACCAGGGGATGACGCTGGTTGCCATCGATAATGCTCTCCACGACGGGGCGATGCGCACCCGGTTTCATGCCGAGCCGATCATCCGGGCGACCGAACTGCTCCTGCAGGAGCGAACTCCCCGTGATGTCGCCGTCGCCCGTCCGCGAGCCGAGGAAGTGAATGTGGCTGCAAACGTTCGCGATCTTATACCGCACATGTACCGCAGGTTCCATTCCCCGCATGAACGTGTGCCGCGCACGCATCTTCTCTCGAACGGCAATTACGCAGTCATGATCACCAGCGCCGGGTCAGGATACAGCCGCTGGCGAGACCTTGCAGTCACGCGCTGGCGCGAGGATGTGACGTGCGATGCCTGGGGATCCTACATCTTCTTGCGCGACACGCGCAGCGGGGAGGTGTGGTCGGCAGGGTATCAACCGACGGGCGTCGAGCCTGACAGCTACGAGGTGGAGTTCTCCGAGGATCGAGTCGAAATCTCCCGGCGTGACGGGACCATCGCTACCACTCTCGAAGTCGCCGTTTCACCCGAAAGCGATGCCGAAGTGCGGCGAGTCTCGATATCCAATCTGGGATCCCGGATCCGGGAGATCGAGCTGACTTCCTACGCAGAGGTGGTACTGGCTCCGCCGTCTTGGGACATCGCTCAACCCGCATTCTCAAACCTCTTTGTCCAGACAGAGTTCGTGGCCGAGGTCGGCACCCTTCTTGCGACACGGCGGCGCCGGTCACCCGGCGAACCGGAAGTCTGGGCCGCACACGTTGCCGTTGTCGAGGGCGAAAGTGCCGGCATGATACAATCCGAAACTGACCGTGCACGCTTTCTCGGCCGGGGGCGTCAGGTCCGTGCTCCGATCTCGGTCATGGACGGCAGACCCCTCTCCAACACCGCTGGGACCGTGCTCGACCCGATTTTCAGCCTTCGCTGCAAGGTGAGGATTCCACCCGAAACCACAGTGCGCGTTGCATTCTGGACCATGGTTGCTTCATCGCGCACGGAAGTCCTCGACCTGGCGGACAAGCATCACGACTCGACGGCCTTCGAGCGCGCTGTCACCCTGGCGTGGACTCAGGCGCAGGTCCAGCTCCATCACCTCGGTGTCGGTGCTGAAGAAGCGCATCTCTTCCAGTATCTTGCCAGCCACGTGCTGTATTCCAATCAGGCCCTTCGGCCTGCGTCCGAAGTCCTCAGGCGAAACGAAAGTGGGCCGTCGACCCTTTGGGCTCATCGCATCTCCGGCGATTTGCCGATCGTTCTTGTGCGCATTGATGATCCCGAGAGCCTGGAGATCGTCCGGCAGCTGCTGCGGGCTCACGAGTACTGGCGGATGAAGCTGCTTGCCGTCGATCTGGTGATCCTGAATGAGCAGCTGCAATCCTATACAGCGGACCTTCAGGGTGCGTTGGAGACTCTCCTCCGGACAAACGAATCACAGCTGAGGCCACAGCCTGCCGGGAGGGCCGCGCAAGGGAACATCTTTGTCGTGCGAGCGGATCTGGTTACGATGGAAGTCCGCATGCTCCTCCAGAGCGCGGCACGAGCAGTCCTTTTGAGCCGCCGGGGAAGTCTCTCAGAACAACTCCAGTCAATGGAAGAACCCGAGCCGCCGTCACTGCAGCGGCGCCTCCCGTTCCCGCTCAATGCCAGGGATTGGGTCAAAGACAAGTTGACCACCGTCCTCACGGATGACGGCCCACGGGAGGCCTCCACGCCGGCTCAGGCGACAGAGTTCTCCAATGGACTCGGCGGATTCACAGCCGACGGGCGCGAATACGTCACGAGCCTGAAAGGCGAACAGTGGACACCGGCACCATGGATCAATGTCGTCGCCAACCCCTCATTCGGATTCCAGGTGTCGGCCGAGGGGTCGGGCTCCACCTGGTCACTGAACAGCCGCGAGAACCAGCTGACGCCGAGGTCCAATGACCCTGTCGGGGACAGGCCGGGTGAAGTCTTCTACGTTCGAGACGAACAGAGCGGCGTGCTCATGTCACCGACAGCTCTCCCGATCAGGGAGAAAGCCGGGCACTATGTTGCACGGCACGGACAGGGCTTCAGCCGCTTCGAACACTCGTCTCACGGTATTTCGCTCGACTTGCTGCAGTTCGTGCCGATCAACGATTCCATCAAGGTCTCCCGGCTGAAGATCAGGAACACCTCGCGCCGCACCAGGAGGATCTCCATCACCGCGTACGTGGAATGGGTGCTCGCCGCTTCACGTGACGCCTCCGCCCCCTTCGTTTCCACGGAGATCGACCAGGTGACGGGTGCGATGTTGGCCCGCAATCCATGGAGGACGGAATTCCAGCATCGCGTCGCGTTCGCCGACCTTGCCGCGCGCCAGCTGAGCTGGACCGGCGATCGGAAAGAATTCCTGGGACGCAACGGCGCGCTCGAATCCCCTGCTGCCCTCGCCGGAGGAGCGCCGCTCTCCAACCGGGTCGGCGCCGGAGTTGATCCCTGTTGTGCCATGCAAGCACGCCTCGTCCTCAAACCGGAAGAGCAAACGGAGATTACGTTCTTTCTTGGCGAAGCCGCGACGAAGGAGGAAGCGCAAACCCTGGTCTCACGTTATCGCACCATCAATCTCGACACCGTCTTCCTCGAAGCAACGACATTCTGGAACGAGGCTCTCGGAGCAGTGGAAGTGAAGACACCCGATCGGTCAATGGATATTCTTCTCAACCGCTGGCTTCTGTATCAGACCATCGCCTGCCGGGTATGGGCGCGCTCGGCATTTTATCAGTCCAGCGGTGCTTACGGATTCCGCGACCAACTTCAGGATGGAATGGCGCTCGCGGTGTCGAAGCCGGAACTGACACGGCAACATCTTTTGCGCGCCGCCGGACGCCAATTTGTCCAGGGAGATCTTCAGCATTGGTGGCTCCCTTCGTCGGGCCGGGGCGTTCGGACGAGGATTTCCGACGACCCGGTCTGGCTGCCGTACGCTGTGGCGCATTATGTTGAGACGACGGCCGATCCTGGCGTCCTGGATGAAATGATACCGTATCTCGAGGGGCCCGCCCTCCGCCCTGGCCAGAACGATGCATTCTTTCAGCCGATGGTCTCCGGGGATTACGCCACATTGTTCGAGCATTGCGCACGCGCCCTCGACCGGAGCCTTTCGACCGGGGTCCACGGGTTGCCGTTGATCGGGACGGGGGACTGGAACGACGGAATGAACAAGGTAGGAGAAGAAGGGAAAGGAGAAAGCGTTTGGCTCGGGTGGTTCCTTCACGCAACTCTGTCGAACTTCTCCGTACTGGCGACAGCCCGCGGGGACACTGCGCGAGCCGCCACCTGGTTGAAGCATGCAGCGGCATTGCAGGAATCACTTGAACGGAACGCGTGGGACGGAGAATGGTATCTCAGGGGATTCTACGATGACGGCACGTCTCTCGGCTCTGCATCAGATGAAGAATGCCGGATCGACTCCATTGCTCAGTCGTGGGGGGTGATCTCGCAAGTGGCCGATCCGGCCCGGGCCGCCAGGGCGATGGCGGCAGTGGACGAACATCTCGTTCGCCGTGGGGACGGACTGGTGCTCCTTTTTGAACCGCCATTTGACCGGACCTCGCACGAACCCGGCTACATCAAAGGATACCCGCCCGGTATCCGTGAAAACGGGGGTCAATACACCCATGGCGCAATCTGGTCGGCAATTGCATTCGCGAT
>PMBF01000028.1:1150-45026 GCA_003152875.1 Ignavibacteriota bacterium | reverse complement strand
GGATGGACGTGGTACACGGGTTCCGCCGGATGGATGTACCGAGCCGGTCTCGAGTGGATACTCGGATTTCGTGTGCGAGGAGCGGTCCTTCTCCTCGACCCATGCATTCCGAAAGCGTGGCCGGGATTTGAAATCGCATATCGTTACAGGTCGGCGCGCTACAAGATCGAGGTCGAGAACCCGAGGGAAGTCAGTCGCGGAGTCACCAGCTGGACCCTTGATGGCGCGACACAACCGGCACCCCCGACGGGAACGTCCGTGCGTATAACACTCGCCGATGATGGCGCCACTCATCACGTGCGCCTCATCCTTGGGGTGTCGGAATAGCGTCAGGGTTCCCGAGACCGGCAGATCCACAGTGTTCCCGAGCAATGAAGCCAGGGAGAAAATGAGCTGAGGGCGGCATTCAGGACATTGCCAAGGCCGTTGAGGCGCCACTGGTGTCCAGGAAGGTGGAGGAAACGGGAATCGGTATAGAGCCCCATGTTCAGAGGCGGCCGGAAGTCATCCGGGGCTCGTTCAACAATCGAAAACCCCGCTCCCCGGAGAAGCGCTTCAAATTGCCGGCGCGAGTAGCGGTATTCTTCAAAACCCAGCTGCACACCCCGGATCCTCCGGAGGAGGTTCTGTATGTTCTTCATCGGGTTGAAGAGCGCAATGCGGACGAGATTCTGGGTCGGCACGGTAACAAGGAACAGGCCTCCCGGCTTCAGAATCCGGCGGACTTCGGCAAGGGCCGGTTCCGGTCCATCCTCAAAATGTTCCAGGACACCGAGCGAGATCACAGCATCGAACGACTGTCCGGAAAAACCCGTCTTGAGAACATCCCGATACTCAATGGAGACTGAAGGGTCGAAGGCTTTTGCAGCCGCAATCTCGGCCCGTGCGATTTCGATCCCGGTGACGTCATACCCCTGGCGGCGCAGGTAGATTACCCACCGTCCCCTGCCCGCTCCTGCCTCAAGGATGTTCCCATCGCGCGGGAGGTACTTCCTGAACTGGGACTCGATCGTCTGGAATGCACATAGTCCGACGTATTCCTCGGTGACCTCGCCCCCGCCCATCTGGCCGAGCGCCTCCATCGATCCCAAGATCGCGGCGGGCCCAAAGCGTTTGTATACCTTTCCCGCATCGTTCATGTGTCGACGGCTTTGAGTTTGAGAGGGATCTCCGGCATCAAACGGTCGCGAACCCCGTCTGAAGGCCGGCAGACCAGTCCGGTCGATCGTTCCTGCGGGCCTGCCCGGCCGCACGCTCGTGGTCATAAGAGACCATGATCAGCTCCACGTTCCATTGACCGGCCCGTCGTTCCAGAATCGCGTACCGGGCATGAGGTGATCCGGTTTCCATGACGTGCGGGTGAGGGACCTCGTCACTGTAGGCGGGGAGGCCGACACTCCCCGGGTTGACAATAAGGATAGTGCCGGGCAATGCGACGGCCCGCGGGATATGTGTATGGCCGCAGAGCATGACCGGCGAGTGAGCCCCGCCAAGCCGCCGGGTTATTTCCGCACGCGACGCCAGCCTCCCTCTCCCATGTTCGATTGTTTCCAGCAGATAGGTCGTGTCACTCGATGGCGATCCGTGGAAGAGAAGCAAGCCCTCCTCGATGGCGATTGTCCCGGGCAACGCCATGAGCCATTGCCGCTGGGCCTCATCAAGCCTCTGGAACGCGTACCGGTCCGAAAGACCATGGCCTTGGGGATTTGTTTCAACGATTTGCCGGTCATGGTTCCCCGCAATGTGAATCCAATCCTGGCCTATCAGGTACTCGATCGTTTCCCGCGGCCAGAGGGGCCCGGAAACGTGATCGCCAAGGTTGAAAACCGCGTCGACACCCCTCCTCTTGATGTCGGCTGCGACCTGTTCGAGAGCAAGGATGTTCCCGTGAATGTCCGATATGACGGCGACTCTGTTCACATTCCTGCCTTTCGCAACATCCGGGTGGAATTTGGGAGGCCGCCCGGCTTCGCGCCTGAGGGCACTATCCAGGCACCCTCCTCACCCATTTCGCTCTCTGCCTGGGGTCCTCATCGCCAAGGATCTGGCCCAGATGGTGTTCCAGGTGCCTCAGGTAGTCCTCGATCACGAATTTCAGACTCGCAGGCTTCGCGTACCCCGTGTCGCACACATGCTCCAGTGAGCCGGGGTCGACATGCGCGATGATGTGTGCGAGATGCGCATTGAGCCGGTACCAGCACTCCACCATGTCGCGCCATGGCTCCTCCTGGTAGTGCTGCGAGGTCACCCAATGTTGCTGGGAATAGGTAAATGTCCCGATGTTGCCGGTCTCCTGCATCCGCACAATCCGTTGATGGTTATTGGAGGCGGAATCGATCATATGTCCGAGAGTTTCCTTGATGGACCATTTGTCGGCATACGGTCTCTCGGAGGCACGGGCTTCCGTAATGGAGGTAAGACGCGGATGCGCCGCATCGATCGTTTCCCGGAGTTGCTTGCTGACGGTATTCATGGAGGCCCTCCCCGTTAATCACAACGCCACGCACTCTTCTCAGAACCCGCAACCTCGACGCGTCGATCGCCTCTCTGAGTCGATTGCTGACCGTAACCTTATGGCTCCTTGTTTCCCGGAACTACACATCAGTCCCTCGTTCGACTCCGAAAGTGCATCGGCTGGATTCTTCCAGGACCCGCGCCCGCGAAGCGAAGAAATTGCGAGCGGCCCGCAGTGCCTGAGCCTGAATACCAGCGGCTGTTGGTCTGAAGAGAATCCCCCCCTTCTTGCTTTTGGTGTCCGCGTTTGTGCTTCTCAACCTATTGACATCCAAACACCATGTGGCCGGCCTTTTCCAGGATCCGGCAGGCTTTCTCCAGTGACTCCTCACGAACCAGAAGGAGGTCCGTTTCGAAGGTCGAAATGGCAAAGATACTCAGACCTCCCTTGGCCAGCGGGGAAGTCAGGGAAGAGAGGACACCGACCATTTCGAACGGCAGGGGGCCGACGACCTGAAGTATCCGCCAGTTGCGCTCGGCGGCAGCCCGTGACGGCACCCGGCTCTGCTCGCAGACCACAGAGAGCTCGGTAGACGTCCGCGTCACCGACCAGAATTTCCCGGACACCGCCCAGGTGGGAATCCTGGCTTTCGGGGGGAGCTTGCAGATCGCAAACATCTCCGGAATTGCTTGGAGCCGTATTCTGGAATGCATAATACTCCCTCGCCGAAGTCGGCGCCTCATCAATCCAGTAAGACGAGTTAGGTGGTGCCCCTGCCTATGTCTCCCGTTTGCCCGGAACCGTCAGTCAAACGCCGGAGTACCCGGGTGGAGACGAAGCAGAGGAATGATGCTCAATCGCGGCGCATGGCACACTGCCGCTTTGCGCCCGAACCGGCAGGCCCCTCGTTTCAGAAGGATTCATTCTCCCTCAGGCGATCCCCTCGCGGCCGGCCCGGGCGAGCCGGACGATATCCCGGCATTCAAGGATCGGGCGGGAATAGCCGCTCCTGACCGCCTCGATCATCGCCAGGCCCAGATCCCTGAGGGTCGAAACGAACTTGGGGATGAGCAACCTCAGGACCGGATAGGCTAATCCCACAATTCGTGCAGCCGCAAATGCGTTCTTCAGACCTTTCGTGGGCTTGATGAACCCAGGCCGGAACAGGTACACAGCCTTGAACGGAAGCTTCATCAGGTCATTTTCCGTCTTCCCCTTGACCCTTGCCCACATGATGCGGCCCCGCTCACTGCTGTCGGTCCCAGCGCCCGAGACATAGCAGAACGTCATCGAGGGATTCAGCCTTGAGAGAGTCCGGGCAGCCTGCATGGTCAGATCGTAGGTCACCCGGATGTAGTCCTTTTCGCTCATTCCTATGGATGATACGCCCAGGCAGAAGAAGCACCCGGTGTACCCGGCGAGGTGTGCTTCAATTGCGGTGTAATCAAGGAAATCGGCGTGAACGAGCTCCTTCAGCTTCGGATGAGTCACTTGGCACGGCTTCCTGCCAATGACCAGGACGGCCTCCACTGCGGGATGGTTGAGCGCCTCGTGCAGAACCCCCTCCCCAACCATGCCTGTGGCTCCGAAAAGTATGGCGCGGATACTCATTGTTCCTCTGGAATCATCTCTCATCTCCGTTCTCCAGAACAGCGGAGTGCCCTTCAGGACCCCGGCTGGCCGCCATTTTGGACTTCCCGGAGGGTGCGAGATACGTACCCCCATTCACCGGGCGAATCAGGCCCACATCCTGCCGCCATGCTGCTCATCGGCCGGCGGCCCCTGGGGCGTATGACGAGGCGGCTCGCCGATCACGGTACTCGAGGACCTCCCCGGCGATCCGGTCCAGGTCAACGAGCTGAAGGCACTCAAGGTTGTAGGGACATTCGTGTTTCCAGCAGGGCGAACACACCAGCTCCTCGTGATACAGTTTGACGCCGCGGTCGAAAAGGTCGATCTCGTTCCAGCAGCTCAGACCGAACCATGCGATGACATGTTTCTTCAGTCCCACTGCCAGGTGCATTCCGAAGGAGTCTCCGGTGACTACCGCGTCGCAGACATTCTCGTAACACACGCCGCGTCTCACGCCCTCGTTCGTAGGAGTGTTGACAACGCCCTGTCCCACCCGGCGCATGATCTCCGCGTTTCGCACGGTGTCTTCCGGGCCCCCCAGGAGAAGCAGGCTCAGCCCTGCCTCCTCGTTCAGTCTCTCGATCAGAACAACGTGCTGCTCGACGGTGAGCTTCTTGTTTGGGTAGAGCTCAGAGCATCCCGTGTTGAAACCGACCACAAGGCTGTCCGGGCCGATTCCCGCCTCCTCCCGGTACTCGCGGCAGAACGACTCTTCCTCATCCGTGAGGTTCAGGATATATTCATCGCGGGCATACTTCAGACGGAACTCTTCACACTGGAGCTGCGGCACGCTCTTCCGGTTGATCCGGAACTTCAGGTTGTCGTCCAGTCCGAGCCGATAGTTTTCTTCCGCCTCAGTGTTCAGCGGAACAATGACGCCGTCGTCATTGAGCCCGAACCCGAGACGCTCGGCCGCATTCATCCGCATGGCAAGAGCGCCCGAGCGAGGGGACTTGTCGACATTCATCACGATATCAAACGCCTGTGTCTCCAGGACGAGCCAGGCCTCGGGCTCCCAGAGAATCACGCGGTCGATCAGGGGATTGTTGACAAGCAATGGCGCAGCATTCTTGAGAGTGATCCAGGTGATGCGGCTCTCGGGGTATTTCCGCTTGATGGCCGGGAGAATGCTGGTCGTCGCGAGGACGTTGCCCATGGCGTCGAGATTGATGAGCAGAATCCTGGTCCCGATGGGATCATAACTCACGCACTCCCCGAGACACTGTGTTCCGGGATAGCAGGGCTTGTAGCCGGTAAAATGCTTGCAGGAGGGTATGTGCATGCTCATAGGCTGAGACCCGTTTCATGATCCACGGTTCCGCCGGTCATAACGCCAGGGCCGGGTCACATGGCTTGAATCTGAATGGAATGCCCTCCGGAGGGAGCTTCGCCGTTGACTGTCGATGAGTGTCATCTCCAGTCACCTCGCCATGGCGTTCCTGTGCAGCATCGCTCGCGCCGCTTCCATCACTCTTTCCACGCTGAGTTCCAGCATGCAGGGGTTTCCGATGGGGCATTCAGTCAGGTTGCAGCCCAGACATGGGAGTTCCTCATTCCGGACCGTCTGATGCTGGTCCCCGAAAGGGCCCTGCAGATGGGGGTTCGTGGGCCCGAATATTCCCACCACCGGAATCCCCATCGCGGCCCCGATGTGCATCGGTCCTGAGTCGTTGCTCACCATGAACCAGCAGCGCTTCAGGATTGCGGCAAGCTCCAGCAGCTTCGTCGCCGGGGGTATCAGAGGCCTGTGCTTCATCCCGCGCCGGAGCCATTCAATCTCCTCACCTTCCCCTGGCCCCCAGAGAAGGAGGATGTCGACCCCAAGTTCGTCGATGAGCATATCGGCAAGCCGCGCGAAGCGATCGAGGGGCCACCGTTTCACGGTCCATCCCCCGCCCGGGTTTATGGCCACGATCCGCCGGCCCCGGCGCTCCGAGAGGATCCTTCCGGCCTTCTCTTCGTCAGGCTCACCGGGAACAATGTGCAGCGAGCGGTCGACGATCGGAACGCCGATCCGCACCAGGGCGTCCAGGTTGAACTGCGTGTTATGCACTTCGCCGCCGCGGGGCTCGACGACGGTGTTGTAGGCGTACGTGCGCCCCCGAAACCGGTAGCCGACCCTCACACGCGCGCCGCTCAGGCGGGTCACCAGGGCCGTTCTCGGGTTGCAAAACAGATCTATCACCGCGTCGTAACGCCTGCTCCGGATGAGCCTGATCAATCCGGGACCGGACATACTCCGGCGGTCATACACCACCGTCCGAGCGAGAAGGGGGTTTCCTTCCAGGACTCCGGCACCGGCAGGCTCGGTGAGGAAGTCGATTTCCGCCTGCGGCAGAGCCTCCCTGAGATTCTTCAACACCACAGTAGAAAGGACCACATCGCCGACTGCGCGCAGCTTAATCAGGAGGATACTCCTGGCGTCGGTCAGTTCATCGATCATTGCCGGACGTTGTCAAGCAGCATGAAGTCGTGGTCCGCCCCGGATTGCACGAAGCGGCGGCGTGTGTCTTTCCCTTCGTACACGCAGAGTTCCTGCAGGGGGCACTCTCCGCACGCCGGACGGGCGGACCGGCATACTTTTCGCCCGAACCTGATCAGGTTAGTATGGAACGAATAGCCGTGCCCGGCCGGAACGATGTCCCGCATGATGTTGAAGGTCTCCTCCGGAGTTCTCGCACCCGGCGCGAGCGCCAGCCTGCCGCAGATCCTGTGGACGTGAGTGTCCACCGGGAAGAGATCCCGCCCGAGCGAGAACAGGAGAACGCATGCCGCAGTTTTCGGGCCCACCCCCTTGAGGGCTGTCAGATGTTTCAGTACGGCGTCGGAATGCCAGTGCCTGATGCTATCGAGCGTATATCCGCCGAACCCCTCTCTGACATTCCTGAGTATCTCCTTGATGCGGGCGGCCTTCTGAGCGGCCATCCCCCCCGAACGGATTGCGGCAACCACCCCTCGCATCGGGGCTTCTGCAACATCTTCCCACAACGGGTACCTGGCGCGAAGAAGCGAATAGGCCCGATGGCTGTTCTTGTCGTTGGTATTCTGGGAAAGAATGGTGGCAATCAGCATATCGAGAGGCGGAGGGAGATTCTTCGACTGACTCGGGCTCCCGAGATATCCTTCCAGAATTTCCGCTGCCCGCCTGGTCCTGGACCCGAGAGCGCTCCGCCCTCCCGCGGTCATTTTTCTCCTCCCACCCATCCGGATCTGCCTTGAATCGGAGGCATGCAGCGACCGCTGACCCGCCGCGTGTTCAGCCCTGGGCATGTTCACGAAGACCGCTCGAAAAACTCCCTGTGCAAACGCCTCACGGCCTCATCCAGGTCGGCCTCTCTGATCCCCAGCGTGATGCTTGTCTGCGAGGCGCCTGCGGAAACAAGCGGAACCTGGACTTTGCCCAGAGACGCGAACAAACGGGGGAATATGTCGGCGCTCTTTCCAATCCCATGGCCCACCAGGCAGATCGCGGCAAGACCCTCCGCAACGGACACTTCGCCAACGTCCCGGAGGTCAAGCGCAAGCTTCCCAACGTCGCTCTTGTTGTCAACCGTGATGGCCAGATTGTACTCCGAGGTCACCGTGGTCCCGGTGCCCACACCAAGCCGGTTGAGAACGCTGTACACTCCTTCCCAGAAGAGGAACTGTCCGAGGCGTCTTTCGGGCGTGACCGTAATGATCGACACCCCTCTTCTGAACGCGATGGATTTCACGACACCCGGCGCATCGCCCCCCCCGTCGGCGTCGACCAGCGTGCCGGGACTCTCCGGGTTCCTCGAATTGAGGATCCGCACGGGGATGCGCCGCTCGAACATCGGGAGCATGGTACCGGGATGGAGCACCTTCGCGCCGAAATATGAAAGCTCAAATGCCTCCTGAAACGACATCCGCTCGACGAGCTGCGTTGCGCTGACGACGGTAGGATCGGAGCTGAGGATACCATCCACGTCTGTCCATATCTGCACATTCTCCGCACCCATCGCGGCCCCGATAATCGATGCCGAATAGTCGGAGCTCTCCCTTCCCATGGTCGTCGGCAGCCCACCGCGCGTCACACCGATGAAGCCCTGCGTCACCGGCACTTTCCCGTCATCGAGCAGCGGGAGCACCGTACGCCTGAGACCTTCGGCGACGGGATCCATGAGCGGCCGTGCCTGACCGAAATTATCGTCGGTCACCATGAACTCCTTCACATCCACCCAGACGGCATTCGTCCCCTGCTCCTGGAGTCCCGCGGCAACGAGCGAAGACGACAGCCTTTCGCCGTACGAACAGACGGCGTCCATGGACCGAGGAGTGAGCTCCCCCAGGATCGCAATCCCGCGAGCCAGGCGGTTGAGCTCTTCGTGCCACCTGCTGAATCTCGCCTCCAGGCCGGCGGCACGGCCGGGATCCTGAATGAGATCCGCGCGAATGGCCGCATGGCGGGAGAAGAGAGCCTCGAGGATCTTCAGGGCCCCGGCTTCATCACCCTGCTGGGCCGTCCTGGCGCTCCGCTCCAGCTCGTTCGTCGCCTTCGCAATCGCCGAGATCACCACCACGGGGCGATGCTGCACGTGGGCGCGGACGATTCGGAGGACATTCCTCATGGCAGCGGCATCCTGGTTCGAGGTGCCGCCGAATTTCATGACGATCATCAGAGGGTGAACTGGTTTGAAGGAGAAATATATCACATCCCTCTGGAAGAAGCAAAAAAGGCAGGCGGAACCCGGGACACGACGGTTCACCCTGTCTTGACATTGACTCGGAATGCAGGGATATTCTCCACCAATTCTCCAATTCCGGTCCCGGAATCGACCGCTCCGCCTCCCTCCGGGACTCCACAACACGAAGGAGGCTTCATGGCAGAGAACAAGACGAAACCGACAGAGACCAGCGCAATCGCCTTCCTGAAGAAGATCGGCGATCCCACCGTCAGGGAGGACTGTCTCACTCTCCTCCGGATGATGCAGGCTGTCGCGGGTACGCCTCCGGTCATGTGGGGAAGCTCAATCGTCGGTTTCGGAACGCGCCATTACGTCTATGAGAGCGGACGCGAAGGGGACACGCCCGTGATCGGTTTTTCTCCCAGGAAACAGAATATAGCGATGTATCTTGCAGGCGGACTCGACCGGCTCAGGGATGACCTGGTGATGCTGGGAAGGCACAAGGAAGGAAAAGGGTGTCTCTACATCAGGTCGCTGAAGGACATCGAAACTTCCGTCCTGAAGAGGATCCTGAGCAAGGCCTTCAAGTCAGCAAAACCCTGAGACGCGCGTGGGGAATATTTCAGGCGGGAGAAGAGAGCCGGCACTGTCCCGTGATCTCTTCCAGCGTCCTCCACACAACCCGCGCTCAGGGCAGGGCTCTCTTGTCGACGAGATAATCCTGGCAGATCTTCCGGATGGCCGTATTGGCCGAATTGAAAGCCCAGATGATCGAGCCTCCTTTTGGTCCGGCGCTGAGATCGCCTATGAGGAACATCCCGGCGACATTGGTCTCATGGCCCTCTTTCAGCGCCGGCTCATCGCCGTTGAATTCGATACCGATCATCTTGAGAAAATTGTGCGGTGTCGTTCCACCCAGCGCGTAAACGATGTAGTCAAAGATCTCGGGAGGAAACCCGGGCTCGGCAAAATGCACTTCCGGCTTCCCGTGGGCATCCACGAGCCGCGTGATGTTGGAGCCGTAGTATATGACAGCCTGGGAACGCTCAGCCAGCGCAAGAAGGCTCTGCCTGTTGATGTCGTTCATCCGGGCGAACTCCCGCTTCCGGTAGCTTAGGGTCACCAGGTTGCCCCGCTGGATCAGGTACTGGCAGTATTCCGAAGCTGAATCCCCGCCCCCCACCACCAGCACCTTCGAGCCGCCGATCTCCTTCGTCGTCAGATCGAAGAGGATCCTCTCCTTCAATAATGGCGGAATCCTGTACTCCGGTTTGTTGGGCTTGCCGAGGATCCCTATGGAGATGGCGATGACTCGGGTCTCATAGACACCTCGATCGGTGTAGACCGTGAAGCGCTGCTCGTGCCCGTGTTTGTCGATCCTGTGCACCGTTTCACTGTAGTGCGCAGCGATGCCGTTCTCCTTGATGGCCACGTCCAGATACGTAATGGTCTCATGCTTTGTAAGATCGGGAATGCACATCACCCCCGTGCAGACCGCTTCGAATCCCTTATAGTTGGCTGTGACCAGCTTGGAGTCGGGGTAGTATTTCTTGAGCGAGAAGGAGTGCTCCGATGTCTTTTCGATGAGCAGGATCTTTTCAGACTTCACACCCGCATGGCGAGCCTCAACCGCCATGCTGATGCCCGCCGGTCCGGCTCCGATGACAAGAAGATCGTACATGAGGTTTCCCTTCAGCTCGTGGTCCGTGAAGCCCATCTCATATTTCCACACAGGGACGCGGTTCCTGTCCCCGCCTTCTTCCTTGCATCTCGCACATAGCACCCGGATCACATGAAGCCTGGCGCCCCGGCCGGAAGACAGCCGGGGGCGTGCCGGAGCACCGGAGGGGCGATTCCGCAGGACCTGCTCATTGCGATCCGGGAGTCCACCATACTTCATGAAGCCGAACCGCGATCAGATGCCATCCACGGCGCTCGCCCGAAGGTGCGAATCCGGCGTCACCATGTCCTGCCTGATGGAACGGCCCGGAGGCCGGTTGATCAATATCGCTGAGGCAGGCACGATTGTCAACCCGATTCAGGGTACGTTTCCCGGTCTCATCGATGGAGGGGGAGCCATTTCAAGCTCGGGGGGAGTCCAGGGGCCGCGGAGAGGAGAGCTTTCTCTTACACTTTTCACATCAGACCGGGTGATGCGCAGCGCCCTGTTTCCCCACGACGACCTTGCATGGCTCAACGCTGCGGCGATCTCCTCGTCCGAGAGCTTATCCCCCAGAGGCGGCATACGGTTGTTGAACATGGCGCCATTGACCTCGATCCGGCCGTAGAGGCCAGCCAGGACAATACGGATGGGCGAGTACGTATCCCGCAAAAGCCAGGGTGAGGCGACAAGCGGCGGGTATGTCCCCGGTATCCCGCGCCCGTGTCTCTGGTGACACGCCCCGCAAACGGCGGAGAATACCTCGTCTCCTTTCACCGGCACCGTGCTTCTCTGGGCGGCTGCGAGTCCGGGCTGTTCCACTTCGTGGGCAGCAACGGAAAAGCTCCCGCCGAACCTCACCAGGTAATACACCATCGCGACAACCAGGATTGCTGAGAACGCCCAGAGCCAGCCCGGCGTCGGAGTGTTCCCCTCCTCCGGCTCGCCTTGCCCGGTGAACCCGATGTGGGGATGGGCAGCATCTTTGCACCGCCCGCCTCCCCATTCCTTCCGGGGCGTTCTGCCAGGGCTATGGCGAACTCTCGACCGTATCATGAGGTGTGATGGGATACGTGTGATCCAGCGAGAGGAGATACGCGACAAGGACTCTCCCCTCCGGAGCGGGGGCGGAAGTGCCCTCATCAAACAACCAGGGAAAGCGAGGCATGATTGAGCCTGGAACCAGGTGGCGGGGGTCATGGAGGTGCTCGTAGTGCCACACGGAGTCAGGCCGTCGGACACTCACATTGAAAAGGTCGGGCCCCGAGCGCATCGTCCCCAGAAGGTGAGGAGTGTCGTAGACGTAGTCCGCGGCGATCGAAGGCCGGCCCCAGAATCTCGACTGGTCAGCCCCGAATCCTTCCGGCCGTGGCTGCTGCGAGTGGCAATACACGCAACCCTCCCTGATGTAGGTTTCCCTCCCGGCCGCCTGCTCCTGCGTGTACGGCTTCAGCCCCGATGGCGCAGCCACTTTCGCCAGCATGGATTCGGGAAGGCCGACAATTGCCCACCATCCGAGAAGAAGGGCAGCCAGCACTCCGAGGAAGAAAAGAACGAGACGGACGAAGCTCATCTGCCCCCCGCTGCCGCGTGTATTTCCGGGACGGGCCGGATCCCTTCCCTCGCCGATGTGATCAGGATCCACGTGAAATGGAGCGCGAAGACAAGGTTACCAAGCGTCATGAGCGCTCCCCCTCCACTCCGAACCCAGAGGTAGGGAACGGTGACCGCGACCGAGTCCAGGAAGGGAACCCCCTCCTCGGCCATTGCCATCCCCTGAAGCCAGCCTCCGAAAGTCAGGCTGACGACGAAGAGCATCACCCCGACGGCGGCGGTCCAGAAGTGGAACTCGATGAGCCACGGAGAGGGCCACTCGCGCATCAGGAGCCTTGGAACAATGTAGTACATGGCACCGAAGAGGACCATCGAGGCGAAGGCATAGACGCCAAGATGAGCATGGCCGACTGTGTAGTGGGTGAAATGCACGATCTCCTGGACCGCTCGGGTGGCTTCGAGAGATCCCTGCACACTTACCAGCGTATAGCTCACGGCTCCGAAGACAACAAACCTGAGGACTGGACTCCGTTTCACCATCCCGAGGTGCCGGAATGCCGTCATGTGGTGGTTCACGGCCACGGCAATGACCGGGATGAACATCAGCAGGCTGGCCGCAATGGAGAGGGAGACGGCCCAGGTCGGGAGCGGTCCTCCAACCAGGTGGTGGAGACCGTTCCAGTTGTAGAAAAGCGCAAAGGTCCAGAACCCGAGCACCCCGAGCGAATAACTGTAGACCGGCCTGCCAATGATCTTCGGAATGAAGTAATATGCCCCCGCGAGTCCGAGAGGTGAAACCCAGACGGTCAGAAGGTTGTGCGCGTACCACCAGTTCATCGCAGCCTGGGCCACCCCCGAATAGGAGAAGGTGTTTGCGACCAGGTAGAGAACGGGGAACCAGGTCAGCGAGGCGAGTATGTACCAGAGGCTCACGTAGATATGCTTCACCGCGCGCGCTGAAAAAGTTCGGAACATGGAGAGGGCAAAGAGCACATAGGCGGCTGCAATGAGAACCGCGGCTGGACGGGGGTATTCAAGCCACTCCAGCCCCCGGCTTTGCCCGTCAATAAGCCACCATGTCCCGGCAGCGAGGCCGGCGTTCCATAAGAGAGCCGAAAGAAAGAGGAGTGCGGTCCAGCGAACGGGCGTCCGGCACAGCCTTCCGACCATCCATACCGTCATCCCCGCGCCTGCCAGCGACACCCATCCATACACCACGGCATTGAGGTGCGCGGGACGGACCCGGCCGAACGTCAACATGGGAGTTGCGGAGAGGAGATCCGGAGAGTTGAATTTCAACGAGGAGAGGAAACCGAGAAGCGAACCGATGACCAGCCAGAACACGGCACCGGTGAAATAGGCGGCAGAGGGCAGTGCCGCCGACACGTCGGCCGGGATTCTGATGTCCATCTCGTGGGACGGGACGGACCGGTTATCAGGAGCCGAAGGGCGGCCGGCCGGGCCGCCGGGTCCCGTATCGAGCCCGGGAACGAGTTCTGCCGGATTCAGCCGCAGGCCGCCTGGATCGCGGGAATCCTCCCCGAAGGTCATGGCCGTCCCCGCTCCCCGGACGACCCTGTCACCCCTTCTTCTTCCGCCTGTTCCCCGGACCCGTCAAAGATCGCTGTTGCCCCTTCATCCATCTGCTTCGGGGTGAACTGGCCGGTCCGGACAGCCCAGAGGAAAGCGCCGAGCGAGAGTGCAGCCCCAAGAACCGCCACGGCAGCTATGGCGAGACCTGCAGCGGTCAGAGACATCGATTCTCCACCTCAGGACTTCCCGGCCCCATCCGCTTCAGGAACGGCTCGGACCCAGTCGCCGAAGTTGATCAGCTCGTCCATCCGGCACGACCAGACCAGCTTGTTGTCGTAGACCGTGATGTCCGGACAGCCGTCGCACATCCCGAGGGCCCCGTTCTTCATGAAGTCGGAAGGCTGGATGATCATGACCGATTGCAAGTGGAGCCGCTGAAAGAGTACCCGGGGAGTGAGCATGGCCTGATGGAGGTACGCGCTTGCTGTCCGTGCAAGTCCCTTGTCCAGCGGGGAGAACAGGAGCATGCTCTTCCCCTTCTTCAGAGTCTTGGGTTTCGTGTAGGCAAGGTAGCGGCCTTTAACGAGATGATGGAGGGTCTGTCCGAGCTCCATGAACTTGGGACCAACATAGCCGTAGATCCTGTCTTTGGTGCCGATCCTCATCGTGAGCAGCCACTTGAAATGGTCGGGCCGTTCGGTGCTGTTGAGATAGGCAGAAGGCATGAAATCCGGGTACTTCGTCCGGATTTCATCGACAATGTCGGTGGACATGATCGTGATTTCCCGGTCCTTCTGGATTGCGTAGGTGATCGGGCTCATGTCGATCTTCTTGCCGCCCACGAAGTATTCGTAGCCTTTGTGGACAGGCGCCGCCCTGTAGGCGATGAAGACCATGATATTGACGATGTCGATGTGCTCCTGTCCCCAGGCCACGATCTCCGGAACCAGCTTGAGCGTGTGGCCATAGACCGTCGCGTTGAACGCACAGGAGATCCCTCCCACATCGGCGAGCATCCGTGCGTAGTGAAGCCGGAGATCGTTCAATTCGAGCTCCGTCTTCCCCTTCATGTGCGGACGGTTTTGTCCGGAATCGATATGGAAGGTGAATCCGGCGACACCCGCTTTCTTGAGAGCGAGCAGCTTCTCTTTCGTCAGGGCAAGACCGTTGGTGTTGATGATCGGTTTCTGGCCGTCCGACGCCACCATTTCCACGATCTTCTCGATCTCAGGATGGACCAGGGGATCGCCTCCTGCAATCGAAACGCCGTCCGTCTTCCGCAGCCGGTTGAACGTATCCAGCTCTTGGCGCACGACGTCGAGCGGTTTATGGGCGTTCGATTCGTTCTTCCGGTAGCACCCGTCGCAGTACAGGTTGCACATGCTGGTCGGTTCGAGCCAGCTGATGGCGTTATCGGGGAGGGTCCAGGGTAGACGGTAGAGATCGGTGTGCCGCACTGGTGCAGCCATTGTGTTCTCCTTCGTTCATCGGGATGTTAGCAGGAGAGCCCATCCATCGCGCCAATGCATTGAACGACGAACGAGCTCCTCGCAAGCAAAGAACTTGTGACCAGCCAAGGAACGTCACGGTGTCGAAGGCGGACGCGCCAGGAGGCGTGCGCCCTGCGCGTTAGCCACAGGTCCTGCGTGAAACCAAGGCAAAGACCCGGGCGGAGAGGTCGCGTCAGCGCTCTTCCGGTGAGAGACCGGGGATTGACCGCAGGTCAGATAAAGAAACCTCAAAGAGCCGTCAAGAATATACAGGGAAAAAAAACCGGAATCAATTCCCCCATGCATAAGCGTCCGGTTGACATTTGCCCAATTCGGCGCAATTCGAGAGATTCGCGTGGGGCCAGAGGCACGGATTCCAGCGACCGTTGAACACATTCGGCCAGTCGCGGGCCGAGGGCGTAGACCGGGATCGATTCCGCCGCTTCTTCCTGAGGTGCAGTTGATCGTCAGAGGGGGATGTTCCCGTGTTTCTTCTTGGGATTTGAGTCGACTTTTGAATCCAGGATGTCGAGGGCATGGACGATTCTCTTCCTCGTCTCCTGAGGTTCGATGACCTCATCGATATAACCCCTGGCCGCGGCCAGGTAGGGGTTGGCAAATTTCTCCCTGTATTCCTTCTCCTTATCTCTCAGGGCCGCCTCGCGGTTTGGCGCCCCCTCGATCTCCTTCTTGAAGATGATCTCCGCCGCCCCTTTCGGCCCCATCACCGCGATCTCCGATGCAGGCCAGGCAAAATTGAAATCCCCCCTGATGTGCTTGGAGTTCATGACGTCGTACGCTCCCCCGTACGCCTTTCGAATTATCACCGTCACCCGGGGGACTGTCGCCTCGCAAAATGCATAGAGGAGCTTCGCCCCGTTCACGATGATTCCCCGCCATTCCTGGTCCGTGCCGGGCAGGAATCCCGGAACGTCGACAAAGGTCACCAGGGGGACATTGAACGCATCGCAGAATCTGACAAACCTCGCGGCTTTGCGGGAAGAGTCGATGTCCAGCACACCAGCCAGCACGGCGGGCTGGTTTGCCACAATTCCCACGGACCTTCCGCCCACCCGCGCAAACCCGCAGATGATATTCGCCGCGAAATCGCGGTGCACTTCGAAGAGGACCCCGGCATCAACGACACGTCCGATCACCTCCTTCATGTCGTACGGCTTGTTCGGGTTGCCCGGCACAACTCCCGACAGGGAATCATCCGACCCGGCGGGGGGGTCCTGCGGCGCGGCCGATGGTGGTTCCTCCATGTTGTTCGCAGGGAGATAGCCCATCAACGTCCGGATATTCTCAAGACACGAGACTTCGTCATCCTCCGCAAAATGCGCCACCCCGCTCCTCGAACCATGCGACGATGCGCCGCCCAGATCTTCCGCGGTCACCTTCTCATGCGTCACCGCCTCCACCACGCCCGGCCCCGTCACGAACATGTAGCTGGTGCGCTTCACCATGAATATGAAATCGGTGATCGCCGGCGAGTAGACCGCTCCGCCGGCACAGGGACCAAGGACTGCGGAGATTTGCGGGATGACGCCTGAGGCAAGCGTGTTCCGGAGGAAGATATCAGCGTAGCCGCCGAGGCTGACGACCCCCTCCTGGATCCTGGCCCCGCCGGAATCGTTCAAACCAATCACGGGGCAGCCGATCTTCATTGCCAGGTCCATGACCTTGCCGATCTTCTCCGCGTGGACCTCCGAGAGCGATCCGCCAAACACTGTGAAGTCCTGGCTGAACACGCACACAATCCGGCCGTTGATGCGGCCGGTGCCCGTCACGACGCCGTCTCCCAGGACCCGCTGCTTTTCCAGCCCGAAATCCGAGGACCGGTGCTGCGCGAACATGTCCGTTTCCTGGAACGACCCGGAATCCAGGAGGATGTCTAACCGCTCCCGGGCCGTCAGCTTCCCTTTCCTGTGCTGATCGTCGATGCGGTGTTGTCCGCCTCCGAGCTGTGCCTGCTCTCGCAGCGCATGCAGCCGGTCAAGAGGATCGTCGGCCATGACATGCCTTCGGCTTATGACTGTGAGAATGACTGAAGGGTTCACGGTGCATCAGACCGCCGCCTCCTCCCGGAGCCGGCGCAATCGCTCCCAGTGCACCTGCCCCACGATCGCCCCGAAGACGAAGATCAGACTGGAATAGTAGATCCAGAACAGCAGCACCAGGAGAAACGCATACGGGCCGTAGATCGTCGAGATCGCCGACACATCGGCAAGATAGACCGCGAACAACCGCGCAGAGATGATCCAGAGAAGCGTCGAGGTCACGGTGGAGACAATCGCAGCCGTGTTCGGAGGCTTCTGGTCGGTCATGTACCGGTAGAGAATGTAGAACATCACGGCAGTCATCAGGACGACCACCGTGGTGGGGATGAAGTTGTTGGCCGCGATCAGGTGGAAAGGCCTCAGCACCGGAATCTCCGCGACCAGCCGCTCAATCAGCGTCGAGACCCAGATTGCAAAATTCGCGGAGATGAAGAGGACGAACGAAAGCAGGATGAACCCGATGTCGTGCAGGAGGCTGATGAGGAGACCCTTCGTCCGTTTAAGGAAGTAGACCCTGTGGAGAACGCTCCTGATCGCATCAAAGAGCGACGTGGCCGTCCAGATGAGCACGGTGAACCCGAACAAACCAAGGGACGTCCGGTAGGTCACAATGCCGGAGACGACTCCCAGGATGGAGGTCCGGATCTGCTGCGCGAACGGCTGGGGCGGGAAGATCGTGTTCAGGATGTCGTGGAGCTGCTGGACGCCGAGCGCCGAGGAATTGAGAAAGATGCCGAGCGCGGAGGCCAGAAGCAGCATCAGGGGAATGATGGTCAGGACTCCGTTGAAGGCCAGTCCCGACGCGAGGAACAGCACGTCATGCTCGATGACCCGCCGCGCGATTGTCCGTGCATAGAACCAGACGGCTTCGGCAACGCGCAGCGCGCTGCGCAGGATATGAAGGTGGCGTTCCTGGATCATGCGTGCCGGTCACTGGAGCCGGAGGTGAGCGAATTTCAGCATGAGCTGCTTGCGGCCAACGGTATCAAAGTCCACTATCGCCCGCGCACCCTCCCCTCTCCCCTCCAGCGCCACAATCTTGCCCCTGCCGAATGCCTCGTGGGTGACGCGGGCGCCGACCCGCGGGAGCTGGAATTCCTGTGACTCGTTCTCGTAGTCGGGCATCGGGTCGGAGGGACTTTCCCGGTGTTCCCTGGGCTGGCGGGCGGGTGCCGGTGAAAACCGGACATCCGCAGACGGCAGCGCCGGCGCGCGCCGTTGCATCAGGATTCCGTGCGCCGAGGGAGCGTTCTGCGTCAGAAGGGTTCCGTCGATCTCATCAAGAAACCGCGACCGGATGGAATGCGTGCTCTCCCCGTAGCGGTAACGCATGAGCGCATGCGTGAGGTAGAGCTTCTGCCTGGCCCGGGTGATGCCCACATACATGAGCCGGCGCTCCTCTTCAAGCGCCCGCACGTCTTCGGCCGCGGATCCGAGAGGAAAGAGCCCTTCCTCGAGACCGGTGATGAACACCACCGGGAACTCCAGGCCTTTTGCGGCGTGGAGTGTCATCAGCGTCACGGCGTTGCGCGTCATGTCCGCCATGTCCACATCGGACACCAGCGATACCTCCTCGAGGAATTGGTCCAGCGTGGCATCGGGATGCAGGTCGGAGAATTCCGAAAGGGCGGAGACGAGCTCTCTAATGTTCTCGGATCTCGACTTGGCCTCGGGCGTCCCCTCTTCCTTCAACTCGTTCAGGATCCCGGTCTCGTCCACCAGGGCGCGGGCAAGCTCGCTCGCCGACATCTTGTCCTTCAGGCCGATGTATTTTCCGGCCATCTCGCCGAAGCTCCTCACCGCTGTAAGCGCACGGTCGCCCAGGATGTCCGCGAGCCCGGGTTCGGCGATGGCCCGGAGAAGAGAGAGCTTCCGCTCGCGCGCAAACGCGGCAAGCTTGGCGATGGTCGTCTCTCCGATGCCCCTTGGGGGGACATTGATGATGCGCAGGGCGCTCTCAGCATCCATCGGGTTTGCGACAAGCTTCAGGTAAGCGAGGATGTCCTTGATTTCCTTCCTCCTGTAGAACGCCACCCCGCCGATGATTGTGTAGGGGATGCCCGCCCTTCGCAGGGCGTCTTCGATCGAGCGCGATTGGGCGTTCGTGCGGTAGAGGATCGCCACATCCTTCAGAGAGAGCTTCCGGCGGGTGATCTCTTCCCCGATCCTCGCCACCACGCGCCGCCCCTCCTCCCGGTCGTCCTCCGACACTTCAACCGACACCTGATCTCCCTGGATGTTGCCCGTCCACAGGGTTTTCCGGATCTGATCCTTGTTCTGTTTGATGAGGGAGTCTGCCACGGCAAGGATGGTCTTTGTCGAGCGGTAGTTCTGCTCGAGGCGGAAGACCTTGCATGCAGGATAGTCCTTCTCGAAATCGAGGATGTTCCTGATATCCGCTCCCCGGAACGCGTAGATGCTCTGCGCATCGTCCCCCACCACGCAGATGTTGCGGTGTGCCCGCGCCAGCTCCTGAAGAAGCCTGTACTGCACACGGTTCGTGTCCTGGTACTCGTCGACCAGAATGTAGGCGAACCGCCGCTGGTAGCGCTGGAGGACGTCCCGGTGATGCGTGAACAGATCGAGCGGCTTCACCAGAAGGTCGTCGAAGTCCAAAGCGTTGGCCCTGCGGAGGCTTGCTTCGTACTCCTCGAAGACCTTCGCCGCCGCGCTGGTCGCGGGATCGCTGCCGAGCTGCCTGAGCCGTGCCGCATCGATCAGCTGGTTCTTCGCCATGCTGATCCGGGCCCGGATGCCCTGCGGGGGGAACTGCTGCTGTGAGATTGTCAGCTGGTTCATCACCCCCTTGATCCGGGAGAGAGAATCGTCGGAGTCGTAGATCGTGAAGTTGCGCCCGTACCCGATCCGTTCCGCTTCGAAGCGCAAAATACGCGCGAGGATCGAATGGAAGGTCCCCATCCAAACTCCCCGGCTCTGGTCACCCACCAGGGAGACGATGCGGGACTTCATCTCATTGGCGGCCTTGTTGGTGAACGTCAGGGCCAGGATCGACTCGGGGCGCACACCCGAATCGATCAGGTGAGCCACACGGTAGGTGAGGACCCTCGTTTTCCCGCTGCCGGCGCCGGCAACAATCATGACCGGGCCGTCCTTCGCCAGGACGGCCTCGCGCTGGACGGGATTCAATTCATCAAGAAATGACATTCGAGAGACAGTTCAATCGACCGTGGATGGGGAAGAAGTGCAGGGCATAATACAAAAACGGAGTGCCTAAAACAACCGGAGGAGGAGGGAGAGAAGGCGTCTGTTCGCATGCGCTGGACACTTGAGTCAGTCCAGCGGACTATGGATCCGGAGCAGTTTTCGGAAGGAGGGGCTGGAAATCAGCGTGTGATGGGCTTGTACTGCCACGCAAGGCGAGACAAGAAAATGAAGAAGAAGGGGGCACGTCCTACTGCTTCAAGAATTGCTCCGCCCGGGGCGGGACGGAACCTGGGAGCCGGCCCACGGCGGTATCACAACATCAGAGCACCTTCCAGCCGCAGGAGGAACTCCTTCGTCTTGACGCCGCTTGCATAGCCGACAAGCGAACCGTTCGCGCCCATGACACGATGGCACGGCACGATGATGGGAACCGGATTGGCCGCATTTGCGCGGCCCATGGCCTGGAAGCCTCTGCTGGTGCCCAACCGTTTCGCAAGCTGCTTGTAGCTTATCGTTGTCCCGTACGAGATCTTTGTCAGTTCTTTCCAGACGCGGAGCTGGAACGGGGTGCCCCGGAGGTCGACAGGCAGCGAGAACTTCGCGAGGCGGCCGTTGAAGTACCGTGAAAGCTGATCGATCACTTCACGGTTCTTCGAGTTGTTGTCCACCACCTCATTGTCTTTGAAATTCTCACGGAGCCACCTCAGGAATTCGCGCTTGCTCTGCCGCGGCAATGCAACCTTGCAAACGCCCAGGTCGGTCGAGGCAATGTAAATGAGACCTATCTTCGATTCGAATGAAGTACAAAAAACCATGGGATTGGTCCAGAGAGGTGGAGCGACTGTCCCGGACGGGAGTCGGTGCCAAAGTGCAGGTGCGGCTGGCGCGCAGGCTCGTGACCCAAGAGCAAGCCCGGGAAGTATACAGAACGGAAAAATGAAACGCAAGACGAAGCGGATCATCCGCCGGGGCTCCGCTCTCTCAGTGTCGACCTCTTCAATCATCACTTGAGGGAGACAGCGCCAACCTCCACCCGGCTTTACCCGTCAGCGACTCAGGGAACAGAAGTTCGATTGCACGCACCACAAAAAAAAAGTTTCCGGGATTCCGCACAATAGAGCACATCGGTCATCGGAGCCTGTTCTGGCGCCTTCCGCATCAACGGATTTCGAAACGGCGGCTTTCGCGTCAGCCTGGGCTGCCACTCGATGCGTTCAAGTGAGGTCGAAGGGGAGAAGTACGCGCGGGAGGTCCCGGGCTGGCAGGAGCATGGCAGTGCCCGCGGATCAGAAGAACGCCCGGACTTCGGCTCTTGCCGTATGGATCGGGGGAGATCCCCCCTCCGACCGGCCGTCGTAGTTCACCGTCGCCTGGAGAAACTGATTTACGCGATAGTCAAACGCGAGGTTCCAGACCCACGTGATCCCGGCCACCCTCCCGCCGGTGAGCTCGTAGGGGAAGACATCCGGTGTGTATGAAAGCTGCATCTCCTCCCTTCCCATCTGCGCCCTCAGCTGCCCCGCGCCGCGGAAGGCATAGACACCGCGCATGGTCTCCGTATTCAGGTCCGCACGGACCGGAATCGCCGGCAGGACGTCCGTCGACCGCGCGGTCTCAATCTTCAAGCCGACCTCCAGATCCTGCTCTGGACGATAGGCGAAGTCGAGCGTGAGGTCGTTCCCTTCGATGCTTCTCGCCTGGCTCGACTGTTCGGCCGAAATCAGCTTATCCGTCCGGTTGACATAATCAAGTTGTTGCGAAAGCTCGGGGATGAGCTGAAGTCGCAGGCGAACGGAGCGCTCCCGGCTGTAGGATCTTTCAAGTCCTCCGCTGTAGTTGTTCAGACCGCGCCGGTCGCTGAACCGGAAACGGGCCGAGAACAGAGGGTTTCCGTCCAGCACGAAGAGGTCCTGGGTGAAGAGCCGGGTCCCGTTGATCGTCGTGGAGTCCTGCAGGAACCGGCTCAGGTGGAGCAGGTAGATCTGAGCCAGATTGCGCTCCGTGCTCTTTTCCTCGACCCGGAAATAGGTCTCGCTCGAGAGCGCCGAGAGGATCGAAGAGGCCGTGCCGTCGGCCTGGATGAATCTGGCGGGTGTCAATCTCACGCGCCACCCTGTGCGCAGGTCGATCACGGGCACCAGGTCGTCCGAGGGGACAGTCACCACCACGTAATCTCCGTCAAACCGCGCGGGCGCGAACTCGCTTTCGTCGGCCAGTCCGTTGTGGTTCAGATCTCCCAGATACTTGTAGTTGCCGCTTCCGATCGTCACCCTGGTGAACACGCGCTGGAGGCGCGAGGTCCGCTCGGTGGAGACCTCATAGACCAGGTCCGTTTCCACTCCGCGATTGAACGGGGAGTACCGGGTCTGGTTCCTGACCAGCACGCTCCGGACATTGAGGTTCCCCAGAGCCTGAAAGACGGGGGTGAACGTCCTGTTCCGGAGCGTCACATCCATCTGGCTGCTCAGCGTGTGCCAGTCGCTCAGGCGGGCTGTGTATGACTGCGTGAAAGACCGGGATTCACGCTCGAGGCTTCCGCCCGAAGCAAGGTCGTCCGACCGCCAGCCGATGTCCGCCGACGCCGAGAAGGGACCGGGCCCTTTGACCAGGACTCCCCCTCCAAACGAGTCGAAGGCGAAAGATCCCGCCAGAACGTCCGCTGCGGCGCTCCGGAACGTCCGGCGCTCCCCCTCGTAGGAGACACGGGGAGAGAAAATGCCGAAGGTCTGCGTTGCCATGCCGCGGTCGCGCAGCCAGGAGCTGTAGACCCCGGTCTGATCGTCCCGCGAGCGGATGCTTTCCAATGTGTAGTCGACCGAAGGGAGCCCTGCCTCCCGAACCGTGAGAGCCCCGTCGTTGCGGACCGACCGGAAGCCGCTCCCCCGCACGTTTTTTCCGTATCCGCCTCCGATCGTGACCGCGGAGTCGGGGGAATACTTCAGAGTCGCCTCCTGAATTTCCTCGCTCGACTGCGTGAGCGAGTCCAGCCCCCATTTCCGGCCGAATTCGATTTCCTGGGTCCGGTCGAGCGGCGAGAACGTGCTCCCGGTGTAGCGCTCTTGCAGGGCAAGGTCGAGCCTGCCAAGATTGAGGGATCCGAGCCGCAGGGCCGCGGGCTTCCATTCCCCGGCCAGATGGATGCCGTGGCCGTTCTCGCTGACGTTTTGCAGCGAGAGGCGGTTCGGATTCAGGAGAGTCCCCGCAAATTCCCCCGAGAGCTTCAACTCCCTGACGGGCTCGCCGTCCAGCACCACATCGACCATCTGCTGCGACTGCGGGAGAGGAAGATAGCGGAGAGAAACGTAGTCGCCCCCGCCCGGGCCCCGGTAGTCGAACACCCCCACCTGACGCCGCGCGTAATCTCCCTTTCCGGCCCCGACCTGGGAAAAGAAGATGTTGTACTTGGCGGCGGGGTCTCCCGGCGCATAGCGGTAGAAGGTGACCGGCGACCCGCCGGCCAGCACTGAGTCGACCCGAACATACGAGCCGTTGGAATCCACGCGCGTCACGCCGTTGACCACGGCCTTGTTTCTGTCCGACCCCGCAGCGGCGATCGCCTGCCTGACGCTGTCCGTGAGATCAAGGTCGATCGGGGCATTGGGGTCGTCTGCCTCCCGCAGAAAAGTAAAGGTGAGCCTCGCGCGGTCTGAGAAAAACGTCGACTTCGTCTGGGCGGCGAGAAGGGATCGGGAGAACTGGCGGTCCGAATACTCGAAGTCGATGGTGATGCGCGAGGCGGCGGTGATGAGGCGGCGCGTGGTGAAGGTCACCTCGCCGATCGAGTAGTCGATGATGTAGTCGTTGGTTTCGCCGCGCACCATCTGTTCGCCATCCACATACACGCGCTCGGTTCCGGCGACGACAATGATTGCCCGCTCGCCGTTGCGGCCGGTGAGCAGGTACGGCCCCTGTACCCCCTCGATGCCGTTGAACTGCACCGTGTTGAACTTCCCTCTCGTGATTGCGCCGGCAGCCAGGACCGACCCGTCGGAGAATCCGAAGCGGTAGTCGGCGCTCCCCTTGGCCCCCTGGAGCTTGCGGCTGAGCTGGGCGAATTCCGTCCCGCCGATGTTGACATCGAAATCGCCGAGCGTCGCGGCCAGGTCGCGCCCCTTGATCTCAACGTAGACCTTGTCGAATTCCTGGAGGGTCTGCGTTGTTCCCTCGGGCTGGATCGGCGTGTTTTCGTCGGTGAGGGCCGCCGCGATCTCTATGTCCTGCGTGATATGCCCGGCGAGCTGCAGCCTGAGTCCGGAGCTGAGCGAGAGATCGCGGTTGGTGCCCACCGTGAACCCGCGGAAGAGACTGCCGCTCTTCTGAAGATTCCCGCCGAAGATGTCGTCGAGACTGAACGACGAAACGGGCCGGGCGACGCGAAGGGTATCGGTGGAATCGCGAACGACCACGATCTCCCTTCGCGCATAGACATCGCGCAGCGTAAAGGGAAAGTATCTGAAGCGGATGCTGACGGCGGGCACCCGCATGCCGGCGCTCTTCTGCCAGAACGGAGGGAGAAAGCGCACACTGCCATGCCGTTCAAACAGCAGGTAGTCGGTTTCCCGCTTGAGCACGACGGTGGAATCGAGGACCAGCGTGTCGGTCCCCGCGGCAACAAACATGTGGGGAAGGACATAGATCGAATCGGGGGATGTAGCTGCCGGGTGGAGCACGGCCGCTCCGGCCGGGAGCGACGGCGGAACGGACTGCGCTGCTGCGTTGCGAGGACACAGTGCAACCGTCAGGAGGAATGCGAAACGGGCGACGAGTCTGAAGCGGCTACGCGGTTCCCCACGGGTCTGCGGTCTTGACATTCCCTGAGGGCGTACGTATCTTAATAGTTGCTTCTCGCCAAAGTGGCGGAATTGGTAGACGCGCTGGACTCAAAATCCAGTGTCCGTTGAGGACGTGAGGGTTCGAGTCCCTCCTTTGGTACCCGCGGAAGGTGAGGTTTGTGAAAGAAGCGCCTTCCCCTACTTGCCGATCTCTCCGCTCATCTCGCCGATATCCTGCTTCCGGTATCCGGCGGGAAGCTCAAACAACCCGGAAGCGACTTCGCGCTTTTCAATCTTCGTCGTTTCCTGTTGCTCCACCAGCGCCCCTTCGATGCGCGTCGATGCCGAAAGTGCATAGAGGCCCAGGGCATCCAGCTGTTCCTGCCACCCCCCGGGAGCTCCGGTTTCCGGCTCGCCCAGCACCCTGCGGATGGTCACGGAAAGCGAGGCCAAGGATTTTGTACCCCAGATCACGGTCTCCTCATTCTCCCGCTTCACCAGGACTTGCTCGCAGGGGTATCCCAGGACCTTCCTGGTCTTCCCGGTTCGGCTGATCGTAGGGTGCAGCTCCTCCCCGGAGTACGGACGTTCGGGAGACGGTTGGGTCTTCTGCAGGATCTCGAAGTATGTCCGCTCGTCCTCGTTCAGCATCCAGGTGACCTTCCGGTCGCTCCGGTAGATCATGGTGGAAGCAGGAGAACTGCCGAATGCGGTCGACTGGACCCTGACGCGGTCCGACTTGATCCACATCGTGATCTTGAACTGCTGCGGCTTGCCTGCCTCGTCGGTGGTGAGGTTTCTGGTTTCCACAATTCCTTCAAATTGGGCAAGAGAGATGGAAACCGCGCAGATGCCGCTGACAAGGAGGGGAAGGAGTCTTTTCATGGAAGGATCGCGGGCCTTTCCTCCATGGTACAAAGAAAACGCTCAAAAACCTACCTGCTCTCGTGTCGGACGGGAGTCATCGGACCAATGCCATCTTCCCCACCGCGTTCCTCCCCCCGGCCTGCAGGCGATAGAAGTAGATCCCGGAGGCGATCTGGGAGCCGTCGAAAACCACGGAATGCGGCCCGGCACCCATTGCCTGATCGAAGAGAACAGCCACTTCACGGCCGAGGATATCGTAGACCGCCAAACGGGCTGTCTCCACGGCCGGCAGGTTGAACGTGATCTGCGTTTTCGGATTGAACGGGTTGGGGTAATTCTGATAGAGGGCGAACGTCAACGGGACGGGCGCGGGTTCAATTGAAACCCCCGTGTCGGGACCGGCATGGTGCACGAGTGCCTGCCCGAACGACGTTGTGAGCCAGCTTGCCCCCGAGTCTGCCGCCGAGAGATGGAGCAGGGAACCGTCGAAGGGGAACGTCGTCTCATCTTTCCATGTAACGCCCCCGTCTGTCGTCCGGAACGGCCCCACCGCGTCGATGACCCAGGCGACCAGCGAGCCCGGGACAAACGCCACCGCATTCAGGGTCGATGAGGGATGCGGAGCAGCGTTCCACGTCACCCCGCCATCCGTGGTGTAAGAGGCAACGCCGACATCGTGCACCGCAACCCCATGCAGAGCGTCGCCGAAGGAAACCCCGACGCTGTTGTCCCCTCCGGTCGGCGCATTCAACCATGAGGCACCCCCATCAACGGACCGCCACACCTTGTTCTGATTGGAGCCGAACCACCCGTGCTGCGGGTCGATCCACCACCAGGAGTTGTTCCAGCTCACCTCTCCCGAGCCGCCGACAGGCTCGTGGGCGACGTGGGCCCAGGTCTGCCCCCCGTTGGCCGTCTTGAGAATGATGAAGGTATTGGTGCCTCCTCTGACGGGATCGCCGAGCGCCACGCCGTCGTTCAGATTGAAGAACCAGACTCCGTTGATGAAGGGTGACTGTGTCCCGGGATAGGACTGGAGGTTCCACGTGGTTCCACCGTCGGCCGTAGCGTAGATGTGCCCTTTTCCGGTCCCCACCCAGGCATGCAAAGAATCCACCGCCGAGATGCAGTAGAGATCCTCTCCAGCAAGATTGCCTGTGACATCCTTCCAGAGTTTTCCTCCGCTCGTCGTGCGCACCACCGAAGGCGCCGTCTCGGAACCGTCCCCTCCCGCCGCCCATATCACGAGCCTGTTGACAGCTTTCACGCTGAAGAGGTTCTGGTTTGACGGCGTATCCTGCAATACCCAGAGCGGCGGTGCATCGAAGACCTTTGCCGAGAGCGGGTAAGCGTCCTGTTCCGACGCGCCGTACGTCCATCGGAGCGAGATCGGCACAACGCGCGACCGCGTCACGGTGTCCGCGACAAACACGAGCGGGGGAAGATCCACCGCAGCTCCGGGAGCCAGAGTGCCGACAGACACAGGCCCGGAGAGCAATCGAAGGGATCCGCTCAGGCTGGCAGCCTGGAACTGCAGGCCGGTGGCCGCCTGGGACAGGATGTTCCGCAGGCTGACGGAGATCCGCACGGTATCGCCAGTCACGATATAGCTTTTCCCTGTCGATACGGCAATCGAAGTCGACTCAACCTCCAGTCCGGGTTTCGACTCGGTCACCGCCCGGTAGAAGTTCACCCGGCCATGTCCGACATTGCCTTGGATCGAGGGATTCTGGGCGTCGATCGGGTCCGCGGTCACGCGGATCTGGGTCGCGACCTGCCTCGGGGTCCAGGTGGGATGCTGCGAGAACAGGAGTCCCGCAAGTCCCGCCGTGAGCGGAGAAGAATAGGACGTCCCGCTCCCCCCGTTGCCATAGGTCCCGTCGGTCAGAGCGCTCCAGATGTTCACGCCCGGAGCATAGACCTCCACCGACAGTCCGATATTGGAAAAATCCGCAACGACATCGCCGGGGCCGTAGGTGGCGCCCACCGTCAGCACCTGCCTGAAGCTGGCCGGGTATGTAGGGAACGCATCATTGTTGCTTTGGAAGTCGTTGCCTGCCGATGCCACGATCAGCGCCCCGGACTGGGTTGCGGCGCTTGCGACGTCCTGCTCGAACTGCGAGAAGGTGCCCGCCCTTCCCCAGCTGCAATTGATGACCCGCGCCCCGTGGGACGCCGCGAACATGATGCCCTCGTAGCCGAACTCAATGGCATCGTCAACCGTTGCCGACGCTGTGTTGATCGGCATCACCTTGCAGTTCCACGACGTCCCGGCCATCCCGATCCCGTTGTTCGTGGCCGCGCCGTAGTGGCTCGCGGTCGCCGTGCCGTGCGACGCGCTCCCCGGCGTTGAGACAAGACCCTGAGGGTCATTTTTCGATGTCGCGAAGTTCCATCCTATCACGTCGTCGATAAACCCGTCGCCGTCCTGATCAATGCCGTCTTCGTCGCCCGCCGGGGGCGGACCCGGATCGAATTTCCCGTTATGGTTGATATCCTCCGCGGAGTTGATCCAGAGGTTTGGAAGAAGGTCCTGGTGCCGCCAGTATGTTCCCCCGTCCACGTCGGCAATCGTCACGGCTCCGTTCACCTTCACGATCGCCCAGGCGTCTTCGACGCGAAGGGGTGCGAGGTAGACGGACTGTCTGAGAGCATACATCGGATCGTTCGGGGCTTCGGAGAGAGTCTGCAGGTATTTCGGTTCAGCATACTCCACAGAGTGCAGAGATCCGATCCGCGCGGCCGCCGCTCTCGGATCATCATCCGGGGCGATGAATCCATAGAACATGCGCGAGAGTCCCGCCACGGCATCGTGGGCCGCCCCGGTCCTGGCCAATGAAGGAAGAAGCTGAAAGACGGGCTGCACCCGCTGGACTCCGCGGGAGCTCAGGCGGGCCGACAGGGTCGCGGAGAGCCCCGTCCCCTTCTGGAGCCCTTCACGGACCTTGATAATGACAATGCCCGGTACAACCCTGTCCCGGGGATCCGGGTGTGGACCCGCCTGCGTCTTCAGGTGGCCGGCTTCTGCCTGGTTCGCGAAGAACAGGAGGACCAGAACGTGAAGCCCAATACGCCGGACGATTGGTGCTGTGTTTCCGGATACACTTCGAGGAGAGCAGCCGTGCAGCGATGAACTCAATGGTGCGACCTCCGGCGTGATGTCAGTAGGATATGAGTGGAACCGTATCGACTGCCAGTACTGCTGCGCAGGCGGCAATGAATGAATAGTTCACGTACGGGACTGTCGAGGAACGGATGGTGTCCCGGAGAGGAATCATTGTCGCGAAGGGGCTTTCTCAGTGGGAAAAGACCAGTTGACGGTAAACAATGAATCCCCGAATGTCAACCGCCTTGCTTTTCCACTCCACGTTTCCTACTTTCGATCGATTGTGAGCGGAAATTCCCTTAGTGCATCGACCCGTGCGGCTCGTCCCCCCCTACATAGAAACGCTCGAACCGTATAAACCCGGCAAACCCATCTCGGAACTGCAGCGGGAAACCGGGCTCTCCTCAATCATCAAGCTCGCTTCGAACGAAAACCCCCGTGGGCCATCCCCGCTCGCCATCCGCGAGCTGCGGCGGCACATCGGCGAGCTCAACCTCTATCCCAATGGAGGCCAGGACCTCCGCGAGCTCCTCGCCCTGCGATTCCAGCTCAAGATCACCAATGTGATCTGCGGGAGCGGCTCCGAAGGGATCATGTCGAACATCATCCGCGCCTTTCTGTGCGACGATGATGAAGTCCTCACTTCCTCCGGAACGTTCGTCGGATTCTATGTGTTGGCCAGATCGAGAGGGGTGGCGATGGTGACCGTGCCCCTCCGGGACTTCCGGTTCGATCTCGAGGCGATTGCAGCCCGAATCACCCCGAGGACCAAGATCATCTATCTGGCGAACCCGAACAATCCGACCGGGACGATATTCACGACCGCGGAATTCGATGCGTTCATGACGCGCGTTCCGGCACACGTGTTGATCATCCTTGACGAAGCATATTTCGAATACGCCAGGGACAACCCCCTGTATCCCGACTCCATGCACTACCGGTACGACAACGTGATCACACTCCGGACCTTCTCCAAGGCGTACGGCCTGGCGGGAATCCGGATCGGGTACGGGTTCGCCCACGACGCTCTGATCGGCAACCTGTTGAAGGTGAAGCTTCCCTTTGAACCGTCCACGCTTGCCCAGGCCGCAGGTATCGGGGCCCTGAATGACGGCGAATTTCTTAGAGAAACGCTTGAAATCAACAACGCCGGGAAGGAATTCCTTGTTCCGGCGCTGCGCAACATCGGTTTCACAGTGATTCCCACCGAAGCCAACTTTGTCTTCGTCCCCCTTGAATCCGAGAACGCCGTCGACCGGCTGTATGAGCAATTGCTCCGCGTAGGCGTCATTATCAGGCCCTTGCGGGCCTTTGGGCTGCCTCATTGCGTCCGCATCACCATCGGTACCCGCGGGCAAAATGAAATCCTGATCGATCGGCTTAAGGAAATACAGGCGCGGCCTTTGGCATAGCCCTGCAGAGGCCCGTCGAAGAAGATCCCCATACCCATGTTCCGCATCCGCTCTTTCTCCGCCTTCTGGCTCATCGTTTTCCGCAATCAGTGATGAGGGATCGATCCATGCCCGCGACCAGAGCACGTTCCGACAGGACTGACGTTGATTTCCTCCCGATCAATGGAACCGACTACGTCGAGTTCTATGTTGGCAACGCGAAACAGTCCGCGCATTATTACAGAACCGCTTTCGGATTCTCCCAGGCAGCATACAGCGGTCCTGAAACGGGAAGCCGCGAACGGGTTTCCTATGTGCTTCAGCAGGGGAAGATCCGCATTGTGCTTACCGCAGCGCTCGGCCCGGACAGCCCCATTGCCGAACATGTGAGGATGCACGGCGACGGCGTCCACGATATCGCGCTCTGGGTCGACGATGCCGCATCCGCGTTCGCCGAAACGACCCGCCGCGGAGGGCGCAGCGTCATCGAACCGAGCGTTCTCAGCGACGAGCAGGGGGAACTCCGCCGGGCGGCCATCGCCGCCTACGGTCAGACCATCCACACCTTTGTCGAACGGAAAGACTATCGCGGCGTCTTCATGCCCGGGTATGTCCCCTCCACGACACCCGACGGCGTGGCCCAGCCGGTTGGCCTGCTTCACATCGACCACATCGTGGGCAACGTCGGATGGGGAGAAATGAACACCTGGGTAACGTTCTATGAAAGAGTCATGGGGTTCCGCCTTTTCCAGCATTTCGACGACCGCGACATCAGCACCGAATACAGCGCCCTGATGTCCAAGGTCATGGCCAACGGCAACGGACGGATCAAATTCCCGATCAATGAACCCGCGGAGGGGAGGAAAAAATCCCAGATCGAGGAGTATCTTGAGTTTTATCGGGGTCCGGGAGTCCAGCATATCGCCTGCGCAACCAACGACATCGTCCAGACGGTCCACCGCCTGCGGGCGCAGGGAGTGGAATTCCTTCGCGTCCCACAGGCCTATTACCGGGAGCTCACCGGCCGCATCGGCGCCATCGACGAACCCCTGGAAACGCTTGAAAACCTCGGCATCCTCGTCGACCGAGACGATGAGGGGTACATGCTCCAGATCTTCACGAAGCCCGTGGAGGACCGCCCGACGCTCTTCTTCGAAATCATCCAGCGAAAAGGGAGCAGGAGCTTCGGAAGGGGGAATTTCAAGGCGCTCTTCGAGGCCATCGAACGCGAGCAGGCGCTGCGCGGCAACCTGTAGCAGGCACATATCGCATGCGACTCTGCACATTTGAAGTCCGGACCAGCCTGGGACGGCATCTCCGCCTCGGCGCCGCCGTCGAGGGTGGGATCGTCGACCTGAACTTCGCGTGCGCATGGCACCTGGCTGCCAAGGGAGAAGCCCGGCCCTACGCTCTGGCCGACGTCCTTGTCCCCGACACCATGCTGGAGTTCCTCCAGGGTGAAGAGACCTCCCTGGGTTTTGCGCGCGCCACGCTCGAGACACTTTCGCGGCAGATGCGACCCGGTCCCCCACCCCTCGGACTGAATGAAGAGACGCTCGTGTATCCGCCAGAGTCCGTGAGGCTCAAGGCCCCCCTCCCGCGCCCGGCGTCCCTCCGCGACTTCTATGCATTCGAGGCCCATGTCAGGAAAGGATTCGAAAAACGCGGTGAGCCGATGCCGCAGGAATGGTTCGAAATCCCCGTCTATGACAGGGGGAACCACCAGAGCATCATCGGGCCTGAGGAGGACGTCCTCTGGCCCTCTTTCACGGAGAAGTTCGACTATGAGCTGGAGCTCGCAGCGGTGATCGGCCGGGCCGGACGCAACATCGCTGCCTCCGATGCCCGGCGCTTTATCGCCGGGTTCACGGTCATGAACGACTTCAGCGCTCGCGATATGCAGCGCAAAGAAATGCGCGTCCGCCTCGGTCCGGCCAAGGGAAAGGACTGGTGCACGGCTATCGGCCCCACCATGGTCACGCCCGACGAGATCGGCGACCCCTACAACCTCCGGATGACCGCCCGCGTAAACGGAGAGACCTGGTCAGAAGGGAACTCCTCTTGCCTGCACTGGAAATTCGAGGAGATGATCGCATTCGTGTCGCGCGATGGGACAATCTACCCCGGCGAGCTCATCGGCTCAGGTATCGTGGGCTCGGGGGGCGAACTCGACCGATGGGTTCAGCCGGGCGACGTCATGGAGCTGGAGATCGAAAAGATCGGCGTCCTGCGGAACAGGGTAATCAGGCCCCGGACGTCCTGAATCGGACGGTCCTGGAATCGACCCCACCCCCCAGGCAAGACCGGCCGAGGTTGGTGAAGGCGGGCGGGAGGTGACAAACGGCGGGTCCCGAATCTCGAACGCCGGTGTGGATCGCCACTACCGTCGGTTCCCCTTCGGGGATCGTTGACGACAGCAACCAGGCGGAAGCTGACCATCAGACGGAGAAGGGGAACCATGTATCCTCTGACGAAAGGACTCACGGCAAAGCAGGCGAACGCAGGCCTGCCCGGGGGGACGTATGAGGAGGAGCACGGACGAAAGGGGTCTTACGGGAAGTCCGCCCATCTCTATGTCTCGGACGCCCTCTTCGACAACTTCTCAATCGACCCCGACATCCTGCGGCCCATAGGGCGCATGAGCGGATCGGTCTATTCCCGCACCACCGACAGGTTCATCCTCGAACGTCTGGCAATCACCCATCCATGAACAGTGCCCTTGTACCACCATCGACGTCCTTGCGTGATGTCTGATCTTTCTCTCGAAACCCTCGGGCGGATAGAGAGCTCGAGAACAGTCATGGGGATTCCGCCGGGTGAGCCGATGGTTCCCTATTCCAGCATCGCGGACCTCCTTGCACGGCAGGCCGACCGGTTCGAAGACAAGCCTTTCATGGTGTTCTACAGCGACGAAGGCCAGCGGAAGGAACATACCTACCGGGAATTCCATGAGGAGGCATGCAGGACCGCGATGGTCCTCCTGTCAGCCGGCATTCAGCCGGGCGACCGCGTCGCCACCATGTCGTTCAACCACAGCGACGTTGTGGTCCAGTACTTCGCTGCGTGGATGATCGGCGCGGCCGTGGTGCCGGTCAACGCCGGGGAGGACGACAGGCGGATCACCTTCGTCCTTCGGGACTCCGGGGCGCGGCTCGCTCTCGTGCGCGATATCTACATGGACCGCATCCTGGCACTGCGCCCGGCGATCCCTTCGCTCCGACAGATCATTCAGGTGGGCGGAAAGGTCACGGCCGGCTTCCCATTCCTGGCGGCTGAGCTGCTCCGCCAGCCCGCCAGGCTGAAAGCGCCGCGCCCCCCGTCGCTGGACGATGAAGCGCTCGTCGTGTACACCTCCGGCACGACCGGAAGCCCCAAGGGAGTGGTGCTGGACCAGTACAACCTCCTTGTCGATGCCATGGCGATCGCAGAATGGCACCAGGTGTCGGACAGCGAGACGATGATGTGCGTCCTTCCCCTGCATCATGTGAACGGGATCGTGGTGACCCTGATGACTCCGCTGTACGGGGGAAGCACCGTCGTCCTCAACCAGCGCTTTCACCCCGATCGCTTCTTCGAGCGCATGAGCGCGGAACGGGTTGCCATCGCCAGCGTGGTTCCAACCATTCTCCAGATCCTTCTCCATGCCAAGCTCGACATGGAGGCGTACAAGTTCGTGAACTTCCGCCACCTGATCTGCGGCGCGGGTCCCCTCACCTGCGAACTCGCCACGAAGTTCGAGCAGACATTCAAGATGCCGATCGTGCACGGGTACGGCCTCTCCGAGACCACGTGCTATTCCTCCTTCCTCCCGATCGGACTAGAACCGGCGGAACACCGTCGCTGGATCTCCAAGCATGGCTTCCCCTCCATCGGCGTCCCCCTCCCCATCAACGAGATGGCGATCCACGACGCCGAAGGAAACGAGCTCGATGAAGGGCAGAAAGGGGAGATCGTGATCCGGGGTCACAACGTCATGAGGCGCTATTTCCAGAACCCGGAGGTCAACGACGAAACATTCAGGTATGGATGGTTCCGGAGCGGCGACGAGGGATTCTTCCGGTTCGATGATCAGGGCAGGAAGTTCTTCTTCATTACGGGGAGGCTCAAGGAGCTGATCATCCGGGGAGGCGTGAATATCTCGCCCTTCGAGATTGACGAAGTCCTCATGCACATGCCCGGCGTGGAAGCGGCCATCTCGGTAGGGTTCGACAACGACTGGTACGGCGAGGAGGTGGGCGCAATGGTGAAGACGAAACCCGGCGTGGAGATGGGAGCGCAACAGGTGATCGCCCACTGCAGGAGACATCTCCCGTTCGACAAATCACCCAAGGTCGTACTGTTCGGCGATGACATCCCCGTCACCTCGACGGGCAAGTATCAGAGGAACCTCTGCAGGGACCTCTTCGGAGCCTGGAAGTCGGTCCAGTTCAGCGAGCACTCCGGGGACTGAAACCGTTCCTCGTTCCGTTCTCCCGCGGGAGGCAGGGATGCCGGTGCCAGCGGACCAGGTTTCTCTGTGGCTGGGGTGAGATGTCCCCCCCTGCCCGCCCTGCATCCGCACTCATCGCCTGGGGGGGGGACCCCGCAGCAGAGTCAGAATGTCCCGACGAGAACCCCCAGGTTGATCATCCACCCTTTCCCGTTGACCCCCGAGGGGACATTCAAGAGGTCGAAATTGTCGTCGACCTTCCATGATGGTCCGGACATGCCGACATAGCTCACACCGGCCCGCATCCCGAGCCAGCCAAGGAATGCATACTCCAGGTTCACGGACGGGATCCAGACATAGAATTTCCCCGAGAGGGTGCGCGTGATGTTTCCTGTTGAGGAGATATCGGTAAGGCCGAGAGACGCCTGCTCGCCATTCCACGTGCTCTGGGTCCCGTTACTCTTCCGCAGGATGATATCGATCCCCCCCGTCCCCAGGGCGAGTCCGCCGATGAGATCGAGTCGTTCAATGAGTGGGACCACATATTCGAACGTCAGGGCGCCGTAGCCGGCCTTGAGCTGTGCGTCGCGCCTCACACCCGTAGCGGGATCGAGCGCGGAGCTGGAGACCGAGCCGCTCATTCCAACACCCCCGACCCGGAAGTTTCTCACAACCATGATGTAGGCGGACCCGGCGCCCCCCATCAGGAAGACCCCTCCCTCGCTGACAGAACCGGCCTTCCCGCCCGTGAGGAAACTGTTGATCGGCTTTGCATCAAGAAAGAGCCAGCCGGTCGTGAATCCTCCAAGCGCACCGACTTTTTGCGGATGCGCCCGCCGGGGCGGTGGGATCTGGTCCTCCTGTGCCACGACGGCGGAGAAGGCGATGAGCGTGAGCACCACGATGATCGAGCAGCGTTTCATTCATTCCTCCGGAAGCTTCGAGATGTTCATGTGAGAATGGCCGCGCTCAGAGCGGGGGGAAGCCCGCAGCCGGACGGCGAGTGCCGCCTGGACCGGCGCATCGTTGCTTGTCCCGCTCATCTTCGGTATATTCGTGCTGAAGTTCTCGCAAACCTGCCTACGATTCAATGACAGTCACCCAGGTGATGCGCCACCCGACGCTGTTTGTCTGTCTCGTCCTTTTCTGCCTTCAGGTCGGATGGAGTCAACCGTTAGAAACAACAGCCGCCCGCACACTCGAGTTCCTCCCCGGGAGCCCCCTCTTCCCCCCTCTGGCGGCAAACCCCCAGGAGCCGCGCGTCGGGGTGAGGAAAGAAATCGGGAGTTCGCGCCTCAAGCTCGATATCGGCAGCACGCTCGACTTCCTGCAGTACACGCTGGACGACTCTGGACGGGCGCGCATCAGGATGGGAGCGGAGTTCTTCACCTACGCGCTGACGACAAGCGCCGAAGGCCTCCGCCTCCAGGTCGATGCGGTCGACGGCTTCTTCGGCGGGCATGTGCTCTTCCGCCTCGATGAGGGGAGCCATACCTATGTTGTGCGGCTCCGCCTCATGCACCTCAGCGCCCATCTGGTCGACGGCCACTACGATACCTACTCCGGAGTCTGGAAGGACAACCGCCTCCCCCTCCCGTTCACGCGTGATTTCGGAGAGCTTCTCGGGGCGGCTACGCTGCCCGTCTGGGGCATGCCGCTGACCCTCTACTCCGGATTCAGCTACGCCACGCTCGTCCGTCCTGAGAACCTCAGGAGGCTGACTTCCCTGCATGGCTTCGATATTCACACTCCGGGCGGAGAACACAGACTGCTCGGGAAGGCCTATGAGCTGTACGCGGCCTTCAACCTCACTCTCACTGGTATCCCGGCCTACGGGGGGACGAATGTTCTTGAAGGAGGTATCAAGTTCGGTCAATGGAACGGCGCCGGCATCAAGTTGTACGTGAACTACGTCTCCGGTCTCCAGATCTTCAGCCAGTACTACAATGAACGCCGCTCGATGTGGGGGGCCGGCTTCTCATTCGAAGTCATGTAGCCGGGCCGCGCCAGCAGAAACAGGCCGCCCGTCCTGGCGGAAGCGCCTAAGGGATGCATCCATTTCCCCTGCTCCCCCCCCTTTTCAGAAATGGGAGATTCCCGGGCAACAGATCTGGGGAGATGTCAGGCGAGCCCCAACTCGCCGGCAACGCTCCGCATCGCCTCGATGACCGTCTGGATGTGATCGTCCATCGGAACACCCAGATCCTCCGCCCCTTTCATGATATCCTCGCGGCTGACCGCCCTGGCGAACGCCTTGTCCTTCAGCTTCTTCTTCACCGACGAGGCTCCCAGATCGGCGATCTTGTTCGGCCTGATCAGCGCCGCCGCCATGATGAACCCGCAGAGTTCATCGCAGGCAAACAGCACCTTCGCCTCCGGGGTCTCCCTGGGGACATGCATGTCCGGCACATGTCCCAGAATTGCCCGGCGGAAACCCTCGGAATAGGCGTGCTCCTTCAGGATCTCCGAGCCGTTGGCAGGATGGTCCGGAAACTGCGGGAATCGCTCGTAGTCGAAGTCGTGCAGTATGCCGATGGCCCCCCAGACCTCTTCGTCTCCTCCCATCTTCATGGCGTACGCCCGCATAGCCGACTCCACCGCGAAAGCATGTTTGCGCAGGGCGTCTGTCCTGGTGTATTCGAAGAGGAGATCGATTGCCTTCTGGCGCATTTCGGTCATGTTGCATCCGCCTCGAGATGAACGCAAGATTGGAGCAGGGAATCTGCAAAGGCGTAAGATCCCGCCGATGCTCCGAAGAACGGAGCCGTGAATCGCCTCAAGATAGCAAAGCGAAGGGGAAAAAACCAGTGTGTGCTCCTCCCGGGGAGATGCACCAGGGAGATGCATGGGGACACTTTCAGGCAGTCACCCACATCTCCCGGGAGCCCCGCCCCTCGTCATTGTCCGCCCGGGAACCGGATCGCGCATGCTCCAGCTGCCTGTCGGTCCCCCCATTGACGACCTCTGCGGTCTGCGCAACCCTGATGTCCGGTGGAATGCCATTCCATGATCTCAAAGAGAAGGCTTTCAGAGGAGGGTGACAGGATGAATGTGGTTCAAGGGCCGGGGTCGGAATGTCCGGGTTTCGCTGCGGGAGAAGAGACCCTGATTCCGCTGCGAGAGGAGACCCGGAAGCCAGGGGTGAGATGTACAGGCGCCACCGCAAGGAGAATTGCGTGAAGTGCCATGCGAGAGAAGATACCGGCACTCCGCTGTGAGGGAAGAGATGCGCGGGCTTCGCCGCGAAGCAAGCCCCTCCCCCACCCCGGGAGGGAGGCAGCGCCTTCCTGGTACGACCTCTGCCCCGCGGTACCCGGTTGCGTTTGCGCTTGGCCTGTTCCGGAAGACGGCCCGCCCTGCCCAGTTCAGACAAATTCCACCCGCACCGCATGAGTGGCGCAGGAGATGCAGGGGTCGTAGTTACGAATGGCCTGCTCGCATCGCAGGGTGAGTTCCTCCCGCGGCATCTCGATGTTTGCCTCGACGAATCGCCGGAGATCATGCTCGATGGTCGGCTGATTCTGCGCGGTCGGCGGAACGATCTTGGCGTCGAGAATCGATCCCCGGTCGTTGATGCGGTAGCGGTGATACAGAGTCCCGCGGGGGGCCTCGGTCGCTGCGAAGCCTATGCCCGGTCTGGGGATCACCTCGACTGCCGCGCGAGGGGGAGGCTCATACTGCTCGATGATCCGCAGAGCCTCATCGAACGCAAACACGGTTTCGACGAGCCGCACCAGGATGCTCTTGAAGGGGTTGCGCACCGGCGGGATCAGCTTCAGCTCTTCTGCCAGCTCCCTTGCCGGCTTCGGAAGGGAGGGAAAATTCAGATTGAACCGCGCCAGCGGCCCCACGCAATATTCTCCGTGCCCCTTCTCAAAGCTGTGCAGCGCGTGGGAATGCAGCACATGCCGTTCCTCGAAGTGAAATTCGTACTCGCGGGCGGGCAGCTCGTGCCCGGAGGACGTCCGGAGCTTTCCTTCGCAGAGCGCGTATTCCTCCGGATGGTGAAGGGCCAGGAACTCGTACTCGGCCTCAAAATCCGGGAACTCGAACTCGCCGACAGCCAGGGCGAGCGTGCGGGCGGCATCGAGCCCCCAGCGCAGCCGGCCGACGAGGGGCTTGAGCTCTTCCGTGGACGGGAGCCGGTAAAACCCGCCCACCCTCACGTTGATCGGGTGGATCTCGCGGCCCCCCACCACGGCGACAATGTCGTTGCCGATGCGTTTCATCGAGAGGGCATCCCTGACCACACCGGGTTTATCCCGCGCCATGGCAATCGCATCGTCAAACCCCAGGAAATCCGGGGCATGCAGCATGGCCGCGTGCAGGATGTGGCTCTCGATGTATTCGCCGCAGTACATCAGCCGCCGCAACGACCTGAGCTGGCCATCCACCGTAATGCCGAACGCATCCTCGATGGCGTGGACGGCACTCATCTGATAGGCCACCGGACAGATTCCGCAGATCCGCGCCGTGATGTCGGGTGCTTCCGCAAAATTCCTCCCTCGCAGGAGCGCTTCGAAGAATCTGGGGGGTTCGGGAATCCGCAGCTTCACGTCGGCCACCTTGCCGTCCTGGATCCTGATCTGCAATCCCCCTTCTCCCTCGACCCGGGCGAGCTCGTCGACCTTGATGACCCTATTCTTCATGGGCGTCGCTCTCTTTTCGGAAGGATTCTGCGTACGCGTTGAAGCTGCGGAAGGCCAGCATGATATCTTCAGCGCTCTCCCCTATCCCGCTCAGGTGCGACGCAAGCGAGGCGGTGTTAGGGTTCTCCATGGGACCATAGCATCCGTAGCAGCCGCGGGTGTACGACGGACAGATTGCGCCGCATCCGGCATGCGTCACCGGTCCGAGGCAGGGAGTGTCCCTGGCCACCATAACGCACACGTTTCCGCGAAGCTTGCATTCCATGCAGACGCTGTGCGCGGGAATGTTCGGCTTCCTCCTGTTCAGGAAGGCGTTGAGAACTTCCAGGAGCTGCAGCTTGTTGATCGGGCAACCGCGAAGCTCGTAATCCACATGCACGTACGAGCCGACCGGCATGGAGCGGTCCAGGGTGGAAATCGCCTCCGCCGACGCGTAGACCAGCCGGACATAGTCCTTCACGTCTTTCCAGTTGCGCAGCGCCTGGATCCCTCCCGCGGTCGCGCAAGCACCGATCGTGATCAGAACGCGGCATTGCTTCCGGACGTGACGGATCCGCTCCACGTCGTGCGGCGTTGTGATGCTCCCTTCCACGAGTCCGATATCGTACGGCCCCCTGAGGGACCTTCTGGTCGCCTCGGGGAAATATGCGATCTCAACGGCGCCCGCGACAGCCAGGAGATCCTCCTCCGCGTCCAGCAGGGAGAGCTGGCAGCCGTCGCATGAGGCGAACTTGAAGACGGCAAGCTTCGGCTTCTTGAGCGCCATGATCACATTTCCTTTCGTTCGAGCAGACGGCGCACATCAGGCAGCCTGAACACCGGCCCGTCCTTGCAGATGAACTCCGGACCGAACTGGCAGTGCCCGCAGATTCCTATCGCGCATTTCATGTTCCGCTCCAGCGAGAGAAACACCTGGTTTTCCGGAAGCCCGCGGCGCTCCAATTCGTCAAGGGTGTACTTCATCATCATCTCCGGCCCGCAGACGAAAGCGGCCGTCTCGCGCGCATCCAGCTTGATGTACGAGAAGAGGGCCGTCACGACGCCGATGTGCCCTTTCCAGGAAGAGTCCCCCCTGTCCACGGTGACAATGACCTCCACGTGATGCTGCTTTCCCCACTGTTCAAGCTCCACACGGTAGAGAAGGTCCAGCGGACTGCGCGCTCCGTAGAGAAGAATCACCCGTCCGAACTCCTGCCTGCGGCGCAGCATCTCGTACATCACCGGCCGCAGGGGAGCAAGCCCGATCCCGCCTGCGATGATGCAGACGTCCTTCCCGGACCCTTCCTCGATCGGCCACGAGGTCCCAAACGGCCCTCGGACTCCGATCATGTCCCCCTTGCGCAGCTGCGCCAGAGCACTGGTCACGGTCCCCACCCGGTGGATCGTGTGGGCCAGCGTATGGGACTTCACGGGGTCGGAGCTGATGGAGATCGCCGCCTCGCCCACACCAAAGACGTAGAGCATGTTGAACTGTCCCGCCCTGAACTGGAACGGGCGGGGAAGGCGGTCGAGGTCGAGAAACAGCGTAAAGGTGTCGTCGGTTTCCCACACCACGCGCCTGATCGATACCGGGTGCACGGTCATGGGATCGGGCACCGCTGCGGGCGCTGTCATGGCTTCATGCGTCATCCGTGCACCTCCACCACGGTTCCGTAGACGTCAAGCAGCTGCAGTCTCGTCGCCTCAAGCCTGCTCTCCATCACCCTGGTAAGACGGTCGAGAATCTCGTATCCGAAATCGTGGTCTTCGCTGCATTTTTGCCGGAGGCACCCGCCGTCAAGGGCGATTGCGCGCACATCCGCCACCGCCCGCGCGGTGAAGTGCCAACGGTACGGCGAAATCATCCAGGACCAACCGAGGAGTTCGCCGGGTCCTACGGTCTGAATACGCAGCGAGCCCCTTGGTGGGACCTCCATCTCCAGAGCTATCCGCCCCGTCCGGACGAGATACAGCGCATTGGCGATTTCCCCTTCCTGAATCAGACAGGATCCCTCACCGACGTGAACGTTTGCGGCGCAGCCCACGAGCACGTGGAGGTGCTTCTCTGAAAGATGCCCCAGAAAAGGATGCTGCCGGAGCACAACTGCCAGGTCTTCGGATTTCACGGCATGACCCTCCTATGAACTCGGTCAAAAGGCTTCCCCGGCGGGGTGGGGACAAAGCTCCTCAAAGAGCGCCGCAGAAGCCGTTAACGATGAGCGTAAGGAGCTCCCCGCAGGATGTGCGGCGGCAGCGCATGACATGCATGCTTGCCGCTCAGGACGCCGAACGGGGACTGTGGATCACAGGGGCGCGCAGCGCGCTCAACTCCTCGGTGATGTCTATGCCGGCGGGACACCACGTGATGCAGCGCCCGCAGCCAACGCACCCGGCCGCGCCGAATTGATCCACCCAGTAGGAGAACTTGTGCATCAGCCACTGCCTGTATCTTGACCGCGTCGTCGGGCGGATGTTCCCTCCGGCAACCCTGGTAAAGTCGGCCGTGAAGCAGGAATCCCACCGCCTCCACCGCTCTGCCTTTTCGCCCGAAAGGTCTGTGGAGTCCTCCACGGTTGAACAGAAGCAGGTCGGACAGACCATCGTGCAATTTGCGCATGCGAGGCAACGTTTCGCCACTTCATCCCACTCAGGGTGCTCGAATGCCATCGCGAGCCACGAACGATCGGCTGCCACGGTCCGCCCCATATCTTCCCGGGCGCACTCCAGGGCCGTCGCCCTTCGCGCCGCCTCGTCATTCGCGGTCTCCCTCCCGCCCAACTCCCTCAACACTTCTTCACCCCGTCCGCTACCCGCCCGCACAATGAATGTGTGACTTCCGCCGGAGGTCATCTCGGTGAGCGCCAGATCGAATCCCTCCTCCACCGCCGGTCCGGTTCCCATCGATGCGCAGAAACAGGTGCCTCCCGGCTGCAGGCATTCCACCGCCACGATGAACGTGCTCTCGCGAAGCGCTCTGAACGTCGGGTCACTTCCCTCGCCGTCCATGAATATCCTGTCGTGCAATCCAAGAGCGCGGAGCTCGCATGACCTGATCCCGATGAATGCCATCGGGGGCCTGGCCTCGTTCTCTGCATGTTGCTCCGCGACGATGGTAAACCCCTTGCCGTCACGCTGGGCTGCCAGCAGCCTGACGCGCGGCGGGAAGAGGAATTTCTTCCATGTTACAGGTCCGATGGCGAATCCGAAAAGGGCGCCGTCATCCCGCTTCTGAAGCTTGTATGATGCCGGAGCCTGGAGGTCCGTCCAACCCGACGGAAGGTCCTCGACCGAACGGATGGCATCAAAGACAATGGCCCCATCTCTTATTGTGGGGCCAAGCAAAAGATAGCCGCGCGATGAAAGTATCCCCAGGAGACGCCGCAGGCCCTCGATTTCGATCGTGAGCATAAGCGCAACAATGTGTGTCGGGGGGGAGCGTGAGAAATCTAGCAATGCTTCCGGCAAGCACAGGACATGCCACCAGGATGCGGAGGAAAGAGAGGAATCGGAATCATTTTGAGAGAATGGCTTTGCCTGCATTGCCAATCCTGCGAAAGCAGGAGTTTGCTTTTCGCAGAGTTAGAAAGACCTGTCGACAGTGTTCAGAATCTCCACAACTAGAGGTAGAGTTCGGCGGAGGGGCAGAGGTGAGACACGGAGCATGATGCACACTGTGGCGAGCGCGCCCGGCAGACGGCGCGGCCATGGAGGATCAGCAGCGTACCCACCTCCCTCCAGTCACGCCTGGGGTATCGATCCATCAACTCCTCCTCGATCCTGACCGGACTGTCCGAACCGGCGAGGCCGAGACGCTTCGACACCCGGTGAACATGGGTATCAACGACGATTCCCTCGCTGATGCCGAAGGCTTCTGAGAGAACGACGTTGGCGGTTTTTCGTCCCACGCCGGGGAGGCTGACGAGCTCAGCCATCTTCGCCGGGACCTCTCCTTTGTAGCGCTCCAGGATGGCCCTGGCGCAGCCGATGATGTTTCCTGCCTTCATCCGGAAAAACCCCGTGGAGTGGATCTCCCTTTCCAGAACCCGCCGGGGGATGTGTGCAAAGTCCTCCGGCGTCCGGTACCTGGTAAAGAGCTCCTGCGTCACCACGTTGACTCTCTGGTCTGTGCATTGCGCCGACAGGATCGTGGACACAAGAAGTTCGAATGGATTGCCATGCACCAGGGCTGTCTGCGCATTCGGGTATGATTCCCTGAGGATTCCGAGAATCATCCCCGCTTGATCGTCCGGACGCATGTCCGCTTGTCGGTCTTTCCTGTCTATGCGCACGCCTTTTGCGGTCCGCACTGCTCCAGCACGGCTTTCAGCTCATCGATGTGGACCGGCTTGCTGATGTAGCCGTCCATGCCGGCCGCCAGGCACTCCTCGCGGTCGCCCTTTGTCGCGTTGGCCGTCATGGCGATGATCCGCGGCCGGTTCCCGTTCGACCACTCGGCGCAGATCCGCCGCGTCGCCTCCAGGCCGTCCA
>PMBF01000028.1:0-1075 GCA_003152875.1 Ignavibacteriota bacterium | reverse complement strand
TCCGGCATCGGACGAGCCTTCTGCTCGCCGAGGAAACTCACAATGGCGTTAAAGAGCTGCGACGGCTTGACGGGCTTGCTGAGGTAGGCTGCAAAGTCCAGATCGCCGTACTGCTCTTTGAGCTGGCGGTTGCTGGTAGCCACCGAGGTCAGCATCACCAGCGGGAGTTTCCTCCCTTCGCGAAGCCGCCGTATGGCCATCGAAAGCTCCGCCCCGTCCATCTCCGGCATCTGCATGTCCAGGATCGCCAGGTCATACACCTTACCGCTCCGGAGAACCTCCAGCGCCCCCGCTCCGCTCTCGACCGCTTCCGGGATCATCCCCCACGAACGCGCCTGCAGCGTGAGAATCCGCCGGTTGGTCTCGTTGTCGTCGACAATCAGAAGCCGTTTCCCGGCCAGCTGCGGCTCCTGCCCCTGCAGATGCAGCTCCTTCACCACCGAGGCCGAGGTGACCACAATCGTGAAGTGGAAGGTCGACCCCACACCCTCCTTGCTCTCCACCCACATCGTGCCTCCCATCAGCTCGCTCAGCCGCTTGCTGATTGCCAACCCCAGGCCCGTCCCCCCGTACTGACGCGTCGTTGAACTGTCCACCTGGCTGAACGACTGGAAGAGACGGNNCGCTGAGGCCTCCCCTCCTCCTCGCCCCCCAGCTGCCGCCCACTCACCGAAACCGCCACTTCACCCTTCTGCGTGAACTTCAACGCGTTGCCCAGCAGGTTCACCAGGATCTGCCTCAGGCGCGTCACATCCCCCACGATCCCGTGCGGCGTCGACGGATCGATCAGATAGACCAGCTCCAGACCCTTCTCCGTCGCCTTCGACGACAGCAGGTCCAGCGACTCCTCGATGCAGCTCGAAAGACTGAACGCCTGCTGCTCCAGGTCCAGCTTCCCCGACTCGATCTTCGAAAAATCCAGAATGTCGTTGATGATCGTCAACAGCGCGTCCCCGCTCGTCCGCACGATCTCTACAAACTCCCGCTGCTCCGGCTTCAGCTCCGTGTCCAGCAGCAACCCCGTCATCCCGATCACCGCGTTCATGGGGGTCCGGATCTCGTGGCTCATGTTCGC
>PMBF01000056.1:6101-35316 GCA_003152875.1 Ignavibacteriota bacterium | reverse complement strand
CGGCGGCATCCGCGGCATCCGCGTGCTCACGCACCGGATACCGGACCTCGTCCGGATCTGCCTCAGCGTAAAGCCGGCTGTCTACTACGTCAGGGGTTTCTCGTTTCTCTTCATGGTCCTTCTGGTGCTCGCGCGGCTTACCGGTGCCCTGTTCTTTCTTGCCGTTGCATCCGACCTCGACCTCACCGGCTTCAGGCGAAGGTATGCAAGCTTTTACAGGAAAAACACGTCACTGTGGAGGTGGATCTCCGAGATCATTCCCAATCATCTTACGGCCCGCATTATTCTCGGTTGTGCGGACGGGGTCTTCTATCAGCATGAGGCACAGGAGGCGCTGCTCCGGAGGCCGGGGATCCTCCTTCCGAATATTGTCGGTGAGGATGTATCCCGCATCAGCCCTTCTGCATCGAGGGAAAACGTACTGATGGTCGGGCTCCTTGCCTCGCAAAAGGGAATCCGTGAACTCATTCCTGTGATCAGGCGGCTTCCCGGCATCACCTTTGAGTTCATCGGTGCGCCATCCGGGCAGGACGGCGAGAACATCCGGGAGGAATTGCGGCAGTGCCCAAATGTCGTCCTCCATGGGCAATTGCGCCGCGCCGACACCCTCGAAAGGATCGCAGGCGCAAAAGTCCTCCTCAACGTTTCGCCGGCGGAAGGCTTTCCGAATACATTTCTGGAGGCGTGGGCGCTCGGAACACCGGTCGTCTCGCTGTCCGTTGACCCCGCCGGCGTCATCAGCCGGTACGGGCTTGGTTTTGTCTGCGGCGGGGACATGGAAGTGCTGTTCAGGCTGCTCCGGTCGGGGGTATTTACCGTGGATCCTGCGAGACTTTCCGGGTACGTGCGCGACCATCATTCCATGGTGGCGGCCGCCCGGCTGTTCGCGGCGGCCGCGCAGGAAGCCGGGTACAAACGGGGGCTTGAGAAAGAAGCCATTGCTATATGAGCAAGATTCTCGCTACGTCGTTCACCAGCCTGGAGAGCGCCCTTCCCGACCGTGCGGGGAAGGCACTCGTGCGCAACGTCTGGAAATCCCGGGGTAAGCCAAGGATCTATGTCGACCCCCAGCAGCACGCCCCTGACGGACTGGGGAAGGGTTCGGTGACGTTCTCGCTGGATTTTGAGCTTGCGTGGGCGTGGAGATACTCAAAAAGCTCGGCCCGTGATTGCGTTGCCCTTGGCCTCCGGGAACGCGCGCAGGTGCCGGGCATACTCGCGGAGTTCGACAGGCACCACATGGGGGCCACCTGGGCGGCGGTCGGCCACCTCTTCCTCGGCTCCTGCAGCCGCGGCGCAGACGGACGAGCACACCCGGAAATCCCGCCAATCGCCCCGTTCGAAACCCGATGGTGGAGGTTCGACGGGCCGGATTGGTTCGCACATGACCCGTGCACCGATCTCTCCAGGGATCCGGCCTGGTACGGGCCGGACCTCATCGCACAAATCAAGGCGTCGCCGGCCGGGCACGAGATCGCATGCCACAGCTTCTCCCACCTGGGTCTCGGGGCGAACTGCCCTCACGAGACCGCACTGGCCGAGCTCAGAGCCTGCCGCGTGCTGATGGAGGCCGCCGGTGTGGAAATCGGGTCGTTCATCCATCCGGGAAACGATTTCGGCAACTATGCGGCCCTGAAGGAGGCGGGCTTCTCAAACTTCAGAGTCTTCCCCTGGGAGCGGGGAGACATCAGTCTGCCCGTGCTCCGGCCCGACGGGCTCTGGATCGTTCCCTCTGCCGCCTGCCTTGAAAACGGCAAGGAGACAAACCCCCGAAGGCTTCGCGTCCACCGCAGGCGTCTGGAATTGCTTATCGATGCCGCCGCCGCCACCGGTCTGAACGCCCACCTCTGGCTGCACCCCAGCATTCCATCCGCCCAGGCGAAGTATATCTTTTCCCCGATCCTCGACTACTGCCAGAAGCTCAGGGATGAGGGGAAGCTCGATATTCTGACAATGCGGGAGCTTGTTGCACGAACGGAGGCCAGGCAGGCCCATCCCCATGGTCATGGTCACCCCGTGGAAGGTATTGTGACGTAGGGCACGGCGAAGGAGCTGCAAAGTTTGATTTTTGTGACGTCATTCTTTACTTTTCCACGTGCCTCAGATGACCATCCTCGTTACAGGAGCCGCTGGCTTCATCGGCTCCCACGTCACGGAACGCCTGCTCGCCGACGGCAATGTCGTCGTCGGCATCGACAGCTTTGACACCTTCTACGATCCTTCCGTCAAGCGGTCCAATATCGCCGCAGCACTTGGGCAGAAGAGGTTCACCCTGGTCGAGGGTGACATTCGCGATGCCGGACAGCTAGAGCGCTGCTTTTCCTCCGGACCGATCGATGCCGTCATCCACCTTGCCGCACGGGCAGGAGTGCGTCCGTCACTGAAGAACCCCGAGCTCTATTACGACGTGAACGTTTCAGGCACGCTGCGCCTTCTCGAGACGATGCGCCGTCACGGGACGCGCCGCCTGCTCTTTGCCTCGTCGTCCTCCGTCTACGGGAACAACACCAAGGTGCCATTCTCGGAGACTGATAACGTCGACAATCCGGTCTCTCCCTATGCGGCGAGCAAGAAAGCCGGCGAGCTTCTCTGTTATACCTATCATCACCTGTACGGATTCGACACCTTCTGTCTCCGGTACTTCACGGTGTACGGCCCCCGCCAGCGGCCGGAAATGGCGATTCACCAGTTTGTCCGCAAGATCAGCGCCGGCGAGCCGGTAACGCTCTACGGCGATGGGACGACCCGGCGGGACTACACCTTCATCACCGATATCCTCGATGGTGTGCTGAAGTCGCTCCGCTGCCTCCGCGGCTATGAGGTCCTGAACCTTGGCGAGTCCCGGACCACCACGCTGAAGGACCTCGTGGGAATCATCGAGAAAGAGGTCGGGAAAAAAGCCGTCATCGACTGGCAGCCGATGCAGCCTGGAGATGTGATGCAGACCTACGCCGACATCGACAAGGCGCGCGGGCTCGTGGGTTACGATCCCTGCGTCGGCATGGAGGAGGGGATCGCGAAGTTCGTTGCCTGGTTCAGGAGGGCAGGTCGCGCGTGAGCCTGGAAGGAACAGAAGGGAAAGCCCGGCCCGTCCTCTTCATCACGCATGGAATGTTCGTGGGCGGCGCAGAGTCCATGCTGGTCAGCCTGGTGAACGGCTTCGACAGGGACACTCTCACGCCCGTGGTGCTCTCGCTGTCCTCGCCTGGGGATCTGGAGCGCCGGATCGACCCTGCAATCCGGATTCTGCATGCTCCCCGCGCATGGAAGTACGACCGCTCTCCGGAGACGAGGATCGCACAGGCCATCGAAGCAGAGGACATTCAGACCGTCCTCACGCTGGGGATGTTCAGCTACATGTTCCTTCGCCGGGCGCTGAAGGCACGGCCGTCCACCCGCGTCTTCCTGTGGCTTCATACCACCCGCCCGCGTACGGTGAAGGAGTTTCTGCATACCGCCGCTTACGCCCGGCTGGTCCGCAAGGGCGACACCATGGTCACGGTCTGCGAAAACCAGGCTAGGTATCTCTCGAAGCTGTATGCAATTCCGCGGCGGAAGTTTCTGACGATCTACAATGGTGTGGACAACAGCCGGTGGACAAGCGCTCCGCCTTCGTTCGACCGGGAGCAATTCCGTGCGGACCTCGGTATTCCCCCCGGCACCCCGATGATAGTGCAGGTCGCCCACTTCAGGCGTGAAAAACGGCAGGATGATGCTGTACGCGCCCTGGCGATTGTTCATCAGAGATCGCCCCTGAAGCCCGTGCTGGTCTTCGTCGGCGGGGGAGAGGAGCGTCTACGGAACGGCGTGCGCGATCTGGCGTCAGGGCTCGGCATATCGGCATCTGTCCGCTTCTGCGGACCGCAGGCGGATCCCTTGCCCTTCTACTGGGCCGCCGATCTCTTTACCCTGTCTTCGCGCTCCGAGAGCTTTCCCATGACCGTGCTGGAAGCCCTTGCCACCGGATTGCCGTCGGTGATGACGGATCTCGGCGGGGCCAGAGAGGTCATTGAAGACGGCGTGAACGGCGCTATTGCCAGACCGGCCGATCCTCATTCCCTTGCCTCGGCATGGCGGCGGGTGTTGGACACTCCAGCGGCCTACGACCGGCAGCAAATCAGGGAGAATGCCCGGCAACGGTTCTCGCTCCGCAGATGCGTGGAATCGTATCAACACCTTCTTTGCCCGGAAGGGAGAACGCGGTGAAGTCAAAGACGCATCAGGGCGCGCCTTTGGATGTCGGAAAGCCGGTCCTGATGATTATCGGTCCGTTCCCTCCGCCGTTCGGAGGTGTTGCCAACATAACGGCGCAACTCGCCGCGTCGGACCTCAAGGACGCCTTTGCCGTCAAGACGCTCAATATCTGTCTCTCTTCTGAGCAGACGGAAAACACGGGCGACAGGCCGATCAATGCGTGGAAGGCTGTCCGGCTGATCCTCAGGATGCTCCGCTCGATCTGGAGCGAACATGTCGACGCCGTCCTGGTGGTGATGAGCGGCGATATCAGCTGCTTCCGCGAAATGCTTGTGACGATGGCCTACCGGTTGTTTACCAGGGCGACTGTGGTTACGCATCTCCATGGGAGGCCGAAAGAGCGATCCTGGCGGGCATTCCCTTTCATGCGCGACCGGATGCGGAAGTTGCCCGACCGCATCGTCCTGAACTGGGTCTTTGCGTTCACTCACAGCATCGTCTTTCTGTCGCCCGTGTTGAGAGACCAGTTCCGGTACGGGCTGAATGAGCGCAACTGGAGAAAAGCCACCTGGGTGGAGAATTTTGTGGCGGTCTCCCGCTTCTCCGGCCACCGTCCCGATCCGCAGGGGAGACAGACGGTCCTGTTCGTCGGTCGCCTGAGCGCTGCAAAGGGCTTCCTTGATCTTGTCCGAGCTATCCCTGCCGTGGTCGCCCGATGCCCTCATGTGCTGTTCTCCTGTTGCGGAGCTCCCGAAACCGAAGGGGCGCTGGCGGAGCTGCAACCCTTGCTCGACGAGTACCAGCAAAAGGGATGGCTCCGACTCCATGGAATTGTCCAGGGAGAACGCAAGGCGGAAGTCTTTGCCGGTGCCGATATCATGGTCTATCCCAGCCACTTTGACATGTTCCCGGTGACCATCCTGGAGGGACTTGCCCAGGGGTTGCCGATTGTGTCTACCCCCGTGGGGGTGATCCCGGCAATCCTCCGCGAACCCGAGAATGCCCTCTTCGTCACTCCGGGGAACCCGGAGATGCTCGCCGAGCGCCTCTGTTCTTTGTTGGAAAATCCGGACCTCTGCCGGGCGATGGGGCAAGCCAACAGGCGCCTTGCTGTCGAGAGATTCGACATTGCCATCTCCACGCGCAGGATGATTGCGTTGCTCAAGGGACAGCACCCCGCCTCTGCCGCCTGACGGAATACACAGGAACACCGTCCCGCGCTGGAAGCAAAGCTGAACCCCGGGACTGAAATGCACCACGTCATCCGGCAATCGCGCTTTGACACACGCCCCGCCCATGAGATCGCGCGGCTGTTGCATCGCCGCTCCATTCGCACGGTCCTCACACTGGGGATATTCAACTATCTGTTCCTCCGCCCTGCGTTCAAGACCATGCCTTCACTCCGTGTGCTGGTCTCCCTTCACTCTACCCGTCCCCACTCCGTGAAGGGCTACCTGCGCAGCCTCCTGCAGGCGCGATTGCTCAGACGATCGGACACACTGGTGTCCGTCTGCCGAAACCAGGCGGACTTTCTCTCGAAGCTTTATCACATTCCCCTCATTCGAGGCTTGCGCCCGCGGCTACGAGAAACTTCTGGACGGAGAGGTTGAGCAATGACCGGCTTTCGTCAGTCCTGGCGCGGCGCTCCGGAGGTCAAACCCGTTCTCCTGCTTGTCGGCCCCTTTCCTCCGCCGTACGGTGGAATCGCGAATATCACTGCCCAGCTTGCGGGGTCTGACCTCAACGACGCGTTCAGAATCGTTCCCGTGAACGTCAATCTCCCGTCGGAAGAGACCGAGAACACCTCGGGGAAGAAGAGGGTAAACCTCTGGAAGGCTGCCAGGTTGTACCTGGTCCTCACGAAGGCCTTGCTGAGCACCCGGCCCGCCGCCGCCATCGTCGAAATGAACGGCGACAAGAGCTGCTTCCGGGAGATGATTGCGTCTTTCTTCATCCGTCTCTCAACACGGGCCACGGTCGTGACGCATTTTCACGGCGGCATGAGTCAACGGAGTGCCTGGCGGACATTCCCTTTCAGCAGAAAGAGCGCGGAAACCTTCTCAGGCAGGTTCTTTCTGAATCTCTGCTTTTCCTTTTCCCATCATGTGGCTTGCCTTTCCAGGCATCTCGTAGAGGATATGCGGCCGTTCCTCTCCCGGCGAGTCGGCGCAAAGCTTGCAATTGTGGAGAATTTTGTGGTGACGCGGGATTTCAGGCCGCATGAAGATCCCCGGGATGGCCGAACGCGTGTCCTGTTCATGGGCCGGCTGAGCCTTGCAAAGGGCTTTTTTGATTTGCTGCAGGCAATTCCCGGGGTTGCAGAAAAACATCCTGGCGTTGTGTTCTGGGCTTGCGGCGCTCCGGAAACCAGTCAGTCGCTCGACGGGGTGAATGATCTCATAAGGGATTTCGAAGCGAAGGGATGGCTAAGACTCCTCGGAATCGTCAAGGGAGAGCAGAAACAGGTCATCTATGCCAGGGCCGACATTCTGGCCTGCCCCAGCCATGGCGATGTTTTTCCCGTAACCCTTCTCGAGGGCCTCGCCCAGGGTTTGCCTATCGTCACAACGAGAGTCGGGGATATTCCGTACCTTGTCACGGAACCTGAGAATGTGCTCTTCACAGAGAAAGGGTGCATTTCATCACTTGTTGACGGACTTCTATTCCTGCTCGAGAACCCTGAAGTACGAAAAACGATGGGCCTGGCAAATCGTACCCTTGCGCGGGCGAGATTTGACATTGATGTTGCCACATCACGATTCCGGGGCCTGCTCAGCACGCCCCCTTGAAGAGACGACGAGAACCATGCTATGCTGGTGACATGGAATGGTNNCCGAAAACTGTTGCCACCCCGCACCGCTATGTCAACTATGATCGCAGCCGGAACCTCCTGGAATTCGGAGCGGATCATTTCGGTCTGAAGAGCCTGTTCTTTTGGGTGGACTGTGGGACTCTCCATCTCTCAAGTTCGATGGACGAATTGCTCCGTCTCTTCCGCCGGCGCAAGATCAACCCCAGCATCCCCCGCGATTCGCTCATGGAGCAGCTGATTTTCCGGTACAATACAGGCGAGAGGACTCTCGTGAAAGGGATCCGGAGGGCTGAACCTGGATACCTGTACCGGTGTGACGGAAACCTCCAGTTCTCGCGGGAGTGCTCCTGGGACTCCGACTTCCGGGGGGACTACCTGAAAGCGACGGATGATGAGATTGTCGAAGAGATTGATGGCCGGTTTGCCTCGGTCATCCGGGATTACCGGATCGACGACCCTGGGTCGATCGCCGTGGCTCTCACCGGAGGGATCGACTCCAGCTATATGCAAGCGCATCTCACGGATGTATACGGCGATGCCCTCTTCTCGTTCTCGATGCAGTACCGGGAGGACGGGGACGTGTACGACGAAACAGGCTATGCGCTGTCGGCGTCGTCGAGTCTCGGGACGCGCCACACCATCTACACGATGACCCGGGATGATTTCTTCAGGAGCATACCGGAGGCGATTGTTGCCGCGCAGTACCCTCTGGACCAGGTGCACAACACCCAGAATTTCTGGACGCAACGCCAACTCCCGCCGCAGAAGCGTTTTGTTTTTTCCGGCTTCGGCGCTGACGCGTCATTCGGATCAGGAATCGGCAAGTTCTGGCTCTCACTCAAGCTTTCGCCGTACCGCGGCATTGCCGGGCCGTTCCTCCGGCTTCTGGGAGCGCTGGGTGGAGAAACGCGCAGGCAACAGAGCCGGCGCCTGACCGGATACTGGGGGAAGATCGAGCGCGTGGATGATGCGATCGCCTTTCTTCCGGAGCTGGATTCGCCGGTCGATTTCACGCTGGTCAAGGAAATGTTCACGGCAAAGGAAATCGAGGAGATCTGGTCTCCGAAGCTCATGTTGATCAGGAGCAAGCGGCTCCGCTCCATTGCTGACATGATTTTCGCGCTGAAGCTCTATTCACTCAGTGCAACGCTTTCGTCACAGAACAGGGCGGGACAGGCAATCGGACGGGAGGTGTGTTTCCCCTTTTGCGACAGGCGAATCATGGAATACACCAAGGATGTCAGCCCCGAACAGAAACACAGGCACTGGGGCCTGACGACCAAGCATCTCCTGAAAAAAGCCGCGCTCCGCCGGGTACCGGAATTCATCATCAACCGCCCCAAACGTTCGGGCGAGCTCCCCATAAAAGCCTGGATGCGGCAGGGGCTCTTCGACGAGTTCCTGCGGGACCACGAGCATGCGGATCTCGGGATCGACTATGAGAAACTGAAACGATGCTCCCTCCAACCCGGGAAATACAACGACTTCATGCTTTGGAGCTATGTGAACACAGTCCTCTGGAAGGAGCTCTATCTCAAGCAGTTTGGGACCGTCGAGGTGGCCGCGGCATGAATTCTCTCCCACTGTCTCAGGCGCCCGAAGGGCCGGTATGACGGTACGCCTCAGCGCCGTTGGTGATATTGCCTTGAGCGGGAAGATCGCTGATGCGATCAGAGCGCATGGTCCGGCCTGGGTTCTGCAGGATGTGGGCAGAGTTCTGGATCCGGCGGACTTTGTAGTGGCCAATTTCGAGTTTCCGGCCACACGGGAGCGCCGGGCGCACATTCTCTCGGCGCGGCCGCATATGTTCACTGAGCCAGAGCATGTGGAGGCGCTTGCCGCGTGCCGGTGGAGCGTCTTCACGATTGCGACGAACCACGTGCTCGACTGGGGCCCCGAGGGGATCTCCACCACGCGCGAGCTCCTCCAGCGCGGAGGTGCCCAGGTTATCGGNNCCGGAGTCACCGGGCGCGAATCCGCTGGTCCCGGCCATCGCCGTTCAAGATGTCGTGCGGCTGAAGCAGGGCGGGGCGGACCATGTCATCGTCAGCCTGCACTGGGGCGTGGAGTTTTCCTCCTACCCTGCAATGTCTGACGTCCACCTGGCGCGTTCGCTTGTCGACGCCGGCGCGTCCCTCATCATTGGGCACCATCCCCACACGTTGCAGGGGATCGAACGGTATGGCACCGGCGTGATCGCCTACAGCCTCGGAAATTTCGTGGCCGATATGACGCTCGATCGCCCTCCAAGGGAAGAGGCCTGGCAACTGGGTCACCGTGGGGGTGTCCTCCGTGTAGAGTTCGACGAGAAGAGCGTCGTCGGTATGGATTTCGTGCCAACCCTCATCGACGGCAGCATGCAGACCGTCGTTCCCGGCGAGCTGGAGACTGGCAGGATTCGCGCCTTCCTCCGCGAGATCTCACGGGATATCGGAACGGACAAATTCTACGAAACCGCGCTGCCAAACCTTGCCGCGCGAGAAGCCAGGGCATGGCTTGCGAAAATCCGCGAACATGGACCCGCAGGGCTCCTGCTCTTGCTTCGGACACTGAAATGGAAACACCTCCGCATGGCCATCGGCTATGCGGGGGTGCAGATCAAACGCGTTCTTCACCTGCGGTAAGTCCCTATGGCCTACGGAACAACGCTCCAGCGTCTGGCGTACTACTACCTTCCCGCGCTCTTCAAGGACGTGATGACAACGATCTTCGGGATGAGGCGTCGGCGCCAACGGTATGGGCCTGCCTTCCGGGAGTCGCTCGACTTCCTGCGAAGGAGCGAGCGCTGGACGAACGGCCAGCTCCTGGGCTATCAGGCCGAACAGACCGATGCATTCGTGCGAAGAGCGATGAAAAACTCTCCTTACTACCGGTCCCGTGAGGAGTACGCAGCATGGAAGCCGGGAGGAGACCTGCGGGTCCTGCCGGTACTTACCAAAGACGCGGTGAGAATCCATATGGACGATCTCTACGCAGACGGCCATCTCTCAATGCACGCGCACTGGTTGCAGACGAGCGGCACAACGGGGAAGGGGCTCCGCTTTCCGATAAGCGCGCGCTGCTACCAGCGGGAATACGCCTTCAGGGCCATGCACTACAGCTGGTCGGGAGTCTCGCTCCAGGATCGTGACAGGATAGCCATTGCTGCGGGTCATCCTGTGGCCTACCCGCAGCGCCAGCGCTCCCCGTTCTGGTCCCACGACTGGGCGAACAACTGGGTCTTCTTCTCCTCCTACCACCTGACGGGACGGAACCTCCCGGCCTATGTCCGTGAGCTGGAGCGCTTCTCCCCGAAATTGCTCGGCGGCTACCCGTCGTCGGTCTACCTGCTTGCCCTGGCATACCGGGAACACGGCCGCGGCACGCTGCGCCTCAAGGGGATCTTCACCGGCTCTGAGACCCTCATGCCTCACCAGCGGAGCACGATCGAGGAGGCCTTCGGTGTCAAGGTCTTCAACTGGTACGGGAATGCGGAGATGTGCGCGAACATTGTGGAGTGCGAGAAGGGAGAGCTCCACCTGAAGCTGGAACACAGCCATGTAGAGGTGCTCGACGACAGCGGAGCCCCGTCGCCGCCGGGGGAGACCGGCAGGCTGGTCTGCACGGGGTTCGGCAACGACGCCTTCCCCCTGATCCGATATGATGTCGGTGACCGCGTGAAGCTGGCGCGCGACCAGTCATCCCGGTGCGGACGGGGCGGGGTCATCTTGGAGTCCATCGAAGGCCGGATGGAAGACTACATCTTCACTCCCGACGGGCGCATGGTCGGCCGTCTGGACCATCTCTTCAAGGACGGGCACCGGGTCATCGAGGCCCAGTTGTACCAGGAGTCCGTGGCAGAGCTCCTGATAAAGATTGTGCGCGCCCCGGGTTACTCGAAGGCCGACGAAGAAGCGATCCTCGAAGAGGCGCGCCGCCGCCTCGGACCCGCCATCGCGATCAGGTTTGAATACTGCGACACGATCTGGAGGTCCGACACCGGCAAGATGCGGTTCATCGTCTCCTCCGTCGACCAGCGCGAGGCGATCCGGGACGCGATCGACACCGGGATCTATTGAGCAACGCACTCACCGTAAGAGGAACCCCATGCTTCAGGTGATCCAGTACCAGAAAACCGGCGAGCTCTCCGTCGAAGAAGTTCCGGCACCCGCACTCGCCCCCGGCAGCATCCTGGTCCGGAATGTCCGCTCGCTCATCAGCGCCGGCACGGAACGCACTTCCGTGGAGACTGCACAGGCTTCGATGGTGGGCAAGGCGCGGTCCAGGCCGGACCTCGTCAAACAGGTCATTGCAAACGTGAGGCGGGAGGGACTCGGGGCCACGTACAAGAAAGTCCAGAACAGGCTCGACAACTACAAGGAGCTGGGATACAGCTCGGCCGGAGTCGTGCTGGCCTCCGCCTCCGACGCGTTTGCTCCCGGAGACCGTGTGGCGTGCGCGGGAACAGCCTACCACGCCGAGATCGTCTCGGTCCCCCGGCATCTGGCGGCGAAGATCCCGGAGGGTGTCGGCTTCGATCAGGCGGCGTTCTGCACGCTCGGCGCAATCGCAATGCAGGGAGTACGGCAGGCCGACATCCGGCTGGGCGAGAGGGTCGCGGTGATCGGCCTCGGACTCCTGGGCCTTCTCACCGTTCAGCTGCTGAAAGCGGCGGGCTGCAGGGTGGCCGGCCTGGACATCAACAAGAACAACTTCGCCCTTGCCGGGCGTCTCGGATGCGACCTCTGCCTCAAGAGCGGAGAGGCCTCCTCCGATGCGGTCGCTTCCTTCACCGGCGGACACGGCACCGATGCGGTCATCATCACCGCATCGACCAGGTCCAACGAGCCACTTGAGCTCGCGCTCAAGTTTGCCCGTAAGCGCTCGCCCGTCGTCGTCGTCGGCGCCGTGGGGATGAACGTCCCGCGCTCCCCCTTCTACGAGAAGGAGCTCGATCTGCGCATCGCGATGTCGTATGGCCCCGGCCGCTATGACCCGCAGTACGAACAGTGGGGACTCGACTACCCGATAGGGTTCGTNNCGCTCGTCACGCACACGATCCCCATCCGCGAGGCGCTTTCGGCGTACGATCTGATCACCGGGAAGCGCAAGGAGCCGTACCTGGGGATCCTGCTGGAATACCCCACACCGTCCGGAAAGGCCGAGGAGCTTGTGAGGCACATCCCGATGGCGGGCGCGTCTCCCTCACCGGCACCGGGAACACCCGTTGTCGGGTTCCTCGGAGCCGGGAACTTCGCCCAGTCGTACCTCCTGCCGCCTCTGCGCAAGGCGGGGGTTTCACTGAAGTGCGTCGTAACCAGCCGCCCGGTCTCAGCCCGGGCTGCCGCGCAGAAATTCGGGTTTGCCTCCTGCGGCACCGACGCCGCCGCGTTGTTTGACGATAGCGCCATTACGGCCCTCTTCGTGGCTACAAGGCACGATTCCCACGCCCGCTATGCCGCACGTGCCCTGCGCTCCGGAAAACATGTGTTCGTGGAGAAACCCCTCGCCCTGAATGTCGAAGAGCTGGCCGATGTGCGCTCGGCTGCCGCCGCCTCCCCCGGCTGCTGCCTCATGGTCGGTTTCAACCGCCGCTTCTCCCGTCCGTTCCGCGATATCAAGACCTTCTTTGCCGGTCGGCAAGAGCCGATGACGGTCTTGTACCGGGTCAACGCGGGGGCCATCCCGCCGGCACATTGGATCCAGGATCCCGCCCAGGGGGGACGGATCATCGGCGAGGGGTGCCATTTCATCGATATCATGGCCTTCCTGACCGGTTCTCTTCCGGTCTATGTCTCGGCGCTCGAAGCTGTCTCGACAGCAGTTCCGCAACCCCTGCACGATACCGTTTCGGCCATCATCCGGTTCGCGGACGGCTCCCTCGGTACCCTCCTGTATGAGGCCAACGGGGACGGATCCCTTGCGAAAGAATACTGTGAGGTCTCTTCCGGTGGTAAATCTGCTATTTTGGATAATTTCACATCTGTGGCGTTTCATGATCAGGGGAAGACGCAACGCAAACGATACGACGGGGGAAAAGGGCACAGCGAAGAGGTTGCCCATTTTGCAGCCGTCATCGCAGGAAAAGAGCTCCCGGCCCTGACGTTCGAATCCATCGAGAGGACCACACTCGCCACATTCGCAATCATGCAGTCGTTGCGGGAAAAGGGAGGAGTAGAAATCTCGTCTCTCGTTTCCTGACAGAAACTCTGGCCAGTGGTATACTTCTTGCTTAAGATTCCAGCCTCCTTGACCCGCATGAACATGCAGATCATGGGGGACTTGAACTGAGGCGGGAAAGCAGGGGGGATCAGTCCTGGGGCACCGGTTTTCCGCACCGTTGTCAGGATGCAAAGAATGATTCTAGGCGGTCTTATTACATATTTGGGATTTTGTTGCTATCTTTATGCCTCCTGAACCCGACTCGCAATGGGAGGTGGTTCGAGGGGCCCTGGCGGCGCTGGAGCGTTATATCCTCGATCACAAGTACCGGGGATATGATCCTTATGATGCCCTGGCTTCTCCTCTGTTCCGGCTCCCCCTGCTGCGATCGCAGAAGACGGTCCGATGGGGTTGCCAGCAGGCACTCAAGCGTCTGCCGGTGAACCTGCGGCCGCTTCTCGGCATACGCCCGGGATATAACCCGGTCACGCTGGGCCTTTGCCTCCAGGCGTATGCGTCGCTCGCTCGCGCTGACCTTGGTGAGCGGAAACGGTATCAGGATGAGATGGAGGCGCTGGTCGATGAGATCGAGCGGCTCCAGTCGCGTGGATACAGCGGTCCATGCTGGGGATACGATTTCGACTGGGAAGCCAGGTACGCGCGGTTTCCCGCCTTCATGCCGACGGTCGTCGCCACGGGGTTCGTGACGAACGCGCTCTTCCAGAGCAGGGATCTGCTCAGCGGAGGAAGGGTGGAGAGTCTTGTCACGGGGGCGGCGCGGTTCGTGCTGAACGATCTGAACCGGATCGAGGCGGGAGACAGCTTCTGTTTTTCATATTCGCCGGGCGACAGGAACGTGATCCTGAATGCAACCATGAAGGGCGCCCGGCTGCTCGCACAGGCGTACGCGCTGACCGGCGACAAGCCTCTGGCGGAGGAGGCCCGGCGCACCGTGGGCTTCGTCATGCGCCATCAGCGTAATGACGGGGCCTGGGTCTATCAGCTCGAGAAGAAGACCACGGCCTGGGTCGACAATTTTCACACGGGCTATGTTCTTGACTGCCTCGATGAGTATGCCCGTCTGACGGGCGACACGGCCGTCCAGCAGGGGATCGACCGTGGTCTGCGCTACTACGTGGACAACTTCTTTGACGAAGGGGGCATCCCGAAGTACTTCGACGTGCACCGGTATCCCGTCGACTCGTCGGCCGCCGCGCAGTCGCTCCTGACGTTGACCCGGTTCCACAGGGTCTCCCTGGCGCGAGCGGTGGCAGTCTGGATGATCGGCCACATGCACAACCGTCGCGGGTACTTTTACTATCAGCAGACGCGCTGGTACACCAATCACATCGCGTATATGCGATGGTCGAATGCCTGGATGCTTGCAGGACTCGCCACGCTCTGGGAACACAGGTATGATCTGGGTTGACCTCGACAACACTCCGCACGTTCCGCTCTTCCGGCCCATCCTCATTGAGCTGGAACGGCGGAATGTCCAATCGTTCGTCACCTCGCGTCAGCACGCCCAGACCGAGGATCTTCTCCAGTTCTGGAAGATTCCTCATCTGACCGTGGGGTCGCACGGTGGGAAGAACAAGATCCGGAAACTGGCCAATCTCGCACGCCGGTCGACGCAGCTGATCAGCGCCGCGCACGGGAAGCCTCTCAAGCTCGCCATGAGCCACGGCTCGCGCACGCACATGGTGGCCGCCTGGTGGCTCAGGATCCCGTATCTGGTAATGAACGATTACGAGTATTCGGAGATGCACATTGCGAGCCTCCTGGCAACGCATCTCCTTTTCCCCTCCTATATCCCCGAGTCCCGCCTCGTCGACCGTGGTATTCCTCTGAGGAAAGTGATCCGGTACGAGGGATACAAGGAACAGGTCTACCTGAAAGACTTCGTGCCCGACCGGGACTTCCGGCACTCCATCGACATCCCGGAGGACAAGGTCCTCGTCACCATGCGGCCTCCAAGCATGTCGGCCAACTACCACGACAAGCGGTCCGAGCGCCTCTTCACGGAGGCCCTGGCCGGCTTTGCCGGGCACGACAACACGCTCTGCCTGATCGTGAACCGGGCGGAGGCCGAACGGCGCCTCGTGCCCGAAAACCTCCTGCGCGAGGGGAAGGTGCGTTTCCTGGACCGTGCGGTCGACGGCCTCCAGCTCCTCTGGAGCTCGGATATCGTCGTAAGCGGAGGAGGGACCATGAACCGCGAGGCTGCGTTGATGGGCATCCCGACCTACAGCGTGTTCACGGGCCCCCGTCCTGCCGCCGACGAGCTGCTGCAGAAGGAAGGACGACTGACGTTCGTTGAGTCTCCCGAGCAGGCGCGCTCCATCGCCGTCAACAAACGTCCGGCCGGAACGATTTACAAGCCGGAGAACACCGGGCTGGCATCGTGGATCGCCGACCTGATGATCGACCTTGCCAATCATCCACCCAAATCGTGACCACCATCTGCACCAAGAGGATCGGAACATCATGAAGAGCGTATGCGTCATCGGCCTGGGGTACATCGGTCTCCCAACCGCTTCACTGTTCGCCAACGCGGGATTCAAGGTCAAAGGGGTTGACGCGAAAGAGCACGTGGTGGAGATGGTGAACTCCGGACGCAATCACATCCAGGAGGTCGGCCTCCGGACCATGGTCGAAGCGGCCATCAGCTCGGGGCAGCTTTCCGCCTCGCTGGAGCCGGCATGCTCCGATGCCTTCATCATCGCCGTCCCGACCCCCTTCGGACCCAACAAGGAGCCCGACCTCTCGCACGTCTTCGCCGCGGCGCGGAAGATCATCCCTCTCCTCGAGGTCGGCAACCTCGTCGTGGTGGAATCCACCGTTCCTCCCGGTACGACCGAAAAAGTGGCTGAGGTGATCGCCGCGGAGCGGCCCGACCTGGTGGCCGATCCCGCACGCCCGGTCGCTTCCCTGCAGGTCCACGTCGCCCACTGTCCTGAGCGGGTCCTGCCGGGCCGAATCCTGAAGGAGCTCGTGGAGAACGACCGGGTGATCGGCGGATTGAACGCGGAGAGCACCGAGTGCGCCGTGGACCTGTACAAGCGGATCGTTTCGGGGACCATCTACAGCACCGACGCGACCACGGCGGAGATGGTGAAGCTCTCCGAGAACACCTTCCGCGACGTCAATATCTCGCTGGTCAACGAGCTCGCGATCATCTGCGAAAAGCTGGGCATCAGCGTCTGGGAAGTGATCGAGCTTGCGAACAAACACCCTCGGGTGAAAATGCTTACGCCTGGTCCCGGCGTGGGGGGCCACTGCATTGCCGTCGATCCGTGGTTCATCGTTTCCGAGTTTCCGGAGGACTCGAACCTCATCAAAGCGGCCAGGCTGAGGAACGATGCGATGCCGGCCCTGGTCGTGGAACGCGTGAAGAAACTCGTTGCCGGAATCGCCTCACCGGTGATTGCCTGTCTCGGGGCCTCCTACAAAGGCAACGTCGGCGACGCCCGCAACAGCCCGGCCATCGAGATCTACGAGAAACTCCTTGCCCTCTACGGGGAAAAGGGAGAGGTGCGCATCAACGATATGTATGTCGACGAAAAAGACCTCCCTCTCGTGTCGCTCCGTGAGGTGATCGAGAAGGCCGATCTGGTGCTTGTGCTGGTGGACCATTTTGAATACCGCGCGCTCGACCCTCTGGAGATTGCCAAGAAGGTCAGACGCAAGGTGGTGTTCGATACGCGCAATACGCTGAACCATGAGCGCTGGAGGGCGGCGGGGTTCGCCGTCCACGTCCTGGGCTCCGGGGTCCGCGCGACAGCCCCGAAGGGATGACCCGAACCCTTCAGGCCGGCTCTCGCTCCGGTCCCGGGCAGGCTTCCGGTCGGGCGCGGCGCCCGGTGTATTCATGCAGGTGGAGATAGTCTCATGTGCGGCATTGCCGGGATGTTCAACTACAGGACGGGCGCGCCTCTCGACCGGGAAGTCCTGCAGCGCATGACCGGGGTGCTCAGCCACCGGGGACCCGACGGTGAGGGGATGTATGTGAGCAGCGAGGGGGACCTCGGGCTCGGCCACAGGCGGCTCAGCATCATCGACCTCACCTCGGGCGGACAGCCCATGGCTGAATCCACAGGCGAGGTCTGGATCGTGTTCAATGGGGAGATCTACAACTTCCCTGATTTGAAGCGGGAGCTGCAGGCGAAAGGACACCGCTTCAGGACTGCTTCGGATACCGAAGTGATCCCCGTTCTTTACAAAGAGGAAGGGGAAGAGGGATTTGCCCGGCTGAACGGTATCTTCGCCTTCGCGCTGTACGACAGCCGGCGGCGCCGGCTCATCCTCGCGCGCGACCATTTCGGGGTGAAGCCTCTCTACTATGCGATGGCGGGCGGCACCCTGGTCTTCGGGTCGGAGATCAAGGCCATCCTGGAACACCCGGCGCTGTCGCGCCGGCTCGATCTCACGGCGCTGAACTCGTTCCTGACGTACCGCTACAACCCGTCGCCGCAGACGATGCTTGAAGGGATCTGCAAGCTGGCTCCTGCTCACGTGCTGACGGTGCAAGCCGGAGGAGAGGAACCGAAGATCTGTCCGTACTGGCACGACAGGCCGCAGACACGGGCCGGGATGGACGAAGAGGAGGCGGCCGGGGAGTACGGCACCCTGCTCGAGGCGGCCGTCAAGCGCCAGATGATCAGCGATGTCCCCGTCGGTCTCCTGCTCAGCGGCGGCATCGACTCGGCGGTGGTGGGGATGCTGATGCAGCGTGCAGGGGGGACGCGGGTAAAGACATTTACCATAGGGTTCAAGGGGAAAGGGGACTACAACGAGCTGGCAGATGCGCGCGAGACGGCCAAGCTCCTGGGAAGCGAGCACTACGAGCTGGAGCTGACCGCGAGGGAATACCTGGAGTTCTTTCCCCGCTCGTTCGCCTACACAGAGGAGCCGATTGCGGAGCCGACCATCCCGGCCCTGTACTACGTCTCCCGGCTCGCCGCCTCTCATGTCAAGGTGGTCCTCGCCGGACAGGGGGCCGACGAGCCGCTCGCGGGCTATGACAGGTATGTGGGTGAATACTATCTGAGCCGGTTTGCCGGCTTCTTCCGCCGGATGCCGATGGAGAAGGTGGCGGCGCTGCTCCCCCGGAATGAGCGGTTCAAGCGGGCGGCGTATGCCAGCAGGTTCGGCGACAGCGTGGACCGGTTCCTGGCCATCTACACGATCTTCACGCCGGCCATGAAGGAGCGGCTCCTGCTGCCGGAGGTGCGGGAGGCGATGAAGGACGCGGACCGGGATCCGATCCTCCGGCTCATTCCGCAGACGGAAGGTCTCGAAGGGACGCTGGCAAAGCTGCTCTATCTGGACGCGCGGCTGAGCCTGCCGGACAACCTGCTCCTGTTCGGAGATAAGATGAGCATGGCGAATTCCCTGGAGATGCGGGTCCCCTTTCTGGACCTGGAGCTGATGCGCTTCCTGGAATCGCTCCCCGCGTCGCTGAAGCTCCGGGGCAAGACGGGGAAGTACCTGCACAAGAAGGCGCTCCGGCGATGGCTTCCGCCCGAGATCATCGCCAGGAAGAAACGGGGTTTCGCGACGCCGATGGACCGGTGGCTCCAGGGGGAGCTGGTGCCGTCCGCGCGGCTGCTGCTGAATGCGCCCGACTCCGTGACGCGGCGGTATTTCCGTCTGGAAGCCGTCAACGAGATGATCGAGAAACACCAGGCGCGGCGGGAGAATTACCGGCGCCATATCTTCGCGCTCTTGAGCTTCGAGCTCTGGCACCAGGTCATCATGGACCGCAAGCCGGCCCCGGCCGGGCTCCCCATGGACGAATGACCAGCACCGGACACACTTTGCATTGGAGTGCGCCAAGGGTATGAAAATCAGCATCTTCGGACTAGGATACGTCGGGACCGTCTCCGCGGCCTGTCTCACAGGCTACGGCCACACCGTGATCGGGGTCGACACGAACCAGCTCAAGGTCAACTCTATCTGCAAGGGTGAATCCCCCGTCGTGGAGCCGGGAGTCTCCGACCTGCTCCGGCAGGGGGTCGCCGGGAAGCGCCTTTCGGCCACCACCGATCCCCATGCGGCGGTCCTCGAGAGCGTGTGCAGTCTCCTGTGCGTCGGTACGCCCAGCCGCAGCAACGGCAGCCTCAATCTCGACCAGGTCTTTGCCGTCGGACGGCAGATCGGGAGGGCCCTGAAGGATAAGAACGGATTCCACGTGGTGGCCCTGCGCAGCACGGTGCTGCCTGGCACGGTGGAGCGCCTTGCCTTGATCATCGAAGAGACGTCCGGGCGGAAGCTGAACGTGGACTTCGGCGTTGCCTCGAATCCGGAGTTCCTGCGCGAAGGGACGGCAGTTCCGGACTTCGAGCATCCACCCTTTACCATCGTCGGCCCTTCCGATTCCCGGGTCGAGGCGGTGCTGCGCGAACTCTATGCCCCCGTGTCAGCCCCGTTCATTTCCATGGATATCCGGGCTGCCGAGCTGCTCAAGTATGCCTGCAACGTGTTCCATGCGCTCAAGGTGGCGTTCGCCAACGAAATGGGGGCGATTGGCAAGGGACTGGGAGTGGACAGCCACGAGGTGATGAAGGTGTTCGTCCAGGATTCCAAGCTGAATATCTCCCCCTATTATCTCATGCCGGGCTTCGCCTTCGGCGGCTCCTGTCTGCCGAAGGATGTGCGCGCGCTCTCGTACCAGACAAAGCAGCTCGATGTCGCCGCACCGGTGATCAGCTCCCTGATGGAAAGCAACGACCGGCATGTGCAGCGGGTCGTCGACTGGCTGCTCGAGCGTGGAAAGAAACGCATCGGCGTGCTGGGGCTGAGCTTCAAGAGCGACACCGACGACATGCGCGAGAGCCCCATCGTCCGGGTCATCGAGACCCTCCTGGGCAAGGGGTACGAGGTGAGCATCTACGATTCGAATGTCAACCTTTCACGGTTGATTGGTGCCAACAAGCGTTACATCGAGCAGGAGATACCCCATATCTCCTCTCATCTGAAGAATTCCATCGAGGAAGTGCTGGACTGCTCCGACATCGTCCTGATTGCCAACAGGAGTGCAGAATTCAGGAAAGCGCTCGAAGCCGCCCGTCCCGGACAGGTCGTGTTTGATCTGGTGCGCCTGGCCCCCATACGGAGCAACGAGGAAAAGGGGTATGAAGGTCTCTGCTGGTAAAAAACATATTGTCTTTCTGGTCGAAAACGGGTCCGTCCCGAACGACATGCGGGTCTGGAAAGAAGCCCGCGTCGCCCGGGATATGGGCTTCGACGTCACGGTCGTCTCACCTCGGGGGGCGAGGGTGGACCGGGAGAGGCGCGCCATGATCGAAGGGATCGAGGTCTACCGCTATCCGCACGTTGTTCTGGGCGGCGGCTTCGGCTCCTACTTCGTCGAGTACTTGCTGGCGCTCCTGATGACCGCCTGGATCGTGATCGGTATCTCGTTCCGGCGGAGGATCGACGCGTTTCACGTGGCCAATCCGCCCGACGTCTTCTTCCTGGTGACCGCGCCCTTCAAACTGTTCGGGACGCGGTACATTTTCGACGTCCATGATCTCTTCGTCAACACCTTCGAGTCGAAATACGAGCACAACAAGTCGCCGTTCAAATCGCTCATCGTCCAGGTGATCCACGTGGTGGAGCGGATCAACATCGCCTGCGCGGACATCGTGGTGGTCACGAACAGGTCGTATCACGACTATATCCAACAGCGGTACCACGTGCCGGAGGAGCGGCTGTTCGTCGTCCGGAATGCCCCGCCGCTGGACTCGCGCCTGGAGATCGTTGCCGACAGCACCCTCCGCCGGGGACGGAAATACATGATGGTGTTCTTCGGCAACATGGGGGAGGACGACGGCGTCGACGTCATCCTTCGCGCGTGCCACCACCTGGTCCATACCGAGGGGTTCTCCGATTTCATCTGCTATCTCATCGGACCCACCGAGGTGGCGTCGAGTCCGGCCATCAACAGTCTCAGGGCGCTGCACCGCGAGCTCGGAATCGAGGGGCACGTGGAGTTCACCGGCTATCTCTCCTGGCAGGACATTCACAAGTATCTGAACACCGCCGACGTTGCCCTGTCGCCGGACACCTTCACACAGCAGAACAACCTGTCGACCATGATCAAGATCATGGAATACATGTCGCACGGGCTCCCCATCGTCTCCTTCGACCTGAAGGAGAACAGGTACTCCGCCGGCGAGGCGGCAGTCTACAGCAACGGGTATGACTGGATCGACTTCGCCGAATCTGTGCGGCAGCTTCTTCTCAACGAAAGTCAGCGGAAGGCCATGCGCGAAATCGGCCTGAACCGCTACCGGTCGAGTTTCAATTGGAACCCGTCCGCTGAGGTCCTCAGACGTGTGTATGGAACTCTGAACGAGGACCGCAGGTAGAGGGCTGTCCTTTCACATCAAACCCATTACGGTAGTATTTTCTTTTAAGGGGTCTGGAACCTCGAATATGGGGGTGAGGTTTTAGATTCTGCCCGAGGGTATGTCGTGAGGCAGGTCACAACGACATCCTGTAAATTGGCGATTCTGGGGGCTTTGCGGGGGCTGGATCGGATGAACACACAGAGGTCCTTTCTCTTGTGACACTTGTCACGGTACAATCCATCCTTCCTTTGTAATTTCGATATGCAAGCCCGCCAGTAGGAGAGACCCGGATCCCTTTCGCGGAGGGAGCAGCAGCCAGGCTCCACGGCTCCCATCCGGATCCGGTGACGATGGTACAACATCCTCGGAAGAACCAACATGATGCGTGTCCCCTTTGTAGATTTGAAAGCACAGTACCTCAGTATTAAGGATGAAGTCCTCCCGGCCATCGAGCAGGTGCTCAGTTCGACGGCATTCGTTCTCGGCAAATCCGTCTCGGATTTCGAGCAGGCTTTCGCGGCGGCGCACGGCGTCAGGTACTTCACCTGCGTGAGCAGCGGGACCGCCGGCAACCATCTTGCCCTCTGGACCCTCGGGGTCAAGGCGGGCGACGAAGTGATCCTGCCCTCCAACACGTTCATCGCCACCGCCTGGGGCGCGACGCTCTGCGGGGCCACGCCGGTGTTCGTCGACGTCGAGCCCGACAGCTACAACATCGATCCCGCCAGGCTGGAAGCGGCGATCACCCCGCGCACCAAAGCGGTCGTCGCCGTGCACCTGTACGGCCAGCCGGCGGACATGGACGCTCTGCGTGAGATCACGGACCGGCACGGCATCGCGCTCGTCGAGGACTGTGCACAATCGCACTTTGCGGAATACAAGGGGAAGCGGACCGGCGGTCTGGGCATCACCTCTTCCTTCAGTTTTTACCCGGGCAAGAACCTCGGCGCCTACGGCGAGGGCGGGGGAGCAGCGACGAACGATCCGGAGATCGCCCGGAAATACAGGATGATCCGCGACCACGGGTCGGAGAAGAAATACTACCACGAAATATACGGGCACAACTACCGGATGGAGGGAATCCAGGGAGCGGTGCTCGGCGTGAAGATGCGCCACATCGAGGCCTGGACCGAATCCCGGCGGCGCAACGCCGCCCGCTACAACGAGCTCCTGAAGAATGTCCCCGGCATCTGCACGCCGAAAGAGATGCCGTATGCAAAGCACGTGTACCACCTGTACGTGGTCCGCGCCGAACGGCGCGACGAGCTCCAGAAGCACCTTGAGAGCAAGGGCATCGCAACGGGCCTGCACTACCCTGTGCCGCTCCACCGGCAGCAGGCGTTCGCCCACCTCGGCTGCAAGCCAAGTGATTTTCCGGTCACGGAACGTCTGGCCGGCGAGATCCTCTCGCTGCCGATGTACCCGGAACTCACCGCCGAGCAGATTCGGTACGTCTGTGATAGCATCAGCGAGTTCTGCCGATGAAACGACGGAAACATGAGTACCTCCTGATCGTCCTGGACTGGATCTGCGTCAATGCGGGATTCGTCCTTGCTCTGAAACTCCAGACGCGTGTGGCAATCCATATCCTGTTCACCCACCCGCCCTTCATGGAGCCCTGGCTCCTCTTCATGATCGGGTACACGCCGTTCATCACGCTGATCTTCAACCTGAACAGGCTGTACAACATCAACGTCTACCTGACCGTTTCGCACCAGGTGTGGCAGATCGTCGTTTCCCTCCTCTACTCGGTGATGGGGATCGCCCTCCTGTCCTATTTCACCAAGGCAACGTCGATCGTCGTCGACAGCCGTTTGACGGTCCTGTACTTCCTGCTCATGAGCCTGATACTCCTGGTGATCTCGCGCGTGCTCATCTTCCGCACCGTCTTCCGTTCGCTGGCCTACAGCATCCTGCCGCGGCGGATGCTCATCGTTGGCGCGGGAAAGACCGGGACTCGTCTTGCGACGCGCGTCGCGACGCGTAACCCGCTCGGACTCCACCTGACGGGGTTTCTGGATGACGAGCTTCCGGTCGGCATGGAGGCGATCCCCGGCTTCAACGTTCTCGGCAGGATCGAGGATGTGCCGCGAATCGTGGAGGAGGAGGATATCGATGAAATCGTTGTCTGCGTCGAAAATGAGCCCGATATTCCGTACCTTGAAATGCTGGATCGTTGTGCACAGACCCGGGCGATGGTTCTTGTGGCGGCCCAGCAGTTCGCGGTGATCCCGCAGCGGACCCACCAGGAGGTCTATGGCGACATGCCGGTGTTCGGCGTGATGAACACACCTCCCTATCTTGGCCGCCCTGCATTCAAGCAGGCGGGGGACATGCTGGTGGCAAGCCTCATGGCCCTGTTCCTGGCGCCGGTGCTGATCGGCATCGCGCTCGTGATCAAGCTGGATTCGCGGGGCCCGGTCTTCTTCAAGCAGATCCGCATCGGCAAGGGCGGGAGACCGTTTGCGTTCTTCAAGTTCCGCTCGATGTACGTGGGGAGCGACGTCGACAAGGCGCGTGAGGAGAAACTCAAGGCGTTCATCCAGGAGGGGAAGGCGGATGAGGCGGGGACCAGCAAGATCGTGGACGACCGCAAGGTCACCCCGATCGGAAGGTGGATCCGCCGGACCAGCCTCGATGAGCTTCCCCAGTTGTTCAACGTGATCCGGGGCGACATGAGCCTGGTGGGACCTCGGCCCTGCCTGCCCTACGAGTGGAACAATTACTCCGAATGGCACAAGAAGCGCCTCAGCGTGACCCCGGGCTGCACGGGGGTCTGGCAGGTGCTGGGACGCAGCCGGGTGAGTTTCCGCGACATGGTGCTGCTCGACCTCTATTACGTGCACAACATGTCCTTTACGATGGACGTCTGGCTGCTCCTCAAGACGGTTCCGGTGATGCTGTTGGGGACCGGCGGGAAATAGCAGGTCATCAGTGGAGAGGTGTCATGAAAATCGCCGTGGCTGGTCTGGGGTATTGGGGACCCAATCTCGTCAGGAACTTCCTGGCCACCGAGGGAGTTGACCAGGTCCTGTGCTGTGACACAAACGCGCAGCGGCTGGAGTCGGTGAAGCGGCGTTTCTACGGGGTGGAGACGATGAACTCATTCGATGACATGCTCAAGCGGAGCGACGTCGATGCGGTTGTCCTGGCTACTCCGGTGTCGACGCATCATCCGCTGGGCATGAAGGCGCTGCGCGCGGGGAAACACCTGCTCGTCGAGAAGCCGCTCACGCTCAAGACCTCCCATGCCGACGAGCTCGTCCAGTGCGCGGACAAGGGCAACTTGCGCCTGATGGTCGATCATACCTTCGTGTACACATCCGCCGTCCGCACGATCAAAATGTCGCTGGAGAAGGGGGACATCGGCGATGTCCTGTACTTCGACTCCGTGCGCGTCAACCTGGGCCTCTTCCAGCACGACACGAACGTCATCTGGGACCTGGCCCCGCACGACATCTCCATCATGGACTACCTCCTCGCCCGCGCCCCGCTGGCGGTGTCGGCCGTGGGGAGCAAGCATTTCAACGACCGGGAAGACATGGCCTACATCACCGTGCTCTTCCCCGACAATGTGATTGCCCATTTCCATGTCAACTGGATCTCCCCGGTGAAAATCCGCAAGATCCTTATCGGCGGGACCAAGCTCATGGTCGTGTACGACGACATGGAGCCGTCGGAGAAGATAAAGATGTACGACAAGGGCGTGGACATCAAGGGGAAAGATTCGATTTACCAGGTGCTGGTCCAGTACCGCACCGGCAACATGTGGGCGCCGAACGTTCCGCAAACCGAAGCCCTGATGCTGATGGCCAGGGAGTTCATCGACAGCATCAAGGAAGGACGCAAACCGCTGAGCGACGGCGTCTCCGGGTTCAATGTGGTGCGCGTTCTCGAGGCAGCCGACCGCTCGCTGAAGGCGGGGGGGAAGAGGATCTCCCTGAGCGATGAGGTGACACAGGACGAGCTCGACCAGGTTCCTGTACCCGGGATGACGCTTCCGGCCACCGCCTGACGCAACCATTATCGCAGGACACTTCCGCATGGACATGTATCAGCGCATTGCCCCCGACGTCAAGCTCGGGGCCAACACCAGGGTGTTCGCCTTCGTCAACCTGTACGGATGCACGATCGGCAGCGACAGCAAGGTGGGCGCATTCGTCGAAATCCAGAAGAACGCGAAGATCGGCAACAACGTGAAGGTCTCCAGCCATACCTTTATCTGCGAAGGCGTCACGATTGAAGATGACGTCTTCGTGGGCCATAACGTCTCGTTCATCAACGACAAGTACCCCAGGTCGACCTCCGGCGACGGCAAACTGCAGACTGAGGCCGACTGGGCGGTCGTTCCGACGCTTGTCAAGCGCGGTGCATCCATCGGCACCGGGAGCGTCATCTTGTGCGGCGTGACGATCGGCGAGAACGCGATCGTCGGGGCAGGGAGCGTGGTGACCAGGGATGTCCCGGCCAATACCGTGGTAGCGGGGGTCCCCGCCAAGCCGAAACGCACGCTNNGACACAGTCTCAAAAGGAGAGCAGAGCTCTATGAAGACAGCCCTGGTATGTGGTGCGGGAGGGTTCATCGGCGGTCATCTTGTAAAACGCCTCAAAGACGAAGGATACTGGGTTCGCGGCGTGGATCTGAAGGCGCACGAGTTCTCGAAGCTCCCTGCCGACGAGTTCATTATCGGCGATCTTCGCGAGCAGACCATCGTGCGCCGGGTTGTCGACCGGCCGTTCGATGAGGTCTATCAGCTTGCGGCGGACATGGGCGGCGCAGGCTACATCTTCACCGGGAACCACGACGCCGATGTCATGCACAACAGCGCCACGATCAACCTGAATATGGCTGAACAGGCGCGTCTGGCTGGTGTGAAAAAGCTCTTCTACTCCTCCTCGGCCTGCATGTACCCGGCCTATAATCAGGAGGATCCGGACAATCCGAAGTGCTCCGAAGAGTCTGCCTATCCGGCGGCGCCTGACAGCGAGTACGGCTGGGAGAAGCTCTTTTCAGAGCGGCTCTACCTTGCCTACAATCGGAACTACGGCATGGAAGTCCGTGTGGCGCGGTTCCACAACATCTTTGGCCCTCAGGGGACCTGGCGAGGCGGCAAGGAAAAGGCTCCAGCAGCCATGTGCCGTAAGGTTGCCGAGGCAGAAAACGGCGGAGAGATCGAGATCTGGGGTGACGGCAAGCAGACCCGCTCGTTCCTCTACATCGACGAGTGCCTTGAAGGGGTGCGCAGGCTCATGCAGGGGAACTTCCTGGGACCGGTGAACATCGGCTCCGAGGAGATGGTGACGATCAACCAGCTCGCCGGACTCGCCATGGAGATCGCCGGCAAGAAGCTTAGCATCAAACACATCGACGGGCCCCTGGGCGTGCGCGGGCGGAACTCCGACAACAAACTCCTGAGGGAAAAGCTGGCTTGGGAACCGGCCATGCGCCTCCGCGAAGGGATGACCCGGACCTACTCCTGGATCAGCAAGAAGGTCGAGGCCGCAAAAACGGAAGAAGTCCCGGCCTGATTGCAACATAGTCTGACAGAACGGTCTGACTTCAATGTCGCCGCTTCGCGGGAAAGGAACTGCCCGAGGCCCCTTGTGGGTTCGGGCTCAGGTCAGGACACCGCACTTTGTGTCCTGACCGCCGATGTCACGATGCCGTCCTCTTACCTGGGGCGGCATCGGCACGAAATGTCCCTCTTTCATCCACCATTCTTCCGTTGTCGCTGCAGACACATGGGTAACCCTCCGCGGGTTGAAAGAGCCTTTCCTTGCCTGGCATCACGTTTTCGAGCGCGACGGCCTGCAAATTCGTGAGCATCGATACATCTGCTGCTGCCTGCCACGGGGTCTCGATCGGCCGGCTGGCGGACCTCCCCGCCCGGTGTTGATTTTCCTTGATGCGTTCCGTACAATTGTGAACAGTAGCGGGTCGAGCCATCCTCGGCGCTGAGGTCAGGACACCGCTATCTCTGCCCTGACCGCCGATATCACGATGCCGTCTTCCTGCTATGGCGGCATCGGCAATCTGTGGCCCCCTTCGTTCCACCATTCTCCATCTTCTCTTCTGTTCTTCCTGTAGTCTCAAGTGTCTCGTCTCAGAGATACGCTACAATATTGTGGTGCCAAGTTGCGACCATTCTGGTCAAGACAGCGGGTGTCGCTGACAGGACATATGCAAGGTATGTCCCAGACGCTACACGAGATCAATTGCAGTGGGAGCGCGGCGGCACTCGCTCCTTCGTAACGTTCATCGAAAATCTCCGCGACTCCCGGGCTCCAAGCAGCCCGATCTGCGACATGTCGGTGCAGAGCGCGAGTCATGGAGTTCGAATTACCTGAACGATCCAGGCGCACGGAACCTTTCGGTGACCGGCGCAATGGCGCGCAAAAGTCAATCGCCGGAGGCGGCACTGAACAGGATACTTCTTTGCCTTGGCATAGTGCACCTCATGTCCGTCGGGGCCCTGGCACAAATCGATTCAACGGGCGGGGAGCCGGTGAAGCGAGCCTACGTCGTCCCCTATGCGCACCTCGATACGCAATGGGGGTGGACCCTCCAGGCCACCATCGACACCTACCTTCCGAACACCCTCAGAGCGAATTTTTCCCTCTTCAAGAAGTACCCTGGTTACCGGTTCAACTTCGAGGGGGCATACCGGTATATGCTCGTCAAGCAATACTACCCGGCCGATTATCAAACACTGAAAGGGTACATCTCTAGCGGCCGGTGGAACCCGGCCGGAGCAATGCTCGAGGGATGCGACGTGAATATCCCCTCCCCGGAAGCGATCGTCCGTCAGATCCTGTACGGGAACAGGTTCTTTCAGGAAGAGTTCGGCAGGACGAGCATGGATCTGCTCCTTCCCGACTGCTTTGGTTTTCCCTTCACGCTCCCCACCATTGCCCTTCACTGCGGTCTGAGAGGATTCTCCACACAGAAGTTTCAGAACTGGGGAGGGTTCATCCCCACCCCCTTCTCGATCGGTCAGTGGGAGGGGGTCGACGGAAGCAGGATCATCGCGGCCCTCAGGCCCGGCGGCTATACGACTCCCTGGAAGATCCGGGTGGGCGACCTGGAAGAGCTGGGGCAGCAATCCGGGGTCTATGACGTCTACGACTATTTCGGCGTGGGGGATCAGGGGGGCGCTCCCGCCGATTCCGACGTGGCCAGCCTGATGGCAAGGATTCAGCAGAACAGCTCTTCGGACATCCAGGTCTTGTGCGCATCATCGGATCAGATCTTCAGGGATCTGTCGGACATCCAGATGAGTGCACTCCCGGTGTATAAGGGTGAGCTTCTCATGACGCGTCATGGGACGGGATGCTATACTGCCCATGCGGACCAGAAGCTCCTGAACCGGGCCGACGAGTTGATGGCCAATGCCGCGGAACGGGCCTCGGTCGTTGCAGAGCTCGTGAACGGTTTTACCTATCCGGCCGATCATATCAGGGAAAACTGGATAAGCTTCCTGGCGCATGATTTCCATGATGATATCTCGGGGACTTCCATACAGGAAGCGTATGATGAGTTCTCGACGCCGGCACGCACGGCTGCCCTTGCATCGCTGAGAGATATACGGGACGCCGCGAACAGGGCCGTTGCCACTGCGCTGGATACCAGGGGAGATGGGGCCTCGGTCCCCGTGGTGGTGTTCAACCCGGCGGCCCTTGACAGGCATGATGTCGTGGATGTGACCGTCGT
>PMBF01000056.1:387-6052 GCA_003152875.1 Ignavibacteriota bacterium | reverse complement strand
GGCGACCCATCCGGCATTTTCGACAAGAAGGCAGGACGGGAGCTCCTTTCGGGTTCGTCCCGATTTGAAGTGCACAATGACCAGTCGTCGGTCTGGCCGGCGTGGGAGCTGCTTTACAATGACGTGACGTCGTCCCCCCGGTCCTTCGTCAACAACTCCGTCCAGAAGATGATCACCGACAGCGGGGCCGCCCGGGTGACGCTCCGCATTTTCCGCTCTAACGAAGGCTCGAACTACACGCACGAGTATTCTCTGACTGCCGACACCTCGGGCTATCTCCTTGTGAACAATGCCGTGAATTGGCAGGAGAGCAGCCCGACCGGCTCCCTGCTCAAGGTGTCCTTCCCGCTCACCGTCTCGAACCCGTTGACAACGTACGACCTGGGTCTGGGGACCATCCAGCGTGGAGTGAATCAGCCCTCTCTCTACGAGGTCCCCGCCCAGCAATGGGCCGACCTGACGAACCCCGACAAGAGCTACGGGGTGGCCGTCCTGACCGACTGCAAATACGGATGGGACAAGCCTTCCGCGAACACCATCCGTCTCTCGCTCATCCACACCCCCGGACCCACGACGATGTACTATGCCGGGGACAGGTATGTGCATACCTTTGCCTATGGCGTGTTCGGCCATTCCGGAGATTGGGCTGCCGGAAACGTGGTCGGCGCGGCGGAGAGGCTGAATCAACCCCTTGTGGCCTTCCAGACCACGGCTCATGCTGGCGCCATGGGCACGGCCTTCCGGTTCCTTTCGCTCGATCCCTCGCAGATTGCGGTGATGGCTGTGAAGAAGGCCGAAGGTGACGACAGGTACATCATCCGTGTGCGTGAGACTTCCGGAAAGATCTGGCCGAGTGTCACCCTGGCAATCAATGCCCGTGTCATTTCCGCCCGGGAAGTCGACGGGATGGAACGGGAAAAGGGAGCCGTGAATTCCACTCAGGAAGGGATTTCCTTNNGGCACGCGGGAGGTGAACCTCTCGCCAGGCTGGGGCCTCGTTTCCCTCCCGGTCAGGACTGCCGATTCCAGCGTGACCTCCGTTTTTCCCGGCGCTGTTTCCCAGGCCATTTCCTTCGGGAATTGTTACGCACCGGTGACCAGTTTCACTCCGGGAAGAGGGTACTGGTTGATGTTCGAAACCGCAAAGAGCTGTGCGGTAAAGGGGACAAGAGTGAACCCGGCGGACGTTCCCGTGACTAAGGGATGGAACCTTATCGGAACGTTTGACGCTGACGTGGCTGCCGGTTCTGTCACGAGCAGCCCTGAGGGGATCGTCGTTTCCGACTACTATGGATACTCCGGCCGCTACGCTCCCTCGGCCACACTTTGCATGGGCAAGGGCTACTGGGTGAAGACAAGCCGGGCAGGAGTGCTCCACCTGCCCGTCGGTTCCGGATGGGGGGGAGGTGGGACGCTTGTGAAGTCGTCCGGCGGCGGCGCGGCGCCGGTGTGGATTGAGCTGACCGATGCGAAAGGGGCTGCCGGGATGCTCCAGTTGGCGGCCCCCGGAGTGATGAACGACGCTGCGGAACTGCCTCCGCTGCCGCCCGACGGAATCATGGACGTGCGCTTCGTGCCGGGGAATGTTTCCGAGGAACCGCTCGGCCGGAAATCGGTCCATGAGATCCAGATCTCAGGAGCCGCCTACCCTGTGAAAATGAAGGCTGGCAATCTCGGAGGAAAAACCCTCCGGCTCAGGGATCCGATTGAAGGGCGCCTGGTTAACGTAACGCTCTCGGAAGGCAAATCGGTCACTGTCAACATACCGATCTCGCGGCTTCTCCTCGAGGAAGGAGATCAACTCCCGCTCGCGTACGAGCTCTCCCAGAATTATCCCAACCCGTTCAATCCCGTGACCGTGTTCAGGTTTGCTCTTCCCGAGGCTAGCCGGGTGAGCCTGGAGGTCTACAATGTCCTGGGCCAGAAAGTGGCTTCGATAGTCGAAGGCTTCTACCCGGCCGGATATCACCAGATCGAATTCAATGCCCGGGATCTGGCCAGCGGCACATACTTCTGCCGGATGCAGGCAGGCGGCTTCACCGGCGTCAAGAAAATCATGGTCTTGAGATGATCGTGTCCGTCGCAAAGCGGGGGAAGACATCAGTGAGACCCCTTGGGGTCTTCTGCATCCTCTTCAGTGTGATAGTGTTGACCGCTGAAGCTCATACTCCGCAGTACGACATTCCGGTCACGATATCCAGTGCCCAGGCTGGAGCGACCCTGGAACTCCGCTTCGGCCTGGATCCGTCGGCAACCGACGGGCTCGATTCCAGCCTCGGCGAGCAGCGGGTCCCACCCCTTCCTCCGGGGGACGGGTTCGCCGCACAATTCGTCGGTAGCGATATCGGTGTGGCCATGGCGCCACAGCAGAAAGACTATCGTCAGGGAAGCCTCTCCACGGGCGGGACGAGAGTTCATGAGATACAGATTCAAACCTCCGAAACGGACAGTATCACCATCGCCTGGAATCTTCCCCCCGGAGTCACGGGCCGCCTGAATGACATACTGATCGGAACGGCAAGGAATATCCCCATGAAGGGTTCAGGGAGCTACACGGAGACGTTCCCGGCTGTCTTCAACAAGTTCAGGCTGACGGTCATCTATGCCGCTCCCCCCTTGCCCCCGCTTGCTGCCACCGGTGGCGCATCCGCCGTCAGCGCGGCCGGTGCGACGATGAACGGCACGGTGTTCCCCCGCGGTACCGCGACAACGTGCCATTTCGAGTACGGGACATCTCCAGGGTATGGTGTAGCGACGCCCGATATGTATGCGGGTTCGGACACCTCTGCAGGGAAGGTGAGCGCAACGATTCTTGGTCTTGCTCCACTGACTATCTATCATTACAGGGTCGTGGCGCACAGCACGGGTGGGACATCCGCCGGGGCCGACATCGTTTTCTTCACAACGATGGACTCTCCCTCTCTCCAAACACCCACAAATGGCGCGATCAACGTGCCTCTTGGGGCCAGATTGAGGTGGCACCCTACGCCGGGGGCGGAATCGTACCGTGTCCAGGTTGCGTTCTCAGCACGGTTTGACTCGATTGCCCTTGACCGTTCCGGCATCGTAGACACATCGCTTCAGGTGGTCCTCGTGAATCCGGAGACGATCTACTACTGGCATGTGCGTGCGCAGGACGATATCCTGTCCGGCATCTGGTCATCGCCTGCATGGATGTTCAAAACAGGTTTGTCACAAAACGTCCACGATGCGCCCTCCGGCATACCGCAGGAAACAGTCCTGGAGCAGAACTTCCCCAATCCCTTCAACCCCGCAACAACGATCCGCTACTCTCTGCCGGGTCAGGTGCGCGTCACGTTGAAGATCTACAATGCTCTGGGACAGTGCCTCGCATGTCTCGTCGACGCCACGCAGGAAGCGGGCTCCCACGAGGTGATCTTTGGAGGAGCCTCGCTGCCCAGCGGAGTGTGCTTCTACAGGCTGCAGGCAGGGGAGTACACCTGCACGAAAAGGTTGCTGATTCTCAGATAGGGAGCGAAGCAGGAGATGTTCAGGCCCNNCCCGGCCTTTCCATGCCAGGGGCTTCGCTCTCCTGACCCGGCCCACCCTATCATCAGGGGCCTATGTCCTCCCGACACTTCCTACTTCATCATCATCAACCTCGTTCCCGTGGTGCCTTTCGGCGAACTGAGTACCAGGAAATAGACCCCGCTTGACACCACACTCCCCCGGTCGTTCTTTCCGTCCCAGACATAAGAATGAGCCGACTCGTCGGAAAGCAGAGAGGTATCGAAAGTCCGCACGACCTGTCCCAGCGTGTTCACGAGCCGCACCTGCGCCTGCTCCGGTCTCACCCCGCGGGGGAGCCGTATCCGGATGTTGGTCGAGAGGTTGAACGGGTTCGGATAGACCTGCATGAGCGAATCACTCACGACCGGCAGTTCGCTGTGTGAAACCGACGTGACACGGGCCGCGATCAGGCATGTCACGCATGCCCTGAGAGTGTCGCCCGGCTCCAGAGACAGGAAGGCGGTCACCCTCGAAAGGACGCGCATGTCCATGCTGATCGAGGTGAGTTCCTGGGGATAGGTGCCGCTATAGGGCCAGTACATGTACGACGGGAGCGTCCTTTCCAGGTCGTTCACTCTTGCCCCTGCCCAGAATTGCCGGAGCGTGCTGTCGGTCGTGCTCAGCGAGTCGATCGAGAAGGTCTTGGAGTAGACGCTGCCTCTGTACAGGATCGAAGCGGTCACGTTCACCGGAAGGCCTCCGGCATATTTGCCGGTCTGCAGCACCGCGTGAGCCCAACTGATCGGAGCATTGGTCAGGGGCGGGATCTCATAGTGTAAGTATGTCAGGCCGCCGTGTGGGGCGACGTAGAGGTCGAATGCGTCTGGAAGGATCTGCAGACCGGTGCAAACCTGCGTCAGGAGAGCGGGGACGTTTGGAGGATTGGGACTCATGAGGTCGAAGCTCTGGCCCCCCGTCATGCTTGCCAGCTTCTGGTCGAAGTAGCGGTTGTTGTAATACGATGTTGACCCGGCGTAGAAACCGCGATAGTACGGCTTCGTAATGTCGGCAACCTCGACCGGAATGTCGGGAGTCAGCCAGGGCGCGAGGATGGAAACCACCGAATCAGCGACTGCCGGGGACACGTAGTCCGCCGACGAGGAAAGAAGGAGCACGACGCCTTCCCCTCCTGTTGATCGGATGAACTCCACACCAGCCTGCAGCATGTTCGGCAGCCCGGTCGCCTTGCCGGGGCTCTGGCTGGCGACGAATGTGCAGGCATGACCGATGATCTCGCTGGTTGCGGCCATCCACCCTCCGCTCTTCCATCGCATGCCGCCGATCCCGCTATAGAAAACGTTAAAGGAGTCCTGAGCCGTGAGCGAAGCGGAGAGGGCTGTCTGCAGGTCAGACAGCAGCGCCTCCGGCATCAGGCTGGCGGCGGTGCTGTCGAAGTCGACCAGGACCGCCACTTTTCTGATTGCCTTGCCGCCCATCAAAGCCGAAGGGAAGACGGCAAGCTGGTAGAATTGTTCCCCCTTGTCTGAGAAGGCCGAAAAGGAACACTCGCCGCCGGTGGTTCGGTCCATCGCCAGCGTTAGACCCGAACTTTGGGCCACGGAATTCGCCGGAAGGGTGCAGGATATCCATGGGCGCCCTGCTGTATCGGGCTGTGTGCCGAAGGACAGCCCGGGCAGCTCCATGATGCGCGCCTTGGAGAACCCGGGCCCGCTCCCTACGAGGATCTTGACGTCGGGTATGACGCTGCCCATGGCGAACAGGTGCCTTGGGAGGGAGATCGACGCGGTGCTCCCTGCCAGGTTCATGGGCACGAGGTAAGAGAACTTCACAGTTCGTGTTCCCGTCGCATGCATCGGGTAGATCTTCATGGAATAGTGGACCTCGCCTGAGGAGTAGGTGTTTTCCTTGGTCAGAAGACACGGGTCGCGCCGGCGCCTGACGATCCCTTCATAAGTCGAAATGGCAAGGTTCCGGTCCAGTATCAATCCACGGCTGAGTTCATTTCCCACCCACAGCCAGAGGTCGTCGATGGTGATGTNNTGAAAGTCGCACTGCGCGTAGATCCCTTTCGGGGTGACTGTGAACGTTGCCGAATCGACGGTCCCCGTGCCGTAGTGCTGCGTCAGCTGCGGGTTCTGGACCGAGAGATTGGCATACTGCGCGGAGGTCGAGG
>PMBF01000056.1:0-360 GCA_003152875.1 Ignavibacteriota bacterium | reverse complement strand
AACGAAAATGAAGAAGAGCAAAAGAACAAGGGCGGTTTTCATGGCGTACCCCCAGGGTCTTTGAGATGAATTTCGGAAGGAACAGGAGAATGCAAGAGCAGAGGAGAGCGGCACGAGGGGACGTGCAGTGTGGCAAGCGAAAGATAGGCAAGAATCAGGCGATGTGCAAAGGGAGCACCCTCCCCACTGACCTTTTCCAGGGGCGCTCCTGAGTTTGCCGTGTCACCCCTGTTACGGAATACCGGGGCCCCCGGAGATTCTTATACTTGATCGCCTCGTTGACAGGCGCAAAAAGGAAGAATTTCCGTGAGTCATGCACGGACTTGACAGGTGCGGCCCAAGACTTGACAAGTGGGGCCC
>PMBF01000006.1:21303-42689 GCA_003152875.1 Ignavibacteriota bacterium | reverse complement strand
TCGGCCGAACTGACCATTGCTCGCACGAGCGTCTTCATCGGATCACTCGTCTCTTGATCGACAAGCGTGATCACCCCCTGCTCCGCGTTGATCGCACGCAGCGAGCGACGGATGATGGTGTTCATGATGTCCTGCGGATCCAACGACGCGCCGATAGCGCGAGCGAGGTCATTGAGGATGGAAAGTTCCTGGACTGCATGCTTGAGCCGCCGATTCTCGTCCAGAAGAACCTGAGCCTTGGTGGTCTCGACCGGCTGGTCGCCCATCGGGTTGTTTCCTAGCGTGGGGATGGTATGAATGTACTTCGTGCCGGAGTAGACACGTTTTCAGGCACCATGATACAGCAAAGAGAAGCGACAATCGATCAAACCGGGTCCGATCCTTTTCCGAAGGGATACAGCGTGTCTAAAGTCAAGAATCCATCCTCTGGCATGGCGTAAGGTATTCCCGAGACGCTACACTANNCCGATGTATTTGTTGCGTACTGAAGCTATAGAAACCGATCTGACCTTTTTGGCTCGAGTCTGGCTTGATGAAATATATCCCCTGGTCAGTCAGTTTCCACATACACCAGAGTAGGCCGCTCAGGTGCTTGTCAACCAATTGTTCCTCGCCGCCGTTAATAGGCATTCTCAGAATCTCGCTGTTGCTATTCTTCTCTGCATAGTAAAGGTACGTGCCGTCTGAGGACTCAAACGCAGCAAAACCGCCTTTTCTTGTAACTTGAATTTCCTGTCCACCTTCCGCAGGGATCTTCCAGATTTGGAACATCCCCGTACGGTTGGAGCTGAAATAGATCAATCGTCCATCCCTCGACCAGCTGGGAACGTTATTCTCAAACCTGCCGGATGTCAGTTGACGCGGCGTTCCTCCATTGGAGTTCATCAGGTAAATATTTCCGTTGCCCTTCTCTCGTGAATCAAGAAGCAGGTAGCGGCCGTCCGGCGACCACCGCGGGCATCCCACCTGCGGTCCCCGGAAGAATGTAAACTGAACCGGATTGGTCCCATCCCTGTTACACACCCAGATTTCGGAACTCCCCGATCGATTTGAGACAAAAGCGATACGTTCACCGTCTGATGAATATTGAGGCCCTATCTGCATCTGCCGCGATGCTATGAGTCCCGTTGATGGCAATCGACCTGAGGCGGGCATTCCAAGATTCAATTGCCAGATGTTCGTATTCTCCGCCGGCCGACTGTAGGCAAGGTTATCCCCTTTCTTGCCAATGTCGATCTCTCCAACATTTTCGCCAGAGCTGGTGACAGGCATTGGCGAACCTCCTTGAGAAGGTATTCTCCACAAGGTCGTATTGCCGCCCCGGTTGGATGAAAACACAATCTCCCGACCATCTCTCGTCCATGCATCGCTTCCGACAAAGAGGTTGTCAAATGTTAAGCGCTTCTCTTTTCCGCCGCCGGATGGAATCGTATAGAGTTCCACGACGCCAGAGCTGAGAGATTTTGCAAACGCAATCAGGCTTCCGTTCGGAGAATATTTTGGCCCATAATCCCCCTGTCCGTTCATATCCGGCGATGTGAGTTTCTGTTTCTGGCCGGTTTCAGTCGATATGAGTAATATGCAATTGGGCTCTCCCGGCGATTCTGAAGCAGACACCGCTAATGTTTTGCCGTCCGGCGACCAGTCCATTCCCGGTCCGGAGGATGTGACATCGGCTATCTTTCGTTCACTTCCGCCCAGTGACGGAATCATATAGTACGAAGTACCATCATGCGCGGCCCGTGAGAATGCGATATACCGGCTATCCGGCGACCACACCGGGTAGCTTTCCGCTGCAGGATCACTGGTAAGTCTCAGCGGCGAGCCGGCATCGACGAGTTTCACATAGACATCGAAATTATCCCCACGGTCGCCGTTCCAGATAAATGCGATCGAATTCCCTTCGGGTGAAAACGCCGGAGACCCTGCATACCCTGGATAGCTCGTGAATGCAACTGTCTTCATAGGAGGCAACGATGCAACTGTTGGCCTGGCGACGATAACATAGACGAGGGCCGCCAGGGTAAACACCGCAGTGAGCGCACCAATTCCCATCCACACTTTCTTCTTCACAGACCGGACTTCTTTTCGCTGAACGACGATCTCCGGACGCGATGCCTTCATGTCCATATTCGACGATGGCACGGCCCTTGCCGGATCCTTCTTTACTCTTCTCAGCTCAATCGTCATCTCTTTGACCGTCTGATACCGATCCTCGGGATCTTTCTCCAATGCCCGGTTCAGAATATGACCCAGTTCAGACGGAATATCATCTCGAAATCTCTGAATTGGCTGCGGGTCTTCGTTCAGAATCGAATACATCAATGCCGCCGCATGTTCTCCACGGAAGGGCGTCTTCCCCGTGAGCATTTCAAACAGCATTGCTCCGAACGAGAAAATGTCGCTGCGTGCATCGATCTCGCCTCCCTGGATTTGTTCGGGAGCCATATAGGCGATGGTTCCCGCCGTGCTCGATACCCGGGTCAGTTTCAAGGATCCCTTGAGCTTCGCCAGCCCGAAATCCATCACCTTCACCTGGCCTCTGGAAGACAGCATGATGTTGTCGGGTTTGATATCCCTGTGCACGATCCCCTTTGCATGAGCCTCTTGGAGCGCTTCACCGATCTGGACGGCTATACCGACGGCATCGTCAACGCGGGGGTAAGGGATTTTCTCCGTCAAGGTTCCCCCTTCGACGAACTCCATGACGATGAACATGCTGCCGGCGTCTTCTTCGACTCCGTGAATCGTACAGATGTGCGGGTGATTCAGTGCCGCCGCGGCCCTCGCCTCAAGGAGAAAGCGGGCTTTCGTTTCCTCCGTGATGGAAACGTGAGAAGAGAGGAATTTCACCGCGACTGTTCGATCGAGCTTGCTGTCCTGGGCTTTGTAGACCACGCCCATGCCACCCTCGCCCAGCTTCTCCAGAATCCTGTAGTGAGATATGGTTTGACCGATCATGTTTCCAACCCAATGGTGTTCAGGAGAGCCACAAAGCGCTGGTCGGACCGAAATGGAGCCCCTTCCCCATCCTGCACAAGCAATGACACCCTACGGGGATCAGCCGTCTCTTGGTCGAAAGGCGTCAACACGCCCTGATCCGCGTTGATCGCACGCAGCGAGCGAACAATCATCGTTTGAATCATTTCTTGCGGGTCCAACGATGCGCCGGTGGCGCGGGCGAGGTCATGAATGAGGAAGAGTGCCTGGACTGCATGCTTGAAACGCCGATTCCCGTCCAGAAGAGCCCGGACCTTGGATGTCTCGACCGGCTGGTCGCCCATCAGGTTGTGTCCTATCGTGGGAGACAGTGGGACTGAATCTGGTGCCGGAGAAGTTGTGATCACAGGCACCATGATACAGAAAGGAGAAGCGACAATCAACCAGGCCGGGACAGACTTGTTGTTCAGGATCCAGACCGGAGCACATTCAGATAACTGTGGCGCTGACAATATCAAGGGCGAAGCGGACAGAGAGCCTCATCCTCTCCGTGCATCACGCTCATGAACCAAAGAGGGTCTTATGATCATGTGGCGATGAGTTGCCTCCAATTTTGGAAATCCAAGGGGTTTCCGGGGACCGCCTGCCGGCTTCATTATGGCCCACCGTGCGTCCAATTGGGAACGCAATACCTGGGCTATCGATTTGCTCAACCTGCAGCTCGGCGACAGGGTGCTGGCAATTGGCTGCGGGTCCGGGCATCGCCCTGAAATTGATGGGCAGCACGCAGCAAGCGGGATTGTGTACGGCATCGGTCACTCCCGGGAAATGCACTCTCTCGCCCACAAACGCAATCGCAATTCCATCAGGGCGGGGCGAATGAAGCTGTTTCTTGCTTCTGTCGCAGATTTGCCGGAATTTGCCAAGAGCATCGACAAGGCTCTTGATGTGAATTCCTTTCAGTTCTGGGTTGATCTCATTCCTCGCAATCACTGCCATTGGCGGCGGCGTTGGTCTCTTGACAGGAATGGAATCACCGCCGCCGCTGACTGAGAATGCCGTACAGATAATGGAGGGAACCGTACTTTGGACAAGATCTGGAAAACCATGATCTGGCAGCAGTTTGGCGCTGCCATCGATATGCTTGAGAATGTAGTCCTTGCTTGTCCCGAAGCGCTCTGGGGTGACCGCTCTCAGCGGCCGGAGTTCTGGTATACAGTATTTCACGCGCTCTTTTTTCTCGATCTGTACTTGTCGGATTCGGATGCTGGTTTTGCTCCTCCCTCGCCCTTTACACTTGATGAGATGGACGAGCGGGGGCTGCTTCCCGAGCGGGTGTACACGAAAGAGGAACTCCGGAAATATCTGGAGCACGGCCGCGAGAAATGCCGGGCGTCAATCGAAGCTATGACAGATGAGAGAGTCAATCGGTGTTGTGGATTTGAGTGGCTTGACCTCCGTGTGGGTGAGATGCTCCTGTACAATATGCGGCACGTCCAACACCACGCGGGACAGCTGAACCTGATTCTCAGCCAGAAGGGTGTTTCAGCTCCCCGCTGGGTTCGAAAGACAGATACTGAACTCAGTGCAAGATGACGGCTCGCCCCTGAACTGACGGCTGTCCAGATGATGAAGGAGCCCGTTCAAAAAAAAGGAGGGATCCGGCCGCCGGAGGAGCTCTCCGACAACCCGGTCCCTCCGGGATACGCCACACAGCCCACCCCACGCCTTCCCTCCCCTATACGCCGCTGAAACTGACCCCTTCCAGCATCATCGTGGGGATCCGCCAGGCCGAGTAGGGATAGGGATCGCTGCCCATCTCCACCAGTTGATTCCAGAACTCCTTGTTGTTCCCCGATATGTTCATTTCGTGGAGGGGTTGGGTGAGGACGCCATCCTCAATCAGCATTCCCACAATCCCCAACGAGAAATCCCCGGTGGTAGAGTTCGCATTGCCGCCGATGAAACCGTTGACGAGGATTCCCCCCTTTACCCCTTTAAGCATCTCGTCGAGGGTGCGGTTGCCGTACGCGAACACGAGATTCGAGGATGAGCCAGTGGTCGGTTCAATGCCCAGCTTCTTCCCGTAGTAGTTGTCCACGAAGTACTCCCGCAGAACACCCTGCTCGATCACGGCCCTCTTGTGTGATGCGAGGCCTTCATCATCGAACAGGCGCGATCCCAGGCCCTGTTCCACAAGCGGATCGTCTATCATCGTCAAAGGGGCCGAGGCGATCTTCTTGCCCAGCATGCCATCAAGGAACGAGGCCTTCTGCTGGAGGGCGCGGGCGCTCATGGGGCTCATCAGCATCCCTATCAGCCGGCCGCCCGAGCGGTTTTCAACGATCGTCACGTATCGGCCCGAGGCGATCTTTTTCTGACCGCGCTTCCGGAGGGCACGCTGGGCGGCAGCCTTTCCGAGAAACTCCGGATCGGGCAGATCCTGGTGAAACCTTGTGCTGGCCCAGTACCAGTCCTCAGGGCGGCCGCCGTCCTTGTCGTTCACGGTGACCTCCGCGCCGGCGGAAAACTCCGTGCCTTCGCTTTCTCCGACGAAGCCGTTGCTGTGGACCCGAACGTTCTCATAGTGGCTGTCGCTTCTCCCCGAAGTCGTGGAGATGATAGCGTCACTCTGAGCCATTGCGGCTCCCTCGATCGCCGCCGCCATCTTCACGCGTCCCGGAGTGTCAACAGCTTCGAAAGCCTCATCGTGGATCTTGAGGTCCGCCGTCAGTTTTCCCGGATAATACTTGGGATCCGGAAGTGCGCGGAATTCGTCCTTGGTNNTTCTGGAGGTCGTTGGTTGAATGGCCCGAATACCGCTGGTTGGCGTAGATCTCGAGGTTGAGGGAGTTCCTGGTCGACTCAGTGAGTTTATCCAGCTTACGGTCGCGGAATTCGACCTCTACGCTGCGCGTATTGTTGAGCACCACCGCGGCCTGCTCTGCGCCGCGATTCCTGGTCTGGAGGACCACCCATTGGGCGAGCTCCAAACGATCTTTTTTATTCATACGATCACCTTCAGGTCCTTTGTTTTCGGGTTGGTCTGTTTCACCCTCACACGCCGCCCACGGTGATCTTGGAGACCTTGACCGTGGGAAGGCCGAGGGAGACGGGCACTCCCTGACCGTTCTTGCCGCAGGTCCAGCCGCCTTCGTCCATCTTGAAGTCGTCCGCGACCATCACGATATCCCGGAGCACCTTCGGCCCGTTGCCTATCACATTCACATCCTTGACGGGTCTCGTAATCTTCCCGTCCTCGATGAGGGCTCCCGATTTCACATAAAACGTGAAGTCCCCCGCCCCGATGAAGACCTGTCCGTTCGTAAAGAACTCCGCATAGAGTCCTTTCTTGACGCTCTTGATGATCTCTTCCTTTTTGTGAGGTCCCGCCAGCATGTAGGTGTTCCGCATCCTCGGCAGCGGAGGGTACCGGAAGGACTCCCGGCGGCCGCTGCCCGTAGGCTTCGTTTTGTAGTATTCGGAGCTGATCCTGTCATGGAGATAGCTCCGCAGGATGCCGTTCTCCACGAGGAAGGTCTTTTCCGTATCGTTGCCTTCGTCGTCGACATTGATGGACCCCCGCACGTGGGGGTTCGTGCCATCGTCGACAATGTTCACAAACGGCTCCGCCACCTGCTTGCCGATCTTGTCGCTNNTCGAACAGTTGGACCGTTCTGCGCACCGCTTCACTGGCAAGGAGATCGATGTTCTGCGGTGTCAGGAATTCGATCCCGGTCCGCCCGCTGAGGACGAAGTAATTCTGCTCTCGCCTTCCCTTCTGCTCGGCCGTGCATGTGGCATAGATCATGCCCATCGGCTGAACATCAGTGACAATTCTTCCTTCAGAAGTGGCAATCAGCAGGGAGGAGCTTTCGTTGATGAACCAGACGTTGGATTTGATGACGCGGGAATCGAGCGCAAACACCTTGTCGTTAATAGCCTGCAGGTGGGGAATTTTCTGATCGATGGACACCTGCTCCCAGGGGACCTTCAACTCGTAGTACTTCGGCGTCGGATGGAGAGAGAAACGAACGGGACCGCTCTTCCGGGGGGAATCGGCGATTGCGGCGGCGGTCCGTGCGGCAAGGGTCATCGATTGCGGCGTCAACTCCTCCGTGAAGGAATACCCCGTTTGATCCCCTTTGAGGACGCGGATGCCAACGCCGAGTCCGACATTGGTGTAGGCCCGGTTCACTGACTTGTCCTCTAGTCCGATGCTGTTGGAGATCGAATGCTGGAAGTACAGGTCGCAGTAGTCGCCCCCCCTGGACAGCGCCTCGCTCATGATGTCGCCGATCAGTTTCTCGCTGATGCCGAAGTGATCGTATGCGCTCTGAAGCGGGTCAGGGCCTGGCGCCGGGGCGGCAAAGGCCCTCCCGACATCAAGCCTCAGGAAATAGGGGATCGCCGCCGCGGCCAGAAGGCTCCTGGAGCCTTTCTGAACAAACTCACGCCGGGAGAGTATAGACTTCATGGATCCTCCATGATGGAAGTGGATCTTCACGGGACAATGGAAAGGACTCCCCCCAGCCGGGGTCGACGACCCGAATCGAAGGGAGCCAGGAATGCCCTTCTGCATTGTCGTTGAAGCATCTCAGGTGCCATTCGCCGTTGGCCAGAGAATCTCCGGGGAGAAGCTGACGAAAAACCGGACGACAGGGACAGAAAGAGCAGGTGTGTATGGTAGCCGCAGCTGGACGCCTGCACGGGGATCGGTTGGTCCAGGCGGGTTGAGAGTTGTGCAGCAGATTGAAGTCAAGCTAACAATGACTTTTGCAAAAGTCAACCAAGCCGCCGTTGCAGTTGGTCCCTTTTCTCCTTAGCCTCACTGACAAGGAGCTCATTGCCATGCACATGTCTGACATCCCTTTTGGCACCACCGACTGGAAGCAGGTTGAATCCATCGAACACCCCGGTGAGACGGGAATCGCCTACTGGCGCACCCGCGATTTTGGCGGGATACGTGTTCGATTGGTCGAGTACACTCCGGGCTATGCGGCGGATCACTGGTGCAGCAAAGGCCATATTCTCTTCTGCCTGGAAGGCGAGTTGGTGACTGAGCTTGCTGATGGCCGAAGATTTGTGCTGACACCCGGCGTCAGCTATCAGGTAGCCGACCAGGCCGAGGCACATCGCTCGTCCACATCGAAAGGGGCCAAGCTGTTTATTGTGGATTAGACGTTCAGACGGATAGTCGAGAAAAGCCTCTTGGCCTTCTGCGCTGCGCTCCCTGCCCCTGCTCATTCATACCGCAGCGCCTCAACCGGATTGGCCATCGCAGCCCTAACCGCCTGGTAGCTGATCGTAAGTAGGGCAATAACGAGAGCGATTCCTCCGGCCAGCACAAATACCCACCAGCTCGCACCAATTCTATAAGCAAACCTCTGCAGCCACGCGTTCATGGCGTACCAGGCGATGGGCCATGCGATGACATTGGCGACGATCACCCAGGACGTAAATTCCTTTGAGAGCAGAATCACGATGCTCGCGACAGACGAGCCAAGCACCTTGCGTATGCCGATTTCTTTGGTCCTCTGCTCTGCCGCAAACGACGCGAGTCCGAAAAGACCGAGGCAGGAGATGAAGATCGCAAGACTTGCGAACCAGCTGAAGATCATGCCTGTCCTGCTCTCCGACATGTACCGGCTGTTGACCGCGTCATCGAGGAATTGGAAATCGAACGGAGAGTGAGGATTCTCCCTTTTCCATAAATCCTCGATGATTGCAATTCCTTCCGCTGTCTTTCCGCTTTGCAGTTTGACTAGGATCGCCCCGTATCGGGCATCATCCGCACTGGTGAGAACATGGTAGACCAGCGGCTCAACACTTTGGCGAAGGGAGCTGAAACAGGCATTCTGCATGACGCCGATGATCTGCCCCTCCTGGCCGTAGAGGCGAAAGTACTTCCCGACGGGAGACTTGAGCCCCATGGCCCGGACAGCCTCTTCATTCACGATAAAGGCGTCCTTGGCGTCGGTGGGGTGATCCTTTGAGAAGGATCTCCCCTCGAGCATCCTGATACCCATCAGCTCGATGAAACCACAGTCTACCCTGGTGTGGGAAATCCACGGTGAGTGGTCGGGATCCGGATTCCCTGCCCAGCTGTATCCCCGGCCGCCCGTATTGCGGGGGCCCCGAATCTGGAACCACTCCTGAGCTGCCACTCCCAGGATGGCGGGATGCTGCAACAATTGTTGCTTGATCGCCTCGTAGCTCGAGCCGAAGTGCTCCTTGATCGGCACAACAAGGACGTTGTCCCTGTCGAATCCGAGGTCCTTGGTTTTCATGAATTCAAGCTGCCGCGCAATCACCAGCGTACAGATAATGAGCCCAATGGAAAGAGAGAATTGCATCACGACTAGCACTTTTCTGAAGGACAGGCGCTGCATCCCCCTCGTAATCGATCTCCAGGAAGCGGACGGCGAGAGGGCGGGCTTCTTGAACAATGCTGCCGGCAGGAAAGAGGACAGGTAGAATGCAGGATAGCTTCCGGCGACAAGTCCCGTGAGGAGCCCGATCATCACCAGCTCCAGCACCATCGCGCCATCACTCAAGGACAACGCTACGTGCTTCATGGTGAGACGGTTGAATGCCGGGAGGAACACCTCCACGAGAATGACCGCAATGACGCAGGCCAGTCCGGAAAGCATCACGGACTCACCCAGGAACTGCGCGACGAGCTGACGCCTCTGCGCGCCCAGAGCCTTCCGCACGCTGACTTCCCTTCTCCTCGCATCAGATTGCGCCGTTGAGAGATTCATGAAGTTGATACAGGCAATGCCAAGGATGAATACGGCAATGAGCGAAAACATGAGAACGGTCGTTCTCTCACCCGGTTCGGACACGACGTCGACACCGGACCGCTCCACACTCCCACCCAGGTGCACCTCCGTCAAAGGCTGCAGAAGGCACTCATACCCGCCATACACCACTTGTGGACATCCATGGAGTCTGGCGACATTAGTAATGGCCTTGTCCAATCCGGGATGAAACGAGTGAGGCCGAAGCTGTATGTATGTGCTGTAGTTGAAATCGCCCCACTCCGTCCCGAGAAGGTGGTAGGCATAGACATCGTCGAAGGGAAGCACAAAATCGAATTGCAGATGCGATTCGGAAGGAATGTTCATCACGACGCCGCTGACGACAATATGGTCAACTCCCTCCAGCGTCAACGTCTTGCCCATGGGGTCTTCCCCCCCGAAATACTTCCTGGCGATCTCCTCCGTGATGACCACATTGGAGAGGCCGGAGAGCGCATTCGAAGGACTCCCCTTCACAAACGGAAACGTAAACATCTCGAACAACGCCGGATCGGCGAACATCATCCGACTTTCGTAGAACATCTTCTCTCCGCTCTGGACAACGATCTTCGGTGAGGCTGGAGCGATTCTGGCAAACTGTGCCACCTCCGGGATTTCTTCCCTGATGGCCGGCCCCAGGGGGGCGGGTGTCCCGGCGGTTCGCTGTTGCACGTGGTCTTTGCCGTGGAGAATGCGGTAGATCTCGGAGGCGTGGGTGTTGAACCTGTCAAACCGCATTTCGTCCTGCACCCACAGAAGAATGAGCATGGTGCATGCCATGCCGGTGGCAAGACCAACGACGTTGATCCCGGTGTAGACCTTGTGACGGAGAAGGTGTCGCACCGCTGTTTTCAGATAGTTGCCCAGCATACTGCTGCTCCCTGTAGGAAAGGTTTGTGGCTTTGGGCTGGACTCACTTGCAGCTTCGCAACAGACGATCGCGCGCGAAGTGCGTGGTGAAGCGGTCAAAGCTCAGCTCATTCTCCACCCACGTCGCAATGAGCAGCGTACCTGTCAATGCAAGGACAAGGCTGACCATGCTGATGAGGGTGGTCAATTTGCGCCTGGACAGGAATCGCAGGCCGGAGGTAAGGAACTGTTTCATCAGGGAGCCTCCTTGCATACAGTTCATTCATACCGCAGCGCGTCGATGGGATTTGCGAGCGCCGCCTTGACCGCCTGCGTGCCTACGGTCAGCAGGGCGATGAACAGGGAGAGCCCGCCCGCCAGCACGAACATCCACCATTCGATCCCGACCCGGTAGGCAAAGTCCTCGAGCCACCTGTGCATCGCATACCAGGCAAAGGGAAAGGCAATGATGTTCGCGACAACAACCCACACCAGGAACTCTCTGGACAGTACAAGCGCCGTGTGCGAGATCGAGGCACCGAGGACTTTGCGAATGCCGATCTCCTTCGTCCTCCGTTGGGCCGAGAGGGAAGCAAGGCCAAACAGCCCGAGGCATGCAATGAGGATGGAGAGGAAGGAGAAGTACTTGAAGAGGGCACTCATCGTATGCTCGGCCTTATACTGCGAGTTCAAAAAATCATCAAAGAAGTAGTACTCGGGCGTCATGCCGGACATCTGTCCTTGCCATGCGCGTTCGATCACATTGACGATCTCCTCCGGATTCTGCGACCGGAACCGCACCGTCATCGTGGAATAAAAGAGGTTTTGCTCGGCCTTGTCGGGAATCCTGAAAATCAGCGGCTCAATGGCCTCATGAAACGAGGCAAAGTGGAAGTTGTTTGTGACACCGATAATCTTCCCCTTCCTTCCCCATACGATGATCTCTTGATTGAGCGGTGCGACAAGTCCCATAGCCTTCACCGCGGCTTCATTGAGCACGTAGGCTTCTGCGCTGTCGGTCGGATATCGTGAAGAATAGAATCTTCCCTGGCTCATTTCGATCTTGTAGGTAGAGAGCAGATCAAAGTCGCAGTGGAGGAGCCAGAAACGCGTTTCGTCCTTCGGTTGTTTTCCCTGCCAGAACACTCCCCCTGTGTTGCCCATGCCGCCGCCACAGAGCTGCTCGGAACGCGCGATATCGATGATCGCAGGATTCCTCATCAGCTCGTTCTTCACGGAGCCGTATCTGATGTTGGCCTCCCCGACAAGCTTGACACAGAGGAGATTGTCCTTCTCAAGGCCTAGGTTGCTGGTTCTCATGAACGAAAGCTGACGGAGAACAACGATCGTGCATACGATGATCATGACCGAGAGGGCGAATTGTATCACCACAAGCCCCCTCCGTGTGATGATGCTTCCGGCGCTCATCCTCAGCTGTCCCTTTAATATCTGCACAGGGTTGAAGGACGAGAGGAACAGCGCGGGGTAGGAGCCGGAGACGACCCCGGTGAGAAAGGCAACTCCCAGCGAGAGGACCATGAAGGGCAGCTCGCTATAATTGATCGCCAGGTGCTTCCCCGAGAGCATGTTGAATTCCGGCAGGAGAAGCTTCACAAGGATCAGGGCAATACCCAGGGCAAGGAATGAAAGAAGGCAGCTTTCCCCGAAGAACTGCAGAATCAGGGACTTGCGGTTTGCACCAAGGGCTTTCTTGATTCCAATTTCCTTCGTCCTTCGCAGCGAGAGAGCTGTCGACAGGTTCATGTAATTGATGCTCGCGATGAGAAGGATGATCACGGCAATTACCGTGAAGATCCGCACGTACTTGATGTCTCCGCCTGCTTCCAGGAATTTGACACCGCTGCCGTGGAGATGAATGTCCGTGAGCGGAAGCAGGGAATAATTCAACGATTCCGACTGGTTCTGCGCGTGCCTGAGCTCGCACCCCCTGATCTCCGACGCCAATTCCTGCAGTTCTTTCTCGGTGGTGAGCGGGGTTCGCAGCTGGATGTATGTCTGGCATGACTGATTCTGCCAGCCATAATCCGGTATCCCAAGTGTCTGCTGCCAGCCGGTCGAGAAGAATACTCCGCTTTGCAGATGCGAGTTGTGGGGTATGTCCTCAAGAACCCCTGCCACCCTCAGTACGCCCTGCTTGCCGAACGCCGAGAAGGTGAGGATCTTGCCGAATCCGTCCTCATCGCCAAAGTACTTCTTCTCCGTCGCTTCGGTAATCACGATGGAGGACGGGTCCGTCAACGCTGTTGCCGGATCCCCCTTCACGAATCGGAAGGAAAAGAGACGAAAGAAACACGAATCGGCGAGGCCGATCTTCTCCTGGAACACCCTCCTGCCCTGGCTCAAGGAGACCCCGAAGCCATCCGGAACCCTCATATAGGCCCCGGCATTGATCACTTGAGGCAGATCGTCTTTCAATGCAGGCGCGAGGAGTCTTGATGAAACGGCCGTTGGTCCGTCCTTGCCTCCGCGGAGCACAAGGTAGATGCAGTCCGCATTCTTGTGAAACCTGTCGTAGCTCAGTTCATCCTGCACCCAGAGGAGAATGAGCAGGGTGCAAGCCATGCCGACAGCCAGACCGACGATATTGATGCCGGAGAAGACCTTGTGACGGAGGAGGTTTCTCAGAGCTGTTTTGAGGTAGTTGCTTACCATGATGCCGTTCCTCGAAAGACAATTGTCAGCGATCGCGCTGACCTCACGTGCCGCCTGCCGAGTGCCGATCTCGCCTGCAGTCCGTCGTCAACAATCCTCCCCCTACTCATACCGCAATGCCTTCACGGGATTTGCCGTTGCCGAGCGGAGGGCCCGCACGCTCACGATAACGAGGGCGAGAAGGAGTGCGGAGAATCCCGCCGCAAGAAACGGCCAGACGGTCACGTCTACCCGGTAGGCGAAGTCCCGCAGCCATGCCCTGGTCGCAAAATATGCCGCCGGCCATGCGATGACATTGGCGATCATGATCCACAGGACATAGTCCCTGGTGAGCATGACGAGGATCCGTGACACGGAGGCGCCGAGGACCCTGCGGATGCCGATTTCCTTTGTCCGCTGTTCCATCGCAAACGACACCAGGCCGAGGAGGCCCAGGCACGAAAGGAATATCGCCAGGACGGCGATCCCGGTGGCCAGTGCACGGGTCGTCTGCTCCGCTTTGTAGAGGCGGTCGATCTCGGCGTCCAGGAACCTGTAGTCAAACGGATCATCTGGAACGCCGGCCTTGATGGTCGCTTCCACCGCGCGAATCCCCGCCGGCACGTCACCGGGCTTCAGGCGCACGCAGAGGAAGTTCGCCACGGGGGTCAGGACAAGGACCAGGGGCGCCAATTCCTCATGGAGAGATTCCGAGTGGTAATCGCGGAGGACGCCGACGATCCTGCCGCTGCGGCCGAACCAGGTCGTCAAGCGCTTCCCGATGGGGTCCAGAAGCTGCATGGCCCGAACCGCCGCCTCGTTGACGACGAAGGCGTCCGAGGCGTCGGAGGGAAAGTCCTTCGAGAAGAACCTGCCCTGCACCATACCGACCCGCAGCGTGCCCGCAAAGTCCTCGTCGACGAAGTTGAATCCCACCTCGAGGGGCTTGGGCGTCTGTTTCCCCTCCCATTCGACGGGTCCCGACCCGGAACCGGCAAAACTCGTGAGATCCGACGCGGACACGGAGACCCCGGCGACCTCGGGACATTTCAGCAGCTCGTGTTTCAGGGCGGGCACCTGAGCCTGGACCCTGCCCGCCGTCCTCACCATCAGCAACTGCTCCTTGTCGAAGCCGAGATCCCGGTATTGCACAAAATCCAGCTGGTTGCGCACGATGATGACGCACGTGATGACGAAGATGGAGAACGCGAACTGGGCGATGACGAAGGCCCTTCTGAGTACGGACGAGCGGCGTCCCGCCGCTCCGGGCATTCCCCCCTTGAGCATCGCCACGGGCGCCAGAGAGGAGAGAATCCAGGCAGGATACATCCCTGCAAGGAGTCCGGTCACGACGGCGACACCCAAGGCGAAGGCCGCCGCTCCGGGCGAGAGGGACAAGGTGAGGGTCGTCCCGAGCAGGGTATTCACGGAAGGGAGAAGCGCGTAGACGAGGAAGACGGCCAGAAGGAGTGAGAGCAAGGCATATCCCATGGCTTCAGCCAGAAACTGGGACGCCAGCTCAAGCCGGGAGGAGCCCACAGTCTTCTTGATGCTGATCTCCCTGGTCCGCTTCTCCGCCCGGGCGATCGCGAGGTTCGTGAAATTGATACAGGCCACAACCAGGATCAACAAGGCCAGGCTCATGAAGACATACACCGACGTGATCAGACCTCCACCGTTCAGCGCATACAGGTGGCTGCTGGTGACCGGACTGAGCGAGAGGATGTTCTTCCACGCCGGGTTATGTTCATTCATGATCCCGGCGATCTTCCTGTCGACCTCCTCCGGCGAGCTGTGTTCCCGGAGAAGCACATAGGTCGTCGTGCATTTCCGGTCCCACAACTTCATCTCCTGCGGCGCGGCGGCAAACGGCACCACAAAGTCAAACTGCATATGCGACGTCGCCGGAACATCTTCGAACACCCCGCTGACATGAAGCGCGGTCCGGTCATTCATCAGGAGGGTCTTCCCGACAGGGTCAAGGTCTCCGAAGAATTTCCGGGCAAGTCCCCTTGAGATGACGATCGCGAGGGGATCTGCCAGCACCGTCGTCTCGTCGCCCCGGTCAAGGCGGAAGGAGAACATCCTGAAGAAGGCGGAGTCCACGTAGCTGCCGGTGCAGAGAAACCCGGTGCGACCGTGCGACAACTTCGATTCCATCCCGAGAAAGTTCGTGGCATGGAGCACTTCGGGAATGCGGGTCTGGAGTTCCGCCGCGAGCGGTCCTGGCTGAAAGTACATGCGCATGGTTTTCCCATCCGCCGCCACGGAAAACACCACCCTGTACAGCCTGTCCGCATGGGCATGGAACCGGTCATAGCTCCATTCGTGATGCACCCAGAGCATGACGAGCATTACGCACGCCATCCCCGCAGCCAGTCCTGCAACGCTGATGAGGGAAGTGACCTTGTTCCTCACAATATGTCGAAACAGCGTTCTGATCGAGAGCGCGAACATGGCGTGGTGTCTCCTTGTATGATTGCCGGGTAGCGGCTATCCTTTCTGCCCTTCAACGAATCCACTGCGTTTCAGAAGGCTGAACATCTGCGTTTCCCTGTCGGTTTGGTGTTGGCTGCGGATCCATGACTTGAACAGCCAGTCGTGGCAATGTTGGTGTCCCCCAGAGGATGTGCCTCCTCTTGATGTGGTTACTCATAGCGGAGCGCATCCACCGGATTCGCCAGGGCCGCTTTGATCGCCTGCGTACCCACGGTGAAAAGCGCGATGAGCAGCGACATTGTGCCCGCCAGGGCAAAAACCCACCAGTCGGTCCCGACGCGGTAGGCGAAGTCCTCCAGCCACTTGTGCATGGCATACCAGGCAATGGGAAACGCAAAGATATTGGAGATCACAACCCAAACGAGGAACTGCCTTGAGAGAATGATAGCCGTATGCGAAATGGATGCGCCCAGCACCTTTCGGACGCCGACCTCCTTCACCCGTCGTGCCGCACTGATGCTCGCCAGAGCGAACATCCCCATGCAGGCGATAGCGAAGGCAAGAACTGTGGCCACGCGGACGATCACCTGGGTTTTCTGATCGGACTTGTACTGCTGGTCGATCTGCGCCTCGACGAAGGAGGACTCAAATGGAGCGCTTGGAAGCAGGCGCTGCCACATATCGTGGATTCGGTTGACTACCTGCGCGGCCCCATTATTTGAAAGGCGCAATGAAAGGTAGCGGTAATGAGGCGCCCTGCGGACAGACACAAAGCAGAGGGGGCGAATGGTTCGATGCATTGACTCAAAATGAAAGTCTTTGACTACACCACAGATAGTCGCGCCTTCACCATTCACACCGATCACCCCAGACCCGACTGGTGATTGCAGACCGAGCGCACGGGCCGCTGCCTCATTGATCACCACGGCGTCGGCCTCAGCAGGATACGTCCGAGAGAAGAATCGTCCCTCGACGAGCGATAAACCGTAGGTTGCCGCATAGTCATCATCGACGACGAATAACGCGACTTCCACCTCGCGGTTACTGTCCGATCCTGGAACGCGGACAGAGACTGTGCTCACGGTATGCCCCGTCGGCGTATCGAATGAGAGGGTTCCCGATTCCACCCCCGGGATGGAAAGCAGTTGTTGTTTGACCAGGTCCATTTTCGTCACCCCCGAGAGATTCCACTCCCGCGGGACCGATTCGATCACCAGCACATCCTTTTTCACAAACCCAAGCTCCTTTGTAGTCAGAAACGAAAGCTGGTGTGACATGCCGATCACACAGATCATGAGAACGATGGCCACCGTGAACTGCCCGACCACCAATGCAAGGTGCAATAGAGTTCCCCGCCGCCTGGCGTGAACCTGACCTTTGAGAATCCACATTGGCTCGAATGAAGAAACAACCATCCCTGGATAACAACCCGAAATCACTCCGACGGTGAGTGAGATCACGACCACGATCGCGACCGACAGAAGATCCCATCGGATAATGTGACCGAGCGGCTGGGACATGTGTGGCAACAGACCGGTCTCCGTGGCCTCAGTGATCAAGACTGCGAGAACCATTGCGCACAAACAGATGAGGAGTGACTCCGTCATTTGCTGTGCGACGATGTGGTGTCTCTGAGCCCCGATGACTCTTCGGATGGCCGCACCCTTTGCACGGACCAGAGAACGCGCTGTAGCGAGGTTCACGGAGTTGACGCCAGCAATGGAGAGAATCGCGACGCCCAACCACGCGAGAATGTGTGCCGATCGCCTGGCGATGCCGTTGTCATCGTCGAGGTAAAGCTTCTTGAGCGGAGCCAGCTCGATCTGAAGAGTGCCCTGGATGGGAATGGGAGCATACAATGCGATGAACGTCGTCAGTTTCGCCTGCAGGTCCATAATGGATGACTGCGGTCTCAGCTTCACAAACGTCATGATGTATTTGCTTCCCCATGAATCCAGGGCAGCGGGGGAAATGAAATCTCCCTGGACACCAAACGGCAGGATGAGGTCATATTTCCTATCGCCGAAATTGGTGACGGAGTTGAAGGGAAGCTCCTTTCGCACGGCGGTCACTGTGTACTCAACTTGCGCACCATCAAAAGTGTCAAAGCGGATCGTCTTCCCCAGCGCCTCCGGGGTGTTGAAGAGAATCCCGGCAAGCCGTTCGGAAATGAGCACGGATCGCGGAGAAGACAGGGCCGTGCGGGCATCGCCCGAACGGAGGGGAAAATCGAAAAGCCCGACTGCAGTGGGATCGGCGACCAGTACGTCCTGACGCAAGTTCTTTTTGCCCACATGAAGGGTGGCGGAAATATGATACAGCCGGGTCTGGCATTCCACTTCGGGGTAGTCTCTTGCCAGGATCGGCCCAATGGGGGCAAGCGTTGTGCTCACCAGGCCCATCGACGGTTCCCGCCAGACACTGTTGACGCGGCAGATCCTGTCGCCGTTCTGAAATACATCATTCACATTGTACTCACCCCGGATAACCATCGTGATCGCGAGACAAGCTGCCAACGCAAGAGCAAGCCCTGTAATATTGATGGCCGCGTGTACTTTGTCCCGAATGAGATTGCGGACGGCGAGTATCAGGTAACTCTTGAGGATGGCTCACCTCATAGGGCAATGGGCACATGGACCAGCGCGCGAGTTCTGGATGAAGATGTCACACGTTGAGAAGACTCATTTTCAATCACTGCGACCGCCATGTGTCAATGGTGCAAGTCCTGAAATCTGAACATCGGCCTGACGTGTTCGTCACGACTATCACATCACTCTTCTCTCCTTACACTCTGCGCCGTGCTTTCTGCGCTGTTCTCATCCATAGCAGCAAAGCTTCACCGGAATTCCCGCGAAGGCGGACCGTCACTCATATCTGAGGTTGTCGACCGGATTCGTGAGCGCCGCTTTGAGTGCCTGGCCGCACACGGTGATGAAGGCCACGGCCAGCGCAAGGGCGCCTGCGAGCACAAAGCTTCCGAAGCCGACGTTGATCCGGTATGCGAACTCCTGCAGCCAGCGGTCCATCACCAACCAGGCAAGGGGCAATGCGATCGCCATCGCGACCAGCACCCACTTGACGAATTCCTTTGTCAGCAGCATCACCACGTCCGAGACGGCGGCCCCTAGGACCTTCCGTATCCCGATTTCCTTGGTTCTCTGCTCCGTCACGAACGTCGCGAGGCCGAAGAGGCCGAGGCACGCGATGCACAGGGCGAGAAGAGAGAAGAGCCCGACGATCGCGGTCGTCCTCTGCTCCGCCTTGTACAACGCATCAAGGTTTTCATCAAGGAAGCTATACGTGAATGCCAACCCGCCGCCGCAGTTGTCCCAGGCGGCCTTCATATCGTTCAGGGTTTCGTCAGGAGGGCCGGGGATCACCCGGACCGACAGAAACGAGCCCGACATCCCGATCGGAAAGAGCTGCAGGACGAGGGGGCGGACCGGCTGCCGGAGAGATTCGAAATGGAAATCCTTCACCACGCCGACGATCGTATACAGCTGCGCACTCATCCCCATCGCCATCAACTGGGAGCCGATGGGATGCTGAAGCCGAAGGAGCCTCTCCGCCGCCTCGTTGATCACCGCCACCGGGGCGCCGGGCGCATGGTGTTCGCCGAAGAACTCGCCGTCCGCCATCGTGAGACGGAACGCCTCGGCAAAGTGCGTGTCGCAGAACATCCTGTAGAGTTGACGCGCATCCTCTGGCGGCGCCTCCTCCATCCTGAATGTGCTCTGATCAAACGCATCGATGCTCCCCGGCAACGACGTGGAATTGCTCACCGTGATTACCCGCGAACTCTTCAGGAGCTCCTCCCTCAACAGCGCACGATGGCTATCGTCGATGTCGGAAACCCTGATGGTGATGACCTGCTCCTTCGTGAATCCGAGATCCTTGCTCCGCATATAGCCGAGCTGATCCCTGATAATGAGCGTTCCCACAATGAGGATGATGGAGACGGCAAACTGGAACACGACGAGTCCGTTCCTGAGCCCCGTCCCCCTGCTTCCCCTGCGCACTCCATGCTTCAACATCTGGACCGGGCTGAGCGAGGAAAGCGAGAGAGCCGGGTAGAGCCCGGCCAGCGCGCCGACGCCTGCCGCCGTGCACAACAGGAGGAGCATGGTCGTGATGTTCCCGAGGGGTTGAAACTGCATCGGCTTGCCGGCCAGGCTACCCAGAAAGGGAATGAACAACAGGACAAGCCCGGCCGCGACACCTACGGCTATCGCGCTCAGGAGGACTGATTCGGCGAGGAACTGCCGGACCAGTTGCCCTCGCTGAGAGCCAAGGGCCTTCCGGATGCCGATCTCTTTCGCGCGTCTGTCCACACGCGCCGTTGCCAGGTTCATGAAATTGATGATGGCGAGCAACAGTATAGCCGCCGCTATGGATGAAAAGATGTAGACCGAGGAGACCTCGCCATTGGGCTCGAGTTCACTCTCCAGGTGCGAGGAGAGATGGATCGAAGCGAGCGGCTGAAGCAGGTATTCGTATCTGGCCCCCTTCATCTCTAGCTGTTCGTACGAGGCCCCGGTAGCCTGCCGGATCTGGGCCCCCATATAGGTCTTCAGCGCCCTGTTCAGCCGCGCCTGCAAGCTGTCCGGGCTTGCCCCCTTCCGGAGAGCGACGTACGTGTAAAGATTCAGCTGAAGCCAGTAGGGAGTCCTGCTCTCCTCGAAGGTCGAGAAGGCGGCGAGCACGTCATAGTGAAAGTGCGCATTGGGAGGGCAGTCCTTCACGACCCCCGTGATCTCATAGCTTGCTCCGGACCCTTCCACACTGAAAACCCTGCCCATGGGGTCGTCCCCGCCGAAGTAGACCTTCGCGGACGTTTCGGTGATCACCGCCGTGTTCGACCGGTTCAATGCTCTCGCGGGGTTGCCCTCGATGAACGGCACGGTGAACACATTCGCGAACGTCGAGTCCACCCAGTAGATCTTCTTCTCGCGGATGCGCCGGCTGCCGATGCGAACCACGTGCTCCTCGCGGCCCCCGAACACCCTCGTGACCGCCGCAACCTCGGGAAAGTCCTGCGCCATGGCCGCTGCAAGAGGAGGAGCGCTTGTGGCGACATTCGTCTCCGCGGAGGCGAGCAATGCCCTGACATGCACCCGGAAGACCCGCTCGGCCTGTTCATTCCACCGGTCATAGCTCAATTCGTCCAGCACAAAGATCACAATGGCGATGCAGCAGGCGATCCCCATCCCCAATCCGGCCACATTGATGAGCGAGACGACCCAGTCCCGCCTCAGATTTCTCCATGCAACTATCAGAGTGTTTTTCAGCATTGCGCCGCTCCTGGATCCAGGGACTGTACGAGCTTCCGGCTGAGCCGCTATTCATATGCGACGATGTGACGGGATTCGCCGTCGCCGCCCTCATGGCCTGAGCGTCTCACTTCTCAATCCATCCGTCTTTCAGCCGTATCGTTCTGTTTCCATACTCCGCGTTCGTTTCCGAATGCGTCACCTGGATGATCGTCGTCCCCTCCCCGTTGAGGTTCTTCAGCATTTCCATGATCTCTTTCCCCTGGTCGCTGTGCAGGTTTCCGGTCGGCTCGTCCGCCAGGATCAGACGCGGCTGCGCAACGACCGCCCTGGCGATGGCAACGAGCTGCTGCTGCCCGCCCGAGAGCTGGTTCGGAAAGAGGTCCTTCTTGGCCACGATGTTGAACCGGTCAAGCGCCTCGGCGACCCTCCC
>PMBF01000006.1:0-21278 GCA_003152875.1 Ignavibacteriota bacterium | reverse complement strand
AGGGTGGTTTTGCCGGAGCCAGAAGGCCCCATGACCGAGACAAATTCCCCCTCCCGGACATCGAGGCTGACGTTTCTCAGGACGAATGTCCTGACGGACTTGTTCTCGTAGACTTTTTCAATGTTCCTCAGCTGTATCATGGCCAGTCCGGGAGAATGGGTATGGAATCAGATATGGAACTGGGTCTTCATGTTCTCGGTGACGATATGTCCGTCAAACAGGTGGACGACCCGGTTCCCGTATTCGGCATAGGCTGGCGAATGGGTCACCATGATGATGGTTGTTCCCGCTTCGTTCAAGCCCGAGAGCAGGTTCATGACCTCCTCGCCATGGGTCGAATCCAGGTTTCCCGTCGGCTCGTCCGCAAGGATGAGCTTGGGGTTACCCACCAGCGCCCTGGCGACCGCCACGCGCTGCTGCTGGCCCCCCGAAAGCTGTTGCGGGAAATGGCTCTTCCGGTGCATGATCTGCATGCGCTCCAGCACCTCGGTAACCTTCTTCTTCCTGGCGGCCGGTGAGACCTTCTGGTACAGGAGCGGGAGCTCGACGTTCTCGAACACGGTCAGCTCATCAATCAGATTGAAGCTCTGGAACACGAAGCCGATGTTGTGCTTTCTCAGGTTCGCTCTCTGCCGCTCGGAGAATTTCGAGATCTCCTGCTCCAGGAAGAAGTATTCTCCGCCGGAGGGGTTATCAAGCATGCCGATCACGTTGAGCAGCGTCGATTTGCCGCAGCCCGACGGTCCCATGATCGAGACAAACTCGCCAGGCTTCACCTCAAAATTGATGTTATCCAGCGCCGACGTTTCGACCTCTTCGGTCGTGTAGATTTTCTTGAGGTTCCTGGTCTTGATCATGGAGCGCTCCGTCGAATTGGTGAATTGTCCGACCTTTCAGGATCGATCTTCAAGCGCAAGCCTCACAAAGCGGAGTTCGCGTCTCAGGGGTATGGACTCCGACACCTTCAGGAGCCCTCTGGCTTGACCTTGCCTTATGAGCTCCTCCAGCCGGTTGATCCCGAGCCGGGCCCGGAGAAACGACTTCCGGTCCCCTTCATAGCCCCTGGCCATGTTGTCAAGCAGCCCGATCGAGACGGAATGGAGACCGTGTGCGTAGCCGGCGTGCTCCGCGGCTTGTGAGAGCGCCGAAGACATGGTGAGGAGCGCGCACACCACGGTCCGGGCTTGTCTCCAGCTGTCGAGTTCTCGAAAATCTCCCACAATGGCCTGCCCCTGCTCCTGTGCATCGCACGGTTATTTCTTCAGAACAAGCTTTTCGATATCGCCGAAGTTGTCATACCCGGAAGTGATGACCTGCTCGCCGGGTTCGATGCCTTCCAGGACTTCGAAGGCCTGTGGGTTCTGGCGGCCGAGACGTATCTTTCGCTTGACGGCAAAGGCGCCGGCCTTGTCGACGACATACACCCACTGTCCCCCAGTCTTCTCGTAGAATGCTCCGCGCGGCACGATCACGGCATCGGCAAGGTCGCCCAGGCGAAGCCTGATCTGAAGGGTCTGGCCCCGGCGGATGCCCTGAGGGGGAGCCCCGTCAAAGAGCATGTCGACTTCGAACTTCCCATCGCGTACCTCCGGATAGACCTTTTCCACGGCGAGTCCGAGGGAGGCTGCCCCGAGATCAAATGTTCCCGTCTGGCCGGAATTGATCCGGGAAATGTAGAACTCGTCGATGGCCGCGCGCACCTTGAATCCGTCGAGCACGTCGATCTGTCCGAGCCGCTGCCCCGGGGATTTCGACTGCCCGATCTCCGCCCCCAACGATGTGAGCTGACCGCTGATGGGCGCTCTGACCACCAGGTCTTCCAGGCTGCGCATCACCATGTCCAGGTTGCTCTGCATGCGCTTGATGGACCCGTCGAGCTGCTCAAGCTGAACGCGCCGGAGAAGGGAATCCTGCTTGAAGTTCTCAATCGTGATGACCTTTTTCGCCTGCCAGTATTCGTATTCGTCCCTTACCTGTTCGAACTCCTGCCGGGAAATGAGCTGCTTCCGGTACATCAGCGTGTCCCGCTCGAAGAGCCTCTGCAGGCGGATGATCTGGTAATAGACGTCGGCAAGCTGTCCCCGGAGGGTAAGGCTATTCTGCTCGATGGCCAGGCGCGTGTTCCGTGCATTGTTGATCTGTTCAAACATCAGCGCTTCCCTGTAGAGCACATCGAGCTGCATGTTGGTGTTGGCGAGCTTCAGGATGCGGTCTCCTTTCGCCACTACGCTCCCTGCCTGGACAAAAATACTATCAATTCTACCTCCTTCGGCCGCATCGAGGAAGAAGGTCTGGAGGGGCTGGATGGTCCCGGTGACCGGGATATACTCCTGGAACGGAGCCTTCGTTACGGTCGAGACCGTTATCCGCTCCGTTTCGACATTCAGCTTCGAGAGGTGATCCCCGAACACCGAATACAGCACGAGCAACAAGACGAAGGCTGAGGGAACCCCGATTGTCACGACGCGCTTCAGTGTCCATCGTTTCTTGGGAATGATTCTGTCCACGCTGCTTTCCTTTGGAATCGTAGGGTTCCTGCTGCTGGCGACACCTCAACACTCATGCCATGGCTGAATTTCTTACAATTCGCCCGATCTACTATTCCGGATTATCCGGTTCCGAACATAGGGTGTACGAATTCGGACAGAGGAGCTTGACAAATGCTTTGAATATGGCGTACTATTACTGGCACGCAAGTAGCTCTCCAGACAGTCTCTGATCCTGCCTGCGATGCAGGTCAGAAGCTCTGCAACCAACCGGGTGTCTGCATGACCCAGTCCTCCGGCACCATTCTGCTTGTCGACGACGACGAAGACGTCATCACCGCCGCCAAGCTGCTGCTGAAGCAGGTGCCCTATGCCGTCCATTCCGAACGGAGTCCGGCGGCCATCCCCGAAGTGCTCAGGAGCGAGCAGATCGACGTCATCCTGCTCGACATGAATTATACCCGCGACGCAACGAGCGGAAGCGAGGGCTTCCACTGGCTGCAGAAGATCCTCGAGATCGACCCTCTTGCTGTCGTCATTCTCATCACGGCGTTCGGGGACCTCGAGACCGCCATCCGGGCGATCAAGGTCGGAGCCGTGGATTTCGTGCTGAAGCCCTGGCAGAACGAGAAGCTTCTCGCCACCATCTCCTCCGCCGTGCAGCTCCGGCATTCCCGACTCAAGGCGTCGCACCTGGAGGCAAGCCAGCGGCACCTGAGCGAGGCGCTGGATCAGCCCTATCATGAAATGATCGGCACCAGCGAGGCTATGCAGCAGGTGTTCCGGACGATCGAGAAGGTGGCGGAGACGGACGCGAACATCCTGATCCTGGGAGAGAACGGCACCGGGAAAGAGCTTGTGGCGCGGGCGATCCACCGGAGGTCGGCGAGGGCGCGGGAAGTCTTCATCACGGTCGACATGGGCGCCATTCCCGAGTCGCTCTTTGAAGGCGAGCTGTTCGGCCACGTGAAGGGGGCCTTCACCGATGCGACGTCCGATCAGACCGGCAAGTTCGAGGCGGCTGCGGGAGGGACGCTGCTCCTGGACGAGATCGGGAATCTTTCCCTCGCCATGCAGACCAAGCTGCTCCGGGTCCTCGAGATGCGGCAGCTCACGCGGGTGGGATCGAACAAACCGATCCCCCTGGACATCCGCCTGATCTGCGCCACCAACCGGCAGGTGCACGAGGGAATACGGAACAATACCATCCGTCAGGATTTTCTGTACCGGATCAACACCGTGGAGATCCACGTCCCTCCCCTCAGGGAGCGGGGGGAGGACATCTCCCTGCTTGCCGACTTCTTTATCGAGCGCTACTCAAGAAAATACAACAAGCCTGAGCGCCGCCTGGAGCCTGAAACGTACCGGAGTCTGGGAGAGTACCATTGGCCCGGGAACGTGCGGGAGCTGAAACACGCAGTGGAACGCGCCGTCATCCTGCACGAAGCGTCCTCCTACTGTCCCACGGATTTCGCGCTCGCCAATCCCGACCCGCAATCGGAACAGGACATGCCCGGGGATCTTCACCTGGCTGTGGCTGAGAAGGCGCTGCTCCGCAAGGCCCTGAAACTTCACCAGGGCAACATCTCCAAAGCAGCCGAGGCGCTGGGAATCACCCGGACATCCCTCTACCGCCGAATGGAGAAACATGGTCTATAAAGGCCTGCGCATTCAGTACAGTATCCGCATGGTGGTTCTTCTCGCCACCGCGGGGGGAACGGTCTACTGGATCACGCAGGCCGGCTCGGCCGTGCTGCCCGTCCTGGCCATCGCGCTGCTGCTGCTCCAGATCTACTCCCTGCTGCACCTGCTCGAGCGTCCTCAGCGGGATATCCTCAGGTTCTTCGAGGCAATCGAATTCTCCGATTTCTCCCAGACATTCTCCTCCCCAGGCCGGGATAAGACGCTGGAACCGTTACGGGCGGCGTTTGACACGGTCATGCAGGCGTTTCAGAAGGCCAGGTCGGAGAAGGAAGCCCAGTACCGGTACTTCCAGACGGTCATCCAGCACATCGGGATCGGGATCCTGGTGTTCACGCATGACGGCCGCATCGACCTGATCAACCAGCGTGCGAAGAGAATCCTGGGCGTCCGGCGGCTCACCCGGATCGACCAGCTGAGCAGCCAGCATCCGGCGCTCCCTCCAGCCCTCCTTGATCTCGGGCCGGATGAAGCGACGCAGATTCAGCTCGACGATCCGGAATCGGGGGATCCGGTCACCCTGTCGCTCCGGGCGGCGCGGTTCATCCTGCACAACGAGCCGCTGACGCTGGTCTCTCTGCAGAACATCCAAAGCGAGCTGGAGAGCAAGGAGTCGGAGGCCTGGCAGAACCTCATCCGGGTGCTGACGCACGAGATCATGAATTCCATCACGCCGATTTCCTCGCTCGCTGCCACGGCGAACAGGATCCTCGGCACCATCGACGACCAGCTTGAGGCCAGTGCCACCCCCACGGAGTCCGTCAAGGATGTGAAGGAAGCCGTGCGGACCATCGAATCCCGGAGCAACGGCCTCCTGAAATTCGTGGAATCATACCGGAAGCTAACGCGCATCCCGAAACCGGAATTCCGGATCGTGACGATCGGCGAACTCTTCGACCACGTGGTCCCGCTGATGTCGCCGAAGATGCAGGAGAAAGGGATCCGGTTCGTCCACACCGTGGAGCCGGAGACCCTGGAGATCACGGCAGACCTGAATCTTGTCGAGCAGGTTCTCATCAACCTCCTGCAGAATGCCGTGGATTGGGCCGGGGCGAACCCTTCGGCCGAAGTGACCCTCAGGGGATGTCTCGGCAAAGCAAGCCGTCCGGTAATTCAGGTGGCCGACAACGGGCCGGGGATCGAGAAGGAAGCAGTGGAACGGATCTTCATCCCGTTTTTCACGACGAAGCAAGATGGATCGGGGATCGGGCTCAGCATTTCCCGGCAGATCATGCGTCTGCACGGAGGAAGCATCTCGGTGCAAACCACGCCAGGAGTCGAGACGGTCTTCACGCTCAAATTCTGATTATGCGGGAGGCGAGGGTGCGGAAGAGGACTTCTCGCTCACGGATTCCACCAGTAGCTCAGTTTTATCATGAAGATGTTGTCCGGCACCATGTGCCAGAGCTTGTCGACAGATGGTCCGAACTCGAATCCGCCGATCTGTTGATCGTTTGAACGGCTCTGAGTCCACACAAGGAAGAGCACTGAGCCTGGCAAATACTCCCACCGCAGGACGCAGTTTCCCCGGATCGATGTAAAGTTGTACTGTGGGTTGCCAAATGAGAACGATGCTGCAGGTCCGATTCCGTCGGGATCCACCGTATATGTTCCGTCGTTGAGAGAAATGGTCGAGCCGCGCGTCCCGTAGACAGGGAGATCGTATGAACCGGGACGAGCAAGCTCCTTGAACTCGAGGAAATCTCCGGCAGAAATGAGGGGCTGAACGAAAACCTGGAGGCTGAGCCGGGGTGTGAATGTCCAGTCAAGCCGGATATTCGCCGATAGCGTCGTCTGATCCATCTTCCCGAAGACGTACCGCTTACCGTATGTCGCAGTCGCGGTGGGATCATCGAACGCGCCGACCCACTGCGAATTCTCGATATTCCGTGTATAGTCCGGTCCGATACTGAGCGAGATATTGCTCGCGGGATGCCATGTCACCGACAATCCCCCGTTCCAGTTCTTCGAACTGATACTGGAGTATCCATGGAAATACGGTGAGAGCACAACCTGCTGGTTCGGATCCGTGTTACTGTACAGACTCAGCTGGACGCCGGGCGGATTGAGTGTGAGCGGACCTCCGCGAGTCCTCCGGGTGTTGATGGTCTCCGCATTATACCAGCCCCAGAGATCGACATAGTAGTAGTTGGGGAATTCGCACCAGGTCTCCCAGTACACTCCCCGTGCTTCAAGATTTCCGTCAAAATCAAAACTCTGGTATCCTGCCGCGATCGCGCCAAGCTGCCGGTAGAACGGTGTTACGTCGGTCCATTTGTATCCTCCGCCGGCATGCATGTTGATCACATCGGTTCGTGAGAGAAAGCCGAGATCATTTTGATCGAATGTCGGGGAGATGATCCCGACACTGGAATTGAAGAGGACGTTCCCTTTCTGCTTGTTGACGAGAAACCGGCCGGCGAATCCCGTCATTGATGTCGTGCTGCTGTCGACTCCGTACGATTTCGCATCGGGGCGCTGGAAGTAGTGTTGGGAATTCTCCTGCAGCGAGATCATCCTTTCGTGGGTGCCGCGCACATGTGACATCTCGGTCCATCCCGAGAGTACCCATGTTTTGTCTGAATCGAAGGATGTCCAGCCGTCGATGCCGACCACGTGGGAATTGTTGTTCATGTCCGAACGCAGCCGGTCTTCGGCAAACGAGCGTACCGTGCTGGTGATGAGGAGGCCGATTCCCTGGCGCGCCTCGTTGAATTCCCGCTGGGCCCTGACGATACCGTAGTACGTCAGCGGTTCGATCTCCGCCCGGGTTGTTGTTCCCCCACTGGAGAGCCGCGCATATTCCCGATTCGTGACGGCTTGAATCGTTCCGAGATTCCAGGATTCTCCGATTTTCCCGGTGAGTTTCGCCGCACCCAGGATCCGTGTCCCGGGCGGGATATCGGCATAATCGGCATCCGGAATACTCCCTTGCGGCGCACGCCCGATCCGTCTCGTATAGAAAAAGGTCGGCACAGGGAAATTGAAATCCCAGAAATTGGTGACCCCTCCGTACCCGAAATTGAAAATCGATGCACCTTCGATGAAGAACGGCCGCTTTTCCTGGTAGTAGGTTTCCACATCACTCAGGTTGACCACCGCGGGATCGACCTCCACCTGCCCGAAATCGGGATTCACGGTCCCGGTGAGCGTCAGGTTGCTGCCGAGGCCCAGCTTGAGGTCCAGCCCGAGGTTGGGGGAGTACTTGGATCCGTCATGGAACGGATCTCCCGACGGATAGTGGAGGTATTCCGCCCGTGTCGTGACGTACGGCATGATCTCGAGCTGCTGCGACCTCCCGAGGTTCTGCAGGCCGACGAGGTGAACGAATCGCGAAACGAATCCGCTCCCGTTTTTCGGCCTGAAGGTGTACAAATCGTCTTCGCTTTTGCGTCTGATATGCCGCTCAAAGTCTATCCCCCATATCTGTTCATCACTTTCATGATACCGAAGTTGCGAGAACGGAATCCGCATTTCCACACACCAACCCAGCGAATCGATCGTCGACCTACCTTCCCAGACTCCGTCCCACGAGTTATCATTCCAGTCGTCGTTATACAGAACGCCGTCGAGATAGGTGCCGGCGGCATCAATACCGAAGTAGAACCCGGTCCGGTGATCGTTGTAAGGATCGAGACCAACGAAGAAATCGTCCGAGCTCTGATCCATATCCTTCCGTCCCACCCTGGCAACAATCGAATCAGGATGCCGATCATAGAGACGGGCACCGACATAGAGCGCGTTGTCGTCATAGAGGATGCGTACGCTCGTCCTCTCTGAAGCCGGCGCCCACTCGGTCGGATCGCGCTGGAGGAACTCCGACACCTGCGGAGCCTCTCTCCACGCCTCCTCGGAGAGGACCCCGTCGATAACGATCGGTTGCGTCGTTCGCATCGCCCTGACATCGGGCCGGACGACCGCAGCCGAGTCGGCCGTACCGGCATGTCCTATGGCTGTCTCAAGAGCGAACAGGACCGCTAAGGCTATCAGGGTATAGTTCATGCTCTATGCTCAGATGTGACGTGCCGGTTCCATTACACACACCGGCGTTCCGGCCGGTTGCCGGCATTCCCCTCGCATCGGGTAGTGTACATGCGATCGAATGAATCGGTTTGTTGTTGAAGAATGCAGGGGTTGGAAGGGAGCATGCGCTTCGATAGCCGGTTCGGCCGCCTGAAGGTTTGACCAGCGGTTTCCGGAAAAGGTTGCAGACATTCCCACGTCACGGGCTCAGTTTCGTTCCTTCGTTGGAGCCGGTTTTGGGGCGGGAATAGATCCATTGAAGCCCGTCGCAGATGGCGGGAAAGGGAACATGCCCTTCATTGTCGTAGTTCTTGTTCTTTATCAATACGGAAGGGGGGACAATTTGTTTGAGAAGGCCCAGAAACCTCTCTCCTCTTTGTGCTATCGACCCGTCAGGGTCGTAGGTGTCCCGTTTCCCGGGGTGTCGTTGTTGCTCACTGTTCCCCTCTGGAGCGTGCTGCTGAATCACCTTTGCGCTCACCCAGGACGGTACTCCGGTTCTCTTCGCACGGGTCTCACATCCATGTCTGGAGTTCGGAGAGCTTTTGCATGCCCGGATATGCTCCCCCTTGATCTCCAAGGCCGGCTATCCGGGAGGTCATTTCGCATCCCCTGACCGCTTTCCGTTCCTGTCGACGAGCGCGAATCTGGCGACGAAGGCATCGCCGCCCCAGTCATTGGTCCCTCCGTTGAAAGTCTTGTCCCATGCGTCCTCCGTCACCGGAAAATCGGCGGAGGTGGTATTGCCGGCCAGGTACACCCTGTCCTTTACGAGAAGCAAGGGCCCCGGCACTTCGTTTCCGCTCCCGCCGAGGAAGGTGCAATACCGTAGCAACTTTGCAGTCGGGTCGCAGAGGGCAACAAACAAGTCACTGGGACCCTTCAGGTTGGTGCTATAGGCACCGGCTGTCACAGGAAAATCGGCAGACTCGGTCCGCCCGGCGAGGACCAATAACCCCGAAGGGTGCACGGCGATCGAAGCGAGGTTGTCCGCCTTGCTGCCGCCCAGGAGTGAGGAGTAGAGCAGCCGACCGCTCCTTGGATCGAGCTTGAGGAAGAAACAATCGGACTCGCCTTTGTGCTGGCGGCAATACGCGTCCACCGTCGTGGGGAACTCACCGGAAGTAGTCTCGCCCGACAGCCAGATATTTCCATCGCCGTCTACCGCGACACTTTGGCCGTGCTCGTCTCCGCTGCCTCCCACGTAGGAAGCGTACTCCAGCGCTGTGCCGGCCGGATTCAGTTTGACGATGACCGCGTCCCCCCCGCCGCGGGCGCCGGATCCGCCGCTGTAGGTTTTGGCAAAGGCATTTGCCGTCACCGGGAAATCCGGTGAAGTGGTCGATCCGGCGAACCAAACGCTCCCGGACGGTTCCACGACGATGCCGTCGCCGTAGACCTCTACGCCCGAGCCGCCGATGTATGTGCAGTACACCAACTTGCTGCCGTCCGGGTTCAACTTGGCCACGAAGAGATCGCCGCGGCCGGAGGGGTTGTTGTCCTCTCCGCCCCCCTTGTAGATAGTCTGAAAAGCCCCGGGAGTCACGGGGAAGTCCCTGGATGAAGTGCAGCCAAGAACGTAAGCATTGCCTTCCGCATCCACGGCGATCTTGCCACAGATATCCAGGCTGCTGCCGCCGAGAAACGTGGAATAGATGATCCGGTCGCCGGACGGACTGAGTTTGACGATGAAAGCATCGCCGTGGCTGTTGTCCCTCGGGCCCTTGAAGATTGTCTGGAAGGCGCCGCGGGTGGTAGGGAAGTCCGGGTTGGTGGTATTGCCGGCGACGTAGATACAGCCTTGTTTGTCAACGGCGATGCCATGCGCATAGTTGTTGCCGCCAGCAGCACCGAGATAGGTGGAGTACAGCAATGCTCCAGCGGGACTGAGCTTGGCGACATAGATTCCGGTGGGCGTCTTGTTGAGAGCATCGGGCGTCGTGGGGAAATCGGTCGATTGAATCGGAGCCGTCAAGTAGATGTTGCCCTGAGCGTCCAGCGCCATGCCGTGGGCACGGTCCTCGCCGCTCCCGCCGAGGAAAGTTGCGAGGTCGAGCTGCAATGCCTTAGTGACTGGTGCTGATCTGACTGAGGTCTCGTTTTCTTGTGCCGATACGAAACTTCCCACCAGCAACGCTGAGACGAGTCCAATACTCATGCATAGTGTTTTCATTTCATCTCCCGTGAAAGGCAATTCCCGGAATCCGACGGAGCCTCCGCAATCAGGAACTTCGAGACGAAGACATCCCCTCCCTTCCCAAGCGCAGGTCGTGAAGTGCTCATCTGCTGATTGGAGTGGCCGCCTGCACCGTAGTGTTCAGCCAGACCTCGTTGAAGCCCGTTCCCGCCTTGGTGATAACGTTCTTGACGTTCGCCACAAACACGTCGGGTTTGCCGTCACCGTTGAGGTCGCCCACGGCCGCCGCAATGCTGTTCGCGTTACCCAGCCGCAGCCCGCTGTCGGTGAAGCGTCCCTTGCCATCGTTCAGCCAGACGGTGTTTGGCTTGCCATTGTCGGTCGGCGCTCCGTCATGGAAAAACACGTCGAGGCTGCCGTCGCCGTTGAAGTCGCCGGCGACCGCCCCGCCCCTCCCCAATTGTTGGCCGCTGTCGGTGAAGTTGCCCTTGCCGTCATTGAAATACACCCGACCGCCGGCCGAGGCGCCAAGCAGCAGGTCCGTGCGGCCGTCACCGTTCAAGTCGGCAAGAATCACGCCGCCGCCGCCCGTGGCCTCGATGTTGTGGGCCCTCTCGGTGAACCCGCCGTGCCCGTCACCTAGCCAAATCCTGCTCTTCGCCGGTTTCATGTTCGGAGGAGGAGTGTGGGGAATATTCACAACGACATCAGGAACACCATCACCGTTAACGTCTGCCACCGCATACTTGCACAACCCCCAACCTCCGAGACTCTTTCGGGTGTCGGTGAAGTTGCCTTTCCCGTCGTTCAGCAAAATGCGGTCCTCATATCGGCCGGCCACCAGGATGTCGATTGCCCCGTCACCGTTCAGATCGGCAAGGTGCGCCGCATACATCGGGATGTCCGTGTCCAGTGGTCTTTTGTCGGTGAAATGAAACCGCCCGTCGTTCAGCCACACAACATCATCGCAGACGGCATCGACAAACCCGTCACCGTTCACATCGGCGAAATACGCCGGGCGGTTCGCGGGACCAAAGGATTGGTCGCTCCTGGTAAAATTGCCNNCCCAGCTTTTGTCCGTTCTCAGCGAAGGAGACCGCAACGGGCGCGACCGGTGCAACTTGAGCGACCGCGTAGTTGACCGGGAACTCACCTGAGTCGGCGACGGTCGGGTTCCCCACGAGCGACGCTGTCACGATTCCGGCAATAAAAGGGGGAGTCTTCATGTGGGATTCCTCTTTATCGTCTCAATGCTCGTGTGACGCTCAGTCCGCCGAGGTCAGCCTGTAGAGCAGCACTCCATGGCCGGGGATGGTCATGTCGAGCGTGTCTCTGGTGGGATCCGCAACGTCAGGGAGGTCGGTTTGGCGCCAGAGATCGCGCACGTGCTGCCGCGAAGTGAATCCAAGCATCCCCAGGTTCTTGAATGTCATGGTCCGGGCAGTCGAGTCATGGTTGAAGAACCCCAGCGCCCTCGACCCCCCCTCGAGGTCTTTCATGTATACATCCACCGGGCCTTCGGTGGTGACGCGAACGCTTTGCTTGCCGAGGGCGTCCTGGTCGAGGGCAAGGACCTCGTCGTTCGTCAGCAAACTCAGCGTGAAGGCGTCCAGCCGGTCGAGGTCACACCCGATAAGCAGCGGCGCCGACAGCAGGCACCACATGCTGATGTGCGTATATTGTTCGTCGGGCGTCAGGTTGGTGGGATGGAGGTTCGGTCCTCCACCCACGTAGCCGATCTCCAGCATGTCGGGATCGTTCCAGTGACCCGGCCCCGCGTATGGCGCCCAGCGATCCTGCTCAAACGCGATTTCGGCAATGCCGTGTTTCCACGACTCCGGGGGTTTGCCCCACGCGTCGCCGATATCGCCCGTGACCCGCCAGCAATTGGACAACCGTGCCCAGTCTGCCGCCTGNNCGCCTGTGCCATCTCGGTCGTGTGGGGCACGTCATTGGGGCTCCAGTCGTACTTCAGGTAGTCAATCCCCCATTCCCCGAATTGCGCGGCGTCGTTTGCTGTAAACGAGTACTTCCCCAGCCGCTTGTTGGCCTCGTAGTTCTGCAGGTGTTCCCACCAGCCGTTGGCGGAGTCGCTGGACCCGCCCCGGTAGCCGGCGAACGTTGTGATCCACGGGCTCGAATAGATGCCGGCCTTGAAGCCGAGCGTATGGATCGTGTCGCAGAGCCCCTTCATGTCCGGAAACCGTTCGTTGGGCATGATGGCACGGTGCGGCCCTCCCCGCACTCCCTGCCATGTGTCGTCGATGTTGACGTACGTCCAGCCATGGTTGATCAGGCCGGATCTGGCAAGAGCGCGGGCGGAGCGAAGGACCTTCTGCTGGTCCACAACCCAGGCCCAGCAGTTCCAGCTGTTCCACCCCATCGGTGGCGTGAGAGCAATGTGTTCACCGACGACGATCCGGAAACGCTTCTCATTCGTCCCCTTTGCATTGCTGGCCCGCAGGATGACCGGATACTCGCCCGCCCTGGCTATCGAACCAGTGATCTTTCCCGAGACGGAGTCCAGGGCCAGTCCCTCGGGTAGATCCTGAACTCCGAAAGTCATGGGCCGGTCGCCCGTGGCGGGGATGGTGTAGAGGAATGGGGACAAGGGCCGGACGCCGAAGACGTTCGGACCATTGATCCGCGGTGATGCAGGCGCAGGCGGGGTGAGGATAGACGCCGAGTAGTCCGGCGGGTCTCCGGAAAAGGCGTAGGCCGGCCCGAGCAGCAGAGCGAATGTCAGGACGAGAAGTATCGGATGCGAAGATCGTGCAGACTTCATGCTGGTTTTTCTCCTTTTTTTCGCCATGTCCTTTCCGGGGAGCCAGCCCGTCATGGCACGCCTCTCATGAGGGAAACCACAGGGCCGTCCTCGAGGACGCTGCCGCCTGTCACTCTCTCAACGCCCTCCTTGAAGCTCAAGGCTTTGAGCTCGCCCTCACCCGGTACAGACAATATAGCGCTATCTCCGATAGTGTGTGGCTTGACTACTCGACGAGAGGTCCTTCAACAGAACATACATGAATTCCAGGCCCTCGTAGTAAGAAGTCACGGGGAGGCGCTCATTTGCACCATGCGCATTTCCCCCATCCTCTCCGACAAAAGTCCCTGAAACTCCGAACGTTGGAATGCCGGCCCTGCGAAGGCGCGCCCCATCCGTCGCCCAGGGGTCCATTACCGGTACGACCGCAATACCAGGCCACAGGGCTGTTGCGGTACGCTCGACGGGCTCCATGACTTCCGGCAACATCGGGGAGACAGGACTCGGCTGACCCGCAGCGCTTGCCGTAACGGTAATTCCCGTGTCGGCCAGAGCGTCGACGATCATGCGCTGCACGAACTCCCGGGAATCACCAGGGAACGTCCGGCAATTGACGATCGCCCTCGCGCTTTGCGGAAGCGCGTTGTCCGCATGACCGGCCTCCAGCCGAGTGGCCGCGCACGTGGTGTGCAGGATGGCATTGAGATAGGCGGAGCTGTCGGCGACGCGGCGGGCTGCACCAAGGTCGGGGGAGTCACTTGCCAGCGCCCTCAGATCATCGGCGAATCCACCCTTCTTGGTCTCAGCGATGCGCCGGAAGTAGGTGCGTGTCGTTTCATTGAAGCGGAAAGGAAATTGATAGACGGAAAGGCGTGCCAACCCTTCTGCCAGCTGGTAGATGGCATTTTTTCCGAAAGGGAGCGAGCTATGGCCCCCAGGGCTCTGTGTCTCAAGCCGGAAGCTCATGTACACTTTTTCGCTCGTCTGCACCGACATTACCACATGGCGCCCTTTCTCCACGTTACCCCCGCCGCTGTCAAAGTTCAGGCAATACGCCACATCGGTCAGGTCCTTCCTCTCCTGCGCGAGCCAGTACACGCCGTTGGCGTTCCCCGCCTCCTCGTCGGCGGTCAATGCGACGAGAATATCCCGGTTCGGTATGAATCCTTCCGCGTGAAGCCGAATGATGTTCGTGACGAGTTGTGCGGCGGCGTGCTTGTTGTCAACCACGCCGCGACCGTAGAACCAGCCATCCCTCTCGGTCAGCCTAAAGGGTTCGACGCCCTGAGACCATCCTTCAACCGGCGCCTCCACCACGTCAAGGTGGGCGAGAAGCAGCATGGGTTTCCCCTGCCCCCGGCCCTGCAGGCGCACCACAAGGTTCATGCGGTCAGGGCGTGCTCCGAGCAGGAGGATGTTCTTTTCCGGAATCCCTCCAGCCCGCAAGCGGGACGCCATTGCCTCCGCGGCCTTCGTTGAACCGAAGGAAACCGTCGTGTTGATCTCCACAAGCTCGGCCAGAAGCGTCCGGGCCATGCTGTTCCATTCCGGGGCCCCCCCCCGGGCAGGCTAGCCGGACGCGCTGCCCGCTCCCGCAAAGAAGAGCCACGCAATCGTCAGGATGGCCACGTGCAAACGCACGGGGCCATGTAAATCCATCATGCCCGGCCTATTGGCCCACGCCCGGCCAGCAGGGACTCGGGAACAAGAAAGCAGGAGATCTATGCGGAATGTCATAGCATGCCTGCCTCTCACTTCGGTGCCTGGAGTTCATTGAGCTGTTGCCTCGCCCAGCCATGAGCGGGAACGATCTCCAGGGCCTTCTTCAGATGGCCGGCGGCAACCGCGGCGTTTCCCCGCTGTTTGAAGACGAATCCCAGGCCGGCATGCATGTCGGCGTTTTGCGGATAGCGTTCGACCGCATATTCGAAGACCCTCTGCGCCTCGTCGAGCTGTCCGCTGTTGCCGAGCGTAAGTCCCACGTCGAAGATCAGTGCTTCCGGCACCTCGATCGTAAAGCCGTATCGGTTGCTGAGCTTCGCATAATGTTCCTGCAGGTCTTGCAGGGTCATGAGGCCGGTTTCCGGATTGTAATCGGGAAACAGGGCCCGCAAGCCCAGGGAGAGATCCATCTCAGGAACGTGGCCTTCGTTGTGCCGGATCTCTGATTTCCACCGCAGCCAGTTTGGCGCGTTCTTTGCCAACAGCTCCACGAACTTCGGCATGTCGTGTGTCACCCGGGAGAAATCGTCATCGCTCCAGACCTGGAAGAGAAACCGCTGAGGCCGGCCGGAATCGGCAAACGCTTCCCGGGCCCTATCGAAGATGAGGGTCGGACACCAGCCGAGCATGGGGCTGCTGGCGAGGTACGCTCGGCACGGCAATCTCCCTGTCAGCAGAGCATACACCGCAAATACACCGCAGTTCGATCCTCCGTAGAGGATGCTGTAGCCGTTGGTCCGGAACGTGCGATCCACAAACGGAATGATTTCCTGCGCGAGCACGGCAATGTGCCGGTCGGCGCTGGCAGTACCGCCGCCGCTCTCCTGGGGAACCAGCACAAAGTTGCCGTGCGGCAGATCGATGCCGACCAGGATCATGCCCGGCAGCTGCCCCTGCGCGTTCATGTAGTCAAGCGAGGCCGCGGCAAGGGCGAACTTCGCCCGGTAGTCCGACCCGAGGAAGAACAGGACCGGATACCGTTTCCCGCCCGACGCGTAATCGCCCGGCAAATGGACGACAAGGTCCACATTGTCGCCGAGGATGATGGAAGGGACGGATTGTCTTCGTCCGATGGAAATGACCGGAAGCCCGGTATCCGGCGGGACCTGGCCGAGGGTAGGTATTGCCAGGCAGTCTCCCAAAAGCAGCGTCAACATCATGCTGACAACATGGTGGCGAGATCTCATGAGGATTCTCTTCTTGTGAATACGAACCCTGCCACCGGGGTAAGGCGGCTCTCCGGGGGCACTGTTCCGTTCCCCCATGCCGCCCCTTCCGGAGAGTCTTTGTTCCCATCCTTGCCCGAAACGCGCTACCGCTCTCAACCATACCCTGACGATGGCCGTGTCCATACTCTCCACTTTTGCTCGAAAGGTCTCACAAGGCTTTGCGTTCTTCAAAAGCTGTCGCGGACGATGAAATCATCCAACGGCTTTTTGGAGGGAGGATCGGGCCACCGATCGGGAATCCCCACGGGTGTCGAGCAGACGATCCGGTACCGTTCGGGGATGTGGAAGAGTTTCCTGGCGACATCCGGGTTGATGGAATCCGTGGCGTACACGGTCCCATAGCCAAGGAACCTGGCAGCGAGCATGAGGTATCCCGCGGCCAGGGGGCCGTCATGATGATTGTAGTCGGGATACTTCGATTGGTCATCGGTCATCACGATCATAGCGACGGGCGCCGAAAGGTAATCCTCGAAGTACCGTGTCATGTTCTTCTTCTCGGTCTCCAGCTTCTCACCCGTCACGGCGCCTCCACTCCTCATCCTCTCCATCCCTTTTTCGATAAGTGCGTTCTTCAGTTCGTCCAGCTTCGTCCGGTCCTGGATGATCAGGAATTTCCATGGCTGCTGGTTCCCCGACGACGGCGCCGTCCGGGCCATGTCTACGATGGTCCTGATATGTTCCGGGGGTATCGGGGTAGGCTTGAATTTTCTGACGGACCTCCTGTTTCTGAATGTGGCCCATATCCTGTCCAGAAATTGGTCTTCCTGGACATTCACATCGACCTGCCGAGCAAGCGATTCCCCGCCCAATGCCGCTCCGGCTATCATGAGTGCTGTCGATTTCAACACGGTTCTTCTTTTCATTGAGCCTCCCGGAGGTTATCCAATAAACCATCAAACCTGACCCAAAGAATACCTGCCGTCGCGGCGTCCTTTCCATGTGAATAAAACAAAAAGCGATTATCGTCTGTGACATATGGGCCCCATCGTCCGTCGTCCGGATCGGCGGAATTGACAGCCGGCCCCAGACTTTTCGGGTTTGTCCAGGTCTTGTCACTTCTCCGGAAACTGATGTACAGATCGGCATATCCGGAGGTTGTTCTGAGGGGGGAACGCCGCACCACGATGATGATATATGACTCGTCTCTTGCTATATAGAAATCCATGCCGGAGTCGGGGACATTCGGCGGCGTACCCAGGCTCTCCACCGTTGTATCGGTCTGTGTGCACGTCAGCCTGCACCACTCCCGCCGGGTTGTATCACCGCTCGGATGAGAGAATGTGTAGTATGTGCCTGAATGAGTTTCTTGAATGTAGTGCAGTTTGTTCGTTGTGTTCCAGAATCTCCGCGGACTCCCCCAGCCGGAGTCTTTTCTCTCACAATACCATTCTGCTCCGACAAAGAGCTTTGTTCCGTCGATAGACAAAGCCATATTGCCTGCCCGCTCGATTACCGTAAACGGACCATTCCATCTATTCTCGGAGAGTTTCATGTATCTCAATCTTCCCTTGGAATCGGGACCGTACCCGGTCAGCTCACCAAAATAGATCTCCTTACCGTCCGAGGAAATCGCGATTCGTTCCGCCGCAAAATAGCCCGGAGTGACGGGAAGATCGAATTTCTTCGGCTCGTTGCCGGGGGGCTTGAGGCCCAGGTAGCGCAATGAGTCCGGGATGGTCTGACCTGTGCAAGCCGACACAAGGAGGAATAGAACGCTGAACTTCGAATATTTCATCACTCTGCTTTCTCTTCTTCAATGGTCGTGACACACAACAAGCATGACACATCTGATGTTTTGTCTGATTGTCATGTTGCGTATTCTTCAGTTTGAACTAGCCAGGAATTCATCCCCGATGAGGCCGGATTCATGTGGCCATCTTTCCCGGCCCCGATCAGGGCATGTTCCCCCTTGAGAAGCGCCACACAACCATGATCTTTACAGGACTCCGGTCATTCGTCTCGAGCCTGCTGAATCGTATTCTTGAACGCGCCGCTGCACGTTCTCATATGAAGCATCCCAGATCAAGGAATAGTCTCCAGCAATATGAGATACGTCAACAGGCGTTCCCTGTTTCGGCACTGTTGTTCTCTTTTCCACGCAGCCACCGTGATTTTATTGATCCACGAACGGCTGCCAACGACCACGAATTCTTTCGTATGCTGAATCACAAGAATCTCACCACCTTTGCATGGAGGAGTTGGGCTAATTCACGTTGGAGACGGCGAGGACTTCCCGGCTACTGAGTGCGCAGTCATAGATTCGGATATCGTCGATCTTGCCGTCGAAGAATGCTCTGTCATCCTTCTGGAATCCGATCAAGAGGGGCGTGGATTCGTCAGTCAAAGGCCGGAGGTTATCCATTTGTGCGATGAGCCTTCCATTCACGTACAGGAAAACGACTCCCCTTGGCCCGTCAGCCACAGCGGCAACGTGAGTCCATTGGTGGAGCGGGATCTCGCTGTGCGTCGCCCAGTAGTCCGTCCATAGATCTCCGTCGCTGCCCAGGCAGCACTCGGTAAACCCCCACTCGGTGTTCTTCGCTTCGCCAAATCCTGTCCGCCATTGCGAAGTGCATCTCTTTCCATTGGGCCTGCTGACCCAGGATTCATACTGCCCGCAACGGCGAGGACAGATCCAGCATGCAACGGTGATCGATCCCCGGCTTGTCAACGGCCTCGTCATGGTTGCGGAGAGATAGCTGCTTGTGCCGTCGAAATCAAAGGCACAGTCCTTGCGTCCGCAGCGGTCTTCGCTCAGCGAGGCGTTGTGAATCGTCCCGTCTTGATGGAAGCCGCTGGCGTCATTGGCATCCCCGCTGCACGGATAGAATGCAGCAAGGTGAGGCGCACACCCCCTTACGATGCGCTCACTTTCCTCCGTTGTCTGCGCACTCCGCAACCCGACCGACCCGTGCATCCAGGAGAATCCCATGAGCATGATCATGCACAGGCCGGCGACCACGGGGCCGCCGACATTCCTGAAGGAAGCCGAATGCCTCTCCTGAGATCGCCCCAAAACACGGGACACTCGTCTCAGCAGATCGCCTCCGTTCGCCGCCACCGCAAAGGAGGGAGTCAACCGCCGTTCTTCGAGATACAGCAGGGATTTTGCATACGTGACCCCATCGCCCGTCGCGTTGACGGCCACATCGTCGCAACAATGCTCCCGCTCTTTGCGGATTTGTCTGGAAAGCCACCAGACGGCCGGATGGAAGAAGCCGAGGATCTCCACACCCATTTGAAGCAGGTTGATCAGGTAATCATAGCGCTTGATGTGCGCAAGTTCGTGAATCATGATTGCCTCAACATACGCGGCGTCCATGCCGGTGAAGAAGGCTACGGGAAGGAGGAGGATGGGTTTGAAGCAGCCGATGACGGCAGGCGTTGCTATGCCTGCCGACGTGAATGCCCGAACCGAGCTCTTCACACGCAGCAGTCTGGCGAGCCGCTGCAGGCGCGCCTCCCAGAGCGGTTCGACCAATTGGCGGGTGCGTTGCACGAGTCTTTGCAGCCTCAGAAAACCGATCAGATGGTACATCGAGATGAGCACGACGCAGATGAGCCATGCTGAGGTGACGTACGGCATCGACCTGTCAAGCGCCGCTCCCCTCTCGGCCAGGCGCATCCCGCTCTGACGGAATTGCGTGCCGATGAACTTGCCGCCGATGGAGATGTCCTTGGCTTCCGTGGCCGAAGCCGGTGCGGAGGACAGGGCGAGCATGGGGTCTCCTGCTCCGCGTGGACCGACGAGCACCGTAGCACAGGGAAGGACGAGCATCAAGACCAGTCCGAGGCAACAGAGGCGATAGCGGGCCTGCGAGGTGAGGTTCCTGCAGAGCACCATCAGCGATGCGGAAAGAAGGGCGATCACCGAGGCCTGCCACGTGAAATGGATCAGGCCGGTGCCGATTGCGTCCGAGGGGAATGCGGAGAACAGCGTTTCCAGCCTCATCGCCGTGATTCCTGTTCTTTGTCCTTGATCAGCTTCTTGATTCTCGACAACTCTTCGGCAGACACGGTGGACGATGACAAAGCACGCATCACAAGCTTCTCCGTCGAGCCTGCAAAGACCCTTTCCAGGAGACTATTCACAACCTGCTCCTGAACATGAGCTTCAGGATTCGCGGGTGAGTACACGTGCGTCTTGGAGGTCGCGTCCCTCGTTAACAACCCCTTCTCATGCATGATCTGCATCAGCTTGAGGGTTGTCGTATACCCCGTCCGTTGATCCTCATTCATCAGGGTGTTCACCGTGCGGACTGTGCTCGGTCCACGGGCCCAGAGAACGGACAGTATCTGCAATTCCATTTCCGTCGGCCCCGCTGCTTTCTTCCTTCCCATAGACTCTCCTCGATGAACGAAGACCCCCGCTCGGAAAGTATTCAAAAGTTATTCTATTGTCAACGAATATTTTCGTACTCCCTGAAGGTCTTGTCGCGGGGTCGGCGATCAGGGGAATGAGAGGCTTGACGTAGGCTGGAAGGAGGACGGCGGCAGGCTCAAGCCGCGACCATAATCCGCAGTACGAGGTTTGGTCCCGGGGGACAAGTGTCCAGGCTGTGAGTCCCTGGATTGCTTTAGTGATGCTCCGAACTGGCATTTTCCCGAGCCGGGGTCTCCGGCCCAGCCGGGCTTCGGAGCCATTGTCCGACAATCGCCATTTGCCTCTCCCCGAATTCGTGCCCGGTATTCTTCATGATCTCAAACGTCAGGTTGACCCGCAAAAGCCTCATTTCGTCCTGAAGTAGCTGGCTCTGCCTGATCTTCACGTCACGGCCAAAATCCTGTTTGTCGCCAACCAGGACGAGGAACCTCGAGTCGCGCGCTCCCCTCTTATGGAGGTCCATGAGATGAAACATCCCGTGGTCCACCACGCAGAAGTTTCTGAAGTGACTGAGAATAAATTCGCTGTGAGTCGACACCAGGACAGCTATGGTAATCGCGCCATTGGAGAAACCCACCATTGCGCTCCGCTCGCGGTCGATATTCGGGACAAGCCTGAAGAGCCGCCCCAGCATGAGCTCGTAGGATTTCGCAATAACCGGTGCATCCTCGAGGCTGACGATGATTCCGCCTTCTGGTTCACTCGTGTCAACGGTCCTTTTGAACAGTGGTACGCTCGCGACGATCCAGCCGCGGGGTCCGGCAATGGTCTGAGCGTTCCCGATGTTGCCCTTCAGCCCCCCATCGAACCCCGGGACGTAGACCAGCAGCGG
>PMBF01000072.1 GCA_003152875.1 Ignavibacteriota bacterium | reverse complement strand
GTACTGTGAGCAGCTGTGCGGCACCCTCGCCGCGCACGTTGACCGTGCGGCTGTCGATGCCGTCATTGCTCCGGCCCTGGGCGGCATTGTGGTGGCCCAGGAAGTGGGGCGGCAGCTCGGGAAGCGGACCATGTTCACCGAGCGGAAGGACGGTGCGATGATGCTGCGGCGCGGATTCGAAATCCACCCCGGCGAACGGGTCCTGGTGTGCGAGGATGTGGTCACCACGGGTGGGTCGGTGAACGAAGTGATCGGTATCGTCGGACGGCAGAGGGGTGTCCTGGCTGGAGTTGCCTTCATCGTGGACCGTTCGGGGGGGCGCGTGAGATTCCCGGTACCCGAAGGCGGCCAGTATGCCATCATGCATCTGGATGTGGTAGCGTATACACCCCAGACATGTCCTCTCTGTGCAGAGGGAACTCCTGTAGTAAAACCGGGGAGCCGGACCGGCTCCGGTACAGGGCAGGGAACTCGGGTCATGACGGAGGAATGATGGAGCTTGTGAAGCTGTCCCACGAAGTGCGGTACCGGGGCAAGGTCTTTGACCTGGAGATCGACCGGATTCAGTATCCCTCGGGAACCGAGGGCATTCGTGAGGTCGCCAGGCATCCCGGCGGCGCGGTCGCAGTGCCGCTCTTCCCGGACGGGAGTGTGCTTCTCGTCCGGCAGTTCCGGTATCCCCTGCAGGAGCATACCCTCGAGCTTCCAGCCGGCAAATTGAACGCCGGCGAAGACCCAGCCGCTGCGGCCGTCCGCGAGCTCGAAGAAGAGACCGGATGGGTTGCCGCACACGTGCACAAACTCACCGCAATGCTCACCACGCCGGGCTTCTGCACCGAGGTCCTCCACATCTACCTTGCCACAGGCCTCAGCCAGTCGCCGCACGGTCACAGGCGCGAGGAGGGGGAGGCGGGGATGTCCGTTCACCGTTTCCCCCTCGAAGAGGCCCTGGCCATGGCGGAACGGGGAGAGCTGACGGACAGCAAGACGATTGTAGGGCTGTTCCTGGCGGAGAGAAAACTCAGGCGGGATGCCCCGGAACGACGCTCTCATGAACCCCAGTGAACTGATCCGAAAGAAGAGGGACGGAGCCGCGCTCAGCCGGGACGAGCTGCACTCCTTTATTGCGGCCTATGTGGATGGGCGGATTCCCGATTACCAGATGTCCGCCATGCTCATGGCGGTCTTTTTCCGCGGCATGGAGACGGACGAGACAGCCGCGTTCACCGATGTCATGCTCCACTCGGGCCGGGTAGTGGATCTCTCCATGATCGTCGGTGCGAAGGTGGATAAGCATTCGACGGGCGGCGTGGGCGACAAGGTGTCACTGGTCCTGGCGCCCATGGTGGCAGCCTGCGGTGTGTGCGTGCCGATGATTTCGGGGCGGGGACTCGGGCACACCGGAGGCACCCTCGACAAGCTTGAATCCATTCCCGGGTTCCGGACGGAGCTCGACGTGGAGGAATACCGGCGCGTGATCGGGAAGACCGGACTGGTGATGATCGGCCAGACGGCGGAAATCGCCCCGGCCGACAAACGCATGTATGCCCTGCGTGACGTCACGGCGACGGTGGAGTCCATCCCGCTCATTGCCGGCAGCATCATGAGCAAAAAGCTGGCGGAGGGTATTGACGCGCTGGTCCTCGACGTCAAGACCGGATCCGGGGCATTCATGCCGCGCTACGACGACTCCCTGGCACTGGCACAGGCCCTCGTCGCCATCGGGTCGAAGTTCGGCAAGAAGACCATTGGCCTGATCACCGAGATGGACCAGCCCCTCGGGTTTGCCGTAGGCAACTGGTGCGAGGTGGTGGAGTCCGTCGACTGCCTCAGGGGCGGGAAGGTTGCCGACCTCATGGAGGTAGCGTATGCGCTCGGCGCGCTGATGCTCGTGGCGGGAGGGAAAGCGTTGACGGTCCGGGAGGGACTGCGGCTCTGTGAGGAGGCTGTCTGGTCGGGCCGCGCCTACGAGAAGTTTCTCGAGCTTGTCCGCGCCCAGGGAGGAGATGCATCGTTTCTGGAGCATCCTTCCCGTTATCCGCGTCCCGCCTGCACGGCGGAAGTGAAGGCCTCCTGTTCGGGGTACCTCGGGGCATTCCTGACCCGGGACATCGGTGTTCTCGCCGCGGAAATGGGGGCGGGCAGGATGCATGTGGACGACGTCATCGACAGAAAAGCCGGCATCACGCTCAGGAAGAAACTCGGCGATGCGGTGGAGGAAGGAGAAACGGTCGCCCTGCTGTATGCCGACGACAGGGGAAAACTGGAGCGCGCTGCCCGGGNNGAGTCCGCTGTGTGACTCCCTCCACCCGTTACCTCTCTCCTCATCGTGTTCAGCCCGTTGTCTCCACGGAACCCTGCCCGAGGATCGCCAGGCACTGGTCGTGGATCCTGCCGTTCGTCGCCAGCACATGTTTCCGGTAGATGTTGACCGGACCTCCCGTGAAGTCGGTGACCATCCCCCCGGCCTCTTTCACGATCACGATACCGGCCGCCATGTCCCAGGGGCTTAATGACACTTCCCAGTATGCGTCAAATCTCCCTGCTGCGACGTAGGCAAGGTCCAGCGCGGCGGAACCAAGACGCCGGATTCCCTGTGCCGCCCGCGCGAAATGATCGAAATGCAGGAGCGGACGGTCGGGATGATCGGCAAGGTCGTAGGGGAATCCGGTGACGACCAGGCTCTCCGTCATGGCTGCGGCCTTCGTCACCGCGAGACGCCGTCCGTTGAGAAATGCGCCGGCCCCCTGCTCGGCGGTGAAGAGCTCGTCATGGTTCGGATCGTAGGTTACACCCGCCACCATCTCTCCGCGCTCCTCGATGCCGATCGTGACGCAGAAAATCGGCACCCCGTGCAGGAAATTCGTCGTCCCGTCCAGCGGGTCGATGATCCACCGGTAATCGCTTCCCTTACCATGGCCGCCGCTCTCTTCGGCAAGGATGTCGTGGTCCGGATACCGTCCCCTGATCGCGGCGATCACCATTGCCTCGGACTGCTTGTCAATCTCCGAAACCAGATTGCGGAATTCCCCCAGCTTCTGCTCGATCGATTTCACCCTTCCGACGCTCTCCCACAGGAATGTCCCTGCCTCGCGGGCGGCGAGGACAGCCGTGTCCAGCATGTGCTGGCGGTCGATCATGTGCGCCGCTCTCCTTTCCTGCCGCCTGTCAGTTTCATGATCCGCTCCGCTTCCGCTTTCGGCGCCCTGAACCTGACGACGATGCTGTTTCCGTTATACCGCTTTTCCAGGATGTCGGCGGTGTCGTGGAGGCGGGAAAGCAGTTTGTATTGCTGCTGAGTGAGCGTGACCTCGTGCTCGGTCACGGTGTCCTGGAGGAGCGCGATCAACTGATCGCGCAGGCCGCCCATGTTGATCCCGCGCCAGGCGGACACGAACACGGCGTTGGCGTAGCGCTCGGCCAGATAGGGCATGGCGCTCCGGTCGGACAGGCGGTCGATCTTGTTGAAGACCATGACGGTAGGTTTGCCCTGAGCGCCGATGTCGTCGAGCGTCTCGTTCACGACCCCGATCTGCTCTTCGAACGACGGATGGCTGATATCGACGACGTGCATCAGGATGTCGGCCTCCGTCGCTTCCTCCAGGGTGCTCTTGAAGGAAGCGACGAGCTGATGCGGGAGCTTCCGGATGAACCCGACGGTGTCGGAGAGCAGGATTCGGTGTGCGGGCGAAAGCTCGACCATGCGGACGGTGGAATCGAGCGTGGCGAACAGGCGGTCCTCGACCAGGACCCCCGCGTTGGTGAACCAGTTGAGAAGCGTGGACTTGCCGACGTTGGTATACCCGACGAGCGCCACCCTCGGGAACTTGTCCCGTCCCTTGCGCTGGACCGACCGCTCCTTCTGGATCACCCCGAGGCGTTCGCGAAGCCGGGTGATACGCGACCGGATCGCACGGCGGTCGGTCTCGATCTGCGTCTCACCCGGACCCTTGGTGCCGACCCCGCCGACCACGCGGGAGAGATGAGTCCATTGCCGGGTCAGGCGCGGGAGCATGTATTCGAGCTGGGCCAGCTCGACCTGGGTCTTGGCCTCACTTGTCCTGGCCCTCGAAGCGAAGATGGCGAGGATGATGCCGCTCCGGTCCACGATCTTGCACTTGATGGTGCGTTCCAGGTTTCTCACCTGCACGGGGGAGAGGTCGTCATCGAAGACCACGAGGTCTATCGTGAGGTCTTCCGTCATCCGGGCAAGCTCTTCGACCTTTCCGCTGCCGATGAACGTCGCCGCCTCAGGGCTGCTCCGCTCCTGCACCAGCCGGTCAACCACGACCGCTCCGGCCGTTTCCGTGAGCTGCTGCAGCTCGTCGAGGAATTCCTGGACCCGTTCGCGACGCGTAATCCGGCTCGCGAGTCCCACCAGCACCGCCCGTTCGGGCCGGACTGTGTCGATCATGTCCAATCGTGCCATCGTGAAAGTCACTCCTCCCGTTGTGTTCTGCCCTATCGGTCTGACCTCCATCGCCCGCCCGGCTGAGGGCCGGGTCCGGAGCTGCGTGCTACCGTTCCTCAGCCCCCCTGCTTCTTTGTGCCACCCGTCCGACTGCCATTTCCGCCAGGGCAAGCACGAGGGCCAGACCGAGGAAATGCCTCCAGAGCTCGACGCCATAGCGCGATTCCGCCACCGCTGCGTCGAGCTGCTGCGAAGCGGCGAAGCTGCCCGTGGCTCCCGGCAGGAGCCCGAGCGACGCCCAGAAGCGCTGTATGCGGGCGTCGTCCGCCGGCCGGAGGTCGGTTTCCGCGGGGTCCACATTCACCGCCGCCGCACCCAGCGCCTTTCCCCCGTGCGCTCCAGAGGTGCCCGCTTTCTCCGCCCGTCCCGCGCTCGTCGCGGAGCCGTCCCCCGCGCGGCGGAGCACATACACTCCGGCCTCCGTGGAGGGGGAGGAACGGAAGACTGCGAGCGCCGATGTGCCCCGGTATTCGGGGATGACTTTTTCCTCAAGGCCCGACGGTTGGGTGAGAAGGAAGAGGGTTCCCGGAACGCGGTCATGCAGCCTGGCCACGCATTCGACCGCCTCTCCCACATGGAACGCAGCCCCCGTCTCGCTGCGGGAGGCAAGGTAGAGCACCGACCTGTACAGCAGAGGAGCAAACAACCCCTCCATCGGAAAATCCGACCAGGTCATCCCCGCCTCCACGGCGGAGAGGAGGACCCGGCCGTCTCCCGAAGGGTATTCCACAAGAAAGCCGGCCCCGTTGGACAGCGTAATCACCGCGTGCCCCTGCTGGCCGATGCCCGGCGTCAGTGCCGCGAACACGTGCGGAGATGCCACCGAGGCGTTCCGCCTGCCTGACTGCTGTTCAAACACCCCGCTGAACAGCGGATGAGCAAGATCCACTTTCTGAAAGGAGAGGCTGCCCCGGGTTCCCTCGTCCTGCCCTCCTGCACCGGGCGTCCCGGTGACGGGTCCGGACGGGGGAACACCCAGTTTCGAGAAAAGCGTTTCGTTGTAGTTCCTGATGTCGGACTGGTTTCCCGGAAACACCAGGAGTCCCCCTCCCGATCGCACAAACCTGGCGAGCTGGTCGGCCCCGGTGGCCGAGAACGCCCGGATGTTGCAGAGGACAACAACGTCCACCGCCGCCAGGTCCACCGACGGGAGCTCGGCCTCGCTTGCCTGCCTCACCGTAAACAGACCCGCAATCGTGCTGTCGCCCTGGAGCGAGAGCCCCAGGTTGACGAACCGGGTGTCCGCCTGCGTGTTGCCGGCAAGGAGGACATGGATGTTTTCCGGGACGGTCAGCGTGAAGAACCTGCGGTTGTCCGCATCGAGGGCATCATCCTCGATCTGGACGGATCCGGAAACCACGCCGCCCCGCCGCGGGACGAACCTGCCTGTGACAGACGCGCTTCCCTCCGGGGGAATATCGACGCTCTGCTGCATCACGCGGGCGCCGTCAAGATAAAAGCTTGCCACCACACCCTTCACGGGGGCGGGCCCGGCATTCCGTATCACGGCGTGCACCTCCGCGGGCCTGTTCCGGGTGAGGATGCGCGTTGTCACCTCCGCGGAAACGACCCCCGAATTCTGGAGGCTCCCCCCGGAGGTCCGGACGAGAAGGACACGGGTGCGGGAATCGATCCGGACCGAATCCGTATTGTCCGGGTCGAACTGCGACGCCTGGGCATCGGTAATGAGGTAGATCTCCTGGTTCGGATTCGTGGACGAGGAGAGAATGTGCGCGGCTGTGTGTAGGCCGTCGCGGAACGGCACGCGCTCCTGGGATGGGGCCAGCGAGGCTGCTGCCCTGGCAGCTTCTGCGGCCGTGCGGTGGGGGGTGAACTGATCCCTGTGATGAGCCTCCGAGAGGGGAAGGAGGAACATCCGATCCCCTTCCTTGAGAAGCGATCCCAGCCGGGCGGCTGCTTCGCGAGCCTGGGTGAACACCAGGCCCTGCTCGTTCCGGACCGTCATGCTGGGGGAATCGTCGACCAGCACGACCATGGTGGTCGCCGCCCGCCCCCCGATCAGTCCGGCCATCGAGCCCCGCAGAGCGGGTCGCGAAAATGCCAGGACCAGGGCGACGATGAGCAGCGTCCTGAGCGCAAGCAGAATCCACTGGCGGATCCGGATGCGGCGGATGGAAGAGCGCTGGAGCTCCTTGAGGAACCGAAGCGAGCTGAATTCGACTGTGCGGAGCTTCCTGAGGTTCAGCAGGTGGATCAGAACCGGGATGGCGGCGGCGGCGAGGCCGAACAGCACAAGAGGATTGAGAAAAGTCATGAACCGGTCATGGTGACGAGATTCCTGAACACCTGCAGGGATGACCCATGGTAGAAAGAACTTCCCTCAGACGCAAAGCCGGCATCCGGGGGAAGTTGCCCTGGCTCGCTGCGGCGTGGGCCTTCCGGTCCCCGGCAATCGAACGCTCAGTTGATCAGGGAGCTGCTGCATGGCGCGGCGAAGTGTTATCAATGCATTACCGATGACTGCATTGTATTGACTTTCCTTCTGAGCCGGGGTATATTGAAGGCCGCCCACTACAGCACACTGCTTGTCATGTTTTCCCCCATGTGCATGCGATTCCTGCCCCGATTTGCGATTCTCTTCCTGGTGGTCTCTTCCTGTTCGGTTCTGTCTCCCGGCGAGGCGGCTGGACAGGAAAAGTTTTCGCGGGTGTCAAAGCTCACCGATGATACCGACCGGAACACGACGACCGCCGGCAATATCGCGCTGACGGTCACAAACTTCGGAACGATCGGCACACGCAACGCCTACTGGCCGAACCAGCCTTCCTGCGAGTACCCGCGCGGTTCGCGCATCGAACACATGTACCAGGGGGGACTCTGGGTCGGGGCCCTCTCCAGGAACAGCGGCCAGATCCATGTCAGCACGGGATCCAGCGACCGGATCTCGACCAACACGGGCAAAGGGATGGAGTTTGTCTCCCTCCCGGGTTCGTCAATCGTTCAACGCTCGACGCTCTCCGAGTCCCAGTACTTCGACCCCGGCGCCGTCAGCCACCAGGATTTCCTGGCCGAGTACAACGACCTCGTTCTTCGTGACAGCACCGCTCCGGATCAGACGGTCCCTCTCGGCCTCCGGGTGCATCAGGAAAGTTATGCATGGAACTTCCCTTTTGCAGACTTCTTCGTCATCCTCAACTATACTGTGTACAATGCAGGCCGCGATACCCTGGATTCCCTGTATGTCGGGCTCTGGACCAACAATGTCGTCCGCAATACGAACAACGTCCGCCCCGGGACGCCTGGCTATTTCTCGCACGGCGGGAACGGGTATTCCGATTCCCTCCGTATGGGTTATACGTTCGATTACGACGGCATCCCGACACCCCCCGCTGCTGACAGCTACGTCGGGGTAAAACTCCTCGGCGCCCTCCCGTTTCCGAACGGCATCGACTCCCTGGCGGACCTCCACACCAAGACCATGTACAATGCCTGGGTGTTCAACAGCGCCAGCGGCGACCTGGACTACTACTCCCCTCAGGACGATGCGGAAAACATCCTCGGTTCACGGAGCAGGTTCGACCGGCTTGCGTCCTCGCTGCCCCAGCCGAAGATCGACTTCCTGAGGACCCAGCCGCTCAACCTGACGACCCTGCTCTCCACCGGACCTTTTCCGGCTTTGAAACCCGGCGATTCCGTCACGGTGGTCCTCGGGGTCATCTGCGCCAAGAAGTCCGGGACACTTCCCGCACGGCTCGACACCCGGGATCAGCGGAAGACCCTTATTGCCAGTGCCGGCCTCTGTCAGCAGGCCTACGACGGGGAGGATGTCAACGGCAACAACCGGCTGGATCCTGGCGAAGACCTGAACGGCAACCTCACCCTGGATCACTACAGGCTCCCGCAGCCTCCGCGGCCGCCGAAAGTGCGGGTGGAGGTCGAGAATCAGGATGTCGCCGTGTACTGGGACAGGTCTTCATCGGAGCTGTCGCTCGATCCGGTCTCCAGGAAATACGATTTTGAAGGATACCGGATCTATCGATCGAGCGCGGGCGCCGACGTTACCGATCCGGCCAATCTGCTCCTCAACCTGGAGCTGGCGGGCGAGTTCGACCGGGCCGACGACAACATCGGGTACAACACGGGGTTCAGCCGGATCCTGCTTGACCGGCCGAAGACGTTTGCGGGCGACTCCGTGCAGTACTGGTACCGCTTCCCGCCGAACGGCGTGCAGGTCCCTCACCTGAACGGCTGGCAGTATGTCTACGGGGTGTCGGCTTTCGACCAGGGCGATTCAGCCTCCGGCATTGCCCCGCTGGAGAGCAAGACCGTCATCGCGAGGGTCGTGCCGGGGACTCCGCCCAACGATGGGTCGAAGAAGGTGGGAGTATACCCGAATCCTTACTATGCCAACGCAGTCTGGGACGCCCCGGGTGAGAGGACGAGGAAGATCTACTTCACGAATCTTCCCCGGCACTGCGAAGTGCGCATCTATACCCTTGCCGGCGACATCGTCGCGCAGTTTTCGCATGACGCCGCGACATACAACGGCTCGGACATCGAGTGGTTCAGGCGGTTCGGCGGGACCGATGCCACGGTCCAGTTCGCGGGAGGGGAACATGCGTGGGATCTCATCACCAGGTACGATCAGGCGATCGCGACCGGGCTCTATCTGTTCAGCGTCAAAGACAGCGACACAGGCAGCATCCAGACCGGGAAGTTCCTGGTCATCAAATAACTGTCTGGGTCAGGATCACCGCACAATCATGGAGGAGTATATGAAGAAGTTCACTTTTCTTGCTTTCCTGCTCATGGTGCCTGGGGCGCTTGCTCTTGCACAGTTCCCCCACGTCACAATCCGCCAGATCCAGGAGATGCCGCTCGATTCGCTCCGCATGGCCGACACCCTCTCGGGGTTCAGCGCCAATTCCAATCAGGCCCTGTGGACACTCCAGGCCTCGCCCTACAACCTCGATACGGTCACCGTCACCGGACTGTGCGTCGTCCCGGCCAAGGTCATCACGTACTCGGCCGGCGGCTGGACCATGGTCCTCTGCGACACCGCCGCCGCAAATCAGACCCAGTGGGGCGGGGTGCTCGTGCGTGGCAATGCCCCGGCCGACACCACGCAGCTCCTGGCAGATGGCTTCCTGAATGTGGCCGCCGGCGACATCATCGAGATGACAGGCCTGGTGAGCGAGTTTCCCACGTTGCGCGGGTTCAGCCTCACCCAGTTCCAGCCCATCGCCGGCAAGCCCATCAGCATCATCGGGAGCGGCAAGGTCCCGAAACCAGTTGTGAAGAATGTCGGCGATTTCTACAAAGGCGTTTTCCCGAACGGCAAAATCCAGTATTCGACGGGTGAGCCCTTCGAAGGCTTCTACGTCGAATTCCATAACCTGACCATCGATAACAAGGTCAACACTGCCCGCGGTACATTCAGCGCCGTGGATTCTGCCGGCAATGAGATCAGCGAGTATGACATGTCGCATTCCTTCACGCTCGGCCACGGGGGAAGTCTTCCGTTCCCGGCCGATACCGCCTGGCAGCGCNNGGCTCCGGCACCGCCGCTGATCACGGCCCACAGGCGCAACCCCGTCGTGGTCTCTCCCGATACCACGGCCACGATCAGCGTCAAGGTGACACGCCAGGCGAACGGCTCCTCCCCCAGCACCGTCTCGCTGATCTACAGCGCGGGCAACGCGGCGTTCATCGCGGTGCCGATGTCATTCTCCGCGAGCGACACGACGTATGTCGGGGTGATCCCGAAACAGGCCGCTAATACGCTTGTGCGCTATTTTGTCCAGGTTGCGGATTCCTTCGCCCAGGTTATCAGGCTTGCCAACTCCGCGACGAGCGGCATCGCCTCCGACACCTCGAAGGGGTTCTTCTTCTATAATGCGCTCAACCGGCCCCTGACGATCCGCGACGTCCAGTATACCCCCTACATCAACGGGCGGACTCCGTACCTGGGCGCCGTCACGGCGCTCTCCGGCATCATCACCGCCGATACCGCGAATATCGCGCTTACCCCTCTGTCCACCGGATGGACGAACGCCTGGTACATGCAGAGCACCAGCCAGCCGTGGAGCGGGATCTGGCTGACCACCACCGACACCATTGCCATAAAGCAGATGGACGCCCTGCGTAACGGCGATAGCGTCACGGTCACCGGAACAGTCCAGGAACAGTTCGATGTCACCCGCCTCGGCAACATCACCGGCGTCGTGAAGGTCTCCGGCGGTAATGCGCTCCCCGCTCCGGTCGCCTTGACGACCTCCGGCTTCAATGTCGGCAACGGCACCCCCAGCGCCGAGTCCTATGAAGGCATGCTGGTGAAGTTCACGAACCTCACGGTCACCGACATCAACCCCACCTTCTCTGACCCATCGGAGTATTCCGTGAACGACGGNNCGTACGGACGCCGACTTCCAGAACGTGGTGCTCACCGGCGTAAAGCTGGCACAGACCGGCGCACTCCCCGCGAGCTACGCGCTCTCGCAGAACTATCCGAACCCGTTCAATCCGTCCACCGTGATCCAGTATGCGCTCCCCGCCTCTGGAAGCGTCACGCTGAAAGTCTTCAACATTCTCGGTCAGGAAGTCAGGACTCTGGTCAACGAATTCCAGGCGCCGGGCCGCTACGCGGTGAGATTCGATGCATCATCCCTCGCCAGCGGAATGTACTTCTACCGGATCCAGAGCGGCTCGTACAGCTCGATCATGAAGATGATGGTGATCAAATAGTGCCAAGCTACACCAATCCAGTTCGGTCAGGCGGGGAAGTCAGGATGGTCTGACTTCACATCCCGGCCGAAAAAAATCTCCAACCTCAGTCAGTTGTTCCTCTCCGTATCCTCCGCTCCCCGGTTGATCCTGGCGGGCGGGGGAGGGGGAGGGAGAAGGGACAGAGTTCCTGCGTACCGTGACCACCCTGCGTCTCATCGGCGTTGTCTGTCTTCTTCTGCTGACCCTGTTCGGATGCCGCGAGCATATTGCGGATAACCCTGCGGCCATCAGAGCGCCGAGCACGTTCCTCTGGCTCTTTCCCGATTCTTCCCTTGCCACGGGCGTCAGCAAGACGCATCTTCACTGGTGGGGTGAATGCCAGAACGCATTGATCCGGGGGTATCTCTTCTCGTTCCGGATTGTCACCCCGGGGAGCACGCCCGCTTCGCGGATCGACACGATGAGGTACTCCTGGACTACGAAGACCGACTCAACACTGCTCTTCCCGCTCGACACGCTGTACCGCCGGTTCGAGGTGGTGGTCAGGGGGGTCACCTCGTCGTTCCGGGGACTGCCGGAACAGAGCCCGGTCCGGCTGTACCCCTTCCCGTACTGGGACAGGAACGACAACGGGCTTTTTGACGGGGGAGATCTCCGGTTGGACGATCTGGCGGGAGCCATCGACCCCGTCGGCGCCTTCCAGACATTCCCGATCCGCAACTCGCCGCCCTCGGTCTTCTTCGCGCCGAATCCCAATGATCCCGCCGGCGTGCTGAAACAGCCGGACACGACGTATACCGCCGCCACGTTTGCCTGGTCCTCGTCAGATCCGGACGGCAACAACACCCTGGTCTCGTACCGGATCGCCCTCAACGACACGACAAACCCGGCGAACTGGCTCACGGTGCCGCTCCGCGACACCATGGTGACCATCGTCGTTCCACGTCTCCGGAGCGATGCCGTGATCGACGCTCCCGGCGCCACCGTGACTGCCGACGTCTATGCGGGCACGTTTCTCGGGAGGCAGGCCATCGGCCAGCTGCCGGGCCTGAGACTTGACAGCCGGAATGTCTTCTTCGTGGAGGTGCGGGACGTGGCGGGCGAGTACAGCCCTCCTGCCGTCATGCCGTCCGGGAACGACCGGTGGTACGTGAAACGCCCGAGGGCGAAGCTCCTCCTGGTCAGCGACTACGTCAATTCCGACGCATCTGCTGCACTCTCAACCTACCTGGGCGCACTTGCCGCAGTCCGCACCGGACAGTTCACGGCCGTGGACCGCCTGGACATGGGTCAGGGAGTGACGCTGGGTGACAAGAGTTCCGGAAAGGTCGGGACGCTTGTCCCCCCGTATGTCGACCCGGCATTGATCCAGACCTTCCTGCAATACGACTACGTTCTCTGGTACACGGACCAGCAGCCGAGTCTCGGGGTCGCCCAGCTTTCGCTCTTCACGTACATGCAGAACGGCGGAAGGGTGATGTTCTCGACCTCGTTCATCAACACGATCGATCCGCGCGGCGCTCTGAGGGATTTTGCGCCGATCGACAGTGTCAGCAGCGTCGATCTCTCGCCGACCCGGGTGCCGGTGCCTCCTCCCGTCACCGGTGACACACGCATCCCGGCGAACTATGTGCTGCTTGCCGACAGCACGAACGGCACAGACATCTACCCGCAGCTCGCGTTCAATTCCAGCCCCGTCAACCACGTGATCTTCATGCGGCCGGTCTATCGCCGGGCCGATGCGCGCTACATCTATCATTTGCAGTCTGACCCCCGGGACCGGTATCTCGGCACGCCGAACATTGGCGTCCTCGACGGCCAGGGGCGCATCGTCTTCATGGGCGTTCCCCTGCACCTGCTCAATAACACGGAGCAGGGAATGGGATTGACCGCCTTCTTCGAAAAGGCGCTGGGCCAGTTCAACCCGGTCCAGGTCGTTAACCGCAGGGTGTTCTGAGGACCCTGCGAACGCTGCACGTGACCCGCGGTGCGCTCCGCGAGATCGCCGGGTTTCTTCGAGGCATGCCCCGATCATCCGGCCCCAACGTTCTGTCCCGAAAACGGTGATGAAGGTCCTTTTGAACCTCCTTTCCACTCTCGGGCGGGTGCGCCCCGGATGCACGGTTCCCCGGGCGTTCAGGCTCGTCGTTGCCGCGGCGGCAATCCTGTTCTGGCAGCCCACGGCAACCCCGGCGCAAACTGCGGGACGGATCGCGGGGAGCATCATCGAGGGTTCGACCGGACAGGGTCTTCCGGGGGCAAACATCACCGTTAAGGGCACATACTACGGCGCCACCAGCGACATCAATGGAAGGTTCCACGTTGAGAACGTCAGCCCGGGCGCCTATACGGTGGAAGTGTCGCTCCTGGGCTACAGGCTGGTCCAGTTCACCAACGTGAAAGTGCGCGCCGGACAGACGGCCTCCGTCAACGCGAAGATGGAGGAGACCGTTCTCGCGCTCGATCAGGATGTCGTGGTCGTGGGCGAAAGGCCCCTGTTCGATATCGAAGAGACGGCGAGCCGTCGCACCATCGAGCAGGCCGATATCCAGGCCTCCGCAGTGCAAAACGTCCAGTCGATCGTCTCCCTGCAACCCGGCGTGGTCATGGCTGACAATGAGATCCACATCCGCGGCGGACGCTCGTATGAAAACGCCTATCTCCTCGACGGGATCTCGGTGCAGGACCCGATGGCGGGGACCGGCTTCGGGCTCCAGCTCTCTCCCTCATCCATCCAGGACGCCGAAGTGATCACCGGCGGCTACAACGCCGAGTACGGTCAGGCAACGTCCGGGATCGTCAACATCACCACGCGCGAAGGGTCCGACCGTTACAGCGGCTCCCTCGGATACAAGACCGACCACTACGGGATCAACAAGGACTCCCGCACGAACTGGAATACCGACATCTACGATTTCAATGTGAGCGGGCCGGAACCGCTCACCACCTACCTCCTTCCGGCACTGGGCATCGAGGTCCCCGGGACGGTCAGTTTCTTCGGCTCGGCCTACGCCAACCTGAGCGACGGGTACACGAGGTGGGTGCAGCTTGTCGGGCAGGACAACCGCCCCACCGACTATGTCGTCGAGGCCCCGGGCGGGCTCTTCTCCAGCACGTTCCACGGAACCCGCTGGGCGCCGAAAAGGGCCAACAACTACTCCTGGCTCGCAAAACTGACATGGAAGCCCGCCCCGACCATGAAGCTCACGTATTCCTACAACCAGTCGGTGGGCATCGACCAGAACACCCAGGCAATCCAGGCGACGCTGGAGCGCGTTGAGCCGAACCCCGGGTACCAGTACCAGTTCCAGTTCATCCCCGACAGCGCCGAGACCTTCACCCAGATCAACATCCAGCATTCGCTTTCCTGGACGCAGACGCTGAGCAAACAGATGTTCTATGAAATCAAGCTGAGCCGGTATACGGCGCACGTGCGCGGCGACGCTAACGGCAAACCGTTCCAGTCGTACATCGAACCCCAGGATATCGTCACACTCCCGCTGCATTACTACAACGTCGGCAGGGACACCGTCGGCGTGGTCCCGGGTGACGGGTTCTACGATCTCGGATCGCCGACCTCCTGGCGCGATCATTTCCTCACCGAGTACACCTTCAAGTTCGACCTGACGAACTTCTTCACGGAGAAGAACAGGTTCAAGACCGGCCTGGAGATGCGCTTTCAGGACATGCAGATGGTCGATCTTGTGCGTCCCTGGGTGAAGCCGCTCGGTTTCGACAATGATATTTACAGCGTCAAACCCGCGCAGGGAGCCATCTACGCGCAGGACAACATCACGCTGAGCGGCATGCTGCTCAACGTCGGCATGCGGCTTGATTACTGGTCGCCCGGGAAATTCGTGGACGACGTCGCGGGCGACACGTCCTCAACCCTGGTGATCTCGCAGGCCCTCCGGGATGCCTACCTCCACGACAGCTTCTCGCTGTTCGGCCGCCGGTTCAAGGCGCGGTTGAGCCCGCGGCTCGGGATCTCGCACCCAGTCTCGGACAACCAGACGCTGTTCTTCTCCTACGGCCACTTCTCCAAACTTCCCCGGCCCCAGTTCGTCTATTCCAAGCTGGATCAGACCTCCGTGCGCTCTATGCTCCCTGTGGGGAATCCCGATCTGAATCCCGAGACCACCGTGGCGTATGAGCTGGGGCTCCGGAACCAACTCTCCGGCAACGATGTCCTGACGGTCACCGCGTACTACAAGGATATCTTCGACTACATCACGGAAAAGACGGTGCAGCGGCTGACCGGCACCGGCGCGGCCCAGTACTATACCACCTATCTCAACTCCGACTACGGGCGCGTCAGAGGGCTTGAGGTCGAATACAAGACACGGGTCGGCAGCTGGTTCCGGGGAGTGTTGTCGGGCGCGTATTCCATCGCCACCGGCAAGAGCTCGACGCCGGACGAAAACCAGATCCGGCTGCAGCTCGGTGAGCCTGAGAACATCAAAGAGAACTACCTGATCTGGGACCGTCCCGTCCAGCTCTCGCTCACCATGGATTTCACCGTGCCCAAGGACGAGCCACTCTTCGGGGTAGGGCGCGGCCTGCTGGACGACTGGAACGCGTACGTGCGTCTCTTCTATCAGTCGGGGAAGCGCTATACTCCCCAGATCTACACGGGAGTCGACCCGGTCACCGGCCGTCCGCAGTACATCGGCAATATCAACAGCCAGAATACGTCGATCGGCGACTCCTGGTTCTTTGTGGATCTGAACATCGACAAGTTCATCGACGTCGGCTTTGGCAGGCTGGTGGTCAGCATCGAAGTGCAGAACCTGTTCAACACGATGAATTCGCAGATCATCAATCCGGTGACGGGACGGGCATACGAATACGGGGATCCGACTCCGCTGAGCTACAATGATCCGCTTTATCCACAGCTGACCGGCGACCTCTCCCCGTTTCCGTACAATCCGGCGAGGTATCTGAACCCCAGGACCGTCAGGGGGAGCCTCTCGTTCAGGTTCTGACACGGGACAGCCCGTTCTGCCGGGGCCGTTCCGGCTCCGCCCCGGGCGGACAGTACAGTCAATGAGGAAGTGTTGAAATCGATCCGGTGTGTCCTCCTCTTCTGTTGTGCAGTGGCGCTCGCGCCCGGGGAGGCGCTTGCCCAGCTCGTTCCCAACCTCGGAGGACAGCGTGCGGGCATCTCCGCGTTCCAGTTCCTGAAACTGGGTGTGGGCGCGCGCGGCGTCGCCATGGGGGAGTCGTTTGTGGCTGTGGCAAACGACGCTTCCGCGCTCTACTGGAATCCCGCCGGCCTCGTGCAGTTTGCCGAGAACCAGCTCCTGGCGTCGCACACTGAGTATGTGGCGGACATCAAGCATGACTACCTGGGCCTGGTCTACCACCTGTCGGAAGGCGACGCGGTCGGTGTCTCGTTTGCGTCGCTGCACATGGCGGACATGGAGATCACCACGGAGACCGAGCCCCTCGGCACGGGCCGGTTCTTCTCCTTCGGAGACATCGGCCTCGGGCTGACGTATGCGAAGCGCATGACGGATCAATTCAGCTTTGGCGCCACAGTGCGGTATGCGGAGGAGACGCTCGATGTCCTGAAGATGCGCTCGGTGATGGTGGACCTCGGGACGTACTACTGGACCGGCCTCGGCAACGCCCGGTTTGCCGTCGTGATCTCGAACTTCGGTTCCGACGTCGCGCCGAGCGGGAAGGTCACGCGGATCGATGGGACCTCGGTCGACGCCTTCCAGTCGTTCTCGCTGCCGACGGTGTTCAAGCTCGGGCTGGCGATGGACCCGGTCCAGACGGAGGACCAGCGTCTGACGGTCTCGGTGCAGCTCAATCATCCGAACGACAACGCCGAGAATCTCCGCCTGGGCGCGGAGTACGCCTGGCAGAACGTTTTCTTCCTTCGCGGCGGCGCCAAGCGGACGATCGGGCAGCCGCTGTTCGGCGCTGACGCGACGTCGGAAGAGAGCTTCATGCTCGGCGCAGGCGTGCGTCTGGCCACCTCTGTCAGCACGATCGGCGCCGATTACGCCTTTGCGAGTTTTGGCCGTCTCGGTTCCGTCCACAGAATCTCGGTCTCGTGTACCTATTGAATACCAGGCGGCTTGATGAATCCATGTGCAGCCGGACAGGTCTCATGACGCAACGCCATGCCACAAGGGTCGCACGATCCCTCCTGCAGATGTGTGTGCCGGCCGCCCTGCTCCTGCTTTCCGCCTGCGAGAAGCCGATAGACATCAACGACATCAGGCAGCTGCAGACAGGCGTGATCGACACCTCGTATGTCCTGGTGGACCCGCCGTTTGCGGGGTTCACCGGGCCCGAAGACATCCTGGTGGGGAACGATCAGCTGCTCTACGTGGCCGACACGCGCGCGAACCGGCTTGTGATGCTGAACCGCGCCGGCCAGTTCCTGAGCGAACGCGCGCTCCTGCATCCGGTCTCCCTGGCGCAGGACAGCCGGCTTGACCTCCTGGTCGGCGGTGAGGTGGTGGTTCCCAACGGCGACACCGCGGGCGCCATCTTCCGGATTCACCTCGTTTCGGCCTCTCCCGACTCCGCGCACCATCTCGACCGGGCCCGCATCGACACGGTCTGGAGGGAGCTCGCGCACCCGGCGCGGCGCTTTCCCGGCCTCTGCGTGCTCAGCGACAACACCTGGCTGGCTGCCCGATCGGGATCGGACAATTCCAGTTTCATCGATCCCGATGCCAGGGTCCTGCTCTTCGATGAACACGATGCCTTCATCACCCCGCTTTCCGCCTTCGCGACGGGGGCCGGAACGGGGATTGTCAATATCAACCTCCCCACCGCCATTGCGTCGTTTCCCGGCAGCCGCGATTTTGTCCTTGTCCAGTCGGGTGAGGGAGTCGCCTATGGCGCGCTCTGGATGACCTACCAGAGCAACTCCGATTTCGTGGGCTGGCTCCCCCGGTTTGATCCCGCCAGGCCGGAGGACCGGGCGGCCGATTTCATCCGGCCCAACCTCTATCTTCTTCCTCAGGGGGTTGCCGTGGACCGTTCCAGGCGGGATGTCTTCGTCGCCGACGCGGGGCTCGACAGTGTGTTCAAGTTTACGAGCCGCGGCGTGTTCAAGAGCGAGTCGTTCGGCCGCGCCAGGGCCAAAGGACTGATGCGCCGGCCCACGGGCATCGCCTTCTTTTCGAGCGTTCTCTACGTCCTCGACGGCGAGCTGGGAATCGTGCTCCGGTTCCGTCTGTCGACCGACATCCCGCGCTGAGCCGCGCCTCCGGATCTTTCCACGGCTCCCCTCTTCGCCCGCCGGTCGCACCCAGATGCCGGGGCGCTCCCCATGCCGGCAGGCGGACGTAAGGCGGGCACCTTGCTTTTCCCCCGACGGAATGGTAGAATGCAGTGTGAGCGATTCTCCCTCGACCATGCGTGTATCCTCCATTCTTCTCCTCCTGGCTCTCCTGCTTCCTCCGGGAACGCTGCTCCGGGCCCGGGAACCCGGCGCAGGGCGCCTGGCTGCAACTCTCCGGCTCGCCTATGACACAACGCGGACTCCGGGAAGCGGGTTTCTGCCCGCCCGCGAGCCCTTGCGCCCCCGTCTTGCCCTCGTGCTGAGCGGGGGGGGGGCGCGCGGTGCCGCTCAGATCGGGGTCCTGAAAGCCCTCAGGCGCAACGGCATCCCCATCGATTTCATCGCAGCCACCAGCATGGGAGCCATCATCGGCGGCCTCTATGCCTCCGGGTATTCAGTGGCGGAGATCGAGTCGTTGACCCTGCACAGCAACTGGGATGAGATCCTCTCCCTGAACGATGAGGCCCGGCGCAAAGATCTCTTCATCGAGCAGAAACTCGCGCGTGACAGGACGTTTCTTGCCGTCCGGTTCCAGGGTCTGGAGCCGGTGATCCCTTCGGCGGTCGCCAGCGGCCAGCAGCTCACGGACTGGCTGAACATCCAGACCCTGCAGGCGCTCTACCACGCCGACCCCGACTTCGACCATCTCAAGGTGCCGTTCCGGGCTATCGCCACGGACCTTATCTCAGGCAAGCGCGTCGTCATGGGCAGCGGATCGCTGGCCGAGGCGATCCGCGCAAGTGCCACGACCCCTCTGTTGTTCAATCCCATTGAGCGGGATTCCATGCGGTTGATCGACGGCGGCCTTCTCGCCAATGTCCCCGTCGATGTCGCCCGCGAACGGGGAGTCGATGCGGTGATCGCCGTCAACACCACCAGCGGGCTCAGGACGATCGACGAGCTCAACGCGCCGTGGCAGACCGTCGATCAGATGATGAGCATCTCGATGCAAGTGTTCAACACCGAGCAGCTCCGGAACGCCGACGTCGTCATCACCCCGAACATTGGACGCCACCTGACCTTCGACCTTCACGGCCTTGATACGTTGATCGCGCTCGGCGAGCAGTCAGCCGAGGAGCGCATCCCTGCCATCCGGAGGCTGCTGGATGAGCGTGCGGCCGCCATGGACCCCGACACCTCGCGCTATGCGGCCCCGGCATCCGTCGATGTGGAGGGCCCCGTGTCCGATTCTCTCAAGGCGTTCCTTGAGTGCTCGCGCGACTCCGCCTTCGTCTCTGCCCGCGGCATCCGCCGGAACCTCCGCCTTCTGTTTGCCTCCGGCGTCTGCGAGGACGCATACGCCGAGGTGTGGCTCGACAGCATCGTTACGCGGCTGCGCTACGTCGTCCGGCCGAACCCCCTGCTGAAGGAGGTCGTGATCACAGGCTGCCGGCAGGTCTCCCCGGACAGCCTCGCCCGCGTGTTCAGCGGACAACTCGGCCTGAGCGTCAACCGCCATGAGAGCGTCGCCGACCTTGAAGAGGTGCTCCGGATTTATCGTACGCTGGGGTATTCGCTGGCGCGCATCGATACCGTCTCCTTCGATACGGTGTCCGGCCGGCTCCGGATCGCCGTCAATGAAGGGATCCTTGACTCCATCAGCGTGGAGGGGGGAGAGCGGACGCAGGATGACTTTATCCTCAAGGAATTCGAGATGGAGAAAGGCGATGTGTTCCGGATCGACCGAGCGAACCGGGGCGTTGCCAATATCATCAGCACCACCCTTTTCGAATACGTCTATCTCGAGGTGACGTACCCCGGCCGCCGGACGGACCTGGCCATCCGGCTGAGGGAACGGCCCAGCCAGCTCATGCGTCTCGGTCTCCGGGCCGACAATGAACGTCACCTGCAGGGGCTGCTCGATATTCGCGATGAGAACTTCCAGGGATCCGGCATGGAGCTGGGCCTGACCCTCTCGGGAGGGGACCGCAATGCCGACGTCAACCTCGGCTACATGGTGCATCGCCTGTTCGGGGCCTACTTCACGCTGAGCGCGGATGCGTTTTACAGGACATTCGACACCTACCTGTTCGCCGATGCGGCGCAGGAAAGTCCGGACGAGTGGCGCCGCGTCCAGGTGGGAGAATACCGGGATATCCGGTACGGAGCCTCGGTCGGGTTCAGCAGCCAGTTCGAGCGCCTGGGCAAGGTGAGCCTGGACCTGCTTGTGCAGAACGTCCGGCTGAAGAACCTCCAGAATGCCGCCTCTCTCGAGGAGCGATACCGCCTGGTCATGATCCAGGGGGGAACCGTCGTCGATTCGAAAGATGCATACCCGTTCCCGACCTCGGGGGTCGGCTTCACCCTGAATTATGAGTTTGCCGTGGAAGGGCTCGGCAGCGAACTCGGATTCAACTCCATGCGGCTGATGTACGAATGGTACACGACGTGGGGAGGCAGGCATACGATCCACCCGCGCATCATCATGGATTTTGCCGACCGGACCCTCCCCCTCAGCCAGCAGTTCCGGCTTGGCGGGAGGGACAGCTTCTTCGGATTGCGTGAGGATGACAGGCGAGGTCGGCAGCTCATGCTGGCGAACCTGGAGTACCGGTACTTTCTCCCCGTCCGGCTGCTGTTCGACACCTATCTGCGGATCCGGTACGACCTCGGGTCTGTCTCCGCGCTTCCCGAGGACCTCAAGTTCTCCACGCTCAGGCACGGAGTGGGGACCGAGATCTGCTGGCGCACGCCCGTCGGTCCCGCGTCCGTGGGGGTTGGCAAAAGCTTTTACCTGAACAGCGACCTTCCGAACACACCCGTGGCACAGGGCCCGCTCCTCTGGTACTTCATGATAGGATACCAACTGTGAGAAGCTTTGGCTATATTACCCCGTTGTTCACGCCCAACGATCATCCCTGAAGAAGCATGACAACGAAGGCTCCATCATCTGTCAGGCCCGCCCCCGCCCAGGCAGCGGAAAAGGCCGCCTATGCGGCCGTTGAAGGTATCCCGACGGCCGAGCCCCATGACCGGGACCGGCTCGGATACTGTGTCTGGCTCTGGCTGACCCAGCGGCGGGATTCGCTCGAAATGGCCGTCAGGAATGCCGGAGTGCGGCTCACGATCAGCGAGGAGGAAGCCGTCCGCCGCATCCGGGAGAGTATCCGGCAGCAGGGACTCACGCCGTAAGAGAGGTCCTGCAACATGTGAGAGGCTTGCGAGATGTCGACAACAGATGTGATGCGTCTTCCCAGTGCGGGACGCGAGGGGAGCGGGGAACGGTTCAACTACAAGGGGATGCACCGGTACATCATCACGCAGCCGGTGCATGCAGGTAGGCCTCTCTTTTCTGCGCCGGAGCCCGTCTTTGCAGCCCTCAATGTCCTCAGGGAGAGTGCCGCCGAGCACAGGTTCGACATCTATGCCTACTGCTTCATGCCGACCCGTCTCCTGCTTATCGTCAGGGGAAGGGATGACGAATCAGACATGAAGGCATTCCTCTCGGCATTCCGTTCCTCCTCCGCGCTCGACCCTCTGCTCGGGACTCCACTCTGGACCCGGAAATATACCGAACGAGTTCTTCGAAAGACCGAGGAGACGCGTATCGTGGCGCGAGAGCTCCTGATGACACCGGTGAAGGAGGGACTGGC
>PMBF01000089.1 GCA_003152875.1 Ignavibacteriota bacterium | reverse complement strand
GCGCCATTGGAGAAACCCACCATTGCACTCCGCTCGCGGTCGATATTCGGGACAAGCCTGAAGAGCCGCCCCAGCATGAGCTCGTAGGATCTCGCAATAACCGGTGCATCCTCGAGGCTGACGATGATTCCGCCGTCTGGTTCACTCGTGTCAACGGTCCTTTTGAACAGTGGTACGCTCGCGACGATCCAGCCGCGGGGTCCGGCAATGGTCTGAGCGTTCCCGATGTTGCCCTTCAGCCCCCCATCGAACCCCGGGACGTAGACCAGCAGCGGATACATCTTCAAGGAATCGTAGTCATCCGGAAGCCGGACCGTCATCGTGGGCGTCGTCGCTTCGCCCGTCATCATGCTGTGCAGCGTCGGCGGCAGAGCGGTGCCTGCGAAGATGAGATCTGTAACCTTTCCTGGAACCAATTCCTGGGCCGACAAGCCTGAGACGAGGCACCAGGATAGCACTGAAACGATTCCGACAAGGCGGAAGATCTTGGCATAGGTGATGGTCACGTTTTTGTCCCCAGGGGTTGTATGGGAAGGAAGATCCAGATTTCGAGGGTTCATTCATCCTGCGAATTTCATACGCAATCCACTCGGATTCTGAATGCGGACCCGAGCGAAACCTCCGAAGCCCTGAGACGGAGATCGGCCAGGTTTCCAGCAAATGTACGGACCTGCTACGTGTTCGAATCGGGGGTGGTGGGTGTTCGGAGGAAATCCTCATTCGCCGTGCTCAAAACCAGAGATTGCCCCGCTGCTACGGCAGACCCCGTTTCTTCTTTTCAATGAGCACCTGTGCGTCCACCTGAGACGCGCAAATGGGGCAGACGTAGTGTCGAGTACTCTCGTTATAGTCCGGCTCCCGGATCTGCTTGCAGTTCGGACAACGGACTGTCAGTGGTTTTTGGTCGTTGGGCTTCGCCATGCCTCTCACTGGTCTAGCGACGGTGCCCCTGTGGATGTTCCTGCCGCGAGGTTGGGCACCCATCGTGCGGTCGAATATGGTCATACCTGCCAACAATATCAAGAACCGGGATTCTGAACGATGATAATCTCGCGGAAGGGCGTGCGCAAGACCTGCCGATTCCCCGGAGGCGTTTGATTGCACCGACAACGCAATGGACAGCCGGAGGTGAATTTTGAGCACATCTCCTTCGTGGTCGCTAACTCCGGCCCCGGGGGCCGGGTCGACCATCATGTTCGAAAAAGCCGCTCGCTCACCTGAGCACCCAGGGAACGTTGACATTGTCCCTCCTTGTTATATATTTGAGTTTCATACAGGGCACTCCGATCCTCACCGCAAAAAAGAAGGAGCAATCCAGTCGTTCCCCGTTGATACGACGAAGAAACTTCGCCTCAGTGTCAATCTGAACCGCATTGTGTGATGGCTTCATCGTGATGTGTTACCGCCCGGGGGGGGAATCCCCCGTTATCACTCACGTGGCCATTAGTCGAGCATCGTCGTCGATCATGTTCGTGGGATTGGGTCGCTCTCATGCCTCCAGCAGCGTCTCTCCGAAGTCCAGCCAGGCAACCATTGCCAAATAGCCTCCGATTGGCTACGGTATCGGCGTCCGTCCGGGAGCGCTCGTGGATGGTTGTTCGGACCGCATTCGGGATGATGGTCCTGTACACCCTTTCGGGTTCCCCTTCCCTTGGGGGTGAGGAGATCCATGCCCAGGTGGTCGGCAAGGTCACGATCGAACAGCGGCAGGTCTTCGACGAGTCCGATTCCACGGTTCTCCGGAACGTCGGGGATTTTTCCCGGCCCCTGGGAGAACTCGCCCAAACAGCCAGAAAAATCGCCAACGATGTGCACATTCAAACGCGTGAAGACGTGATTCGCAACGAGCTTCTCTTCAAAGAAGGCGATCTCTACGACCAGCGGCTCATCGATGAGTCGGCGAGGCATCTTCGAAGGCTGGGGTTCATCGGCGATATCAGCATCACATCAGACACTCTCCCGAACAGCACGATCGACGTCGTCGTGAGGACGCACGACCGGTGGACCCTGAGTCCGTCGATGTCGGTCCAGTATGGAGGGGGAGTGAGCGGTTTCGGCGTTGGCGTCCGGGAGGAGAACCTTCTGGGCACGGGGCAGAAGGCCCAGGTGGGTTATAACCGCCTTTCGGATCGCACGAACCCCAACGGCGGTGAAGTTGGTTTCACCGAACCGCGCTTGTTCGGGAGCTGGTGGAGTAGTTCGGCACAGTTCAGGGATGCTGATGAGCTCAGGCAGGCATCTCTTGATGTCCAACGACCGTTCTATGCGGATGCAGCGGATTGGGCCGCCCGGGGTTATGCAAGCACCGGGCAGGTGAGAATCCGCCAGTACCAAAACGGGGAGGTGGCGCGCGACGACTATCTCAAACAGGAAAACGAGCTGGTGTGGCTCGCCTCGTCGTCCGGCACCGACGCAAAACTCCAGGTTGCCGCGGCGTACTACAGGGTGAGGGCGAGCTCGGATTCCATGGAGCTCCGGCCTTTTGACAACGTGGACCTGGTGATCGGCTCGGTGAGCATTCTTCAACGGGACTTTTACAAAGGGAGCTTTATCGAGAACTTCGGGAGGGTCGAGGATGTGCCTGTGGGGTATCAGGCCGGACTTGCGTTCGGGCGCAACCTGCACTTCTCGAAGCTCGGCTGGGTGAATTACTTCGCGCGGGCCTTCGGACAAGGGAGCGTGAGGTTCGGCGGAGGTCTCTCAGGGAACTACAAAGCTTCGATCACATCCTATTTCATCGGCAATACCCCCAACGAGATGACGGTCTCCGCCACCGCCCTCCATTTCTGGAGGATGATGCCGAATCAGACGCTCCTGGGAAGGATCACAACAACCATCGGATCCCACTGGTCGCCCAGCAGCCAGTTGACTCTGGGGTCGTTCTCCGGCTTGCGGGGCTACAGGAGCAACGAGTTTGCCGGCCAGCGTCTCCTCCTGGTGAACCTGGAACACCGGATGTTCTCCCTGCTGAGTGTCTGGTTCTTCAAGCTGGGCACGTCGTTCTTCTTCGATTCCGGGGTCGTGTGGAACCAGGGTCAGGGATTCTGGAATCAGCCGTTCCATTCGGCGGCAGGCATCGGCCTGCAATTCGAGAGCGGGAAGAACCTCGGCAATGGTATCTTCCGGATCGATTTCGCGTACAATATGGCTCAGAGGCGGGTTGCTCTCGTCTTCTCCGCCAACCAGGTGTTCAGGGCGTTTTCAGATATGGAATTCATTCCGCCCATCCCGGGCGCGGAGCAGGATCAGAGATCGAGGTATTGAGGGAGAGCGGGCGCGCCCCGTCGATCACGGAAGAGCCCCGAAGCGTTCACGGAGTCAGCATGATTCCTGAGGCCGGCCGGCTTCCGGCTTGAGACCACGGAGGAGGTTCAGATGCTTGGGTTCGTGATACAGGTAGTGGTCGTCTCGATCGCGGTGTCAATCCTCTCCCGCGCGTTCGGGCTCATCCCCCGTTACCCGGAAAGGAGATTCACGAGACTTGTGTCGATCCTGAACGCGGGAATCCTTACCATCCTGCTGACGCTGGTGCTCCTCTTCGATCTTCACCCATCCTGAACTATCCTGTTTGCCCTCGTCTTCCTGCCGCTGGTCGCCTCTGTCTGGTTCACCAACTACCTCCTCCGCAGAAGGAGGTCATCCGCCCCTGACACTGTCGGCAGGCAAGGGTGAAATGCTCAGGCTTGAAGTCACGGAAGACGCCGCTGAAATCCTTGAGTTCCCATGGCGGGGGTCACCGCCTCACGGTCTTCATAAGAACCGTCCCGGTTTTCGGATCCACAATGACAGTTTGCGAAGCCTGTCCGAGGGCGGTCACTCCGGCATCCTTTGCGTTGACCAGGACGGTCCAGGTCCCTTCCGGCATCGCAACCCTGGCTTCCCTGGAGCTGTCGGCATTCATCAGGACCAGGAATTCCCGGTCACGGTCTCTCAGGGAGTATCCCAGGGCGAGAGGATACTCCTTCAGCTGCAGGAACGAGACGTCGCCGTACGACGCCCGCCGGAACACCGCGTATTTCTTCCTGAGGGCGATGAGTCCCCGGTAATAGTTCACGAGGTCCGCATTGGCCCGGGCATGCCCGAAGTTCAGGTAGTTTGTCTCATTGTCCTTGTTGTAGGAATTGGCGTCCAGGGTCCCCTGTCGCGGGTCCTGGATCCGCCGGTCGACCGCGATCACCTTGCTGCGCGCGAATTCCTGCCCCTCGTGGATCATCGTTGCGCCGCGCGAGGTGAGGAGCAAGAGCGCGCAGAGCTTGTTCAGCTTCAACTGCAGCGGCGTGAGCCGCGCATTCGCATCGATGTCCGGGACCTGCTGGCCAGGCTTCACGTCTCCCAGGCCGATTCTGATGAAATCGCCCAGGGTGTTGTCGTCATGCGATTCCATGTAGTTGACCGAATGGCCGGGCTTCTGAAACAGACCGCCGGCATCTCTTGCCAGAGTGCCGTTCACGTAGCTCTCGAGCCTCTCGACGGTGTTGTTCCCCTGCCACGCACCGAAGATCCACCCCTTACCGTCGACCGGATTCTGTCCCTTTACCCCGTTCCGGATCTGGTCGTTCCATGCCCCCCAGCCGTGCCGGGAAAACCCGGCAGGGTCGTACCCCCCGCCCCACGGCTCCGCCACCAGGACCACCGACGGGTTCACGCGCCGTGCCCTCCTGGCAATTTCATCCACTGTGTTCCAGTCGATCAGCCGGGCGAGATCGAACCGGAAACCGTCGACATGGTACTCCTTCATCCAGTACAGGACGCTTTCGACGATCATGCGCCGCACCATCGGGCGTTCGGTCTTCAGATCGTTGCCGCATCCGCTTTCGCTCAGGAACCGGCCGAGCGCATCGAGGCGGAAATAGTACGCGGAGTCAATCTGCTTCAGGTTCGAGAGTTCGAACTCCGACACATGGTTGTACACAACATCCATCATGACGGCGATGCCCTTCCTGTGAAAGGCTTTCACCATGTCCTTGAACTGAGTGATCGCCACGGCGTTTTCCCCCATCCAGACGTTCCTCCTCAGCTCTTTCCAGTCTTCCGCATAGAAGGCCGCCGGGGCAAAAAAGGAGGATGTCATGTAGCCCCAGTGATTCCGCTCGTAGGGGTTCCAGGTGTTGAACCGGCCCGCGAGGGAGTCACGGTACGGGAGCTCGATGCCCGCAAACTCCTGGACGGGGAGCAGTTCCACCGTGTTCACGCCGAGGGACAGGACGTGGTTGATGCCGCCCGTACCGCCATCCTCAATCAGGCCGGCATAGGTCCCCGGGTGCGCCGCGCCCGAAGAGGAGTGCGCCGTCATGTCCCTGATATGCATCTCGTAGATGATCAAATCGCGCCAATCGCGACGGATCCAGGAATCGCCCTGCCAGTCGTAGGGACGCTCCTTGACGACAATCGCCCTGCGCTGACCCAGGTACGTGGTATAGGTGGCAACGGCCTTCGCGTACGGATCCAGACAGAGCGGTTTCGGGGTTTGTTCGCTTTCGCCGTGGTGGTAGACTCTGTAGCCATAGGTCAGCCCGGATTTCTCCCCCGCGAGACTCTTTTCCCAGACTCCCGAGGAATCCCGTGTCATCGGATATGTGGTGCCGACGCTGTCTTCAAGCCGGCTAAACGTTGTGAGGACCACGCGTGATGCCGTGGGGGCAAAGACCCGGAAGATGGTCTGTCCGCCGGCTACAGAAGATCCGAGCGGCTTCACAGAGAACAATGAGTCGAGCGGGTCGGCGAACGCGCGGACAGAATTGACAAGAAGCACCAGGAAAGCAAGGCCGGTCTTCATGAAGGCTCTGGAGGTGTGTGGGACACATCCCTGACGGACAGAGGCAGGCATCATGGAACGTAAACCGAAGTTTGTCGATTGTCAAGACAGGCACGGCGGGAAACACATCAGCACGGAACATGTCTGTCAGGATGTATGTCATCACAAAGTTCCGTACAGTTCCAGTGGCGGGACCTTCACCCCCCCACCCCCCGGTGCCATCAACAGAGAGGTCTGCGTATGAGATCTGACAGAACGGTCATTGCCCGGTTCATCGGTCCACTCCTTCTCCTCGCGGGGTTGCTCCTCGGCCTGCCCTCCACTGACACGGAGGCGGGACTCTCCTCCCCCGCCTATCAGGACGTCCAGTACCACAGCACGGTGTTCGGCCGGCAGAAGTTCTTCCGCCTCTATCTTCCCCGTGGATACGATCGTTCAGACAGGCGGTACCCTGTCATCTATTTCTTTCATGGATGGGGCGGCCGCCACTTCAAGGATGATAACGCCCTCCTTGAATACGAGAAACTGAAGAAACTTGTGGATACGTACCAGACTATCATGGTCATGTGGGATGGGAACATTGACGAAGGGGAGCCGCGGCCCTACAACGTCGGCTATCACGAGGATGTGAAGTACCAGGTTCAAATGACCGATTACTTCCTGGAACTCGTCAACCACATCGACTCGCACTACCGCACGTTGACCGGAAGGAATCATCGGGGGATCATCGGCTTCAGCATGGGGGGCTTCATGTCGTTTTTTCTGGCGGGGAAATATCCCGACAGTATCGGAGCGGCCGTCAGCATCGCAGGCAGCCCGGAGTTCTTCGTCGGCTCTCCCGACAACCATTCGCTCTACCCCGTCCGGTTCATGTTCAAGAACCTCCAGGGAGTGAATATTCGCATGCACAACGGAGACTCGGACATCCTCTACTTCCTCAACCAGGAAGTGCACCAGGGCGCCCTGTGGCAGGGCATTCCCCTGGAGTACTGGCAGTTTCACGGGGGCCACATGGTGGACAAACCCGGGGAAACGAAAGCATTCGAAATGGCGATGCGGTTTGTCACACGGACATTCGGGAGAGGGAGCCCTGCTCCGGCACATTGGACACACTCCGACCTCTATCCGGCATTTGACGTCTGGGGATACCGCGTCGAAACCACCAAGAAGGAGCCGGGTTTCATCTCCCTCAGGAATGTCGACAGGAACGGGTTCGGCATCGATGCACTCCGATGGCTCCCGGGCGGACCGCCCATTCAGAATATCCGCGGGCGCGTTACGACCCCACCGGTCTATGAGCCTCGCCGGTCGTACCGGACAGTGAAGTATGAAAGGACCTCGGGGGAAACATCCATGAATGAGGCAGTGAGCGACTCTGGAGGACGGCTTACTCTCGAATTCGATTCGGGAGGAATGGAGCTCGGACTCTATCGTGAGCAAGATCCGCCGGACTGGGTTGTTCTGGATTACCAGGTCGGGGAAAAAAGGCGCCGGCTCGGCATGAACACCACCAACGCGCTGACCATTCGCCTGTTCAACCGCGGGGGAGAAGGCGGCATGCCTGAGACGATCCAGGCAGCATTCCGTACTACCGACCCGGCTGTGACGATTGCCGAACGGAGCGTCAGCACGCAGGCAAATCCCGGGCAGCGGGTGGTGACGCTGCCCCCCTTGCGCGTGTCTTGCACGAAACGGCCCCCTCCGCACGCCGAACCCGCCGATGTCAGATTCTCACTCGAGATCCGTGCCGGCGGCCGCACATGGGAGGATGAGCTCACCGTCCCGGTCGATTTCAGTGTCCCTTACTTTACCGCAACACGTATCGATGACGGCGTCGCAGTTCGGGATACAGTCCTGGGTCTCGGCAATGCAGACGGCGTTGCGGATGCCGGCGAGCGGATCATGGTCTATGAAGGGACCCATCGCCTGCGTTTGTATGCTGATGATCCCTGGATCATCGGCGCGGATGAACGGCTTGCCGATGAGATCATCCCGGCACGCTGGCCGGATGGGTACACTCTGAGCTCTGTTATTCACGTTTCTCCCGACTGTCCGGATGGCCATCAGCTCGACTGTCTCGCCTGCTATGAGACAAAGGCGTTCAACCCGATCGAGCGGAAGGTGACTTGGGGACACCTGAGAATCACCGTCCGGCACCGGTGAGCATCAAGAAGAGCACCATGCACGAAAATGGCTTTTTTTGGGGGGGGTGGGCCACTAGACGCGCCGAAGAATCGTCGTGGCCAGGCAAGAATCAAGAAACTGCCTGCCCCGGGATATTGTTGCAGAAGATGTGGAGGGATTCGCCGGTTTTCGCGGGACGGGACCATCCAAGGCCTACGTAATGAACACCTATTCGCTGGGGGGGGAGGGAACCTGTGGTTCTCCCCGGCCCAGAACAGTAGAGCCAGTCAAATCTCCTGAGTCAGGATGAGGACCTTCGATTCTCACCGCCGGGAGACGTCCTTCTCGGGTCGTCGGCCTGGTACGATGAAATCGAGCTCTGAAGCGGGCTTTGAGTGAAGGTTCCGGCAACAGGGGCAACGTTTTCAACGAGGAGGGCAATGATATGCAGAAGGGAAAGCGAACGGATGGAAAACGGAAGACCGTGACTGCCAGAAAGAAGGCAAAGGCAGTCGTGCAGCAATCCACACCCGAGTCCAGGACTAAGCCAAAGACCTACGAGGTCATGCAGGTGGACAGTGACATGGAAGCAGGGATGGTCCGGATGACCGCCCGCGAGATCTTCGAAGAGAACTGCCCGGGGGAAAGACCGGACACCTATGAAGGCATGGAAGAAACGTTGATTCACACCAGGATGCATCAGCAGGCGACGAGGCTGACCGTGCTCGAGGATAAATGGCACCCGGCCGATGTTACGACGGTGGCAGATGCATGCACCGACTACGTCCTGGAGTTTCGTCAGCTCAAGAGACTCGATACCGTCCAGCTCAACAAGATAAAGGTGCCCACGACACCCGTACCGCACGGGAGGTGATCGCGGACTTTCCTTTCAGTACCATGGATTTCGCTCTCCCCCGGCGTTCCTCAGCAGGCGTGCAAAAGACCGGCTGCGGGATTTCCTGTTGCAGACCGCGCGTGCCTGATTTGGATCAACTGCAAGTCACGCGACGCTGGCGGACCCCCTGTCGAAGGGCAGGACAGCTTCTCGGGATGGGTGGGCTCTATGTCAGAAAGCGCGATGGACAGGCTCAGCATGAACGTGTGAAGGATGCCTGGCCGAGTCTCGTGCCTGAGGGGAGGCTCCGCACCGGATGGAGGCCTTTCGCCGTCAGATCCGTTCTACGCCGGCAAGAGGCAGGGGGATACTATCGGACATTGTAGGAGGCAAGGATGCGTCCATCCCGGCCTACGACCAGCAGAGCCGCCCTGCCCGGGGCAAGAGTGACCCGGATTTTCTCGCCGCTCAAACCATCCCGGAAAGCAACCGGCGCATTCGACGCGCTTTCCGAAGTCAGGACATACAGTGTCGCGTCGGGCAATCGTGTGGGGCAGATCAGGATGCCGGGGTCTTCGCACGACGTTTCGTAGGCGGCATGCACCCCAGCGCGTTTCATTGCATACTTATAGATGCGTCCGACCTCATCCAGCTGATCGGCAAGCTCCAACGGGAGCGCAAAATACAGGATGGTTCCCTTGCCAAGCTGGACTTCATGGAAGGTTTTGCCATCCCCCAGGAACCCCCGCTCGGCATATGTCGTCCGGTCTGCCCCGTAACTCAGGCGGGCAGTGCCTCCCGGCCACTGCAGAGCAACCTCTCTGGTCGCCAATGCGGCATAGGAATACTCTACATCCCAATCCCTCGTGCGATCAGGGACCGGACGCCAGTGTTCATCGGCGTCGATTCTCCCGGAGACAAGCAGGGTCGCGCCGGCCCTCACCCTGCTCATGAGTAGATCCCAGGCCTGCTGCTGAAGCACCCAGGGAGCGGGGAGAATGATCAGCTTGGCGGGGGGCATTTCAGACAGCAGGTATTCTCCGGTCACGAATGCGGTTCCACGGGCGTGATGGTAGAGCGCCCGCACCGCGTTCTGCTGAGCCGAAAGACTCCAGCTGTTCAGCACCGAGAGCTGCAATGACTGAGGCAGGACCAGAGCCACATCGGGCAAGAGGGCCTCAGTTGCATNNGCGGGTCCAATCCCAGTGGAGGACGCCGGTGTTCGCATTCGCAAATCCCAGTGCCAGTTTTCGTTCCAGGAGCGCCAACCCCTGCACTTCGTCCCACCTGTAGGAGCCGTCCATGTCCCAGACAGGCTGAGGACCAGTCTCGCCGATGAGGTTCGGTTTGGAGGGGCTCTTCGCCGCCACCGAGTTCCAGAGAAGGGCGTCGTCGCGCCACCAGGAATGGTTGACCGTGTAGTCGACATGCGACCCTGCCCAGAACTGGTTCAGCACACGGTCGGCGACCCCTCCCTCATCCTGGCCGACCGTTACGGCCTGCCGGGAACCTGTGGCCCGGACAACCTGGATCATCGTATCGATCCACTGGCGAAACGCACCCTGTGCGAACAGGTTGTAGTCCACAGCCCTGACAAGCCGCGGATTGCCGGATCGCGAGGGCTCGAGGTCGGCATTGGCAGGTAGCGGCACTTTGTCGAAGGCGCCAAGGTCTTCAGGCGGCGTGCCCCAAGCCCACGCAAGCTTGTCCACGGTTTTGTACTGTTGCTCGAGCCATTGATGCCAGGCCGCGAGTTCCTTTGGATCTCCGTTTGGCGAATTCGCCTTCCACAGTCGTTTGGGATTGTCGAAGCTTGGCTCATTGATGAGGTCGTAACTGAGGAAGGGCACATTTCGGAAACGTGAGACGATCGCGCGAAGGTAGGATGCTTGTGCCTCGACCGCCACCGGATCCAGATAGGGATTTGAGCCGGGTCCGAGACGGCCCCCCTCCTGTCCCGGCCCCGGGTCCAATTCCGTCTGCGGATCGAACGCAAAGAACGTGAAGATGACCTGGAAATGGTGGCGCGCCGCAGCATAGAGATATGCTTCCAGGGCTCTGAGCACTCGCTCGCCCGCCGCCCCGCTCACGGGGTCCAGATACCGGGCCCGGTTGAGCCAGATTCCGGTGCGCACGGCGGTGAACCCCTGATGCTCCATCTCGGCGAAATCCCGATCCCAGTCCCGGGCGTTCCCGCCGATGCTGCTTCCCACGAACAGGCCCAAGGTGAAGGGATCGGTCGAGAAGTAGTTGGCCCCGACCATCAAATACGGCTTTCCGCCAAGGCGGAAATAGTCCCGTCCCGCCTCCAGACGCTCACCCGACTGAAGCAGCGCGGGCTCGCGCACACAAACACCCGATGTGTATCGTTCAACAAGCGTATCCCTGACTGACAGGGTTGCCCGCACCGTGTAGAGCCCGGGTTCGTTCAACTGCACCGGAATTCCGATCTCCTCGTGCAGCATGCTGAGGCAGGCTGTTGTTCTTGATCCGAGAACTCTCGAGCCGGAGAGAACCTCGAGGGTCAATTGCCCGGGCTCCCCTCCCCGCAACACATCCACTGCGCCCGAGGCGTGTTCCCCAGGATCCAGCGTGAGCTGTTGCAGATCAAGCCAGATCCGGATGCCCCCGCAGGAAGCATAAAGAGCCGCTTCCCGCGTCAGCTCCATGCCGGCCCGGGAGTCCCAGTATGCGGAATCTGCGTCAAAGCTGAGGTAGACCCGCCGCCGCGGCGGCAGACCGCGCCCCAGATGATCGTCGGCGACGACGGGAGCCGCAAGCCGGTCGCCCCGTGCATCAACCATGTAGCCAAGGCCCCGGTACCTTCCGGCATATCCCGCATTCACAAAAACGCGCCGGGGATCCAGACCGGTGGCATGGAACCAGGGAGCGTCTTCGTCCCACCGCAGGCTCCAGGGTCCGTGTTGAGGTGCGGAATACGCGTGTTCGATGCCGAGAGAGCGGGAATAGGTGTTCCAGGGAATCCCTGCATGCCAGCCGGTGGTGTCGCGGGTAACCGGCACGAACAAGGGCCGGCCCCCCAGTACGAGAAGGTTGCCCCGCTCGAGATGGCGGTGGATTGTCTCCCATGCATCGGCGGGGAACGCTGACCCGTAGGGAAGTATCAGGAGATCCCCATCGGCAAGTGCGCCTGCTTTCTTGAGATCCGCCAGGCCTTCAAAACGGGGATTCAGAGAAGCGAGAGCATGCTCGAGCGCAGAGCGGCTGATCGCCCCGTTCTCGACAGCCGGGAAGCCCTTATCAAAAAAGACGACGGTCCCTCCCATGCTTGGTTGAACAACCGCCAAGAAAAGAGCGACGATGAGGGAAACAGATCGTACGATGGGATTCCGCATGGCATTCACGTTGGTGAGCCTTTGTATATCATGGAGTCGTACTGACATGCACGGTCCAGGACCTGGTGCCCGCGCCGGGGACGTCTATCATGTAGACGACATCGTTCGATAGGTTTACGACGGACTTGCCGCTTTCCTGTCTGACTCCCCCGATGGAGACCGATGAGTTCTTCCCGGATGTCTTGAAAACCGGCTTGACCTGCGCCAGGGCAATGGACTCCCCGGCAACGCATGTGACGTTCCCGGCGCGCCAATCAATCGAAGCCCGAGCAGCGCCGGGATGAACGCAGCGGGAGCGAGCGCCCGTCAGGGCTCCTGAATCACCGCCGATGCCTTGACATCCCTTCCCAACACCAGATTCCCTTTCCCCATGGCGACACCGGTGAGCCGGATGTTTTCCGACCTCTCTCCGTCGACCTTGAGGATGACTTCCGCCGGTCCAAGGCTCCCGCCCTGCACGGTAATGTCGCCGCCCTGCATCACGGTCATGGCCGGGCCGGTTTTCGGAATAATATTGCAGTCCCTGAACGTTATCCCCTCCACATCGGCGAGAACCACCCCTTCGTTCGCCGATATGGTCACATGATCCATCGTGATGTTTCTCACCGGCATTTCAGGAAGTCCGTTCACGAGCACCGCGTGTTTCGCGCCGCTGCAGACGATGTTCCTGATCGAGAACTTCTCAAACCGGGGGGTCCGCTCAGTGACCTGCTCGGCCCTGTGCCCTCCCAGACTCTTCTGAGACTCCACGTCGGGACTGTTGCCGGAATAATACATGTCGAACAGGATCGCCTGGTTGGCAATATCACGCATCTGAACGCCGTCGATGAACACATTCCGCACCGGACCGCCGTTCCCGCGGAACGACTTGAACCGGAGCCCGACGTCGGTCCCCGAGAACACGCAGTTGCGGACGGCCACATTGTTCACCCCGCCGTAGCTTTCGCTGCCGATGACAAACCCGCCGTGTGCATGGAACACCATACACCCGGCGATCACGATATTTTCGCATGCGGGGCCTGAGGCCTGGCTGGCAGCGATGGCTCCCGGTTTGAGACAGAGTCCGTCATCGCCGACATCGACGGTGGAGTTGTAAATGACGACATTCCTGCATGAAGTGGGATCGAGCCCGTCACCGTTCTGAGCATACCAGGGACAGCGGATTGTGATATTCCTGATGATGATGTTCTCCGACTGGTTCGGGCGGACATGGAACCTCGGGGAATTCTGGAACGTCACCCCGTCCAGGAGAAGACCGTTGCACTGCACGAATACAGCGAGGTCCGGGCGTATGAACTCCCGCACTCTCCTGAAATCCTCCATGGCCGGCTCCCTACCCGACTCTTCGAGCTCCTTCAGAGACCTCCCTCCCTCCATAGCCTCTTTTGAGGGCCACCACTCGCTGCCATCGGGCGAAACCGTGCCGCCGGATGCCAGCAGCTGCTCCCACTGCGTTTCGGTGAGTTTCGATTTCTTGACGTAGCGCCAGGCCTCTCCCGCTCCGTCGAAGATTCCCTCACCCGTGACCGCTATATTCTTTGCCTGATACGCATGGAGTGGAGGAGTAATGATGTACCTCCTGGCTTTCCCGTCATATCCCGCAATCAGGGGAAAATCTTCGAGGCGGTGGCTGAACTGGACAAGCGCGCCCCGCTCGAGGCACAGATTGATGTTGCTGAGAAGCCTGATCGGACCCGTAAGCCACGTGCCGGGAGGAACGGTCACCGTTCCGCCTCCTGCCCTGGCAACCGACTCGATTGCGGCAGCAAAAGCCCTCGTGTTCAGGGTGTGTCCGTCGGGCACACCGCCGCATGCTGAAAGGCTCACGGTCCGATCGGGAAACCGGGGCACAGCGATGGCCGGCATCGTAAAGGGCAGGTCTACACACTGCTGCTTGATTTCGCTCTCGATCTGTTCGGCGTTTTGCCCCGCCAAAGGCGGCGCAAGAGCCAGGCCCGCAATGACAAAGATCGCGGCAGATCTGGAGTACTTCATGGGTGCGCCTTGAATGATGAAACACTGCCGGCGAGGAGGACGCCCGGGAAAAGCGCCATCCCCGCCGGCGACACGAGGTGAATGTTCGCTTACATCGGTTACCCGGCCACCCCCAGCGGCGAGAAGTAGAGGAATGCAGCGATCACGATCACCACAACGATCACCGAAAGTATCACGTCCATCCGGCCCCAGCTTGCCCGCGAGCTGGCCCTGTCCTCTTTCACTGTGGTCGCGTACGTCAGGCCGTTCAGCTGGCTCTCGGAGGGCTTCTCCGTCAGTAAGCTGACGATGACCATCAGGGCGATGCTGAACAGGAAGAGCAGAATGCAGAAGTACAGGAAGTTGATCGTGGCAAAAGCATAGAGGAATCCGCTCAGGTGGCTCCTGAGAAGCTCAAGGATGATTCTGAGCATCCCGAGGATGAACCCGACGACCATGGCCGTGAACGCACCTTTGCCGTTAATCCGTTTCGAGAAGACCCCGAGCAGGAACACGGCGGCAATCGGCGGGGCGAGGTAGGACTGGACACTCTGAAGGTACTGGTAGAGAATATCGGAGATCCCCTTCATCATGGGGATCCACATCATGCCGAGGACCACGACGACTGCAGTGGTGATCCGCCCGACCTTGACCAGCTCCTTGTCGGTGCTTTCCGGTTTGATCTTCCTGTAGATGTCCATCGTGAAGAGTGTCGAGCAGGCGTTGTAGACCGCCGCGAGGGAGCTCATGAGGGCGGCCAGGATCCCTCCGGCCAGAATCCCCCTCAAACCGACGGGCAGGAGCGCCTTGACGAGCGCCGGGAATGCCTGGTCGGACTGGGGCAGATTGAGCCTGCCGGAGCTTGCCAGCACGTACGCGATGAGACCGGGAATCATGAAAATGAAGAAGGGCAGGAGTTTCAGGTAGGAAGCAAAGAGCGTCCCGCGGCGCGCCTGCTGCTCGTTCCGTGCGGCCAGGCACCGCTGCACGATATGCTGATCCGTACACCAGTACCAAAGGCCGACAATGGGGGAAGCGAACAGGATTCCCAGCCAGGGGAAATTGGGGTCGGAGAGCGGGAGAAACATGTTCAGATGGTCCTTGGAGATCGCGCCGACAAGGTTGCCCCAGCCGCCGATTTCCACAAGCCCGCTGATCGTCAGGATGATGGATCCCACAAGCAGGACCATCGCCTGCAGGGCCTCGGTGTACATCACCGCATGGAGCCCGCCGAAAATGGTGTAGACCCCGGTGATGACGATCAGCAGGATGGCGCCCGACCAGAAGTCGATACCCAGGAACGAATTGAAGACGACCGCCCCGGCGTAGATGGTAACGGAGACTTTCGCAATGACGTAGCTGAGCAGCTGCACGATGGCGAGCAGCCAGCGCGCTTTGGGGTTATACCGGCGCTCAAGGAACTCGGGCATCGTGAAGACCTTGCTCCGCATGTAGAAGGGGACGAAGACCCATCCCAGGACAAGGATGATCCACGAATGGAGCTCGTAGTGCCCCATCGCCAGACCCGATTTCGCGGCGGTGCCGGCAAGGCCGACAATGTGCTCGGAGCCGACATTCGAGGCCAGAATGGAGGCCCCGATGACGAACCAGCCAAGATTCCTGTTGGCCAAAAAGTAATCGGTGGGAGAGTCCTTCTTTTTCCTGATCGACCACACGGAGATGCCAGCAATAAGAGCGAAATACAAGGCTACGACCACCCAGTCGATGACGGTAAGGAAATTCATGAACAACCTCCTTTAGGTAAGTGGCACTGACGCTGACGCACAAGGACGCATTCCCCATGCTACCGTTGAATCCGCGCCGAACCTCCCCCTGCAAACGCCCGCACCTGCTCGACCGTGGCCATGGTCGTGTCGCCGGGAAACGTGGTCATCAGGGCGCCGTGCGCCCAGCCGAGCTTCACCGCCTCCGCGGGGGTTTCGCCCGCAAGAAGGCCGTAGATGAGACCGCTGGCGAATCCGTCTCCTCCTCCGACCCTGTCCAAGACGGTCAGGTCGCAGGCCGGGGAAACATAGGTCTTGCCGTTGACCCATGCCACGGCGCCCCAGCCGTGGTGATTTGTCGAGTGCACTTCCCGGAGCGTCGTGGCCACGATCTTCACCTGCGGGTGCTTCGCCACCACTTTTTCAATCATGCCGAAGAACGCGGTCGGGTCGAGCTTCGACTTTGCCGCGACTTCGGGGCCTGGAATCCCGAGGCCCTTCTGCAGGTCTTCCTCGTTCCCCACGAGCACATCGACATTCTCTACGATGCGGGCGACGACCTCCGCCGCCTTCTTCTGTCCGCCCCAGATGTTCCAGAGCTTCTCCCGGAAATTGAGGTCGAAGCTCACCACGGCGCCGGCCTTCCGGGCTGCTTTCATTCCCTCCACGATGACCTCCCCCGTCGTCTCGGAGAGCGCCGCGAAGATGCCGCCGCTGTGGAACCACCGGAGACCGCCGGCAAAGATGGCGTCCCAGTCAAAATCTCCCGGCTTCAACTGGGCGGCGGCTTCATTGCACCTGTTGTAGAACACCACCGGCGCCCGCACGCCGTGTCCGCGGTCGCTGTAGACGGTCGCCATGTTGGGACCGGTCACCCCGTTGTGCTTGAAGCGCTTGTAGAACGGCCTGACACCCATCGCCCTCACTCGTTCCGCGATCAGCTCGCCGATCGGATAGTCGACCATGGCTGTCACAATCCCGGTGTTCAGCCGGAAACAGTCCGCAAGATTTGCCGCCACGTTAAACTCGCCGCCGCTCACATGAATGCTGCATTCTGTTGCCTTCCGGAACGGAACAATGCCCGGATCAAGGCGGTGCACCAGAGCGCCCAGCGATACGAGATCCAGCGATCCATCCTTCTTGATGTTGATCTCGCTGCTCATTGAGGTTATTCTCCGATGTGATAATCGAGGTTTCAGTCATCCATTCAGGAGGCAGGGGTACCCCTGCCGGACGGGGCCGGGGATTGCAGCCGGGACGGTTGCGGGCATTCGACCCGGCGGCGTCACCGGGCAGTCGAGACCGTCGTCAGCCATCCTTTCGTGCAGCCAGGAGCCGGTGTACCCGGCCTCGCAGGCCGCCGCGTGGGGCCAAAGCGTGCGTCATCCGGAATAGCAGCCGAAGCGGAAACAGGGATCAAGATCAGGCTTCTCAACGGTAAATGCAACGACGGAATGCCGGCCGGCGGTTGTTCCCCCTTGATCAGGGGAGCACCGTCAACCCCCGCTTTTTCAGGAATGCCCCGGTACCGTCTGTCTGCTCAGGGTCAATCGAAGACCACCGTCTTCTTCCCGTGCACGAGAACGCGGTCTTCCAGGTGGAGCCGCGTGCCCCTCGCCAGGACAAGCCGCTCCAGGTCCCGCCCTTTGCGGATCAGGTCCTCGAGCGAGTCCTTGTGCGAGATACGGATAATATCCTGTTCGATGATCGGCCCGTCGTCGAGCACCTCGGTGACGTAGTGACAGGTGGCGCCGACGATCTTGACACCCCTCTCATACGCCTGCCGGTAAGGATTCCCTCCGGCGAAGGCCGGGAGAAACGAATGATGGATGTTGACAATGCCGCGGGGATACTTCGCGACAAACTCCGGTGAGAGCACCTGCATGTAGCGGGCCAGGATGACCGTGTCCACATGCGCATGGTCCATCAGGGCAAGCTCCAGTTCTTCCTGCTGCGCCCTGTTCTGCTCCGTGACCGGGAAAACATGGAAGGGGATATGATAGCGCTCGGCGAGGAAGCCGAGTTCGGGATGGTTGGAAATGATGAGGGCGATCTCTGCGTCGAATTCGCCGAGTCCCTTGCGCCAGAGAATCTCCTGGAGGCAATGATCGTACCTGGAGACGAAGATCGCCAGCCGCCGCCTCTGGCTGTCAAGTCTGATCGTCCACTCTGCCCCGTACTCCCTTCCCAGCGGAAGGAAGGCCTCCTCGAGCCCGCCCGGGGCAATGGCGAAGTCGGTCATGTCCCAGGCGACCCGGAGGAAGAACATCCGCTCGTCCCGGTCCACATGCTCATCCAGATCGACGATATTTCCGCCGCGCTCAAAAAGGAACTGGGCGATCCGAGACACCAGCCCCTTCCTGTCTGGACATGACCACAACAGCACTGCGGTGAGTTTGTTCATGCCTTCTCTTCTGGAACGTGCGGCGGGAGTTGCGGGCCCTGTCGAGAGGCACCCGCCTGCGCCGACGGAAACAATCTCATGTCGGTGTGAGGAAGAAACAGGGCGCTCGTGTACCCATCCATGTAGTTCGGAGCGGTGTTGAGCTCAATATAGGTAATCCGCCGGGCAAGGTCGGACAGCCGCTTCCGATGTTCCCCGGAAAGGAGCACCTTCGAGGCGCCGGCAAGCGAGGCATTTCCCACGTAGCTGAATGCGCTCCGGGGAAGATCCGGGATCAGACCGATGGTGATCGCATCTTCAAGGTCCAGATAGCGTCCGAACCCGCCGGCGATAGTGATCGTCGCGAGCTCATCCATCCCGATCCCGGCATGGCTCAGGAGAAGGCCGATCGCCGAATAGACGGCAGCCTTCGCCCGTATGATGTTCTCGATGTCCGCTTCGCTGATCGTGATGGCCGCGCCGGTGCCGCTTTCCCCGGATGAGACCACCTGAAAACGCCCGCGCCTCCCTTCGATCCGAATTGCCGGCGAGGGCCTGGACCTGTCCAGCCGCCCCGCCCGGTCGATCCAGCCGGACCGCAGCAGGTTCGCCAGCAGCGAAATCATCCCCGAGCCGCAGATGCCGACCGGTTTCGCCCCCCCGATGGTCCAGGTCTTCGCAGCGCCGGATTCCGGGTCAATTTCGACGCGCTCGATCGCTCCCGCAGCCGCACGCATCCCCTGTTCGATGCCGCCCCCTTCAAAGGCGGGACCTGCGGAACAGGCACACGCGATCAGGAAATCACGGTTGCCCATCACCAGCTCGCCGTTCGTCCCGATGTCCATGAACAGGCTGACCTGTTCCGCATCGTGCATGAATCCCGTGCAGAGCAGCCCCGCAGTGATATCGCCGCCGACGTAGCTTCCCACGCTTGGACAGAGGAAGACCGGCGAGAGGGGATTGATGTGCATCCCGATATCATCGGCCGTGAACCAGGACGCCTCATGGAGTGTGGGGGTATAGGGTTCGAGACGAATGTACTCGGGGCAGACACCGAGGAGTAAATGCATCATCGTCGTGTTTCCGGCGACGACCGCCGCGCTGATGCTCTCCGGCGTCACGCTCCGGCTCCGCGCGACTTTGCGGATCAGGTTATTGATGGTGCTCAGGACGCGGACACGCAGTTCCTCCTGCCGCGCCGGCATGCGGGCGTACTGGATGCGGCTGATCACATCCAACCCGCAGGAAATCTGCGCATTGTAATCGACCCGCGTCGCCGCGACCCGACCTTCCGCGAGCGAGATGAGCTGAACAGCGACCGTTGTCGTTCCGACATCGATCGCCACACCCAGGCAGCCATCGGAACGTCCTCCGGGCTGAACATCTGCCGCAACCTCCGAACAGCCCGCTCCCCCCGGCACGACATCGACCACGCGATCGCAGCCGGAGGAGTGCACCAGGGTGACCGCAACCGTTCCGCCGTCCTCCCGGAGGACGCCGGCAAGCGTTCGAACGACAGCGAGGGGGACTTCGATCCTTCCTGCTCCCCCACCGTTCCGCAGGGATGCGTCGACCGTCTTCCCATCGGTTTCTCTCTTCTGGGACCCGTCGACCCCTTCTCCTTCGGCCCCTTGTTGCCGGGGTTCGCCGCCACTCTGCCCCCGGGCCTCTTTTTGCAGAGCGCGGCAAAACCGGTCGAGGTCGGAAAGCCCGTCCTCACGTTGAGGCTCCGGCACCTTGAGGACGACTTTCCTTGCCAGCGGATCGCTCAGCTGCGGCTCCGGAAGCAGAGCTCCTTCGGGCAGCCAGGCCCCGTCTTCATCCTCGACGAATTTTCCGCCCAGTCTTCCTGCAGGCTCTGCAACGTCGACCGTGAGCGGGGAATCATGGACGGCCGTCCTGCAGGCAAGAACATACCCCTCGTCTACCGCCGTCCCGGGCAATATCCCCAGGCTGTCCGATTCGTAATCCCCCGAAGCAACCCGGACGATGCATCGTCCGCAGGATCCTTCCCCACCACAGGGAGCATCGACCTCCACTCCCGCCCCGCGCGCCGCTTCGAGCAGGCGAGTCCCGCGCATCACCTTGACGCTCTTCCCAGACGGGAGAAAGACGACCTCTGTCATCGAGTCCCCGCCCGGGCCTTCATGAATCCCTCGAGATCGGCTGCCTCCTGCGGCCCGACCGTCACCTTCCAACCCGGGAGACTCTCCTCAAGCTCGCCGCTGATCTGGGCGGCATACCCCGGGATGATGATCTCCCGCGAAGAGACCGTCTTTTCCAATCCGATCTCTCTCACGAATTTCCCCACCGTGCCTCCCGTGAATTTCCCCGCGGCCCAGGCAGTCAGCACGCTCATTCCCTCGCACTCAGGCACGACAAGCCATGCGCTGATGCTGCAGTTCTCTATCTCCCCCGACACAATGAAATAGGTCAGGGAGAAATTGGTCGTCACAAAAACGGGAGAGTCCGGTCCGGGATCTCCTATCTCATAGACCCTCGGCTCCACCTGGATCGGCTTTTGCGGATCGGTGAAGATGTTCAGGCGCAACGTCATGAGGGAAGCGAGCTGGGCGGCATCGAACGAGGGGAGGATGCAGATCCCTCCGTACTTCGATATCTCACTCACTGCCAGCACCGTCTCCTCCAGGAGATCCGCCTGCGGGACAAACGTCAGGGTCGGGAAGCCGAGGGGTCTGAAGTTCTCCCTCAGTGCGGCCCTCCGGGCAATGGTGTTGGTTTGAAAGCGTTCTGCCAGGGAATGGGCCTGGAAATGGAGAATCAGATCGTTCATCCCCTTTTCCTTCAGGCGGCCGGCAAGGGAGACAAGCGCATTCAGGTCCGGCGCCGTCACGGCGAGTACGTGTCCGTATTGTCCGGCGGCTTCAGACAGCGGGCCTGCGGTCTCTTCGGTGGCGGAGGCAAGTACGCTGTGCGATCCCTCCACGGCCCGGGCGGCAGCAACCAGCGCCGCCGGATCCGCACTGCGAATAACCAGAGGACGCCCGGCGGCTTCGAGGGTGCGCGCGCACAGCGAGGCGAATGCGGCCGGATCACCACCCTGGTTCGTGACGGAAACCATGTCTACCAGCATCGTCTCCCCAACGCGCTCCAGGACATAGCCGCACACCCGGTCCAGCGTCTCCCGGATGGCAGCGGCATCGTCAGTGTCACTGATGTTCACGCCAATGGCGGTCCGGTTCACAAACGTCTTGTCGTGCCGGTACAGAACCGTTTCCCCTCCCACCCTGAGGGACCTATCCTTCCCCAACCCGATGCATCTGACCGGCGGCTCGCTAGCAGCCCCAAGGACCCGTTTGGCTTCTTCCGATGCATACGGGCACAGGGAGAGGTCCGCCTTCTTGGCTGCCAGCTTCATGGCGAACGCCAGGCAGGTATTGGAGCCGCACTCCTTGCAGTTGGTTCTTGGAAGCAGCTTCTGGATCTGCAGACCGGTGAGCATGGTTAGTCCTTCCCGTCCATCAACCGACGAATGGTTCTCTTCAACGCCACTGCCGCCTCCGGGTGATACATGACCAGGAGGTCCGCACCCGCATACAGGAGGTTTACAGCCGTCGCGAGTTCCCACATCGCGGCGCGCTTCCGCAGATCGCCCCAGGAGGGAAACGCCGCCTCGGAGGCTTTCACCTCCTTGATCCTCGCACACTCCTGTCCGGGCGCCACGACCATGGGGGCCGCCAGCATCCTGTCGCCGTTCAGAGC
>PMBF01000078.1:12468-33158 GCA_003152875.1 Ignavibacteriota bacterium | reverse complement strand
GCTTTCCTCGAGGCGCTGGAACACGTCAATCAGACTCTGACGATATCGGGGTATGTGGAAAGTGCAGACCGTACGGACAAGCTGATTGTCGGCTCCGGCGTGCGCTTCCCCGATCTCGTACTCGACGCACTGTCCGTGCGTGCCGGCGCCCAACTCGCCCTCGCCCGCACTTCGCCTGACCCGATCTTGCGGATGAGGATGGCCCTGGGCACGCTTGAGTCCGCAATTCAACTCAGCGAGGACGAGCGGCGCACCTTCCCATACGAATCCACTCGAATCGCACACGGGATAAAGAGAGCCGAGCTCTACGAACGGGCAGTTGATCTGTCGATTGACCTGGCGCAAAGAACGGGCGACACGTCGTTTCGCTACCTTGCGATGCGAATCGCCGACAGACGGAAGGCACGGGCCCTGCGCGACGAGCTGGCATGGCAGGACAGATGGAAAATGCTGGGAGCAACGGACTCATCTTTGAGAGCCATCGCATCGCTCGACCGGAGAATTGCCTCACGGACTATCACCCTTGAGAGAGGTGGTACATCGTTCGCAATCCGCGGCAATGTTATAAGAATTGAAGATGAGTTGTTCCGCCTCCAGGCCCGGCGAGACAGCATTCTGAAGACATTCCCCTCTCCGTCAATTCTCGATGCCGCGGGCTTGCAGGGAGAAGGATCACAGGTTTGGACTGACGCTGGCAGTACAATTCCACGCGGAACAGCCATTCTTTCATATTTCGTCGGTCGCTCACACTCCCGCGCTTTTGTCCTCACCCAAGACACTCTCGTCGTCCGTTCTATTGTGGCCCCCCGACTGCTCGGTGATCAGGTCAAGGCATTCAGCGAGGCTGTGAACACCGTGCAATCTGCCGGGTTTTGTGGCGCTTCGGATGCACTGTACCAAAGCCTGATACGGCCGATCTCCTCGTCCCTAGAGGGAGTTTCCCGCCTCGTCATTGTGCCGGACGGCTTTCTCACAAGGCTTCCTTTTGAGGCGATTGCCCGGAAAGGCACGCCGTCTGCAGCTGAAAACGGCAATACCGACTTCACTCGAGTCCCGTTCCTGATCCGATCTTACGATATCGTGTACGCTCAGTCGGCTGAGTCTTACCTTGCCGCTGAGACTCCGCTGGACGTTGCCCGGCTCCCGAAGACCGCATCATTTGCGGGTTTTGCCCCGGTCTTTGCCGACAAAGACACCGTCCCCCCCCCATTTTCCGCCCTGCGATCAGTCAGTCACAACGGGAAAATGTATGATGCGCTGACATACTCGGCGCAGGAAGTATCCGACATCGCGGGTGATTTCCGGATGCATGGCCACGTTGCATCCTGCTCAATCGGAAAGGATGCGTCAAAAGCGAGTTTCACGCGGGAATCGCCCTCACGTTCCATCATTCACATCTCCACACACGGGGTTGTCAACGAGGACAAGCCTCTGCTTTCGGCCCTCCTGTTTTCCCCCACGACCGGCACGAAGAGCAAAGATGATAACGCCTTGTATGCGGGGGAAGCCTCCACGCTGGGGCTTAGCGCGGACCTTGTTGTGTTGGGGAGCTGTGAGAGCGGGCGAGGTCAGCTTGCGGGAAGCGAGGGAATGCTGGCAATGTCACGATCGTTCTTCCAGGCGGGGGCGAAACACCTGATGTATTCTCTCTGGCCGGTAGGCGATAGACAGACCGCTGCTCTCATGCGGGCGTTCTATTCTGTACTGCTTGATGGCGGCACGTACGCAGCCGGTCTGCGTGCTGCCAAGCTGAAGCTTCTGTCCGACACCTCGACGGCGTTTCCTTCAAAGTGGGCCGGGTTCGTGCTGGTAGGCAGGTAACCCGATGAGGCTCAACGAATTTTGCAGCAAGCACAGGCGAACCACTCTCTTACGTCCCCGAGGGAAGAGCTGCCGACTTTGTGCTGGTGGGCAGGTAACGCACTTCGTCCAAACAAGCTTGGCCGGTCACACCAACAAGCCATCTCCATCCACAGAAAAGACGATGCCGACTTTGTTCTAAGCGGCAGCAAAAGGCTACTTCACGTAGAATTTCCCTGCAAACACAAGTGACCCGTCCTCTTCTATTGCCCAATAGTAGAGACCGGGTGTCAACGTATCCTGTAATGTGAAGCTGCTCGCTCGCGTCACGATCCGGATGCGCTCCTCCTCCCTGTTGGTCTCCACCCGCAGAGTTAACGGACCTGTTCCTGCCCGCTCCCACTTTAGCGTATAGGGAAGTTGCAGGGAATCGCCTACCCGCGGAGCCACAACCCTGATTGATGCCCCTCTGAACGGGCTTGAGATCAAATCCTCCATATTCGCCGAAGGCACCGAGTTCCGGCGAAGGAGTGCAAAGCGCTTTTCGCGTTCCCCGGAGCTCACTGTTGTCTGTCCTCGCTCCGTCACAGTGACATCATGCGAGGGAGGAGGATTAGCGCCATGCCGGAGAGACAGATACACGAGGAATGCCCCGCATCCGACGACAAGCGCGATGGCTGCGGCCATTCGGAACCACCGGGTCCCGCCCCTCAGCCAGTCCGGCTTGCCATTCCCCGGCAGAGACTGAAGAGTCCCGGCCCTTACCGAGATTGCCGCGGGATCTTCCTGCGTATTGAGGTTGATACGGTAAAGGAAAATCACCTCATTCCGGCAGGAGAGGCAGTCCGCCAGATGCGCGCGTCGCTCTCCGGGCAGAGCGTTCAGAGCCTTCGCCTTGATTGCATCCGCAAACTCTTCAACCTCCCGCGGGCTCAAATGAGTCTGATCAGTCATGGCGCTCACCTTCATTTACAGGAAATCATCAATCCCATCTAATTCGAGCCGGCGCTGATTGCGCTGGACGGCTCAATACGACGCTCGAGGAATGGCTCGAAGTAATCATCGACAAGGATGCGGAGCGTGTGCCTGTCGAAGGCGGAGACCGGAGGGTCACCGTTCAGAATCTCGCAAATCTCCGTTACTTCCCGGGTTATCCAGCGAGTATAGCTCTCGGCAGAGGTCCCTGAACGTTCCAGCTGGTTGATGATTGGACGCGCCGCTTCGAAGATCGACATCTCCCCCATCGATGCAAAATCCCCCCCAAAGAGCCCGAGGAAAGCGCCGACCACCACCTCATCCGCCTCAGGATACGCTCCTCGAAGGTCGTTCGCCACCACAGGAATCCGGTAGTAGAGCTTGAGGAAGAGCAAAAGCTTGGCCTTTCGATCTCCGGACGTATCGATCACCGCTCGGAACACCTGCACAGTCTGGGCTATGGCGAGTGGATCGGTGACGGAATCGGCACTCACGGTAACGCGAGGATGGCTCAGCGAGAGCGGAGAATACTGCGGACGTTCGCGATAGTATCTGTTGCAGACGTTTCTTGCGAGTGAACGGACATAGGCGCGGAGTGTAGCAGCATCCGTCCGGGAGGGGTCATAGTTCTTCCTGATGGTTTCCAGGTTATTCAAGAATTGGAGATTCATCTCCTGGACGATCTCGGACAATTCCTCGTCTCTGAGCATTCCGCTGCGTCTATATAGCCGGGCAACGGCCACAAAGACCTTCTGCAGCCTTGAGAGGAGCATGCTTGGATCGCTGTACAGAAGATCCATATCGTCGTCATTCTCGCCCATCAATTCTCCCTGTCTCGAGTCTGGCCCCCCATTGTACGCAATGGAACGCCATTTTCCAATAACCGGGCGTTCGAACAATGAACACGACGCCGCGATATCGAACGTCGTCGTCGCGCCACTCAGGAGCGGAAACAAAGAGATCCTCCGATCTGAACGAAGCAAGACAAAGCGGGACCAGGAGATTCAAAATCGCTCCGGATCCAAGTATTGCCGGCAGGAAGCGGCCGGCGAAGAGTCAATGAACCGATTCTTCGGGAACATGGGCCCCGCAATGAAAGGAGGAACGCGCCAAACGCCACAGGCCCCCGATATCGGGTCCTTTAGGCAGGCGTTTCCCAAGCTCCCGAATTCGGAGATTGAATCCTCCGACAATGCTCTTCCTGCACGAGATGCACGTCGAGACATGGTCGCGCACCTCTGCCGGTATTCGGTCGTACAGACCCAAGAGCAATTGCGCGATGCACGCTCGTTTTTGCTCCGTGCTCAGGCAGCCGTTTGGTTCAAGCATCGACGGACGCATTGGAATCCGGTAGTGTGTTCCTTCGAAGATACTCTATGCATGGGTCCTCTGAATCGGACAACGAATGGAGGGAATTTCGTGAGCGATCCTGGCTCTTGATCTATCGCAGGGGAATCGAGGAGGCAATCTCGATGAGAAGGTTCCACGCAGGCTAATCGGAGCACATTCCTTTCATTTTCTCTGACAGAACCGATGAATTCCTGATAATTGGGGCTTCCGTCCCCTCTTTTTTTATCACTGGTTTCGATCCGATTTCTACTCCCGACCGATAGAGTACATCATACTGACAGAGGTATCCAATCCCGGGAGTGTCCATTCCCAGCCGGGCAAGAGCCGTTGACGGCGGCCCGTCAAAGGTAACGCCCCCGGATGTCAGCGACTCGAAAACTGAAAGGCATTTCAATGGTCACTCGCAAGGCCCTCCTCATTGCCAACCCGGGGCAGCAGGGATATTCCGACTACAGCGAGGGGGTCAACAGGGACATCCAGAACTATGCTTCTTTTCTCCGCTCTCCATCAGGCGGCGACTGGCAGGAACGGAGTATCGAAATCCTCCATAAGCCCAGCCTTAGCCAAGTCCGGGCCGGTATTCAGCGTCTCAAACAGTGCAACTATTCGGAGTTGATCTTTTGCGGCCAGGGTCCACATGCTTCAGGGGGGAAATCGACCCTCGTGGATATCAATAACCACGAGGCCATAGACTTGACGGAATTGCGCGAGGGAAGCCCCAAACATACGGTAATCCTTGACTGCTGGAGAGGTATCGAGGCTCCTGTTCTGACAGGGGATCTTGAAAGTGAGATCGCGGAGGCGTCGAAGCTTCACAATGCTGCCGAATGCAGTCAATACTATGACGCCTACCTGGAACGCTGTTCCGCGGGGACAGTGGTAATGTACTCATGCAGCGTCAATGAACGATCAGGGGAGGATGAGACACTAGGCGGGTACTACTCATTCAGTCTCCTCAAGCGCGCTCAGGAATGGATCAAGGGAGGTCAGGCACAGTCCCCGAGACGCTATTCCATCCTCACGGTCTCTTCAGCGCACGATGATGCAGCAATGGCAGTCCGGGCGCTGAGCGAAGGACGACAGACCCCACGCATTGAGAAGCCGCGGACAGGCAACTACTTCCCGTTCGCAGTCGTCGCCTGATCCTTCAAGAAGCATGCTCTATTGAAACCTCAACTTCCGGACTTGCCGGAGATCCCGACATCTCCGAGACGACTTACTGCCTCAGGTCCCGGCGAGACCCCACAGGCCTATCACATTTAAAGGCTCAAAAGAAGATTTTCCATTCCATATCCTCAACAGTCAACGATGTATAATCCACAGTGAGAAGATTCCCTTCCGTCTTCACTGTAGCTGCAAGGCCATTGGCCAACTCCACGCGCTTCACGCTCCAACCATCCGGGACATAGATGCGCAACTGGTACGGATCCCCGGCAACCGTGCGAGAAACGCCTCGCAGCATCCGCTGCTGGCTATCGTACCCCTGATCCTTGATGTCGAATGCCATCTGCCGGATATGCCTGCTGGTCGAAATCAGGACCGGCCGGTTCTGGTTCTCGACGATGCTGTAGATGTCGCAATCGTATGGATTCAGCGGACGCGTCACAAAGGTGCCCCTGAACGTCCCGATGAGCTTCCTGGACCAGAATTCATAGACGATGTATTCTTTGCCGGGATCGAGGCGAAGGTCCTTTGCTGCATCCAACTGAGTCGTAAACTCATACGCCTCACGACTGGTCTTGTTGGTATAGTTAAACACTCCCAGGATGGACCACTTTCCAAACGCGCGATCGACAGGCATGTTCCAGATCCGGGCTGGCTTGCGAACGAACAAATCCACGGGATAAGAAACATCCATGGTCGGCGGACTGATCCGCTTCAACAATTCAATCCGGTTCTCAGGGTATGGCTCATCAAAGGCCTCCGAGACGAGAAGCGTGCTTCCCGCAATGGCCCGAAAATTCGCGACGACCTTAGCCTGGCCATAGTCATAGCTTCCCGTCTTACCATGGGGGGCCTTAAACTTGTAGATGTGAAAACCATCGCCGTCGTTCCAAAACACGCGACCATTGTAGAAGAACCTGATCGCCGAGCCCTGCACTGTTTCGGCGAACAAACCCGTGAAATCAGTTTCAGACAAGGCGGACTCCGGATCCTCATATCCCTGGTCGGCATCTTCTGAGACCCGCAAGATGTCGACAAGTCCATAGGAGTAATCAACCGGCGCCATGTTTGAGCGGATCACCATTCGGGGAGCCTTGTTGTCCAACACTTCACGCCAGGGGGCACCGCCCGCGTGATACGCCTCCAAGGCACTCACAGAGGGGTCATACTGTCCGGGCCATTTGTCCCACCAATCCGAAAAGTCCATCTCCACCCGCCCCGTCATTCCCTCCTGGNNAGCATTCGGCCGGATAATTGATCCGGGATGGCCGCCCGAAGGTGGCTCCTCCGGAGCCATACACTCCCCAGCTACCCGACCGGGCGGGTCCACCAAGTCCGTAATAGAAATCGTACAATCGATTGTCCTTGAAGAACTTCTCTGCACTTGCGGATGAACCGCCGGACATCCATCCGTGGTACCGGCTGTAGTTGTTCGCCACCAATTCCCGGTCGTTGAGGTCGATGGGCCGTCTGAGTTTAAGACGTACGTCATGGGCNNAAGCTCTTTCCAGGAGGCACTGCAACTTTGTAGCTGCAATATCCCCTCACCCGCATCCGGTCGGGAGTCTTTCCCTGCCAGCCCGACGCCACTTCGAACCTCGACGATCCCTTCAAGGTTGTCACATGTCCCATCAACAGACAGCAGCCAGTCTCCCTGTCTCTGACCACATGATTCACAATGTACATCTGAGGCGTGATGAGATTCACCACCGATCGCAGACTGTACAGTTCACGATTCTGAGACTGCGTTCCCAGACTGATCCATCTGTCGCAGGACCCCCCCAGCCGTGCATCGTTCGACACAAAATAGTCCAAGTCCTGGATGTCCACGGTCTTGCCGGTGTTGTTTGAACGGCTTAAGCTCACGAGAATGTCGTTTCCGGTCTTGCTTGCAGAGATCTCATAGTCGAAGTCGAGTTGTCCAGGCTTTGTCCCGTGCAGCGTCACTGTAACGAAAGAGCCGAGGCTCGTGGAGTCGTCGTTATTGACCGACCTAACCACCGTCCAGCCTGCAGGGTCGTCGCCAGGAAGGAAATAGACGTCGTTGATTTGCATGCCGGAACCCTTGACTGCTGCGGACCAGCGGCAGGTGGTCGCATCAACAGAAACCAGGAGGGTTTTCGTGTCGATCCTGATCGGAGGCTGAGCCGGCTGATCGGCTTCTTTGCCGTACGTGGCGACTGTGGCAAGGAGAATACCGATCAGGGCTATTGTCCCTCTTCTTCCGAAGCATAGATCATTTCTCAGAGAACGTCTCATTGCTCTCTCCCTTGTGTGGTCTCGATGAAAACATCCTTCAAGACATCTCAAAGATCATGATGGATTCACTCGTCGACAGATGCACCCGTGGTATTGCTCGCACATTGTGGAGATCAGAAGGGGTGCTCAAGAGAAAGGTAGAGTAACAGGCCAGTGCGTTTCTCCCCGTCGGAGTAATTGATTATAGCAATGCGAGCCCACAATAACAAACGACCACACGGGTGCAGTGTGTCTCATGCGGGGAGACAGGCCTGCTCGCTACGGGAGAAGGGCGCAACACCAGGGAAGCGTCGGGCGCCTGATCCGCGATGATTGGGAAGTGAACTACTCTTTCGGATTGATGAGCTTGACCATCACCGGAAGGATGACGAGGTTCGTCAGGGCCGTGAAGACCAGGCCAAACACGATAACCACGGCAAGAGGCTTCTGGACCTCGCTCCCGATCCCGGTCGAGAGGGCTGCCGGCATCAGGCCAATCATGGCAAGAAGTGCGACCATCACGATGGGCCGGACCCGGTCTTTCCCCGCGGCTTTGAGGAGTTCCACAGTGTCCGGGTACAAGTTCCGATTGTTCTTGATGAAAGCGAGCAGCACGGTCCCGTTCATCACGCTCACCCCGAACAGGGCGATGAATCCGATCCCGGCAGAAACCGAGAAATGCAGCCCTGTCACCAGCAGTCCGGCAATGCCGCCGATGGTGACAAACGGGACATTGGCCAGGTTCAACAGTGCGTAGGTCCATGAATCAAACGACCAGTAGAGAAGCATCAGGATCAGCAGCAGGCTCAGCGGCACAACAACGGCGAGCCGTTTCATCGCGCGCTGCTGGTTTTCGAACTCGCCTCCCCAGGCCGTGACGTATCCAGCCGGCAGTTTCACCTGGCGGGCGACAGCCGCCTGCGCCTCTGCCACCGCACCGCCCATATCCCTCCCCCGCACGCTGAACTTGATGGCGATATACCGTGAGTTTTGTTCGCGATAGATGAATGCGGCTCCGGGTCTCAGCGTCGTCTCCGAAACCAGCGAGAGGGGTACTTTTTGCCCACCCGCCGCTGCGACCTGCAGCGCCCCGATCTTCCGCACCTCATCGCGAAACGGCTCGGCGATGCGGACCACCACGTCGAAATGCTTCTCCCCTTCGTACAGCTGTGTCGCCACTTTGCCGTTGATGCTCGACTCGATCAGGGTCTGGATATCAGAAACATTGACGCCGTAACGGGCGGCCTGGACCCTGTCCACCGCGACCTGCAGCATCGGCTGGCCAATCTCCCGGAAAATGCCGACGTCGGCGATGCCGCGGACGCCGGCGATCACATCCCGGATCTGTTCGGCCTTCTCTTCCAGAAATGAGAGATTCTCACCGTACACCTTCACTGCGAGCTCGCCTTTCACCCCGGTCACTGCCTCCTCGACGTTGTCCGCAATCGGCTGTGAGAAGTTGAAGTCGATCCCCGGCATGCGCTCGAGGACCCCGCTCAAATCGGCGATGAGGCTTTCCTTGTCATGATGGCCCCGCCATTCCGCTTCCGGACGGAGATCCAGGAAGAATTCGGCGTTGAAGAAGCCCGTCGCGTCGGTGCCGTCGTCCGGCCGGCCGAGCTGAGAGACGACGGTCCGCACCTCGTCGAAGCGCATGAGAGACGACCGGATCCGGCGCGCGGTGGAATCGGCCATGGCCGGGCTCACGCTCATGGGCATGGTGGCACGCACCCAGAGAGAACCCTCGTTGAGGTGCGGGAGGAATTCGGAGCCGAGATACCGGGCCGACAGCAGGCTCGCCAGCAGCAGAACGACGCTGCCGGCGGCGATGGGCCTGTCATTCCGCAGGCACCAGACCAGGAACCGGTCGTAATAGCGATGGAGGTACTCGAGGAGCACGCTCTTCTCCTTCAGTGATCCCTTCAGGATGCTCGCCGCCATCACCGGCACGAGGGTCAGGGTGAGGCACAGGGCACCGAGCAGCGTGAATCCGAGGGTATATGCCAGCGGAGAGAACATGCGACCCTCGATCCTCTCGAAGGAGAAGATCGGAAGCATCGCGGCAATGATGATAATGATCGAGAACACGATAGGCTTGCTCATCTCCGCTGCGGTCCGCCTGATGATCCCGATTCGTTCCTCTTCCTCCGTTACGCCCCGGGCGGCGAGCCGCGCAAAGATGCTTTCGATCATGATAACAGCACCGTCGATGATCACCCCGAAGTCGATGGCGCCGAGCGACAGCAGGTTCGCCGACATCCCTCTCATCCACATCAGGATGAAGGCAATCAAGAGCGCGAGCGGAACGACCAGGGCTGCGATCAGGGCGCTCCGGACATTCCCGAGGAACGCAACGAGGACCACCACAACAAGGATCATCCCCATCATGAGGTTATGGAGCACGGTGTGCGTGGTGACCCCGATCAGCTCGGACCGGTCCAGGTACGGCACAATCCTGGTCCCCCGTGGCAGGATGTGTCCGTTCAACTCTTCCACCTTCTCATGCACTTTCTCGATGGCCGCCGAGGCGTTCTCCCCCCTCCGCATCAGGACGATGCCCTCCACGACATCGTCATCGTCCTGTCGACCCACTTTGCCGAGCCTCACGGCATGGCCGATCCGGACTTCGGCCACCTGGGAGACCCTGATCGGTGCCCCGCGGTTCGAGGCCAGCAGGACGCTGCTGATATCCTCGACGCTGCTCAGGAGGCCGATCCCTCGGAAGACAAATCCCTGGTCCCCCTGTCCGATGATGCTGCCTCCGGCATTGGCATTGTTCTGCCTGAGGGCATCCGAAACCTGCGCAAGGCTAACACCGTAATAGGCAAGCTTTCCCGGATCGACGACAACCTCGTATTGTTTGGTCGGACCGCCGAAACTCACCACTTCAACCACGCCGGGGACGCTCTTGAACTGGCGCTCCAGAACCCAATCCTGAAGCGTTTTCAGATCCATGACCTTGAGGCTGTCGGACTGGAGCGAATAGCGGTAAATCTCCCCAGTGGGGCCGCTCTCCGGTGATAGACCCGTGTTGACGCCGTCCGGGAACGTCACTTCCTGCACCTTTTCGCTGACCTTGGTCCGGGCAAAAAAATCGTCCGCATTGTCATCGAAGGTCATTGTCACCACCGAGAGCCCGAAGAGGGAGACTGACCGGATGCCCGCGAGGTGGGGAATACCGTTCATGGCAGTCTCGACCGGTATGGTGACGAACTTCTCGAGCTCCTCCGCGCTTTTGCCGGGCCACTGCGTGATCACCTGGACCGTAACGTTCGTGAGATCGGGATAGGCTTCGATGGGCAATTGCGTGAACGCGTAGAGACCGGCCGCGGCAAGCAGGCCGGTCGAAAAGTAGACGATGAGGCGTTCACGCAGCGAGAGGGCGACAAGTTTTTCGAACATGTTCAACCGGTGATGAATTGACGGGTTTTGACGGCTTTCGGACGGGTGTGCCTGATCTCACCGCGATCCGAGCTGCAATTCTTCATTGAGAAAGATCCCCCTGTTCGCCACCACTTCCTCTCCCGGGCTCAGTCCTGCAAGAAATACCACCCGGTCGCGCAGGATCCTCCCCACGTGCACCTCCCGTTTTTCGAACCGGTCCGCGGCCCGTTTCACGAAAACGTATGTCTTCCCGTCCCCATCGTAGAAGGCCGCGGATGCAGGAAGGAACATCGCCGTCCCGTGCAGATGGAACACGCGGGCGGAGCAGTACATATTGGGACGGAAGACTCCAGCCTCGTTGTCCAGCCTGCAGCGCGCTTTCCCGGTCATGGTAACGGGATCCATGGAACTGCTGACGAACTCAATGCGTGCGGCGAACGAAGTGTCGCGGACACCGTCCACCGAAACGGCAACGCTGTCGCCGGCGCTGATATGCTGGAACTGATCCTGGTAGACGTCCATGTACACCCACACCTCGCGGGTTCGTCCTACCGTAAAGAGGACCTGGCTGTTGTCGTTCTTCACCTGCGAACCGATTTGCGCCGTTCGGTCGAGGACCACACCGTCGATCGGGGCCCTGAGCGGGAAGACCGCGCCCCCCGGGGAGCTGCCGGGATTCAGCAGCTCCAGGACATGGAGGGCCCGGACACACTCTGCCCGGGCAGCGGCAGAATCGCTCAGGGCCTGTTGCAGCTCCCGCTGTGAGAGGATTTTTGCCTCCGACAGCTCCCGCGAGCGTGCCATATTCTTCTCCGCCATGCGAAGCGCCGCCGCGGCCTTCTGGTAGTCCGAGACGACTCCTGCGAAGTCCCCGCTTGCGATGTCAGCAAGGATTGTTCCCTTCCGCACGCGGTCTCCCGGGTTCACGTGCACGTGTGCGACGATGCCATTGACGGGCGTAAACACACGGGAGACGAGATCGGGATCAAAGTCGATGCGGCCGGCGAGCATCGCCTCGTCGTAGAGGGGACCAGGTTGTGGCCTGACCACGTGGATCTCGGCGAGAGCTTCCGGGTCGCTCAGGTGCAGGGTGGATGCGCTCATCCCCGTCGTGTCGGGACTCTGCGGAGTCTCTTCGTGCCGGTGGCATCCCGCCAAAAAGCCGGCCATCATGGCGCCGAGGGCCAGGGTGACACATGCGATCCGTCTCATTGTCTCTCTCCTTCAAAAAGTGGTGTGCCCACCGCCCGCTCAAGCTCCACTTGATTCACGGCGAACTTGCTCAGGGCGTTCAAATAGCTGTTGACCGCATCGTTGTAGATGCGCTCGGTTTCCAGGAAATCGACGAGGCCGATATTGCCCTGTCCGTAGCTTCTGGCCGCCGCCGCACGGACCTCTGCAGCGCTCCGGAGCGTGGTGTCCGAAAGCGTGCTGAAGATCAGGTAGGATGTGTGGAATTTTTCATAGGCGGCATGGACCCCGTTCGCCACTGCGTTTTCCTTTGCATGCTGGTCCAGGACCGCTGCTTCATACTCCGCCTCAGAACGCTGGATCTCATCCTGGTTCCTCGTGAAGAGAGGAAGCGACAGGCTGACCCCGCCACCGACGAGGTTTTTCCAGGCGGGCCCCTGCCTGTCCAGTTCAACCCCAAGGGACACATCGGGCCAGGACGACCTGTGCGCCAGGACTATGCGGCTCTGCTGCATGAGGGTCCGCTCCCGCTGCGCGGCAAGATCGGTCCGGCGCTCCACGGCCATCGCTGCCATCGAGTCCCCGTCCGGGTGGGTCAGCTCCGGCTTAAAGGAATACTTCGCCCGCACCACCGCAGTGGGGGGAAGGAAAAGCATCTGGCGAAGCGCGGATAATGCGTCCTCAAGGCCCTGGGATGCATCGCTCTCCCCCTGGCGGTAGTCCAACTCGGCCAAGCGAAGCTTTGTCAGCTCAGCCTCGGCGATGTCGCCGGCTTTGAATCGCAGACCCGACGTCTCCAGCGTGCGCTGAAACAGTGCCAGACGGTCACGCGCCAGACCGACCTGCCGCTGGGCAAACGCGGCACTGAGGAACGCCTCCTTCAGATCGCATGTCATCTGGAAGAGCGCATTCGCGAAATCGGCACGGGCACTCCCAACAGAATGCTCCGCCATGGCAACCCTCTTCCCGCGTTTTCCGAAGACGTCCAGCGGCTGGTCCAGGCGGTACGAGGTCTGAGTGAGGCTGTAGTCGACCGGCTTGTGGGCAATATCGATCGACGACGCATTCACGGAGAGCTGGGGATTGGGGTACAGACCCGCAGCCACCAGATCCGCCTCGCTGGAGCTCAGGTGGTACCGGACGGCGAGGGCCGCCGGGCTGCGCTGAAGGAAAGCAATCCGCGCTTCGTTCATGGTCAGGACAAGCGTGTCCCCCGCAGCAGGCAGGCGGATGGTCTCGCTTGTGTCCCCTTTATGCTCCGACGCCTGTGCCAGAAGAAGACTAGGAGCAGCCAGGGTGACCAGTGTTAACAGAAGGTTGCCAATCGTGCGCTTCACGCCCTGCATTGAGGCAAAGCTGCACGGAGAGCCCTTGGCTCTCCGCGCGAATGCCGGATCGCGCTTTGTTCGGTTTGTTCTCACGTTTTCAGCTCCCTCGTTCAATGGGAGATCCCAGGACCCGCACACGGCCTTTCTTCCGGCCGCCTCCGTGTCCTAGATCTGAGGCCGGAATGTCACGCTGAGACCTCCGCCAATCCAGAATTGCCCGAATGGATCGAAAGGCTCGATGGCATCCCCGACTCCGTTGCGCCACCACCACCATCCGCATTGGACCACCGGCGAGATCTCCACAGCGGACAAGGGCCGGAAATTGAGACCGCAAGCCAGGTGGAGGCCCGATCCATTGTACCCGACACCCGCCCGCAGTACGGTGAACAATCCTCCTCCCACCCCCGCAAACATCTCCGCCCGGCCGGATGTCAGGAGAACGGAGCGGAGCTCGAGGCTCGACCCGCCAAGAAGCAGCGTTCCATCGATCGGGCGTCGCGGAGCCGACCCCACGTGCACGTGTCCCGTGTAGAAGAGAATCTCAAGGCTTACACGGTCACTAAGACCGTACCCAGTTCCCAACCAGACCAGGAGGACGTTCCCGGGGGACGAAGCGGCGGGCAGGACGCCGGCCTGGAAAAGGAGGCCGCCCCGTGACGCAAGAGGGACCGCCTGACTGTCCTCATAGGCCGGGATTCCAGCCACAGCCGGAACTGCACATCCGAAGAGAAGGAAGGCCGCGAAGATACGCATCAGTAGACGATCCCCAGTTTAACCACGCCCCGCTCAGCAGTGAGTCCGGGGGCCGGAACATGAATGTGGTCGAGCGCCGTGAGCAGGGCATCGAAGAAATCACTCCCCGTCCGGATCCTCGAGAGACTGACATCCAGCGTCAGCGCCCAGATCTGGTGTCTCCCGGCGGGATCCGCGAGCTGGCGAGCTCCGTAACCGAACGAGAGACCCAACCACTCCGGTATCCACTTAATCATTCGCCCGGAGAACATTGCGCGGGGGGTCCAGGAGACCCAGTAAATCTGTCCCTCGTAGTCATCGATGAATACTCTCGATGGAGTTGTCTTGAGCTCGTTCAGGTACTCCGTGCTGGGGAAATAGCTCCATTTCAAGGCAAAACTCCGGAACGGTGGTACTGTCTCCTGCACAAGGGGAATCATCGCCCCGGTCAGATCCGCGATGGCATCGCCCGGACTGAACCCATAGTCCCTGTGAAACCCGTCCTCGACTTCGACATAAAGCTGGTAGGCCATGCCGAACAAGGACCCATATACTACGCTGGACGACCGTTGCACGCCGCTCCACTGGAGGCCATAGGTGAAAAGATGCGAGAGGAGATACGCACCATAGGCATGCCCCATCTTGTCGACGTTTAGGGCATAGTCCCAATCGTTCTCAAACCGGAACGGGGCCCGGGCGCCCTGCCACCAGGCACCCTGTTGATAGAGATGAACTGCCACCACTGTGCCCGCAGTAACGCCTCCAAGAATTGCGAGGCGTACGGGATGGATCTGCAGGGAATCACCTTCCGAAAGGGCAGGTGTTGCATGCAGCAGACAGAGCAAAACCAGCAACACTACGGCCACGCGCGCACACATGGGGCACCCCCTGGCGCACAAGGATTTGCATGAGATGGAAATCGTAAAGCCGAGCGCCTAACGCGGGCGGGTTCTGCCTGCGTCAGGCAAGAGAAGAAAGAGCACTCTCAAATGAGAAGCGCGCAATGCAGAAGATGCAGCAGGCTTGAAGGGGTTGACTGGGATGTACTGACGGCCTGATCGTCCACGACCGAAGCAAATGCAACAAACACCGAGCCCAAAGGTCCGGCTGCTTCTGACGGGCTGTCCTCATCGAACACGATGCGGAGGATCTTTGAAGGACGAGTCTCTGCCGGTTTTGAGCCCAGCCGACGACCATCCGAGCCGCCAAGTGCCGGAGGTGACGACGGCTGTGCGGAAATTGGAACGAACGAGGCCTGAACGGCATCGTCCTGGTCATGGATCACGAATCGGCCCGGGAGCAGGTCGTCGAGATTGATGCCGTCGGCGAATAAGGCCGCCACAAGGCACCATCCCGCAAGAACGAAGCTCGCAGACCTTTGTCGAATCAGCCTGTTCATCGAAGAGGGATGAAAACCAGTTCACGAAGACCGCAAAATCGGACAGCAAACATAGCCAACCAGTGTGTTAGAATCAAGCGCCATCGATACCTTTTTGCCCCTCTACAGGACCCCTGACGCGATGGGGTTTGGCTCACAGGGCCTGTGTCTACAGGGCAGGAGGGTTCCCACCGCCTCTGTAAACGCCCGCCAAACCAAGGAGGTTCCGCACCCGCGCAGCTCCGTCTGACACGAAGCAGTGACATGCGCCGGTGGGGGGACACAGAATATGCCGCAGGCCTTGTGGCATTCACTCGGGGTTCCAGGACAACTCCGAAGTCGGCACAAAATCTATCCGGACATCCTTCACAAATGTCTTCAGCCACCGGGCGCACTCTTCCATCCCGGCCTGTTCTGAGGGAATATGGCCTAGAATGATCAACCCTGCCTTCTTCTTCTCGGCGATTGCATCGACGGCATACTCAACCGTTTCCCACTCGTGGGCCTCTCCAATCACGAGCACCTCGACCCCCTCCTGCTGAAACGCATGGCGGTTCGACTCGAATCCTGAGAATCCCTCGTTGAGCGCCACTTTTGACACGCGCGCGGATGGGTCGCCGAGAACCCGCATGACATGGATCCCGAGGCTTTTCTTAAAGGCTGCCGCCAGTTCCTTCAGCGTCATCGGAGGGAAAGTGAGAACACCATCATTTCCCGGGTTCTGATACTTCTCCCACCCCAGAGCATGCACAATACCGGTGCGAATGCCGTCCGGCCTTCTCCTGTGCCAGTGATCATGGAACCGCCAGATGATGAGGTGATGCTCTTTGATGAAAGCATCCTTGGCCTCGAATACCGGGTCGTGCTCGCCGGCGAGAATCACGGTGGAGTCAGTGTGGCCGTAAAACGTGGGCTCATGTGTGATGATGAGGTTGTCCCCCATCGCAGCCGCACGCTGAAGCACGTCGAGCGTGCTCATCATGGTCACCGCAATCCCCGCAACCGGAGAATTCGGATCCCCGCTTTTGAACGTGTCAACCGTAGGTTCTTGCCAGGGGATACCGAGATTCTGTTGTATCATCTCGATCACGCGTGCGGCGGTAGGGGCGCTGCTCTGCGCGAGCGTGATGGTGGATACAAGAACCAAGAGAAGAGTGGCGCGCGTGACCATGTGACCTCCAGAAATTGATGGAATCAAGTGTAGATCTCGTTCAACAAGTCGTGATGGATTTCACCTTTTGAGGTGTTTCGCGGCGAACTCGAAGAATGCGGGTCTATCGGAGGCATCCGTGTGCCCATCGGCATGCGGCTTCGCGGGAATGGAAGGAGATCAGGGCTTTCGCTCCATGAGGATGTAATGACCAGTCTCGAGGGTAACAGCGAAATAGCGGAGCAGCTCTTCCCTTCGGGAAAGCCAGCTGTTCACCGCCCGCTCCGATTCGGGCGTTCGATCCTTTCCGATCACCAGGTAACGCTCGGGGCCCGGCAGCGATCCCAGGATGTCATCTTCGCCGGGATTGTCAATGATATGGAACTGCCTCAAGGGTAGGCCGCTCGAAATCATGATCCTTTGCGCCTGACTGTATCCGGTCAGGAGCGCGATGGTCCCGGACGTGTGGATTCCATGGAGCCTGTCGCCAATTGCCGAAGCAAATCTGGTTTGGTCGAAAACGCTCCTGCGGGCGTCATCAAACGTAGCTACGCCCACAAAAGGAACTGCGATCTGTACAAGAGGCATTGCAAGCAGGCCTGCGGCTACGATGAGGCGACCGACCGATGAATTCACCTTGCGACAGAACTCCGAAAAGCCCATCCCCGCCGCCACCGCGAGAAACGGCCCGGCTGTCAGAACGTACCTCCAGTTCCAGCGCCACTGATCGATCTGCACGAAGCCGGCAAGAATCGCGGCAAGCGCGAAGAGTGCCGGCAGACTGAAGAACAGAAGCACCCTTCCCGGTCTGATCCGGTTCGTAAGCGTGCGCCACGACGGGACAAGAGCTCCCGAGGCGAACAGGAGAACGATCGGGCCGTAGATGACCAGCAGCGCCTTGCAGAAGATCAGGATTGCATCCAGTGCGGGCTGACGCAGAACCCCCTCTGCTGTCCCGGGAGCTACAGCGTATGTCCAGCGCGCGAATTTGAGCGGATCACCATACTCGATGAAGTTCCACCAGACCCAGGATGCGATGCCAGCCCAGCAGATTCCGGCATTCGTGAATAGCCGGAGGGAAGCTGCTCGCTCGGCATTCCGCCACAGGACTATCCCACGCAAGCCGCTCAGCAGAGACACGAACGGTACAATAAACCAGGCTTCATAGCGGCACAGAGCTGCCAGCGCCACGGCTGTCGCACATGCCAAGGCCCACCACTCCCCTTTTTCCAATTGCCACCGCAAGAGCGCATACCCGCCGATGGTGACGAGCAACATAAAGAGCAACTCATTCATCGGGGTAAGCGCCATATATACCAGATTGGGATTGAGGCCGAACAGACAACCACTGAGGAATGCAATCGGCGACGAACCCGTGAATTTCCGCACAAGAAGAAAAAGCAGGACGGATGTTCCCACCAAGCAGGGAATTCCAACGACCAGGCCGGCAATTCCCGAATAGAAGAGAGCATCTATCGCCACGAGTGGAAGGAGAATGAGGTGCGGGAGGGGAAGCCAGACCGTGCCGATGTTGTGAATGCCGGGACGCTGTGAATCGATGAACTGGCGGGCCCGGACGACGTGCGAGGCCGCGTCCCCAAAATAGAGAAACACATCCTTGTCACTATGGTACAGGCGTATGCCCGCCGTGCAGCTGACAACGAGAAGAAGGATACCAAGGAGATATGCTTCCCTCCCTTCGACGCGGGTCCGGAGATATTCCAGCAGCAGGCGGAGCTTCCTCATCTTATCTGTGATTCTTGGCCGCATAGTCAATGATTGCACTTTTCGAGGACAATTGCCCGACGCGCTCAGCAAATTGTTGCCATATCTGACAAATTCTTCATATCTTTCCCCGTCGTGCCCACCGTGCTGAAGCCCCATGTGCCTGCAAAGTCGTCCTGCAATTGAGCAAGCCAAAACCCAGGCTTACGATACTGCAGGGACTTCTACAACATTTCAAGTTGGCATCAAGGATGACCGATCACCGGCATCAAACGGGATACTTCTGCAGTTCCAGGCGCCGGCCATCTCTTTCGGACGACCAGGGCGATCCACATCAAGAATACACCGTACCGGCAGCATCCCCCCATTCAACCATGGTACCAAACAACTCGAAAAGGAGAGGATCATGATATTCGTCGTTTCAATTGTCATCGCGATAGGCGCCCTCATCGTGTGGCGTGGCGCCTCAAGCAAGTTGCGGCAGAACAATGTTGCCTATCGGTCTGTTGCAAGGGTGAGTTCTCTGGCNNGCCGGACACGTGGGCGTGGTGGATTTCTTCGGCGTCGTGTCGGACCAAACGCTGCGGGCCGGCATCAATCCGGTGAATCCGCTGGCCACCGTCATCAAGTATTCCATCCAGACGCAGGAGCACAAGGAAGCGATGCAAGTGCTCTCGCGCGAGGGACTCACCATCGGACTTGAGGTCAGCGCACTCTACAGGCTCAACCCCGACTCCGCTGCCCGCGTCTACAAGACTGTCGCCGGAGGCGATTACGAGAACATCATTCTCATCCCCCAGTTTCGCTCCATCAGCCGCGCAGTCACGGCGAGCTTTCAGGCCAGCGCTTTGTATTCAACAGAGCGGGAGCGGCTCGGTGCATCGATCCAGGAGGAGCTTGGGAAGACAGTTTCACCCAGAGGCGTCACTATCGAGAGCACACCCATCAGAAACGTCGCGCTCCCCTCGCAACTTACGGAAGCCATTGAACAGAAACAGCGGGCAGACCAGGAAAGCCAGCGCATGGAGTTCATACTCACCAAGGAGAAACAGGAAGCGGACAGAAAGCGGATCGAAGCCAAGGGCATTGCAGACTTCCAGACGATTGTGGCAGCAGGGATCAGCGAGCAATTACTACGCTGGAAGGGAATTGAGGCAACAGAAAAGCTCGCCAATTCACAGAACACAAAAGTCATTATCGTCGGCTCGGGAAAAGACGGTCTGCCCATAATCCTCGACACCAAGTAAGGTTCCGATCCCGGCGACCATGTGACCAGAGATTTCGAAAGCCGGAACCGATTGGCCATGGGTCCGGCTTTGTTGCCTTGCACCCCTGACCGAGATGGACCGTCTTTGGGGAGGGGCTCGCTGAACAACACTGGAGAGGCTTCTTCACCAATACTCGAAGGGAGGGAAACTCTGGTGGAAGCGCCAGTCTGGGTCAGCAGACGTGTGTTGAAACGGAGTTCACGGGAGCACTTTTCTCCATCGCCGCCTTCCTTCATCCATCGACTATCTTGCCAAAACTGGCAAAATTTCATATCTTTATCCCGAGGAGCATTCTGTGGTGAACGACTGCTTCAACTTTCTACGAAAAGACCCATCGAATGAAAAAGACCGGGATCCTTCTTATTGAGGACAACCGCATATTACGCGACGGGATCAAAGCTCTCATCAACCGGCAATCCGATCTTAGGGTTGTGGGAGCCTCGGGAGGAAATCACGATACCCTGCTGCAGGTTCGAAGCTTGAAACCTCAGGTGATTCTCATGGACCTGGGGTTACGGAATGAAAATGGCCTGCGTCTTGTGACAACTCTAACCAAGGAGATGCCACTGACAAAAGTCATCGGAATGGGTCTTATCCCTTCGCAATTGGACATCATCGAATTCGTGCAGGCCGGTGCAGCGGGATTCATCCTCAAGGACGCAACATTGGAGGATTTCCTCGGGACAATCCGGTCGGTAGCGCGGGGGATGAAGATCCTTCCCCCATTGCTCACTGGGTCTCTGTTTACCCACGTTGTCGAGCTTGCGCTTCGAAAAGGAAAACTACCCGATGCGGTACGAATGACGACACGGGAACGTGAGATCATCGTCCTCATTGCCGAGGGGATGAGCAACAAGGAAATCGCCCAACGGCTGAACCTTTCAACCTATACCGTAAAAAGCCACATCCACAACATCCTGGAAAAACTGGCATTGCACAGTCGACTGGAGATCGCAACTCACTCCTACCAAAACATGAGGAATTGACCCCGCTCTCCTTTCTGCGCC
>PMBF01000078.1:0-12383 GCA_003152875.1 Ignavibacteriota bacterium | reverse complement strand
TGTTTCTAGAAGGTTCTTGAGGACAATGGGAGCGACCCATGGAAGGTGTTCGAGTGGATGGAGAAGGGAGGCAGGGCGGGGGGAAAATCATCCATCAGTGGCGCAAGGCCATGAACGATGACATTGCTCTGACGCGGCTTGAATTAGACGGAGTGATCGAAAGCCTTTCTGAAGGCCTCGAGATCACCGACATGCATCAGAAAGTGATTCGCCTGAATGCCGGAGGAGCGGCACTGCTGGGCTTTGCGAGCGAAGCGGACTACCGAAAGGCCATACCAAATCTTCTGGACACATTTGAGGTATCCTACCCCGACGGCAGGCCAATGCCCATCGAGGAGCTGCCCTTTTCACGAGCTGCTCGCGGCGAGACGCTCACCAACTACGTGGTTCTTCTCAATCGGCGGGACACCGGAAAACGGCTGATGATCAGCTACAATGGCTCGGTCGTCCGCGACGATAGAGGCACGCCGGTCCTGGTCGTACTCACCTTTCGCGAACTCGCAGAACAGTACGAGGCGTTCGAAGATCTGGCTCAAAACCCAAGTCGAAGCCGCATCATGAGCGAGTCGGTACCCTACGGCGTATGGTGGTGCAACCCGCATGGCGGCGCGGAGTACATGAGCCAGTCGTTCCTCGATTTGCTGGAGATGAAGGCGGACGAAGTAAAGGAATTCGGCTGGACCCGTCGCATGCGGCCCGACGCTGTCGAACCGATGATGAAAAAATGGATCCGATGTGTCGAAACGGGTGAGGACTGGGAACACGAACACGACATCCTCGGGCCCAATGGCAATTATCACGCGGTCCTCTCGCGCGGCAAGGCCGTGCGGGATCCAACGGGCGCCGTTGTCGGCTGGGCAGGCGTCAATCTGGAATTCGACAAGCGCAAGGCGCTTGAAGAAGCGCTTCGAGAAAGTGAAGAGCGCTTCCGCACGATGGCCGACCGCTCCCCGATCATGATCTGGGTCACCAGCACCGGGGGCGAGATTGAGATGGTCAATCGCGCATACGAGGAGTTCTTTGGTATATCGGAACCCCAAGTCAGGGCGACCGCCGCCTGGCATGCCTTGATCCATCCTGATGATGCCGGGGACTATCTGATGAGATTCACGACATCCCTGCGGGAGCAGAAGCCGTTTGACGCGGAAGCGCGGGTGCGCAACAGAAGGGGCGAGTGGCGGTGGGTACGCTCCAGCGGCGCCCCGCGCTTTTCTTCGACGGGAGAGTTCCTGGGAATCGTCTGCACCAGTCCCGATATAACAGACCAGAAGCGAGCCTCGGAGATTCTTCAGCAAAATTCCGACAACCTGAAACTGATGGTAACGCATTCCGCGGACGCGATGGTGATCGTCAACGGGTCCGGCGTGATTGAGGCTGTAAGCGAGTCGGGGGCGCGCCTCCTGGGGTTTGAGGAGGCTGAGCTCCTGGGAAAAAGCGTTGAAGATCTGACCGAACCTTATTCCCGGATCGAGCGAGCGGTGCGCTTGCAGGACCTTCAACAGAACAGCATGAATCCCACTGTCTCGGTCCTTCGCGTAAAGACGAAGACCGGTGCTTTCCAATGGATGTCGGTCGTGGTGACGATGATACGACATCGTGGGCCAGGGGTGAAAGCCCTCGTGAAGCTGGAGAAGCTTGATCTCGCCTTTCGGAACATGGCGGCGATCTGAATGCAGAAATAGAATCTTGCGGCGTACCAAGAAGAGAGGGCCGGCGGCTCAGAAAGAAGTGCTGAGCCGCCGGCCCTTTCGAGTATTGATCAGGTCGAGGGCGGGGCAGCAGCGGAAGGTTCCTTGCCATCTTGACGAAGGATTTGCTGCCAGCGAATTCATCAAGAAATGTACTAAACAAGGCTGTTCCAGCTGCCTGCTTGGGAANNGAATGTCAACGGCCTGCGGGTCGTGGCACAGCTGGCCAAGGATCTGCCGCAGACCAAAGTTATCGGGATGGGTCTCATCCCTTCTCAGGTGGACATCGTCGAGTTCGTCCAGGCCGGTGCCGCCGGCTTTATCCTTATAGATGCGACTACACGGGAAGTCCTCACAACAATCCGGGATGTAGCGCGCGGGAAGAAGATCCTCCCGCCCCTGCTGACAGAATCGCTTTTCACCCATGTTGTCGACAATGCGCTTCGGCAAGGGAAAGGGGAACTGCCCAATGCAGTGCGGATGACGCCGCGTGAGCGTGAAATCATCGCTCTGATTGCGGACGGCCTGAGCAATAAGGCAATCGCCCAGCGCCTCGGCATCGAGATGTACACAGTCAAGAGTCATGTGCATAACATCCTCGAAAAACTGGCGTTGAACAGCCGCCTGCAGATATCGGCGAATGTCCACAATGAAGAATCGCTTTGACAATGTTTGATCCTCGACGCGCATCTCGTGGCTCTCCTCCGTTCCTGTCCGACCTTCCATGCCGCCTCATAGCGTAAAGCTCCCCCCCGTCGCTCCACATCTTTCATCAAGGCCACTCATAAGCCCCGCAAAAGAGGACTAGCTCCTTTTCCATCCTTTCGGGCCATATTTCTTTCCGAAGCGTGGCTCATATTGATACTGCTAGGTTCTGGCTGATACCACCATTGATAGGCACGTATCGAACAAGCCCAGTCCGTGTTCACGAGGGTCACGTAATCCGTGAAAGATACACCGCGGTATCTCACGAAGTCCCGATTATGGGGCTTCCACTTGCATGAGGACAACGGGAGGATTCCATGACTGATTGTAGGAGCGAGAAAGTGAGAGCATTTGAACAACAAGCACTAGCCCATAGGGGAGTGTTGTACCGGTTTGGCGTGCGCCTGACGGGGAACGCCGCAGATGCCGACGATCTGGTTCAGGAGACATACCTGAAGGCATACCGGTTTTGGGACAAGTACGATCAGGGGACAAATGTCCGTGCATGGCTCTGCAGGATCATGAAGAACTCCTTCATTAACTTGTATAGGAGTAAATCACGAAGGCCGGAAATGGTGGACTATTCAGAGATTGTCAAACCGACATCCGTCTATCATATTGCAGCAGACGCCGTCGAACACCAGGAACCAGTGCCCGAAAGCCATCTCGACGATAAGGTTTCCAGTGCAGTGTCGGATTTGAGGGAAATGTTCCGAACCGTTGTGATCCTGAGTGATATTGAGGGATTTACATACGAGGAGATCGCCCGCCGCGTGGGCTGTCCTCTTGGCACTGTCCGATCGCGTCTTCACCGCGGCAGAACTCTCCTCCATTCAGCACTCTATGACTATGCGAGAGAACGGGGATACATCAGATCGAGAGAGGTCACAATCGAGGGTCTGCAACTGGAACCGATCTCAACAATGGACGCTGAGGCGTTCGTGGAGAGTCGGCATAGGGATTAACTCCCTTATCATCCTTTGGAATGATGTTTTTCAACGGCATTAATCTGTATAGTCGGAAGGAGAAAAGTCCCAGCCCTCATGTGCGGGAAGGGTGTTCAACGGGCTCGAGGAGGAAAGCATGTTCAGGAAGAACAAGAAGCGATACGGCACGGGGACAAGGGACGTGCCATTAGTCCCCCACCCCCCCCCGGACGATCTCCAGGCGCGAATCTTTCGGGGTCTGGAAGCGGGATTCCTGGGGTGGCAGAAGACCAAATCGGGAGACATGTATCCGATTTACAATATCCTCAAGATCGACCATCCATCCTATCTCTCTACTGTCACCGACAAGACCCTCCACGCGCTGCACCTGCGAATTCCACGAACTCCGTCTCCGTATCCCGGCGTGGGACCATCTCCGTGGCACGATCTGGGTACGGAACTGAACAATCCGGTAACGGCACGAGAGGCCATTGAAGCCGCCGGAATGAACTACACCGTCATCAAGGTGCCTCTGGAGGAAGTCGTGCAGTTGAAGCGACCCGCCGACGCAACCTATCGTTGGGCAACCGTACGATCGGATACCGGAGATGTTCTGGGCATCGTTGGAGACAGCTACGAACCTGTGCAGAACAGAGATGCCTTCAAATTCTTCGACACCCTTGTCGGCCGCGAGGAGGCGATATACGAAACAGCCGGCGCACTCGGCCACGGTGAACGCATCTGGATTCTGGCGAAGCTTCCCGAGCTTATCACGGTCCACGGAAAGGATATCGTCAACAAATACCTCCTGCTCTCCAACAGTCACGACGGCAGCTCGCGTGTCCGGGTAAAGGTGACCCCCATACGCGTGGTGTGCAACAACACCCTCACTGCCGCATTGCAGGGTGCGGGGGAAGTCCATATCCGCCATACATCACATGCAGCGGAGGAGATGGAACAGGCCCTGTCCTTGCTCGGCTTGTCCAGCACTCTGTACGAGCGGCTCGACGCTGTGTTCAACCGCATGGCGCTCACGAAGATCACCAACCAGCAATTGCTGGACTATGTGAAGGCGCTTGTCCCTGATGACGAAGAGGAGGAGGACAGCGCGGCAATCCAGGGAATCCGAAAGGCGTTCCTTGAGCTGTACGAGACCGGACAAGGCGCCGATCTCTCACGCGGGACGCTCTGGGGGGCATTTAATTCTGTCACCGAATACGCAGACCATAAGATGGAGGATCATCCGGCGACCCGGCTGGAATCAATCTGGTTTGGCCGGGGAGAGCAATTGAAGTTGAAGGCGTTTCAACTGGCCGAGCGCATGATGTAAGTCAGTGCCTATAGCCCGCCCCTCGGTCTGCGAAGCCGGTGTCCGTTCAGGGTGCCGGCTTTCCTCATTCCATGAGGGGGGACGATGCACGACACCCTTCGAGAGAAACTGCGTCCCTCGATCCGGGGATTAGCTACTCTTCCATCCTTTTAGCCGATTCATCCTGACCTTCCGAGCGGTATACTTCATCAGGCTCACGACAAACGGCTCTCCCCTGACAGGAGTCCGAAGCCTCGTGTGGCCATTGGAGAGGCATTTCGTAGGGCCACGTCTTGGACATCAAAAGGAGGGATTCCCAATGAACAAAGCAATCTCGCTCGCAGTCCTGGCCGGCGGTATTCTTCTTCTGATCTTCGGGATCAACGCCTATAATTCGACCGGCTCTGACATTTCGCGATTCTTCAGTGGCTCAGCTACTGACAAGTCAATTTGGCTGTTAGTGGGCGGCGCTGCTGCGACCGTTCTGGGGTTCGTGGGTTTAGGGCGCGGATCAAAGACAGTGTGAGAATGGGTGTTCCATCGACGTCGAAGGACTTTCTTGCAAGTCAAAAGGATATACCAATCAATTCCATACCAACTTCCAGAAAGGTGCACCAATGACAACCCGAAGAGTTTTTGCATCTCTCGTCCTGATATTCTTTCTGGCCCTCCCGGGAGTTTCGGGCGGAAAAGGGGAACTTCAAAAATACTTCAACAACGCTGCAGACAAAGTGAAAGTGACGAACGACCCATCGGAGAAGCGTGCAATCCTCACCGAATCATTCCAGACTATGTCGAAGGCCCTTGACATGGTTCAAGGCTCGACGTCGGTTTCGAACGCTGAAGCCGCTGGCATTGATCACTTCAAAGCTGCACTCAAGGAAAAACAAGATGAGCTTGCAGGCAACAACGGATTCGTCCGCGTGCCGGATAACCAACTCAATGCCTTTTCTGACTATGTCGTACAGGATATGGAGCAGGCTGATCAGTTCATTACCATCAGTGTTGTCACTCTGCTCTTGATCCTTATCCTGATTGTCGTCCTGTTAAAGTAGTCCGACCCTGCGCGATGCCTACGGCGCGACGAGTTTCAACCGCCTGTCGTGGATCATGGCCCCAGGACAAACTGCGCGAGCTGATCGCGAAACAGTAAGGAGAATGTCATATGGTGGGTACCCAACATTTGCTTCTTTTTATCGTGATCGGGATCGTCGCTGGATTCCTCGCAGGCAAAATCATGAGCGGCTCCCGGTTCGGTCTCGTCGGAGATTTGATCATCGGGGTAGTGGGGTCCTTCATTGGAGTCTGGGTGTTCGGACTTGCGGGAATTTCAAGCGGAGGAGTTCTGGGCCTGTTGATTGCAGCTATTGTGGGTGCTCTCCTCCTGTTGTACATCATCCGGATCGCAAAGACCGTGTGACCATCCAACGATGGATGACGGGTTGCATCGTAGAAGCCCATCATGACAAAGCAAAAAAGGCCGCCATCAGCCGTTCCTGGGCATACGCCAAGAGAACTCAGAGTCCTTTGAAGGACAACCTGTTTCATTCGTATGAAACGTGACCGGCTGACTGCACAGCTTCGTGGCAATGCTGTACGCCGGCACGAAGAGAGAGCGCAGCGCATTACCCTGAGACGGAAGGTAGAGATGATATTTCCCGGCCCATTCTTTCGTTGCCTGTCCGTTCATACCCTATTCTCAAGCCCCTTCGCACCGTGTCGCTGACCCATCGCGACGACGAAAACACTCATCACGCTGGAGGACGCATGAAGCGGAGCACAGGTGCTATGCGCCAGAGAATCTTCGCAAACCTTATCGACCATCTGAAGGCCATCTACCACATTGAATGGCCGCGTAAGATGTTCGGAAACGGCGAAATCTCAAAACATGATGTGGACGCCCTTGTTGCATTCAAGAGCGACCCGCAGCTCGACGAGTTGCATGCTGCATTCATCCGGATTGAGAACCAGAAATTCGGCGTCTGCATCAGGTGCACACAGGACATCGACCAGCATCTCCTGGATGAAGACCCGACGAGACGCCTATGCGTTGAATGCGAGAAGGAAGTAAGCCGGCCCCCTTCCACTGAAATGGACAGCGCTCATGGCTTGAGGATTGGCCATCAAGCCAGACTGTTCACGAAACCGCCCGATTCCGAGTAAAGGCACGCCTCAGAGTTGGTGCCGGTCCTGCAGCCAGGCTTTCATGATTCCACAGTTCAACGACACGCGCATATGGCATTCTGGACAATGTTGCCGAATCCGAAAGAACTTCGTATCTGCCCCCCCGAGAACATCGACTGTGTTGCCTGCCCGCCAGAGGCTGCGATGGAGAGCCATCGGATGCGAAAGACCAGAGTCATCCTGATACAGGACATCCGGATCTTGCGTGATGGAATGAAAGCCACCATCTAAGTTCCCCTCGCAAATGAGGATTAGCTCCCTTTCCATCCTTTTGGACCTTACATCTTTCCGTATTGTGGTTCATATTGAAACCATTCGATGCCGTTTGATACCGTCAATCCCACTCATTTGGAGTGATCTCAGACTGCTGTCCATCTCTGTTTGCTCGGACTGTACAGACAATGCCCTGACCAGCACATCCCAAGATCGCGCGTTGACATTGCTGCAAACACAAGCTGCAACCGCAAAGAGCCACGCAATGACAGCAACCAATACACTTTTCATCATCGCCTTTGTGGCCGTAGTCCTGCTCTCTGTATTCTTCGGCGGCGGGGCAATGACTGGAGACACGATCAAAGGGGGGACGGGTGAAGCGGGATGGATGATCGAGCGCAGTTGGATGTGGACTCCAGCTCTCATTTCACTCGTGCTCGGCCTCCTTCTCGGAGGGGTCATCAACAAAAAAGGGCTTCTCCAAACTCAGTGGGACAACGTCGATATTCGAAGTTTCGGGCAGACGACACCAGATCCCCTTCATTCAAGGCTAGACATTGATCGGATTGCCCCAGCCACGTTGGAGACAATTACGCCTACCGTGTTGGGGATTGCTGCGCCCGCACCGAACTGAATACCATGATTATGGGGGCAACCTGCTGGAGTGATACGGGATCACCGAAGAAGAGGAATATCGCTGCGTCAGGGAATCACAACACGACCTTAAGCCGACCCAACAAATCCAGGAGCCCTTTGACTGAATGTGAGGGTTCTTAGACCTACCCTTTACCCGGCTATTCGGTTTCTCAGGATCGGGTCATGCTACGCGCGAATGAGGACATCGTGCACCCCGCACAGATGGTCTCCTTCGTCCAACGAAACAGAAAGGGATACTTCCCATGCTGCTCGCTCTCGCGGCCGTTCTCATCGTCCTCTGGCTCATGGGGATCGTCACCTCATACACCATGGGCGGCTTCATCCACGTACTATTGGTGATCGCGATCGTTGTCGTCCTGGTCAGAATCATCGCCGGCAGAAAGGTGATATAGACCAATGAAGACATTTCTTTTCTCCCTCACCATCTGGCGATGGAATCCTGCAGTCGCCATCCGGCGCGTCCGTGGCCGTTCAGCATACGACAATTTCGATTTCAAGACTGCAATGAAAGTTGCCCATACCATGATTATATGAGTCAGGCGATCCTCCCTCAATCCAAGGAATCCGAAAGGTGTCCCTTGAGCTGCACGAGACCGGACAAGGAGCCGATCTCTCACGCGGGACGCACTGGGGGGCATTCAATTGTGTCACCGAATACACAGACCATAAGATGGAGGGTCATCCGGCAACCCGGCCGGAATCAATCCGCCCGCATCCATAGGATCTTCCTTGAAACCAAAGCACGGTGTCCCCACGCCGCTATCTTTCTGCCTTCCGGATACTGTCCTGAGGACTTTCTGGAGGTTCTCAGGCACATCGGGATGGATGGATTCCTCCCGCTGCCCTATGATGAGGGTTCGCTCGTCAAGGGAATCACCGGGCTATGGTCCAGGCCAACAATCCCACCTGAGAGAAATTCCTCCTGTTTGAGTAGCTAGCTATTCTTTCATCCCTTCGACCGATTGGTTTTCGGCACCATCATCGGTACACTCTCTCCATGCATCCGAAGAGAGATTGGCCGTTCTTGACTGGCAAGGTTTGACCATCAGGTTTTACAACAACACAACAGGAGGATACAATGAGACATGGAAACATGGCCATCGTGGCGGGAAGTGTTCTGCTCGCTGTCGTGATCGCAGGTTGCGGAAGCGGCCCGGCGGTCAATAGGGAGGCATCGACATCGGCGATCCGAGCCGCTGAGGAGGTCGGTGCCTCCAACGTTCCCACAGCCTCGTTGTATTTGCAGCTCGCAAAGGAGGAGGAGGAGAACGCCAAGGGGCTTGCGGCGAAGGGCCAGAAGGAGCAAGCCGAATCAATGCTCCTGCGTTCCCAGGCCGATGGCGAGCTGGCTGTAGCGCTCTCGCGCGGGGATGCCGACAAGACGGAAGCCACACAGGCTATCGAGCGGGTCCAGAAGCTCCGGCAGGACAACCAATTGCCCCAGGAAAGGAAGTAACCCATGAAACTCCTCACATCTCTCATCATCATCGCATGGGCCGGAATGCTCGCCGGCTGTGCGGCAACCTTGCCCCCCACTGAGCTCATCAATGCGCGTCAGGCCTACCAGCACGCGAGCTCGGGGCAGGCGGCGCAGTTGGTGCCGGCAGAGCTTCACAAGGCTCAAATGGCGCTTGCCATCGCGGAGAAGTCTTTCCAGGACGATCCCAAATCGTTCCATACGCGCGATCTCGCCTACATAGCGGACCGCAAAGCCAAGATGGCAGAGGCGCTCGCTACCACCGCTGCCGGCAATATAGCCACCGCCAAAGCGAACAAGGAATTCACGGCTGTCCAGGGCGAGGTCATGAAGAACGCGAAGGACGATCTGGCCGCGTCAGAAAAGGCACGCCTCGATGCGGAGAACAAAGCAACCGCCGCACAGGCAGATCTCGCAAAACTCGCCGCAGTCAAGGAAGAGGCCCGTGGACTCGTCATCACGCTCTCGGGCAGCGTCCTCTTTGCCTCGAATAAATCGGAGCTCCTGCCGGCAGCGCAAACCCGGCTGAACCAGGTCGCCGATGCCCTTCTTGCGACGAAAGAGCGGAAGCTTACCGTTGAAGGACATACGGATTCGCGTGGTTCTGCCAGTTACAACCAGGTGTTGTCGCAGCAGCGCGCGGATGCCGTTCGCTCTTACATCGTCTCGCGCGGCTACCCGGGTGATCTGATTCAAGCGCAGGGAATCGGCAAAGATCGGCCGGTTGCAGACAACGAGAGTGCTGAAGGCAGAGCCAACAATAGAAGGGTAGAGATTATCGTCGATCACGCAGCAAAATAGCCTGAACAAAACAGCATCGATGATCTGAAAGAGACGGGACCCGGAAATGTTCCGGGTCCTCGGTGTCTTGTAGTCAGCTCCACGAACCCGTCAGGGAATATCGGCTTACTCCGCATTTCAGTGAGGGCAGCTTTATGCGCTTCCCGTGACCCGGGGCCGGAGGAATTATGGCTGCAACGATTCTGCCGGTTGATAATGACAAGGACATTCACCAGGCGACGTTTCTTGAGAATGTCGCCCACAATCGCGGATTCGAAGTCAGGGCATGTACCATGTTTGAAGATGCGGTAACCTGGCTGTCGAGTACGGCACAGCATACGCAGGAGCACGCATATGAACCTTTTCCTTCTTCTTGGCAGGATTATTCTCGGCGGCTTTTTCATTTACAGCGGTGTCAACCATTTCATCGGATTCGGGATGATGACCCAGTATGCCAAAGCAAAAGGGGTGCCATTCCCCGCAATTGCACAGGGTGCGACTGGCCTCATGCTCCTTCTTGGCGGACTGAGCGTCGTGCTGGGCCTTTACCCTTTTGTCGGAATTGCCTTCCTCGTCGCCTTCCTGGTTCCAGTATCTCTTATGATGCATAATTTCTGGAAGATCGAGGACCCCCGGTCGAGAATGGCTGAGAAGAGCAATTTTCTAAAGAACATGGCATTGGTCGGAGCGATTCTGATGCTTCTCGCCATACCATCGCCATGGTCTCTGAGCCTGGTTCCGTAGAGCTCCGCGTCATGAGCAGACAACACTACCAAGATCCTTCCGCTACGGCTGCTTCAGTGTTTCATGATTCCGGCAAGGGGGGAAGCTGGCGCAAACACGGAAGGCAACGGTAGCGACAACAACCGATGTCATGATCGCAGTCACCCGCCCACTCCCAAGCGGGACAGATGTCACCATCATGAACGTGATGCTCACGTATTCGCATGAGGTCCTTCACCATGAACACCTATAGGGCGTTTGCCTTTGGAGGAGTGTTCTGTTGTTCCTTCGCCGTCATGGTTGGATGTTCATCATCCGAGCTCGTCGACGTATGGAGCGATTCATCATTCCAACCTCCTTCTCTGAACAGGATGCTGATCATCTCCGTTGCGAAGAATGCGGTGCAGAGGCGTATTTGGGAGGATGCCTTCAGCGTCGAACTGGAAAAACATGACGTTGCGGCGACGCCCTCGTACCGCTTGTTCCCGGATTCGGTACCGGACACGAACCAGGTTATCCACATCGTCCGGTCAGAGAGCTTCGACGGGGTCCTGATCACACGCTGGCTTCCTTCGGAAACGAAGACCCAGTACCTGCAGGGATACGTGACGAAGGAAGAGGACATGAGGTACGATCGCCGCACGGAAAGATTTGTCACCTATTATCGGGACCTGGAACATGCCGGCCACCTCGATTCCCAAAAGGTCGACATTCGCGGTATTGACGTATGGGCGACCAAGAACGACGGACAACTGGTCTGGAGCGCCACGAGCAAGACTCCCGAGCCAAATTCAGTGCAGGAAGTCCGGCCTGAAATCGTCAAGCTTGTGATGTCTGAATTGACACACCAGGGGATTATCGCTTCTGAGCGGTAGCCGGATCCAAGATCGAGAGCCTCACGTAGCCCATTCTCGTAGATTGTGACCCGGTAACACAAGGAGATCAACCGTGAAAGGCAACGAGAAACTGCTTGCGGTGCTTGACAAGCTGCTGGCTGATGAACTCACCGCCATCAACCAATACATGGTGCATTCCGAGATGTGCGAGAACTGGGGCTATAACAAGCTCCATATGGATATCAGAAAACAGGCGATGGATGAAATGCATCATGCGGAGTGGCTCATCGAGCGCACAATATTCCTCGAGGGGACGCCGACCGTTTCTACACTTCATCCAATAACAATCGGCAAGACGGTATCGGAGATGATCAACAACGACAACAAGGATGAACTTGATGCCGTACGCTCATACAATGAGGCGATCAAGCTCGCCCGTTCAGTTGACGATCAAGGAACGGTTGACCTGCTCTCGAAAATATTGAAAATGGAGGAAGGCCACGTTGATTGGGCGGAAGTCCAACACGCACAAATCGAACAAATGGGTTTGGCAATGTATCTGGGGAATCAGGCTGGAGATGCGGTCAGCTGAAATCCCCTTCGCCCCAGGAACGATGGCGTAGACGCTTTTCTACGCTGCTGCGCCGGGCCAACACCTCCCTTCTTCCGGGGATTAGCTACTCTTTCATCCTTTTAGCCGATTCATCCTGACGTCTTGAGCAGTATACTGTATCAGGCTCACCACGAGCGGCTCTCCCCTATCGGGAATCCGATGACTCGCGAGCATTAGCAAAGGAAAGTGTACGAAAAAGGAAAACCGCCAATGAACTGGGATCGGATGGAGGGTGAATGGAAGCAACGCAGGGGCAAAGCCGTACACCATTG
>PMBF01000116.1:33436-75326 GCA_003152875.1 Ignavibacteriota bacterium | reverse complement strand
CACCCGGACGCACAGGAAACCGGGAGCACCGCCACCCCGGTGTACCCCAAACGCGCGCCTTCAGCGCTTCCTGAAACTCCGCATCCAGATGCCGTAGACAGGGATGCCCAGGAGCACAATGACCACACCAGGCCAGGTGTAGTTCGGCTTCAGGATCAGGAGGTCTGCGGCGATTGCCGCTGCCACGATGATATACAGGACTGGGACAAGGGGATATCCGAAGGCCCGGTAGGGGCGCTCCGCCTCGGGGCGCTTGCGCCTCAGGATGAATATCCCCGCCACCGTGAGGATGTAGAACACCAGCACCGCGAAGACCACATAGTCCAGAAGGTCGCCGTACGTGCCTGAGAGACAGAGCAGTGATGCCCAGATCGCCTGGAGCATGAGCGCCCACCCTGGGACGCCCCTGCGGTTGAGCACGGAGCAGCGGCGGAAAAACAAGCCGTCCTGAGCCATGGCGTAGCTCACCCGCGCGCCGGCAATGATAAGGCCGTTGTTGCAGCCGAAGGTGGAAACCATAATGAGCAGCGCCATGATGACGGCGGAAGGTGAGCCGAAGAGCACCCAGGCAGCCGCAGTCCCCACGCGGTCCGACGCGGCGAACTGCATGCCGCGTGCAAGGACGTCTGTCCCGGCGGGGGATCCCTGGATGGGGAGAAGACACAAGTAGGCGACGTTTGCGGCGATGTAGACCAGCGTGACCAGCCCTGTGCCGAGCGCGAGGCTGAGAGGAATCGTCCGGCGGGGATGGACGACCTCCCCGGCCGTGAAGGTGATGTTGTTCCATGCGTCGCTGGAGAAAATGGATCCAACCATGGCGACGCCCATGGCGGCCAGCAGGCCCAGCCCGGTGAGCGGCTCGATGCTCACGGTTCCGTTTGTGACGCGCGTCCAGGAGGCTTCCCAGAACCGTGCGAAATTTGCGGCCACCGCCTCGTGGTTGCGGCCGATGATCAATCCGAGGAAGATCAGGCCGAAGAGCGCGGCGACCTTTGCTATGGTGAAGACGTTCTGGATGATCCTGCCGCCGTGGATGCCGCGGAGGTTTACGGCGGTCAGGAGGAGGATGCTTCCGATCGCCACCGCCTGCGCTGCACTGACGGGCCGGCCGGCGAGGGTGAAGATCAAGGTCTGTTCGCCGAGGCCCGGAAGGAGGACCGCGGTGAACTTAGCGAACGCCACAGCGACCGCGGCGATCGTGCCGGACTGGATCACGAGAAAGAGCGTCCATCCGTAGAGGAACCCGATCAGGGGGTTGTAGGCTTCCCGCAGGTAGACGTACTGCCCTCCGGCCCGCGGCATCATGCCGGCCAGCTCTCCATAGCTGAGCGCGGCGGTCACCGTGACGAATCCTGTGACAAGCCAGACGAGGAGGAGGTAGCCCGGGGCGCCAACCGTCCTGGCGATGTCGGCGCTCACGATGAAGATGCCCGAGCCGATCATGGAACCCATGACCAGCATGGTGGAATCAAGCAGCCGGAGTTCCCGGCGGAAACCGCTCTGCTCTTCACTCATGGCTGCCCCGCCGTTGTGAAGGGTATCCGGTCAGGCTTTTTCGGCCGCCTGGGCCTTCCGCATCCTTGCCATGACGCTGCGCTTCCGCCCGTAGCCGAAGTAGATGAAGAATCCGAGCAGAAGCCAGACGATGAGGCGCCACCAGTTCTCCACGGGCAGGGAGAACATGAGCAGCAGGCAGGAGAGGATCCCCAGGATCGGGACCAGGGGCACCAGCGGCGCCCTGAACGGACGTTCGGCTTCAGGGTGTGTCTTCCGCATGATCAGGACGGCTGTGCAGACGATGACGAAGGCGAGCAGGGTGCCGATGTTGGTCAGCTCGGCCAGAAACCGCAGGGGGAGCAGGGCCGCCATCAACGCGACGAAGCAGCCTGTCAGGATGGTCGCCTTGTAGGGCGTCCGGAACTTCTCATGGACAGCTCCGAAGAACGAAGGGGGAATCAGCCCGTCGCGCGCCATGGCGAGCAGCACCCGCGGCTGGCTCAGCATCATGACCAGGAGCACGGAAGTGATCCCGGTGATCGCGCCGACGTCGATGAGCCGCTGCGCCCAGGGGAGCCCGTGCTGGGCGAAGGCGTCGGAAACCGGGGCGTTGATGTTGATCTTGTCATACCGGACCATGCCCGTCAACACTGCGGATACGGCGATGTAGAGGATGGTGCAGATGATCAGTGAAGCGATGATCCCGATCGGCACGTCGCGCTGGGGCCTCTTGGCCTCCTCGGCGTGCGTCGAGACGGAATCGAACCCGATGTAGGCGAAGAAGATGATGGCTGCTCCCGCCAGGATGCCGAGCGGCACGCCAGAGTGTCCCGCCTGCCCCAGCACCGTATGCCCGAAAAAGCTCACGCCGGTGTAGCCGAAGGGGGCGAAGGGGGTCCAGTTGGCAGGGTTGATGTAGAACGCCCCCGCCACGATCACGAACAGCACGATCGCCAGCTTCACGATTACCATGCCGGCATTGAACCCTGCGCTCTCCCGGATCCCCTTCACCAGGATAAAGGTGATGACGGCCGTGATGGCAATGGCGGTCACATCGCAGTAGGCGCCAGTCAGGTAAAACCGGCCGATATCGGGGTTGAAGTCGATGGGCGCCTGGCTGAACGCGGTCGGCATGACGATGCCAAAGCTCTTCAGGAGATCCTGGAAGTGCGCCGACCATCCGTGCGCGACGGTCGACGACCCCACGGCGTATTCAAGCACCAGGTCCCACCCGATGATCCAGGCGAAGAGTTCGCCCATGGTCGCGTATGCGTACGTGTACGCGGAGCCGGCGACCGGCACCATGGATGCAAATTCCGCATAGCAGAGCGCGGCGAAGATGCACGCGATGCCCGCCGCGACGAACGAGAGAATGACACCGGGTCCCGCCTTGTCGACGGCGGCGACGCCGGTCAGGACGAAGATGCCCGTCCCGACGATTGCGCCGACGCCGAGGCTTGTGAGCGTGACCGGTCCCAGGACGCGGCGGAGGCGGTTCTCGCCTTTCATCTCCTCCAGGAGCAGTGAGAGCGGCTTCCTCGTGAAGAGGTGGCTGGCCATGTCGATTCTCCGTGTGGTAACTTCAGTGGACGTGCACTGGTGCAGGTCCGGCGGCCGGGAGAAGAGCGCCGGACAGTCCGGATCAGGACGCTTTCTCACGCCCCTGATCCCCGCGCCGGTGCTGGAGGTACTTGATCAGCAGGGGGAGGAGGGAAAGCAGGACTACCAGGACGATGATGTATTCGATGTGGCGCTCGATCCCGGGAATGCTGCGCCCGAGGTAGTACCCGAGGAGCGTCATGCCGGCCACCCAGCCGACGCCGCCGGCAATATTAAAGAGCGCGAACCGGCGGTAGGTCATTTCGCCGACCCCGGCGACGATCGGTGCAAAGGTGCGTGCAAACGGCATGAAGCGGGCCAGCACGATCGTGATGCCGCCGTACTTTTCGTAAAACGCCCTGGTCTTCAGGAGATGATCCCTGCGGAAAAACCGGGACTGCGGACGGTTGTACAGCGCGTGTCCGGTCCGCAATCCGATCCAGTACCCGGTTGCATCGCCGGTGATGGCGGCGATGCACAGGAGGACGATAAGCGGGGCGATGTCCATCTGCACCTTGCCGCTGGCGATCAGCAAGCCTGCCGTGACGAGCATCGAATCACCCGGCAGAAAGAACCCGACGAGGAGTCCCGTCTCCGCAAAGATGATGAGGAAGAGCCCCGCATATCCCCCCCACATGATGATCTCTTCGAGCGACGGCAGCTGCAGCACGAGTGCGAGCAGGTCCAAGAACACCTCAATCGTTGTGCACTACAGGTTCAACAGATACTTCAGGAGGATCAGGATGACGACAAGGCCGACCATGAATGCAACGACACCAAACGCGACGCTTTTCCCCGATTGCGGGGCAGGAGGATCCTGCTGTTCCATGGAGAGTCTCCGGGAGTTGAGTGGGACGACTGTGGAGGTTCACAACTTCCCGGGAGGTCATGGCGCGGTGGCGGCTTCGCAGCAGACGACAAGGCTCATGGGGAGGAGAAGGCAGCCGGCGGGGGAGGGGATCGCCGCCCACCTGAGGAGCGGCGCTTCGGAGCCGGTTCCGCGAAGATGGTGACCCGCGGATGCTTTCATCCAGGGCGAAAATGTCCCTCCCTTGAGAGGCAGGTCCGCCGACATGTGCTGGCCCTGAACAATCGCCGNNAATGCACAGGACTCGAACGGGATCCGCTCGGAACACGGAAGCTCTCTTGCCAGGTGGAAGGGAAATGAACGCGTCAAGATACGAGGGCCAAGATACGATGATTGCGAGAAAGAGACAACTGGATTGCTTGTCGGTGATCTCTCCCCTATCTTTGGCTATGGTCTCTCAGATGTCATCGGACCCGCTGCATCGACCCGTCCAGTACCTCAGGGGCATCGGACCCCGCCGCTCCCCCATCCTCGAGAAATACTCCATCCGCACGGTCTTCGATCTCCTCCTGCACGTGCCGCGGCGCTACCTTGACCGGACATCGGTGGTGTCCATCCGGGATCTGCGGCGGGCCGTGGAGACGCCTGAAGTGGAGGATGGGGCCTCACTCCAGACGGAAGTGCGGAGAGACTTCACCGTGCTGGGGGACGTGCGGTCGTTCCGCGTCATCGGCTTCGGACCCAAAGCCAGGTTCGTGCTTGTGCTCGGCGACAGCACCGGGACCCTGCAATGCGTATGGTTCGGGGGGGTCCAGTACTGGAAGAAGGCATTCACGATGGGGGAGGTCCTGGCGGTCTCCGGGCAGCCCACGGCCTATGGCGGCGCGGTGCAGTTCGTGCATCCGGATATCGACCGGATCTCCAGGCGGGGCGAGAGCCCGGGAGACGTGGAGGCCGGGACAGTGGACTGGGCGGCGAGACTGAACACGGGGGGGCTCGTTCCGCTCTATCCCTCGGGTCAGGATCTCTCTCGCGTCGGACTGGATAGTGCGGGTTTCCGCCGGGTGATCCACGGCGCGCTCGAAGAGCATCTCGATGAGATCCGCGAGATCCTTCCCCCCCGTGTGCTGTCGATGCGGCGGCTCATCCCTCTTTCGCAGGCGCTGCGCGCTGCGCATTTCCCGAAAGGGGAAAGCGAACTGCGCGAAGGTCTTCGCAGGCTGAAGTATCAGGAGCTCTTTGTGTTCGAGCTCAGGCTCGCGCTCAAGCGCCGTGCGGCCCGGGAGGAACGCGACGGTATTGCCTTCGGCATCAGGAGCGCGCTTGCCCGCCGGCTCGTGGACACCCTCCCGTTCGCCCTTACCCGCGCGCAGGTCAGGGTGGTCAAGGAGATCACCGCCGACATGGCTTCGCCCCGTCCGATGAACCGGCTCTTGCAGGGGGACGTCGGCAGCGGGAAGACCGTCGTGGCTCTGCTGGCGATGCTGATCGCCGCCGAAAACGGGTACCAGTCGGCGTTTCTGGCTCCCACCGAAATCCTCGCGGAACAGCATTTTCAGACTCTCGCAGCCCTGATGAACGGGCTCCCGGTGAGCGTCCGTCTCCTTGTGGGAGCCCAGCGCAGCCGCCTCAGGCGCGATGTCCTCGAGGACGTCCGCAGCGGCGGAGCCGCCATTGTGGTGGGGACCCACGCGCTCCTCGAGAAATCGGTCGCGTTCGAGAGGCTCGGCCTCGTGGTGATCGACGAGCAGCACCGGTTCGGCGTTCTGCAGCGGGCAGGTCTCCGGGGAAAAGGGACCAACCCTGATGTGCTCGTCATGACTGCGACGCCGATCCCCCGCACGCTCTCGCTCACGCTGTACGGTGATCTCGACGTCTCGGTCATCGACGAGCTGCCGAAGGACCGGAAACCCATCCGCACCACCGTGAGCGACGAGTCGGCGAAGGCATCAGTGTTCCGCTTCGTGCGCGAGCAGATTGCCCAGGGACGCCAGGCCTACTTTGTGTATCCTCTCGTCGAGGAGTCGGAGGCGGTCGAGCTGAAGGCGGCGACGTCGCACATGCACTACCTGCAGGATGAGGTCTTCCCCGAGCTCCGGGTCGGCCTGATTCACGGGCGGATGACCACGGAGGAGAAGGACGCGGTAATGTCGGCGTTCAAGAGCGGGGCACTCCACATCCTGGTCGCGACCACCGTGATTGAGGTCGGCATCGACGTTGCCAATGCGACCGTCATGGTGATCGAAGATGCGGAGCGGTTCGGCCTGTCGCAGCTGCATCAGCTGCGGGGCCGCGTCGGACGGGGCGCCGATCAGGCCTACTGCATCCTGCTTACGAAGCACTGGATCGCGCAGCGCGCGCGCCGCGGCGCAACACTGCCGGATCTTTCCCTCGATCAGCAGCGGCAGGCCGGGCGGCGGTTGGCTGCAATGGCGGAGACGACCGACGGGTTCAGGATCGCCGAGATGGATCTGCAGCTTCGTGGGCCGGGTGATTTTTTCGGCACGCGCCAGAGCGGCATACCGCAGTTCAAGGTGGCGGACCTTGTCGCCGACAGCGCGCTGCTCGAGGAGGCGCGCACCGATGCGTTTGCCATTGTGGAGAGTGATCCGGTTCTCAACCGCGATGAACATCGGGCGCTCGCCTCCCACGTGAAGACACACTTCGCAGATGAGTTGCTGAAGGTCGGATGATCGTTCGACATCCGTTATGCGTCGGAACGGAGACCCGGGAGGGATCAACCAGATAAGCGCGAAATCGCACTTTTTTCTTGACACACACTTGGAAATGCTTATATTTCCTCATGTGCTCTTGTTCAACGTCATGGAGAGTTCCTGGACTCATCGTTACCACATCTTCCGAAGTCTGCTCAGCCGATCGCCCTCATCTATAACCTGAAAGCAGACACACCGGGTTTTCCGAACTCCAGCACCGAGATCCTTCCTTCATCTCCTCGCCTTCACGAAGGTCACGCCCCGTTTCCTGCCGCGTCGCCTGTCCGAGCGAACGATATGTACGCCGAGTGGGATACCGCGGAGACCATTAACGCCGTGCGCGCGGCGCTCGAGGAGCGGTCTCCGGTCCTGATGGTGGAAGCCAACGAAGATGCGTTCGAGACGCTTCGCGCCGGGCACCCTGCGTTTGTGTTCAATATCGCCGAAGGCCTGTACGGCCCCTCCCGGGAAGCCCAGGTGCCGGCACTGCTCGAGATGCTGAAGATCCCCTACCTGGGGAGCGACCCGCTGACACTCGGTATCTGTCTGGACAAGGCGCGCGCGAAAGAGATCCTTGCGTACCACGGTATCCCCACGGCTCCCTTCAAGGTGGTCTCCTCGATGGAAGAGCTCGACGACCTGCGGGTGAAGTTCCCGGTCATGGTCAAGCCCCTTCACGAGGGTTCCAGCAAGGGGATCTATGACTCCTGCGTGGTGCGCGGTGTGGACGGGCTCGTGCGCGAGGTGGAAACGGTGCTCAAGGTCTACCATGAGCCGGCCCTGGTTGAGGAGTTCCTCCCGGGGAGGGAGTTCACGGTTGCGGTGCTCGGCAACGGCTCCCGGGCCCGGATCCTCCCCATCGTCGAGATCAAGTTCGACGCGCTGCCCGAAGGGGTGAACCCGATCTATTCGTACGAGGCGAAATGGATTTGGGATCAGTCGGACCGTCCGCTGGAGATCTTTGACTGTCCTGCGCATCTGGACGACATGCTCCGGACAGAGATCGAATCAATCTGCCTTCGCGCCTACCACATCCTCCGGTGCCGGGACTGGTCACGGATCGACGTGCGCCTGGATGCCCGGGGCCGGCCTCACATCCTGGAGATCAACCCGCTGCCGGGAATTCTGCCGAAACCCGAAGACAACTCCTGCTTTCCGAAGGCGGCACGTGCCTGCGGGTTAGCCTACAATCAGCTCATCAATTCGGTGCTGGACATCGCCATGACGCGGTGCGGACTCCCTCTTCTTCAGGGCGGAACGGGAAACAACCTGGACGTCACCGTAGCGAATTAACGCGAGAATCTGGGATATGTCGAGAAAAATCCGGGTATCCATACTGTATAATCAGCCAGTTTCGGGGAACCTCGGACAGGACCGTCCCTACATCGACGAGAGGGGTACGCTGAATGCGGAACTTCCCATCCGGCGGGGAGAGAAGCATACGATGCAGGAGCTCATCGACATGTCGGAGGTGGGGGTGGTCGAGGAGATGGACGACATCAAGGAGGCGCTCAACTCGATCGGCTACAGGACCACCACGTTCAACGTGGACAGCGACGTGGTTCGCCTGATAGAATACCTCAGAAGCGAGCGGCCCGATGTGATCTTCAATATCGTGGAGTGCGTCGAGAACCAGGCTATTCACGAAATGCACGTGGCGGGGATCTATGAGCTGCTCAAGATCCCCTACACGGGGGCCGGTCCGATGGCCCTCGGACTCGCACTGAACAAGCCCAGGGTGAAGGAGCTCCTGACCTACCACGGTATCCGCACGCCGAAGTTCAAGACCTTCGGCCCGGCCGACAAGGTGACCCCGGGCGATCTCGACTTCCCGCTGATCGTCAAACCCTCGAGGGAAGATGCCAGCGTCGGTATCAATGAGCAGTCGGTCGTGAAATCGGCGGCAGAACTCAGGCGGCAGGTGCATTACGTGATTGCGGAGTTCGACCAGCCTGCGCTGGCGGAGGAGTACATCGACGGCCGCGAGCTCAATGTCGCAATCCTCGGCTCCCGCGACCCTATCGTGCTCCCGATCAGCGAAATCGACTTCTCGGGGCTCACCAGCGAGATGCACAGGATCGTCAGCTACGAAGCCAAGTGGATCCCCGGCACCGTCGCCTACCAGGGAACCCGCGGCGTCTGCCCTGCGCCCCTGCCGGCCCGCCTGGAGCAGGAGATCCGCTCAACGGCCCTCCGGTGCTTCCACTTGATCGGCTGCCGGGATTACGCCCGCGTCGATTTCCGTTTGACCGCGGCCGGGGTGCCCTACGTGCTCGAAGTGAATCCCAACCCCGACATCTCCCAGGATGCCGGCTTCGCCCGGTCGACCAGAACCTACGGTCTTTCCTACCCCGAAGCGATCGGGAAAATTGTGGAGAGCGTTCTTGAACGCACACGTGCCTGAGGCGGGAGGCGAAAGACATGCCGCGATCCGGCCCGTCCACCGCGGCGACCGCGCAGCCCTGCTTCGCCTCGTCGAGGCCACTGGAGTCTTCAGCGAGGACGAGCTCACGATTGCGCTGGAGCTGATCGACACAGCGCTCGACGTGCCGGACCAGCATGACTATGTCATCAACGTCTACGACGACGGATCGGTGAGCGGCTACTACTGCGTGGGCCCGACCCCCGCGACCCTGGGCACGTTCGACCTGTACTGGATCGCGGTCTCCCCCGAAAGGCACGGCCGGGGCATCGGGTCCGCCCTCATACGGCATGCGGAGGATCTCCTCCGCGCGCAGGGGGGAAGGCTGGTGATGGTGGAAACATCCTCGCAACCGCGGTACGAGGCCACCCGCCGGTTTTATGTGCATGCGGGGTATGCCGAGCTTGCACGCATCGCCGGCTACTATCGGCCGGGCGACGATCTTGTGATATACGGCAAGTATCTCTCATAACGTTTGGAGGATTACAGGCATCCATGGAACTGTGGCAAGAGATGTTGCGCAGGAGTGTCGACAGCGGGAAAGATCTGGTGGAACGGTTCGGTTTTGACAAAGATCTTGCCGAACGCCTGAACAAGCTCTTTCATATCCGCATCAACCCGTACTACCTCAGCCTGATCCGCTACCCCGGCGATCCGATCTGGCTGCAGTGCATTCCTGATGAGCAGGAACTGCAGGAGGACGGCCTCCCCGAGGACCCGCTCGCAGAGGATTCGCACAGCCCCGTTCCCAGCATCGTGCACCGCTACCCCGACCGGGTCCTCTTCCTGACGACAAGCCAGTGCTCGATGTACTGCCGCTTCTGCACCAGAAAGCGCAAGGTGGGGGACTCGTCAAAGATCAACATGAAGTACATTCAGGGAGGGATCGATTACATCGCGTCCCGTCCCGAAGTGCGCGATGTCATCATGTCGGGAGGCGACCCGCTCATGCTGACCGACTTCATGCTCGAGAGAATCATCGCGGGCCTCCGGGCCATCCCTCACGTGGAGATCATCAGGCTGGGGACGAAGATGCCCTGCGTGCTCCCCCAGCGCATCACCCCTAAGCTGGTCCGCATGCTGAAGAAGTACCATCCGATCTATGTGAACACCCACTTCAATCATCCGTGGGAATGCACCCCTGAGGCAAAAAGGGCCTGCGAACTCCTTGCCGACGGCGGTATCCCGGTGGGCAACCAGGCGGTCTTGATGAAGGGGGTCAATGACAATGCGGACGTCATGTTGGAACTGGTGCGGAAACTCCTTGTGATGCGCGTCCGGCCGTACTACCTCTACCAGGCCGATATCACCAAAGGCGCGAACCACTTCCGGACGCCGGTCAGCGTGGGCCTCGAGATCATGGACAAACTCCGGGGACATACCTCCGGGCTCGCCATCCCCCACTTCGTCATCGACGCGCCGGGTGGCGGCGGCAAGATCCCGCTCCTCCCGCAGTATGTCCTCGGCCGCAACGGCAACCAGGTGATCCTGCGGAACTACAAGTACGACATCTACGTCTACCCCGATGTGGAAGAGGAGCCCGGGGTGGAGACGCCGACCGTCGAGAAAAAGTTCACGCGGAAGAAGAGCCGTCCGGTGAAGATCTACGAACCCGACAAGGCCAAGGTCTGATACTCCCGCAGAGCTCGCGAACACAACAGCCGGCATAGTCCCAGCACACTCCGTCCCGCCTGAGCGGGACGGATTTTTTTTTTGGGGGGGGGAGGTGCCTGCCGGGTGCAGATTACTTCATCTGGCCGGAGAACATCTTGAGCAGCTTGTCAATCGGGAAAGGCTTCTGGAGGATGAGGTCGAAATCCTTGCTGCAGACGGCTTTCACCTCGGTGAGATCGTCAACGCCGGTGAGGAAGATGAATGGCGTGTTCCGGTAATCAGGATGCTCCCGGAGTTTCTGGTGGAACTCGACGCCGGTCATTTCGGGCATCCGCACATCGGATACCACCACATCGACGGTCTGCCGGTCAAGCAGCGCAAGGGCCTCCAGACCGTTTGGAGCGATCATGATGGTATGACCCAGACTGCTCATCACTTCCTGGAGCATTTCCAGGTATTCGGGCTCGTCTTCAACAGCAAGAATGCGCATGGGAGACCTTTTGCGGGTGGTTGAAACAAGATACGCCAATCGGAGGGAGCAATCAACACCCCCCTCCCCCCTTTGCCTCTGGTCGGCTTCTTCCTTACTTTGAAGATTCCAGAACGACACAGGGTTCGCCGTGCGCATTCCCGATGAGAAAATCGATGAAGTCCGCAGCTCCTCAGACATCGTGGAGGTCATTGCCGGCTACGTCCCCCTGAAGAAAAGGGGGAAGAACTACACCGCCCGATGCCCGTTCCACCAGGAGAAGACCCCCTCCTTCAGCGTCAGCTCGGAGAAGCAGATGTACCACTGCTTCGGCTGCGGGGCCGGGGGGAATGTCTTCACCTTCCTGATGCAGCACGATAAGCTTTCCTTCGTCGAGGCGGTCCGCATGCTTGCCGACAGGGCGGGGATTGCGCTTCCGGCGGACAACCCTGCCGCCCAGGCCCAGGCCACAGAGCACGAGGCGCTGTACCAGGCGTGCCGTAACGCCGGGCTCTTCTTCCATGAGACGCTCGTCCACGCTCCGGAGGGAAAGACCGGGATGGCGTACTTCCGGGAGCGGGGGTTCACCGACGAGACCGTGAAGAAATTCGGATTGGGCTACTCCCTGCCCGGCTGGGACGGCCTCATGAAGCATGCCGAACGCGAGGGGCTCAGTATCACGGTTCTGGAGCGGGCAGGTCTCGTCCTGAAACGTGAGGAAGGCTCCGGCTATTATGACCGTTTCCGGGGCCGGGCGATGTTCCCCATTTTTTCTCCCTCCGGCAAGGTGATCGCCTTCGGCGCACGGAAGCTCCGCGAAGATGATCCTCTTGCGAAGTACATCAATTCTCCCGAAACCCCGATCTACAACAAGAGCCGGACGCTCTACGGCCTCTCCCATGCCAAGGACACCATCCGTGAGAAGGATGCCGTGATCCTGGTGGAGGGTTACGCGGACCTGATCACCGTTGCGCAAGCCGGCATCAGAAACATCGTCGCATCCAGCGGGACGGCCCTGACGCAGGAGCAGATCCGCCTGGTTGACCGCTATACGAAGAACATCGTCCTGGTCTATGACGCCGATTCCGCCGGCTCGAAGGCCACGCTGAGGGGTGTGGATCTCGTGATTGAGGAAGGGCTGGATGTCCGCATTGCCGAGCTCCCTGAAGGGGAGGATCCGGATTCCTTCGTACGGAAGCATGGAGGAGAGGCGTTTCAGGATCTCGTCGACCGGTCTGAATCATTTCTCGACTTCAAGGCAAATTACTTCCTCAAGCTCGGCATGCTGGCAAGCGCCGAGGGGAAGGTGCGCGCCATCAGGTCCATCGTCGCCACCATCGCACGGATGAAGGACGAACTCCGGCGGACGGTCTACATCAAGACCCTTGCGGAGAAATACAACCTTCAGGAGACGGTCCTCTTCCGCGAGCTCGAAGCCGCCCTGTCCGCCTCCTCTCGCGAGGCCAGGAGATCCGTGCCCGCAGGAGGGGGTACGGCAGGCGCCGGACCTCCCCCGCCGGCCGTTGCCGCGTCCATGCAGCTTCCTGTTCCGGAGCATGATGCGCTCAAAGTCATGCTGGAGCACGGCGACGAGGTCATCCGTTTCGTTTTTGCCTACGTCCAGCCGGACATGTTCCGGCACCCTGATGCACGTGCCGTGGCCGAACGGCTGGCGTTTCTGGTTGCTGAGGAGCGTCCGTTCGAGCCGGCCGCGTTCCTCGATGCCGTTGAGGACGACAGCGTGAAACGGCTCATCTCGAAGCTCCTCATGCCCCGGTACGAGACCGCCATCGACTGGAAACAGTTCCGCGCCGCGCCCGAGGAGCCTGACCCGTGGCGCCTGGCTGAAGACGCGATCGTGGCGCTTCGTGTCAGAGAGATCGACCGGCTGATCGAAGAAACGAAGCGCTTACTCGACCAGGGCGAACAACGCGGCGACGATCTGCAGGAATTCCAGCTGCGGATTCGAGACCTTCAGGAAGAGAAGCGCGACCTCCAGACGCACGGCCTCCGGCGAGAGCGGGACAGCTAGTGCGACAGTGTGCCGCACTGGGGGATCCTCTCATCCTCAACACCATCGGGAGCACGAAGCTCACCCCGTCCGGCAGACCCTTTCCCCCTGGAGGAAGAACGTGGAATACTGGCTCCCGCTTGCTGCCGGCCTCTTTGGAAGTCTCCACTGCGCAGGGATGTGCGGGCCGCTGGTCCTGGCTTTCTCCGCACGGGGAGCCTGCGGATCCGGCCGCGTACCCTCGGTGCGGGTTCATCTCGCCTACCATGCCGGACGCCTCCTCTCCTATGTGTGCCTCGGGCTGCTGGCCGGGGCCGCGGGTTCGGCGGTCGCCGTGCTGGGAGGAGCGGCCTCCTGGCGTGCCCTTGTGTCCGGACTTCTGATGATCATCGCAGGCTCTCTCATTCTCGTTCGCCTCCCGCTTCCGGGAAGATGCCTGTTCCCCCTGCGCCTGCTCTCAGGCCTGTTCTCCATCGGAACAGCGGAGACCGCGCTGTATGCCGGGTTGTGCACTCCCATCCTCCCCTGCGGCATGCTCTACGCCATGATCATGCAGGCCGCTGCCGCGGGGAGCATCCTCGGAGGAGGGGTCACCATGCTGGCATTTGTGGCGGGGACGATTCCCGCTCTCGGCCTCATGGGGGCCGCATCGGCTGCCATTGGGCAGAGGTGGCGAGGCCATGCGCACAGGATATCCGGTATCGCCGTCATCCTCATGGGTATGTTGATCCTGCTCCACGCATTCCCCTTCCATTCCGGGGCGGTCCCGCCAGATCATTGAAAGTCCAGCGGAATTGAGGTATATTGAATGTCAAACCTACAATCCGGAGCGCGGACGGTTGTTCCAGCATCCCAAGAGGGGTATCGTCTCGTTTGACCGTATTCTTGTTGTCCGGACCGACAGGCTCGGGGATGTCATTCTCACCCTTCCTGTGTGTGCCGAACTTCACCGCTCTCATCCCGGGCTGTCTGTGGCGATGATGGTCAGGCGCTATGTGGGTCCCATCGTGACTGGGAACCCGTTGGTTGACGAAGTGATCTGGTATGACGATGCCTCCGGGAATCCCCGCCCCCTGGACGAGATCGTATCCGATCTGCGGGTGCGGCGTTTTGACGCCGCTGTGGCAGTCCATCCGACCCCGCGGATCGCCTGGATGCTGGCCCGGGCAGGCGTGCCTGTGCGCATTGGGACCGGTTACCGCATCTATTCTCCCCTCTTCACCCATCGAGTGTATGACCACCGCAGGTCCGGGGAGCGTCATGAGCTCGAATACAATCTCCGGCTCCTGTCGGCGCTCGGCATGCCGCCCGCCAGCGTGGAGACTCCGCTGCAATTCGGCATCAGTCCCTCAGCCGCGTCCCGCACTGGCATTTCCCGCATCCTCCAGTCACTGGGAATCCCTCCCGGCGCAGATCTTGTTGTGATGCATCCCGCCAGCGGCGGTTCGTCGCGGGAGTGGCCGCCGGAACGATTCCGGGAACTCGGCTTGAACCTGAGCAGGATGAAAAACGTTGGTGTGGTTGTGACCGGCACGCCGGCTGAGGAACGCGTGCTCCTCCGTGTGCTGTCGGACGCCCGGCCGGAGATCGTCTCCCTGGCCGGAATGCTGCGGATGGGTGAGCTGGCGGCGCTGCTCGAGCGGGCTTCGCTCGTCATCGCCAATTCCACGGGGCCTCTCCATCTTGCGGTGGCCCTTGGCACTCCGGTCATCGGACTCTATCCGCCGATCGCAGCCATGAGCCCGCGCCGCTGGGGTCCGTATGGGGATCGGGCTCTGGTGATCACGGGGGAGGGGCCAGTCAATTGCAGGAAGTGCGCCGGCGGCGGGCAGTGCAGCTGCATGCTGACCATCAGCGTCGAACGGGTGGCCGGCGAGGCTGTGCGGTTGCTCCAACAGGGCCGTTTCACGAGGGGGAGCAGTGTTGCATGAAAGGACACTCGAAATGTGTGTGGGGACGGGGAGCCGCGGCAGCGATGCTGATTGCCGCGGTCGTCATCGCCGCGCCGCAGCCTGGAGCACAGCGACAGGCAAAGAAGAAGGCGCCGGCGGCACGCCAGTCGACGGTCCATCCTGCAGATACCGCGCGTCCTCGCCGCCCGGCACCCCCGCCCGCCCGCCCGGCCGATAGCACGGCCCCGGCAGCGGCGCCGCATCCCTTCCAGTACAGGAAGATCGTGAATACAGCCTTTGCCCTGGGTGAGCGCCTGGTGTTCGACGTGAACTATGGCTACATTACCGCCGGCGAGGCGGTGATGTCGATCCCGTCCTATGAGTCCGTCAACGGCCGCCTCTGCTACAGGATCCAGTTCAACGTCAACTCTCTCCCGAGCTTCTCCTGGGTCTTCAGGGTGGAGGACCGCTACCTGACATTCCTCGACACGGAATCGATCGCACCGCTGAAGTTCGAGCAGCACGTCCGGGAGGGAACGTATTCGCGGGACTTCGTGGCTCAGTTCGACCAGGTGCAACACGTGGCCCGGACGACGGAAGGGGAATATCCCATCCCTGAGTACGTTCACGATATCATGTCCGCCTTCTACTATTTCCGAACCGTCGATTTCTCCACCGCGATTGTAGGTGAGCGGTTCGCGCTGTTCAACTTCTACAAGGACAAGAGCTACGAGCTGGAGGTCCGGTTTCTCGGCCGCCAGGAGCTCGAGGTGGGTGCCGGGACCTTCAATACCATCGTGGTCGAACCGCTGGTCAAGGAGGGGGGGCTGTTCAAGAGCGAGGGGAGGATCGTCATCTGGCTGACGGACGACGAGTTGAAGATTCCCGTTCGGGTCAACACCAAGGTCGTCATCGGTTCGATTGACACTGAATTGCGCGAGTATTCGGGGCTTGCCGGCCTTCCTCGTGCGCGCATCAAATAGGCGGTCCACTCCATGAGCAAATTCAAGCGCGCCAACCTCTCCCGCGTGAAGACCATCTCCATCGCTTCCAGGTCCAGCACCGTCTCCCTCGTGAACTTCGCCGTGCCGTTCCGGGCGGGGCAGGATTCGTTCAGGGCCTTCGTCGGCGGCCTTCCCGATATCCTGATCGCGCGCGACCTTCGCGCCCTGGTTGCCGACATTCTGGCCTCCCGGCGCAAGCGCAAACCGGTGGTCCTGATGATGGGAGCCCATGTCGTCAAGGTGGGGCTGTCTCCCCTCGTCATCGACATGCTCGAACGCGGCATCGTCACCCATGTGGCGATGAACAGCGCTGCCGCGATCCACGACGTCGAAAGCGCCCTCTGGGGAAAAACCTCCGAAGATGTTGCGGCGAACATGCTGGACGGCAGCTTCGGCATGGCCCGGGAGACGGGGGAGTTCATCAACGGGACGCTCGCGCGAGCTTTCCGGAAGCGCAGGGAGAGCCCCGGATACGGGGAGGCGCTCGGAGACAGGCTGCTCGCCGAACACGCCCGTCACGTTCACATCAGCATCCTGGCCGCATGCAGCCGGCTGGGTGTGCCGGCAACTGTCCATGCGGCCATCGGCACCGACATTGTCCACCAGCAGCCGTCCATGAACGGCGCTGCCACGGGAGAACTGAGCTTCCGCGATTTCCTCTGTCTCTGCGAAACGTGCAAAGGGCTTGTGGGCGGGGGCGTGGTACTTAACGTTGGTTCAGCGGTCATCATGCCGGAGGTCTTCCTGAAGGCACTGACCGTGGCGCGCAATCTTGGCGCGAAGGCGCGCGGTTTCACCACGGCGGTATTCGACATGCACGTCCACTACCGGCCGACGATGAACGTCAGGCTCCGCCCGACACAGGATGGAGGGCGCGGCTATCAATTCATCGGCCATCACGAGATCATGATCCCCCTGCTCGCGGCAATGCTTGCCTCAGGGGAGCTGCGATGACGGCTGATCCTCTACCGGGACTCCTGCCTGGCGGTGAGGTTCCGGTACCCCCTCCCCGTGGCAGCATCTGGCAGCGTATGCACCCGGTGCTGTTTGCCGCGCTGTCACTTCTTCTGGTCTTCGTTCTCTATCAGGGCGTCGCGGGCGGCATCACCATCCTCCTTTCGAAAGGGAAGATCACCCTCGACAATGTGAGTTTCATCAGGTGGGCGACCGTCATCAGCCAGGTGGCGTGCATCCTCCTGCCGACGCTGGTCCTCGGGCGGCTCCGCTACGGAGCAGCCCGCTCCGTCTTCCCGCTCCGCTTCCCCGGCGCCCGTCAAACCCTCCTGTCCGTTGTTGGGGTGTTTGCCCTGCAGCAGCTTCTCCAGGTCTATATGATGGCGCAGGATGCCATCCCCCTTCCGCCTGAGCTTCGCCACATCGAGGATCTTATCAAGGGTATGTATGAAGAGACGTACAGGATGCTGGTCTCCGCCGGGTCCCCCGGGGAGTTTCTTGTCGTGGTCTTCACCGTGGCCCTCGTTCCCGCAATTTCCGAGGAATACCTCTTCCGGGGACTCGTCCAGCACAGCGTTGAGGAATCGTCCGGCGGATTGAGAGCGGCGATCGCCACCGGCATCATCTTCGGGGCGTACCACCTGAACCCCATCAATATCGTCCCCCTGATGGCGCTGGGAGCCTATTTCGGCTACCTCGTCTACAGGTCACGCAATCTGGCAGTCGCGATTTCCGCCCACTTCTTCAATAACTTCGTGGCCTGCGCGGCGGCGTACATGAACGTAAGGGACGATTTCATCGCCCTTTCTCCCGGAGGGGCGGGCGGCGGACCCGTCGTCATGGCCAATGCCCTCCTCTTCCTGGTGGTTTTTCTTGGCTCAACTTACTACTTTGTCAGGATAACCGATGAGGAAGCATAGCAATACGGCGGCCTCCCGGATGGAGAGGGGCGCATGAGCAACCTCGCTGTCCGCGTCCTGGTTGCGCTGTTCGGGATTCCCTTGATCGTCGCGCTGGTCATGGCGGGCGGAGTCTGGTTTCTCTTCTTTATCGCCCTGATCGCATCGCTGGCGCTTCATGAGTTTTACCGCTTCGCCGCGCCAAAGGGTGTTTCGCCGCAGATCGTGCCGGGGCTCGTGTTCGGTCTCGGGGTCGTCCTGATCTTCTTTCACGGGAAGCTGCAGATGGCGGTTCTGGAACTCCTTCACGCCCGGGGAATTTCCATTCCGCTGCCGTCGATGTCGCAGGCGTTTTTGATCCTCTGCCTGGTGTTCGTTCCGGTCTTTTTCCTGGTGGAGCTCTTCAGGAACAAGACCCATGCGATGCTGAACATTGCAGTAACCATCAGCGGTGTGCTCTACGTTTCCCTTTTCCTGGGGGCGCTGGTCGGGCTGCGGGAGCTGTTTGTTCCGGGAGATTTTCCCGTCTCATCGTTTTTTCCCGTGTACGGTCCGAACGTTCCGCCGGAAGTGGAGAGTGCCGTGTACCGCTGGGGAGGCTGGACGGTCCTGTCAGTGTTCATCGCCGTCTGGACGTGCGATTCCGCCGCATATTTTTGCGGCAGGGCGTGGGGCAAACACAAGCTGTTTCCCAGGGTTAGCCCCAACAAAAGCTGGGAAGGGTCCGCGGCGGGATTTCTTGCCGCTGTGGCAGCCTTCGCGGTCATGCGCGCTCTCACGCTTCCGTACATGTCGCCCGCTACCGCCCTTGTCTGCGGCGCCATCGTCGGCGTGTTCGGACAGCTCGGCGACCTGGCAGAATCGCTGCTCAAGCGGGATGCAGGCCTCAAGGATTCCTCGGCCCTGATCCCCGGGCACGGAGGGGCGCTCGACCGGTTCGACAGCCTGCTCTTCGTCTCCCCGCTTCTGTTTGTGTATCTGGATTTCATCGTTTTTTGACATAACGGAAGGAGCCGTGTGAGAGGGAAGAACGCGGTACATCTCATCACCATGGGATGTGCCAAGAATGTCGTGGACTCCGAGAGGCTGACGGCCCAGCTCCGTCTCAATGCGATCCAGATCGCCCCGAGCATCGAGGAGGCGGACATCGCGGTGATCAACACGTGCGGCTTCATCGACGCGGCCAAACAGGAGTCGATCGACATGATCATCGAGCAGGTCCGGCGCAAGGGGAAGGGAAGGCTGAAAAAAGTCTATGCGATGGGCTGCCTGACAGAACGATATCGAGTCGACCTCTCCCGCGAGATCCCGGAGGTCGACCGTTTTTTCGGGTCAAACGATCTGGGGGATATCCTGCGCGAGCTCGGCGGCGACCTCCAGCGCGATCTCCTCGGGGAACGAGTGCTGTCAACCCCTCCCCATACCGCCTACCTCAAGATCTCCGAAGGGTGCGACAACCCCTGCTCCTTCTGTGCCATTCCGCTGATGCGCGGCGGCCATGCGAGCAGGAAACTGGAGGATCTGGTCGCCGAGGCCCGGACGCTCGTAGAGGGCGGCGTCAGGGAACTTGTTGTCATAGGACAGGACACCACCTGCTACGGGCTTGACCTGTACGGGCGCCGCAGCCTTCCCTCCCTCCTTGAGGCCCTTGCCGACATTCCCGCTATCGCCTGGGTCCGTCTGATGTATGCGTACCCTGCAAAATTTCCTCTCGAGGTCCTGGACGTCATCGCGCGGCACCCGCGCATCTGCAAGTACATGGACATTCCGGTGCAGCATGCGTCTGATGCGGTGCTGAAGTCGATGCGGCGCGGGATTTCGTCGCGCGCTCTCCGGGAGCTCCTGGAGACGGTCCGCGCCCGCGTTCCCGGTATTGCGCTGCGGACAACGGTCATCGTGGGATATCCGGGAGAGGGTGAAGCGGAATTCGCCGAGCTGATGGAGTTCGTGCGGGACCAGCGGTTCGACCGCCTCGGGGTCTTCACCTACTCCCACGAGGAGGGAACCACGGCGTTCGGCCTGGGGGATCCTGTTTCAGCCGCCGAGAAGGAACAGCGCCTAGGCGCCGTCATGGAACTTCAGCGGGAGATCTCCAGGGAAAAAAACGAAGCCTTCGTGGGTACACGTGTCAAGGTCCTGATCGAACGCGAAGAGGATGGGCGGTTCGCAGGGCGCTCGGAGCGCGACGCTCCTGATATCGACAATGAAGTGGTGGTCACCTCTCCGCAGCGGCTGGACAAGGGCACATTTTGCACTGCACTCATCAATGATGCCACGGAATACGATCTCTATGGAACGGTCGAATTCGCAACCGGTTCAGAGGGACAGACGTGAGGGAGTGGTCATGATACGCCGCCTCCTGCTGTTGGCCTCCCCGGTGTTCCTGATTCAGCATCCGGCTGCGGCTCAGGTGGAAATGTCGGGGAATGTGCAGTACGAACCTCCGACCTCGTTCTATGTGGAAGCGCTGAGCTACGCTTCTCCCGACTCCGGCCTGGCCCGGCTTGATGTCTTTATCCAGGCTGGTTACGAAAACCTGACATTCGTCAAGGCCGGCGAGTCGTATGAGGCGTCATACGAAGTGACCGCGACCCTGCTCGACTCGTCACAAGCCACCGTCTCGGAACAGGACTGGAATGAGGATGTGAAGGGACTTCCCTTCAATGAGACAATCGCCGCGGGGGCTAGCAAGGTCTCCCAGCGCTCGTTCACGGTTCACGGCGGAACGTTTACTCTGGCGGTCCAGATCAGGGACAATGAAAACAGGGCCGTCCGCCGTTTGCAGCAGACCGTGAACGTCCCCGTGTTTGGCAAGCCGGGCCTCACCCTCAGCAGCATCATGCTGGTGAGCCGCCTGACGCAACAGGGAGGGAAGACCCGGATTGTCCCCAGCATCTCTCCCAATGTGGGGGTCATCCCTCCCCCGCTCTATCTTTTTCTTGAGGCCTACAACAGGGGCCCCGCCGATTCTGTGACATTTACCACCTCGGTGTTCGACAAGAAGGAGAACCTCCTCATCCAGTCGGATACCAGCGGGCTGTGCCGGATGGGAAACAATGAGATGTTCTGCCGCATCGACCATACCCGGCTCACCGTGGGGGACTACCGGCTGACAGTTGCCGCCACAAGGGCCGGCAAGAGCCTCCCGCTTGCCGTGGTGGCCCGGTTGTTCGTCGTGAGGTGGCATGGTCTTCCCATGGGCACCAATAACCTCGATCTCGCCATCGATCAAGTGAGGTATATTGCGCGGGACTCGGAAATGGATTCTCTGAAATCCGCAAAAACACCCGAAGAGAAACAGAAGCTGTTCCTCGAATTCTGGAAGCGCCGCGACCCCAACCCCAACACTCCCCGAAACGAGCGGATGGAGGAATATTACACCCGCGTGGAATATGCAAACCGCCACTTCTCCCGCTACCGGGAGGGGTGGCGGACGGATATGGGATTGGTCTACATCCTGCTCGGCCCTCCGAGCAACGTCGAACGCCACCCGTTCGAAAGCGATACCAAGCCCTACGAAGTCTGGAGCTACTACGACCTCAACCAGGCCTTCGTATTCGTCGATGAGAACGGTTTTGGCGATTACAGGCTTGTGACACCCCTCTCGGAAGTTTACAGGCGGCAGCGGCAGTGACGATGGCCCGGAGGAGTACACGGACAGCGCTCCTGGTGTTCCTTCTGGCCGCCGTCGCCTCACCGGGCCATGCCGCAGTCATCCGCTCCCTCACCGTGACCGGCAATTCCGCATTTCCCGCCCGTGAAATTCTCGGCTGGCTCTCCTCTCAGCCGGGACTCCGGTACTCCGGTTCCGTTCTCAGAAACGACCTGGCGGCAATCGAGGATCATTACCGCGCCCGTGGCTTCCTGGCCGGCCATGCGGAAGTCGCCGACAGCCTCCTCACCTCCGACAGCGCCGGCATCACGCTCACGATACGGATCGACGAAGGAAGGCCGTCGATTCTCGGGAGTCTCCGGCTGCGCGGCACACCGTCGATTCCCGCGGATGCCGCCCAGGAGTTCGAGGTCCGGCCGGGAGAACCTCTGAACCCTGAGCTGCTCGAACGGGACTTCGACGCCTTGCTCGCCCGCTACGAACGGCTGGGCCGCCCATTTGCCCGTTGCGCGATCGATTCCATGACCACGCATCCTGGACCGTCGGAAGATACCCTCGACATTCTCGTGGGGGTCGATGAGGGGCCCCGTGTAACGATCGACCAGGTTCGTGTGCAGGGAAACCGGGAGACCCGCGCCGATGTCGTTACCCGCGAAGCCCGAATCGTCCCGGGTGAGATTTTCAATCCGGTCAAGGTGGAGGCCATACGCCGCCGTCTGACAAGGTTGAACATCTTCTCGTCGGTCGAGGAGCCCGATCTCTATATGCGGGAAGGGCATGGGGGTCTGCTGCTCCGGGTCCGGGAGGGCTCGTTCAACACGTTCGATGGCGTGCTCGGATATGTCCCAGCATCGGTCCCGGGACAGTCGGGGTTTTTCACGGGACTCGCATCGATCAGCATGCGCAATCTGTTCGGGACCGGGCGCAAATTCAGCATCCGCTGGCAGCGGGAGGACCAGCGTTCTCAGGAGTTCACCCTGCGCTACCTCGAGCCCTGGCTCTTCGGCCAGCCGCTCAATGTGGGAGGAGGCTTCCTCCAGAGACAACAGGATACGAGCTACGTCGACAGGACGCTGGACGCCCGGATCGAGCTGATGGCTTCAGAAGACCTGACGGCTGCCCTCTCCCTGCGGTCCGAACGGGTCATCCCATCAACAGATTCAACATTCGTGAGCCCCGTACCTGCCAGCAGCACGGTTGCAGTGGGCGCAGACCTCCAGTATGACACGCGAAGCGACCCCATCAGCCCGTCCTCCGGGGCGCGCTACCGGATGGAGTATTCCTATGGGCACAAGAAGGCGTCTCCCTCCGCGGTAACGGGGACCGGAGGGGGACCATCTGCGGTGCAGCGGCTCCTGCTCGATGTCGAGCTGTATGTCCGTGTGATCGGGCGGCAGGTGGCGGCCCTCGGTCTTCACGGGTATGACGTGCGCGGCGGTGATGTGGGAGAGAGCGACATGTTCCGCTTCGGAGGGACGACGACCCTCAGAGGCTACCGCGAAAACCAGTTCCTCGGGGCCCGTGTGGCCTGGACGAACGCCGAATACCGCTTCCTGCTCGGCCGGCGGTCATTCTTCTTCCTTTTCTTTGATACCGGGTACTATTCCCGGCCGGCGGATGACATCAGAAACCAGGCCGCCGCGGAAGCATTCAAATACGGGTACGGGATCGGAGTCCGGGTCGACACCGCCATCGGCAACATCGGGGTGAGCTTTGCCCTCGGTCAGGGAGATAGTTTCAGCACCGCGAAGATCCATGTTGGCATCATTAATGATTTCTAATGGCGTTCCCGGGGAGGACACAGGAGGGCCGGCCGGCGGGAACACCCCGTTGACGGCCGCCGCTTCATGAAGCAAAACTCGCGGAGAGGACTGGTGGGTGAAGGCCGCCTGGAGGAGCTGCTGCGCATTGAGGAACAGATGCGGAGCAGGGGCATCCGCCTGATTGCCGGGGTGGACGAGGCCGGCCGCGGTCCCCTTGCCGGTCCGGTCGTCGCCGCCGCCGTTATCTTTCCCCCCGGGGNNGCATGGCGGACCACTTCCGGATCGACCTGATCAACATCCTGAATGCCACCTTCGAGGCGATGCACGGGGCCCTCGACTCTCTCGCCGTGCGCCCCGACCATGCATTGATTGACGGCGACCGGTTCCATGGCGGCTCTTGCCCCTTCACGACTGTCGTCGGAGGCGACGCGCGCTGCTTTTCCGTGGCGGCCGCGTCGATCGTGGCAAAGGTGACGCGAGACAGGCTTATGATCGGCTTCGACGCGGAGTATCCTGGATATGGCTTCGCCCGGCACAAGGGATACGGGACGCCCGAGCACCGTGAGGCGCTCCTCCGGCTGGGCCCCTGCGCAATCCACCGGAAGAGCTTCCTGTCGAATTTCCGGCTGGCAGCAGTGGAGGGAGAACCGGACAGGACCCCGGCTGGGGATGGGGCGTGATGAGAGACATGAGAGTGCAGTATCTGCCTCCGGATGAGCTGGTGAAAGGGAGAATGGGCGCATCCGCCAAGGAGCAACCAGCATGACCTCAGACGGCGTGATCACCGGCCTGGAGGGGAAGGAGGAAACGCCGGCAGATGACAGCAAGACGGCGCCGCGGGGACGAAACCGGGACACTGGCATCGGGGGCGAGTCCCTTGCGGCCGGATACCTGATGAGCAAAGGGCTGCGAATCCTTGCACGGAACTACCGTGTGGTCCAGGGTGAACTCGATATCGTGGCAATGGATGGGCAGGTGCTCGTGTTCTGCGAGGTGAAGACCAGGAGGGGGATCGGGTTCGGTCCGCCCGAGTGCGCGGTCACGCCCTGGAAGCAGCGACAGATGCGGCGTGCGGCTGAGGCCTACCTCTATTGCCACGGCTTGAGAGATCAGGAATGCCGCTTTGATGTCGTTGCTGTGCTCCTGCACGACGGGACTCACGACATCACCCACTTCAAGAACGCCTTTTACTTCTGACTGGGGGCTCTGCCATGAATGCTCTTCCGCTGATCATCTTCGCCCTGTGTGCCATGGTAATCGCCTACCGGTACTACAGCGCCTTCATCGCCGCCAGGGTCGTGGCTCTCGACGACGCGCGCCTCACTCCGGCACACAGGCTCCGAGACGGTCAGAACTACGAGCCCACCAACAAGTGGGTGCTGTTCGGCCACCACTTTGCCGCCATCGCGGGAGCCGGTCCGCTCATCGGCCCCGTCCTTGCCGCACAGTTCGGCTTTCTCCCCGGCTACCTGTGGCTGGTCATCGGGGTTGTCCTCGCCGGCGCCGTGCACGATTTCACGATCCTGGCGGCCTCCATCCGCCGCAACGGGCGGTCGCTTGCCGATATCGCCCGGCACGAGATCAGTCCCCTGGCCGGCACGATAGGTTCCATCGCCATTCTCATCATCCTGGTGATTGCCCTCGCGGGCCTGGGCCTCGCGGTTGTCAATGCGCTCTACGCGAGTTCGTGGGGAACCTTCACAATCGCGATGACTATTCCTATCGCGCTCCTGGTCGGACTCTGGATGTACCGGATACGGCCGGGCAGGATCATCGAAGGGAGCGTGATCGGCGTGACGCTCATCGTTGCCTGCGTGCTGTCTGGGAGCCTGGTTCCCGGGTCATTCCTCGCGCCGTACTTTACACTCTCTCGCGAGAGCATCATCGTGGCGATGGCGGCGTACGGGTTTATCGCATCGGTGCTCCCAGTCTGGCTCCTGCTTGTCCCCCGCGACTATCTGAGTTCCTACATGAAAATAGGTACCATCGGCGCGCTGGTGGCGGGGGTCCTTATTGTCCACCCTGATCTCCGCATGCCGGCCGTCACCCGGTACATCAGCGGGGGAGGGCCGATCATCGGCGGAAAGCTCTTCCCCTACCTCTTTGTCACGATCGCCTGCGGAGCGATATCCGGTTTCCATGCGCTCGTCTCTTCCGGCACAACGCCGAAAATGCTCGACAAGGAGACCGATGCGCGCTTCATCGGTTACGGCGCAATGCTGATGGAAGGCCTCGTGGGCGTGATCGCGCTGATTGCCGCCTGCGCCCTCCATCCTGCCGACTACTTCGCCATCAACCTCTCACCGGAGAAGTTTGCAGGCCTCGGTCTGGTTCCCGTCAACCTCTCATCGCTTTCCCGGGAAGTCGGTGAAGTCGTCGCCGGCCGCCCCGGCGGCGCTGTCTCGCTCGCCGTCGGCATCGCGCAGATCTTCAGCGGCATTCCCGGCCTCCAGGGTTTCATGTCGTTCTGGTATCACTTTGCGATCATGTTCGAAGCGTTGTTTATCCTCACGACCATCGACGCAGGGACGAGAGTGGCGCGCTTCGTGGTGCAGGAGCTGGGGGGACGGATCTGGAAACCGTTTGAACGGCCCGGCTGGATTCCCGCCAGCGTGGCAGCGACGGCGTTTGTGGTCTTTTCGTGGGCGTATTTTATCTGGACAGGCAACATCAGCACGATCTGGCCGATGTTCGGCACCGCCAACCAGCTGCTTGCCGCCGTCGCTCTGGCAGTGGCCACGAGTGCCATCATCAATGCAGGCAAACATCGGTATGCGTGGGTCACCCTTGTGCCGATGCTGTTTGTTGCCGCGACCACACTCACGGCGTGCTGGCTGAACATCACGGACATCTTCCTGCCGCTCGCGCGGCAGCACGGGAGCTTCGTCCAGGGGACGGTGAACGTTGTCATGACGCTGATCATCATGTTCTGCGCCGTGGTGGTGCTGCTGGAAGCCGGCCGGCGCTGGTACCGGGTTCTGGTGAAGCGGGAGTACGTGATCCACGGCGAAGTCGTGTCTGCCGCCGACAGCAGCTTCACCCCGCCGACATTCGGTTGCTGCTGAGCGTGAAGCCTGCCGCGAAAAACCTTTGCCTTCGGCGTTCAGGCTTCGTATATTGACAGGGAAACGTCCCCATCTCCGGAGGTGCAGCAGCAAGCGTGCCTAAACGCACCGACCTTCACTCCATCCTGATCATAGGCTCGGGCCCCATCGTCATCGGCCANNAGGCCTGCGAGTTCGATTATTCCGGAACTCAGGCCTGCAAGGTCCTTCGCGAAGAAGGATACCGCGTCATCCTCATCAATAGCAATCCGGCGACCATCATGACCGACCCCGAGTTGGCCGACCGGACCTACATTGAACCCATCACCCCCGAATTTGTCTCCCGCATCATCGAACGGGAGCACCCGGATGCCATCCTGCCCACCATGGGCGGCCAGACGGCGCTGAACACGGCGGTAGCCCTCGCCGAAAGCGGAGTCCTGGAAAAACACGGGGTCGAACTGATCGGCGCCAAGCTCGAAGCAATCAAGAAGGCCGAGGACCGGGAGTTGTTCAAGGCGACGATGGATGAGGCGGGGCTGGAGTGCCCACGCGGAGGCTTCGTCCGGACGATGGAGGAAGCGTACCGGGTGATGGGCGAAATCGGTTTTCCCCTGATCATCCGTCCTTCGTTCACCCTCGGCGGTACGGGAGGAGGAGTGGCGCACACCGCCGCCGAGTTCGAAGACGCGGTGACACACGGCCTGGAGGCCAGTCCCATCCATGAGGTCCTCCTGGAAGAGTCGGTCATCGGCTGGAAGGAATACGAGCTGGAGGTGATGCGCGANNGACCCGATGGGGGTGCACACCGGCGATTCGATCACCGTGGCGCCCGCGCAGACGCTCACCGACAAGGAATACCAGCGGCTTCGCGACGATGCCATCAAGGTGATCAGGGCCATCGGCGTCGAGACGGGCGGGTCCAATATCCAGTTCGCCGTNNAACCCGGCAAACGGCCGGTCGCTCGTCATCGAGATGAACCCCCGCGTCTCCCGCTCCTCGGCACTGGCATCGAAGGCCACCGGTTTTCCTATCGCAAAGATCGCCGCAAAACTCGCCATCGGCTACACACTCGATGAGATCCCCAACGATATCACGAAGCAGACGCCGGCTTCGTTCGAACCGACCATCGACTACACGGTGGTCAAGGTTCCCCGTTGGGACTTCGAGAAATTCAAAGGCGTGGACGAAACACTCGGCGTCCAGATGAAATCCGTGGGGGAGGCCATGGCGTTCGGCCGGACCTTCAAGGAAGCCCTGCAGAAGGTTCTCCGCTCGCTCGAGCAGGGACGCTACGGTCTGGGGGCCGACGGGAAGGACCTGTTCGATGCCGCCGCGCTCGACCCGTCCGGCCGCGAGGAATGGAAGACCCGGGTGCGCCAGCGGCTGCAGCAGCCGCACGCCGACAACATCTTCCATCTCAGGTACGGGCTGCAGCTCGGGATGACCATCGACGAGCTGCACGCGATCACTCGCATCGACCCCTGGTTCCTCTCCAACATCAAGCAGATTGTGGATCTCGAGGGCGTTCTGCGGGCTTCGCCGGCTGCGGAGGACGGGCTGATGTTGAAGGCAAAACAGTATGGCTTCTCCGACCGTCAGCTTGCCGCCCTCTGGAAGAGCGATGAAGTGACGGTGCGCGCGATGAGGAAGCGCATGGGGGTCCGCCCCGTCTACAAGACCGTGGACACCTGTGCCGCGGAGTTTGCCGCCGAAACCCCCTACCATTACTCGACATACGAACAGGAAGATGAATCGGTCCGGTCGCCGCGGAAAAAGGTGATGATCCTGGGCAGCGGGCCGAACAGGATAGGCCAGGGCATCGAGTTCGACTACTGCTGCGTTCACGGAGTGATGGGCCTCGCCGAAGAGGGGTATGAGACCATCATGGTCAACTGCAANNGACGGTTTCGACCGACTACGACACCACAGACAAGCTCTACTTTGAGCCCCTGACCTTCGAAGACGTGATGAACATCTGCGACCAGGAACGTCCGGATGGGGTGATCGTCAGCTTCGGCGGGCAGACGCCGTTGAAGCTTGCGAAGGCTCTGGAGGCGCAGGGAGTGAAGATTCTGGGGACCTCGCCCGAGGACATCGACCTCGCCGAAGACCGGAAACGCTTCGGAGCTCTCCTCGACAGGCTGGCAATCCCGTGTCCCCCGTACGGCACGGCTTTCGATGCCGTGAGCGCGGCGGAGGTCACCTCACGCATCGGGTATCCCGTGCTGGTCCGCCCTTCCTATGTGCTGGGAGGACGGGCGATGGAGATCTGTTACGACGACCGGAACCTCGCCGGATACATGGCTCAGGCGGTGCACGTTTCTCCCGATCATCCGGTCCTGATCGACCGCTTTCTGGAAGACGCCTTCGAGTTTGACGTCGATGCCGTCTGCGATGGGAAGGATGTTTTCATCGGAGGGGTGATGCAGCATATCGAGGAGGCCGGGATCCACTCGGGCGATAGCGCCTGCGTGCTTCCGCCGTATGCGGTGACCGCCCCGCAGCTCCATACGCTCCTGGACTATACCAGGCGCCTCGCCCTTGCGTTGAACGTCGTCGGTCTTGTGAACATTCAATTCGCCATGCAGAACGGCGTCATCTACGTGCTCGAGGTGAACCCGCGAGCCTCGCGCACGGTCCCCTTCGTCAGCAAGGCGACGGGAATCCCGCTGGCCAAAATTGCGGCAAAGTTGATGGTCGGGTGCACACTCCGCGACCTGGACGTGAAGGGATACGGCTGGGCAAAGCACGTGGCCGTCAAGGAATCAGTCTTTCCGTTTTCCAAGTTTCCACATGCCCGCCACTTCCTGGGACCGGAGATGCGCTCAACGGGCGAGGTGATGGGCATCGCCGACAGCTTCGGCCTCTCGTTCGCCAAGTCGCAGATCGCCGCCGGCAGCACGCTCCCCGGGAAAGGGACGGTCTTCGTCAGCCTCAACGACAACGACAAGAACGACCGAGCGGCCAACGTGGTGAAGAGTTTCCTCCGGCTTGGGTTCAACATCATCGCCACGGAGGGCACCTCCCGCTTTCTCCTGACCAGGGGGGTTCCCAGCCGGACTGTGCTCAAGGCAAGCGAGGGCACACTCAATATCATCGACGTCATCCGCAATGGGTGGGTGCAGCTGATCATCAACACCCCCCTCGGACAGGTGTCGCGCCAGGACGAACACGCGATCGGCAGGATGGCGTATGAGTACAAGGTTCCGTTCATCACCACGCTCTCGGCCGCGGCCTCTGCGGCCCGGAGCATTGCCGAGATGCGCCGCCATGAGTTCACCGTGATGAGCATCCAGGAGTATCATGAGCTGGCGAGGCAGGGGGGCACCACCGAGCAGCCGGTGTCGATTGAAGACTGCTCGCGTGTCGTCGAATACATCAAGTCCTTCCAGATGTGATACTCCCTCTGCGCGCCGGATCCTCCTGCGCCGTCAGTGTCAGACCGGTTGGACAGACAGCCAGGTCCGACGCTTCAGTCCGGCATCTCAGTCAAGTCTGTCCGGCGGAGCTCGCTGCACAACGGGCCGGAGGGGTGTACCGGACACACGAAGGACACAGTTTTCTTCGACAGGTGAGATCATGGTCAAATCAGGCAAGATCTCGATCATCCGGGAACTCTGGGACTTCATGAGAATCAGGAAGAAGTGGTGGCTTGGACCCATTGTCCTCGTCCTCCTGCTGCTCGGCCTCCTCCTGGTGTTCACGCAGGGCTCCGCTCTGGCCCCCTTCATCTACACCCTGTTCTGAGGGCCGCCCGGGCCCCCGGGGCCCGGCCGGCCAGAACGATCAACCCCACACCTCCGATGTTATTCACCCGTGAAACCAAGTCTGACCGATCTGTCTGACTTCATTGTCAGACGCTCAAGTCAGGCAATCATCCTTGACTACGCTGTCAGACAAAACCGTGCGACAACCAAGGTGGACCGTTTTGTCAGACCGATGGGTCGGTCGGTTTTGCCTTGAGCCCGCCGGTCACTGGCCGGCCACACGGCCAAGGAAGGTGAGGAGCCGTTCATTGAAATACGCCGGGTTCTCAAGGTTGCTCATGTGCGCCGCTCCCGGTACCACATGAAGCTCCGATCCCTGGATACGCTCCTGCATCGCCTTTGAGGCTTCAACCGGCGTAGTCACGTCGTGTTCCCCTACGAGGATGAGGACCGGGAGGCGGAAGGAGGCAAGTGAAGCGGTGGTATCGGTTCTCGACGCCAGAGCCAGCTGGGAGCCGGCAATGCTGAGAGGGGTCGTCTGAGCGATGATCCGCCGTATGTTGCCGACCGCTTCAGGTGAATGCTGCTCAGCCCCCGGAGCGAAAATCGCCTTCACCATCTCGCCGGCAAACGCCTCGGAGCCGATCTTTTTGACCGATGCTATGACTGCAAAACGACGCAGTTTTCCCTCATTCGTATCTGCCTCGCTTCGCGTGTCGCATAGAACGGCTGCGCGGAAGCGCTCCTGAGCGCGTTCAAGCGCGCGCAAGGCGATGTAGCCTCCCATGGAAAGCCCGACAATCACCGGCCGGTCGAGCTTGAGGGCAGTCATCAGAGCGAGCAGGTCGTCGACATGCCCCTCGATTGTGTACTGGCCGTCCCCTACATCGCTCTTGCCGTGGCCCCGGATGTCGTAGGCAATTGCCCGGTAATCACCCCCTGCCTTCTCCATCTGTTTCGCCCACATTTCGAGGCTGAACGGGAAACCATGAATAAACACGACGGGAACGCCATCCTGCGGCCCCCTTTCCACCCAGAACAGGTTCGCTCCGTTGATGACCGTATGCATGCCGACCTCCAGGTTGGTGAACAGGCTGATGTCGCTGGAAGAAACAAATTTGCGCCAATTTGCGCAAGTGCCGTTGACCCCGTGCAGTTCAATGGTTATATTCCCTCCTGCGTTCCCCCACGTTCCGATCATTCCGGAGGCCTCATGGAAAGCGTCCTTGCGTACATCGAGGCGAACACGGAACGATACCTCGAGGAACTGCGCCGGCTGCTCGCCGTTCCCAGTGTCAGCACGAATCCCGAGAATGCCGCCGACGTGCGCCGGGCCGCTGAGTGGCTCTCGGAACACATGCAGTCGATCGGACTCGAGCACGTCGAAGTATTCCCAACGCCCGGCCATCCTATTGTCTACGGAGACTGGCTGCATGCCGAGGGACGCCCCACTGTCCTGCTGTACGGTCACTACGATGTGCAGCCTGTCGAGCCCATCGATCTGTGGACATCCCCTCCTTTTGAAGCCGCTGTCAGGAACGGACGCCTCTACGGACGCGGCACCGCCGACGACAAAGGACAAATCTTCATTCATCTGAAGAGTATTGAGGCGTTCCTGAAAACTGCGGGAGCACTTCCTGTAAACCTCAAGCTCATTCTGGAGGGAGAGGAAGAGATCGGCAGCGATCATCTCGAGGCGTTCGTGGAGGAGCGGCGGGAGATGCTCAAGGCTGACCTGGTGCTGATGTCCGACACGCCGTTCTTCGGCGAGGATCTTCCGGCAATATGCTACGGGCTCCGGGGTCTCAGCTACATGCAGATCGATTGCGTCGGTCCAAACCGTGATCTTCATTCCGGCTCGTTCGGCGGGACCGTGCACAACCCGATCCAGGCTCTTGCGGAAATCATCAGCGGGCTTCATGACCGGCGGGGCCGGGTGACGATCCCGGGATTCTATGACGATGTGCGGCCGCTCACCGCGAAAGAACGCCGCGCCTTCAAACAGCTGCCCCACAGCGACCGGAAGTACGCCGCTGACCTTGGGGTCCGTGAGTTGTACGGGGAGAAGGGGTTTACGACCCTGGAGAGGGTCTGGGCGAGGCCCACTCTTGAGTGCAACGGCATCTGGGGAGGTTTCACCGGTGAGGGGGCCAAAACCGTCCTTCCGTCAAAGGCCTCCGCAAAGATCTCCATGCGCCTGGTGCCGGATCAAAGGGCTGACCGGACGGCGAAACTCTTCGAGCGGCACATCAGGAAGATCGTCCCGAGAACCGTGCGGGTGAACGTGAGCTACCTGCACGGGGGCGAGCCCGCCATCACACCCATCGACAGTCCGGGAGTGCGGGCTGCCGTAACCGCACTAAAAAAGGGGTTTGGAAAGAAACCGCTGTATCAGCGGGAGGGAGGTTCCATCCCGATCGTCGTGCAGTTCAAGAAAATTCTCGGCATCGATACGGTGCTGCTCGGGTTCGGGCAGCCCGATGAGAATGCCCATGCACCCGACGAGTTCATCAGCCTGTCGCATTTCTACGGCGGCATAAGGACATCAGTTTACTTCTTCCAGGAACTCCCTCACATCATGGAAGAAGAACAGCGTTGAGGTTCATCACCTTTACTTCCCCCCCCACAACCTCTTGGAGAGCACCATGAACCTTGTAGACAGAGCCAAGAACATCATCATCACTCCGAAGACGGAGTGGCCGGTCATTGCAGGCGAGACGCCGAACATTCAGCAGATCATCGTCGGCTACGTGATTCCCATGGCCCTGATCCCGGTCGTGGCCAGTATCCTGGGCGGACTGCTGTTCCAGCACGGCGTCTTCTTCTCCCTGACATATCACATCGGCACGGCTGTCGCGGTGTTCGTCGCCGCGGTGATCGGTGTCTTTGTGACCGCCTATGTGATTGATTTCCTCGCCCCGAATTTCGGCTCGGAGCGCGGGCTGGGACGCGCGGTACAGCTTGTGGCATACTCCTATACCCCGATGTGGGTTGCGGGGATCCTGAACATCATTCCGTTCCTGGGCGTGATTGCCGCCCTGGCCGGGATCTACGGGATCTATCTGATGTATCTCGGCCTTCCCGTGCAGATGAAGACTCCCCAGGACAAAGTGGTGGTCTATCTGGTCGTCACGATCATCGTTCTCCTGGTCGTCTATTTCGTTCTTGCTGCGATCTTCAGCGGAATTCTTCTGGGTATCCTGGGAGTCGGAGCCATCACGACCGGGCGCGGCGCCTATTGATCGGAGCCAGCAGCCCGGGAACAACACAGGGGCAGCCGGCCCGGCACAAGATTCGTCCGGGCCGGATTCTGGTTGAACCTGTCCCCCCTGACGCTGAATTCACAGACGGTCCCGCCGATTGGCGGGACCGCGCTGTTCGTAGCGCCCCATTCGGACCTTGCCGCGGGCCGTCGCGCAGTGGGAGAAACAGCAAGCGTGGCAAAGCCGATGAGGATGCGTACGAAGGTCACGCCGGCCGGTCCGATAGCCCGCAGTCCCTCGGCAATGAAGAAGAACGAAGCACCCCAGATGACGCCTGGCACCAGAAGGAGGAGCCAGTCATTGTCGCCCGTGTGGTCTTCCACGTTTCCTGTCCCCGGCGGCCCCGCTCAGAAGATGCTGAACCGGATGTATTTTCCCGGGGTCGACTTCATTTCCTGCAGCACTTCATTGAGGTTGATGGCCACGCTATCGACGTGCCGGTAAAGTCCTTCATCCTGGACCATCAGGCCGAGCGTTCCCTGTCCGCTCTTCACGCGGGCGAACACCGTGTCGAGCGACCGGGTGGTATTCTGGATGTTCTGAGAGGCCTGGTGAAGGTTCTCGGTCATGGCCCGTATGGCGGCAAGGCTCGAATCCAGGGTCAGCCGCTGTCCGTGGGCCATCGTGTCCAGTCCACCCGTGAACCGGACGAGGTTAGCCGACACCACAGAAAAGTTGTTGAGGACCCGGTCGAGTTTCGAGCCCTGGATGTCCACTACCTGGTTCACTTGCTGCGAGGCCCGGCCGATCTGCTGGACGATATCCTTAATCCCACGGCGCGTGTTTTCGTCGAACGTCGTATTGACGTTTTCCAGGATGCGGAGGACATCCGACCCGATCGGTGCGAGCGTCGACGTGAGCTCTGTCAAGTCGGCCTGATAGCTCCCGTGCAGCGTATCCCCGTTCGCAAGGTCCCTGCCGGCCCGGCCGGGTGTGAGGGCGATGATCTTTCCCCCCATGAGGCTGGAGCTCTTGATCTCCGCCTTCGCGTCGGTCGAAAGCAGGACATTTTTCTGGACCGACACTTCCACGGCGATCTGCGATCCCGCAAGCGTCATACGATTGACTTTTCCCACCGAGAAGCCCGCGAGCACCACCTGGCTCCCCTCCTTGAGACCGCTGACGTTGTCGTAGAGGATGAAGAATGAGCGATCCTTCTGCTGGAAATCCACCTCCCGCAGATACATGACCCCCCCGAAGAAGATGATCGCGGAGATGAAAATCACGATGCCAACTTTCGCTTCGTTGCTCAGCTTCATGGTGCCTCCCCTTGCATTGGCAGACTGCTGTCGATGTATTTCCGTACATCTTCGTTTCCGCTTGTCCTGATCTCATCTGCTGTCCCCGCCGCGATGAATTTCCCTTCGTCAAGGACTGCAAAACGGTTGCCCATCACGAACGCGCTCCTGACGTCGTGGGTGACCACGATGGAGGTCACGCCGAGCCTGTCGCGCAGCTCGTTGACAAGAAGATTGATCTCGTCGGCGGTGCCCAGGTCGAGTCCGGTTGTGGGCTCGTCGTAGAGCACGTACGGCGGCGTCTGTACGATCGCCCGCGCGAGTCCCACGCGCTTGCGCATCCCTCCGCTCAGCGAGGAGGGCATGAGATCCTCGGTATTCTCCAGTCCCACCGTGCGCAGCGCTTCACGGATCCGGGCAGTAATGTCGGTTTTCTTCTGTTCCGGCATGTAGCGGAGCGGGAGGGCGACATTTTCCCCCACGCTCATGGAGTCGAAGAGGGCGGCTCCCTGGAAGAGGAAGCCGAATTTCCTGCGCAGCGCCCTGAGGTCACTGTAGGCCATCGTCGTGACCTCCCGCCCGTCGACCTGGATCGTGCCGGAGTCCGGCAGGATGAGGCCGATGATCATCTTCAGGAGAATGCTCTTCCCCCCGCCGCTCTTGCCCAGAATCACTGTCGTCTCATGCTCGGGAATGTCGAGGCTGAGGCCGCGATGCACCTGCTTTCCGTCAAAACTCTTCCAGATATCCCGGATCTCTATCATGTCAGAGCAGCACTGAGGCCAGAAGGAAATCCAGGACCACCACCGTCAGGCAGGAGAGGACCACGGTCTGCATCGTGGACTTGCCGACTCCCTCCGATCCCCCTTCCACGTGATAGCCCTGAAAGCATGCGATGGAGGTGATGGCGAAGCCGAAAAACATCGACTTGATGATGCCATAGACGGCGTCGCTGACAAGGAACGAGTCCCGCATCCCTGAGATGAATTCGTCCGGGGCGATGTGCGTCACCACGCTGGCTCCCAGGAGGCCGCCGAGAAGGGCCACGAAATCCCCTATCACCGTCAGTACGGGGAACATCACTGTGCCTGCCAGCACGCGGGGGGTGATCAGAAAAGAGATCGAGTCGAACGCGAGGGACTCCAGAGCGTCAATCTGCTCCGTGACGCGCATCGACCCGAGCTCCGCGGTGATGGTGGCCCCCACCTTTCCGGCAAGTACCAGGGCCGTAAGGAGCGGGGTCAGCTCGAGGAGGACCGTCTTGATGACAAGATTGCCGACGACTGACCGCGGGAGCCACACGTAGAGCTGGTGCGCTGACTGCACGGAGGTTACCATGCCCACAAACGCCGAAACGAAGATGACGGTCGGAATCGAGTTGTTTCCGATCTGCACCATCTGTCCGGCGATGTTGCGGGCATAGTACCTGATGGTCCCGAGGTTGCGGAGGGCCCAGCCGATGTCAAGAAAATACCGTCCGAGCTTCTCGAAGAAGGATAGGGCCTTTTCCCCGAGAAAGCCGAAAAACAGCTGGAATCGCACCGTCGACATGGTTTCAGGCATTCCTGAACTACAACGGGGAACGCACCCGAAAAGTTCTTGAGCTCCTGCTCCGGCTGCGTCATGCGCGGCCGGGACGGCTCCTTGTCCCTGGTCAGAGAGCGGGAGCCGACCGTCGTTCCGGCGGACGGCCCGGGCGCTTCCTCATGACCCGCGCTCCGGCAGGCCTGTTGTGTCCTGAGCCGTGACGGGCCGGAGCTGCCGCGCGGCTTGATTTCCTCTGCCGCTTTTCGTATCATGACGGACGCGGGCGATTAGCTCAGTTGGTTAAGAGCGCACGGTTCACATCCGTGAGGTCATAGGTTCAAGTCCTATATCGCCCACTTCACCCTTTAATTCTGTCCCGAGAGACAGGGAAGGGATCCTCTCATGCCCGCACCGCTCGTCGCAACGCCACAGACCTCCAGTCCCGGAACGGACGCGGAGGTTTTTTTGTGCCCATCCCGTTCCGGTCACTCCCAGGGGATACGCCCATGCGCAGACTGAAGGCCCAGATCATGGACACTGTCGGCGTTGACCGAACGCTGACCCGTCTGGCTCACGAGATCCTCGAGCGAAACAAGGGGGCGGAGAGCATTGTCATCGTCGGGATCCGGACGCGCGGCGAATTCCTCGCGGAAAGGATCGCCCGGAAAATCGAGGAGACGGAGCGTGTCGAGCTGAAGATTGGCTTTCTCGATATCACGCTGTACCGGGATGATCTGCTGGGCAAGCTTGAACAGCCGCAGCTGAAGTCCACGGAGATCCTCTTCAACATCAATGGCAAGAACGTCATCCTCATCGACGACGTGCTCTACACCGGCCGGACCATCCGTGCCGCTCTGGATGCGCTCATTGATTTCGGACGGCCGAGGACGATCCAACTGGCGGTGCTGGTGGACCGCGGACACCGCCAGCTGCCGATCCGCGCCGACTATGTGGGGAAGAACATCCCCACGACTGCCGATGAATCCATCCGGGTGCATGTCAGAGAGGCGGACGGCGAGGATGCGGTCTTGCTGATGAACCCGGAGGAGCCCGATCCGTGCCCCCCGGATCACACTGTGTAACCGGGAAACCACCCCATGCCGCTGCAGAGCAGACATCTTCTCGGACTTGACGGGATGCCCCGCCAGGATCTCCAGCTGATCCTCGACACCGCGGTCTCCTTCCGCGAAGTGCTGGAGCGGCCGATCAAAAAGGTCCCTCCGTTGCAGGGCAAGACGATTGCCAACATGTTCTTCGAGAACTCCACCCGGACGCGGCTCTCCTTCGAGCTGGCCGAGCGGCGCCTCTCGGCCGATGTGCTCGGATTCCAGTCGACAGGCAGCTCCGTGTCGAAGGGGGAGACCCTCAAGGACACCGCGCGCAACATCGAGGCCATGAAGGTCGATATGGTGGTGATGCGGCATTTCGCCTCCGGTGCCCCCCACTACCTCTCCACGGTTATCGAAGGACACGTGATCAACGCCGGAGACGGGAGCCACGAGCATCCCACGCAGGCACTGCTCGACATGTACACCATCCGCGAGAAGCTCGGCCGCCTGGAAGACCTTCATGTATGCATCGTCGGCGACATCGCCCACAGCCGGGTCGCCCGCTCGAATATCTACGGGCTGCGCACGATGGGGGCGCGCGTGTCGGTCTGCGGTCCGGCCACCATGATCCCCCGGGAGATCGAACGGATGGGCGTGGAGGTGCACCATCATCTGGACGACGTCCTTCCGCATGTCGATGTCCTCAATGTCCTGCGCATCCAGCTCGAGCGTGATGCGGGCCGGCTCTTCCCGTCCATCAGGGAGTATCACGCCATGTACGGCATCACGAGAGCCCGGCTGGAGAAGGCGGGCCGTGCCGTCACCATTATGCATCCGGGTCCCATCAATCGTGATGTCGAACTGTCCTCGGATGTCGCCGACGGCGAGCACTCAGTGATCCTGCAGCAGGTTCTGAACGGCGTTGCGGTGAGGATGGCTGTCCTGTACCTGCTATCGTCAAAATAGAAAGAACGCTCATGCAAGTTCTCCTGAAAGGCGCCACCCTCATCGACCCCGTGAGCGGACATGACGGGGCAATGGATCTCCACATCGCGGACGGAGTCATCCAGCAGCTCGGCCCGAACCTTTCTGTCTCCCGGGCGCAGGTTTTCGACCTCCGCGGCAAGGTTGTCGCGCCGGGTTTCATCGACATGCATGTGCATTTGCGCGAACCGGGGTTCGAGCACAAAGAGACCATCCGGACCGGGGTGGAGGCCGCCGCCGCAGGCGGCTTCACGGCCGTCTGCTGCATGCCGAACACGAATCCCGCCATCGACGACGAGTCGGTGATCCGCTTCATACAGTCGAAAGCCGGTATTGCCCTGAACGGACTCGTTGACGTCTACCCGGTGGGGGCCGTAACGGTTGGCAGGAAAGGCGAACAGCTCGCCCCGCTCGCGGAGCTTGCGGCGGCGGGCGCCGTCGCGTTTTCCGACGACGGGGAGCCTGTCCAGAGCGCCGAGATGGTCCGCCGGGCCCTCGAATACAGCGGGATGTTCGGAAGGCCCCTGATTCAACATGCCCAGGACCTGCCGCTGACCAAAGGGGGAGTGATGCATGAGGGCTTCACCGCCACCGAGCTCGGCTTGCCCGGGATGCCGGGTATCGCGGAAGAGGTGATGGTAGCGCGGGACGTCCGTATTGTGGAGTTCACCGGAGGTCGCTATCACGTCGCGCATATCAGCACCGCGGGAACCCTCGAGCTCGTCAGGGCTGCCAAAGCCAGACACCTCCATGTCAGCTGCGAAGTCTCCCCTCACCACTTCACGCTCACCGATGAAGCGGTGCGCACCTACGATACCAACACAAAAATGAACCCTCCGCTCCGCACACGCGACGACGTGGAAGCCCTGAAGGAAGGCCTCCGCGACGGATCCATCGAGGTCATTGCGACTGACCATGCGCCTCACTCCTTCGATGAAAAGCAGGTGGAGTTCTCCTCGGCGCCTTTCGGCATCGTCGGCCTCGAAACTGCTTTCGGTCTGGCTGTAACAGAACTCGTCCGAAAGAATGTGCTTTCACTCTATCAGCTCATTCAGAAGTTCTCCACCAACCCTCGCGCCATTCTCGGGCTTCCGGCAATCAGGGTCAGCGAGGGGGAAAAGGCGAACCTTACGATGTTTGACCCAGCAGCAGAATGGGTTGTCGATCCCTCTGAATTCAAGACCATGTCGAAAAACACCCCCTTCGGCGGATATAAGCTGACGGGGAGAGCGCTCGGCGTGATAAACAACGGCCAGATCCTCTGGACCGAATAGCAAGTGAACCGGATACTAGTGTGAACCGCCCCCTGTGGTGACCACAATTCTGGACGCTTGCACTTCCTCAATAGCCGCAGAAGTCTACACCCTTCCCTCTTGACCTCGCTTTTCCGCCCGTTTGCGGCACTCCCCGGATGGCACGCGCTTTGAGTTCCCTCAAGCCAGCAGATGGACTGGAGGTCAAATGAAACCGGTTATTCTTGCCCTGATCCTCGCCTCCCTGGCCTTTGCGGGATGCAAGAGAAATGCGATATACCCCGACACCGCACCTCCGGACGCTCCGACGGGATTAGCGACTGCAACGGGTGACAACTTCATCGAAATCTCGTGGGATCAAAACCGCGAGTCTGACATTGCGGGGTACAACGTGTTTGTGAGTTCCTCCTACACCGGCCGCTACGAGCTGATCGGTTCGACGAAGCGGCCGTACTTCATGGACAAGGGGGCGGTGAACGGGAACATCTACTATTATGCAGTGACGGCATTCGACTTTGAAGGAAACGAGAGCCCGCTGAGCAAGGACGTCGCCTATGACATCCCGCGGCCTGAGGGCTACAATGTGATGCTCAGCGACTACCGTCTCGCCCCGGCGACAGGAGGGTATGACTTCTCGAACTTTGCGGTCGTTCCGTATGATGACCGGTACGCAGATGTCTATTTTGAGAACTTCAATGGCAGAGTCTACCTGGATGTGCAGACGGATTCGGACATTGAAGACATGGGCCCGACCGGATCGGTCCTTGAGATTTCCACGGCGCCGTCAGGCGGCTGGTCGTCCACCCATGATGCGGAGGTGCAGGTGGGGCACACATATATCATCTGGACGTGGGACGATCACTATGCCAAGGTTCGCGTGTCTGGCCTTTCTCCCTCACGCGTCACTTTTGACTGGATCTACCAGCTTCGTCCTTCCACGCCCCTCCTGAAGCACGGCAGAGCCGAACGAGCTCCTGCGACCGCCAATCGCTCCCGCTGATTGGCGATGAGCAGGGGATAACAGTGGAGAAACGGTGCGCCGCCCTTCCGGATGTGATGGTGGCCGGGTGGGCGGCCCCTTCTCCATTGGCATTGCATTTCTGGCCGCGAAGAGGTATTTTTTTCACGTCCACTGACGCGGCACGTTGAATGAACACGGTTGCGCTTGTATTCCTTGTCCTTTCAAGCGGGGCACGGCCAATGCCCCCCGAACCTGGCCCCATCCTCGGGTTAGTTCCCGTCCCGGAATCTCATTCTCTTTCTCACTCCCAGCAGCCCACTGAGCCGCGCGAACAGTACCGTCTGGTTTTCAACGCCGTCCGGGATGGGCTTGAATCGGGTAATGTCGGACTGTTCTCAAGGTTTCTGGCCCTCCAGGTCCAGATGGACCTCCGCGATGGAGAAAGCGGCCTGTTCAGCGCACATCAGGCATATTACCTCCTCGAAAGCTATCTCCGCACCCGCCGGCTTGCAAACTTGAGGTTTTCCACGATTGGTGAATCCGATGTGAGCCCCTTCGCCACAGGAGGTGCCGGAATTTCCTACAAAGGCAGCCGCGAAGTCGTCCAGGTCTATGTTGCACTCTCCCTGGCGGGCGACCGCTGGGTGATATCGCGTATCAATATCTACTGACCCTCTGCCGTTGTGAACATGCCCCGGTGGCGTTTGCGCTCGCTGGCCACAGGCCGATTACGACCGGTCGCCGCAGTGCTAGCTCTCCTTCTTCTTCTTTGCCTTTCCCGCCTTGTTGAATCCGTCGTCCTCCGTCATGATGACAAGGATTTCGAGGCGGTCCTCGAGGAGAGGTGTTCAGAGTATCTGGAGACGGCTGAACGTGAGTTTGGAGCAGTACAACGCTCCACCCGCCGGGTTGCGACGGAAATAGCCGGTCACCCGGTTGTCGAGGCGGTCCTGAACAGGACGGACACGTCGAGGCGACAGCTGTTTGAGACGATTGGACGGATCGCCAGAGAGCAGGACCTGGGCATCGAAGTGTACGACCGGCAGGCCCGCCTTCTCGCATGGGAAGGGAGGAGCGGTGCTGCGCATCGACGGGAAGTCCGGATAGCCCTTGACGGACAGATGACATCGTATGTCAATCGGACCCCGATCGCATCCCAGTTGTTCGTCGCCATTCCCGTGAGGGATCAGAGGTCGGTGATCGGCGCGGTCATCGTCCTCCGGACCGTCGATGTCAACTATCCCCTCAACAACAAGTACATCCGCAGCGAGGGTCTGGCCAGCGCGCTGACGCGCCTGCTTGGTGTCACAGTGGAATTCAATTTCGCGCCGGGTGCCGAGCCCAGGAAGGACGGGCGCTATGCCTCCGCAATTCTGTACGGCATCGACAGCACACGCGTGGGGACGGTCAGCATCCTGAGGCCGCCCCGTTCGGGGTTCCTCGAGGGAGCCAGCGCTCCCTTCCGTACTTTCGAGTCCATTTTGCTCCTCGCTTTGCTGGCGGTCGTCGTTACGACAGCGTGGCGGACCCTCCCCCATGTGTCTCTCTTGCCTCTCCTTCGCCTGGCAGCTACCTCCGCGCTGATCTGTGCGGCACGCTAC
>PMBF01000116.1:0-33349 GCA_003152875.1 Ignavibacteriota bacterium | reverse complement strand
GCAGCTTCGGCGCGGCTGTGCGCAGCGTTGTCTTCGATTCGACCCTCCACTTCAGCGACCCCGGGCAGATCACTCCGTCGGTGGAATTGGCCGTTGTGATCGGCGACCTCCTTCTGATTGCTGCCTGTGTGCTGTTCGTCTCTGCTGCGGGGGTGAGGTATATTCTCTCGTGCCTGTCGGGGGGCAGGGCACCAGGCCGCGCCTCATGGGTAGCCGGAGCGTTAGTCTTAGGTGTTCTGGCCTGGATCTTCGGCTGGGTTCTGCCGGCACCCGCAAATCCCGTTGCCTACCGACTCGCCTTTGCCGCCCTTGCTCTTCTCCTCGCAGCCGGGATTACGGGCCGGGAGAGGATCCTCCCTCTCTTGGATCTCCGTACGGGTGTGCTGCTGCTGGGCGCCGCTGCCGTCCTCTACTACCCGCTCGTCGACATGAATGTCAGAGAGAAGGACCGTGGACGAGTCGAGAACTTTGCCGACGAAGTGACAAGGCCCGTCGACGGCTGGATGAATTCCGTGGTGGAGGACGCGCTGCGTGGATTCACCGGCGACGAGACACTCGATGTTCTGACGGACAATGACGCCGAGGATATACAGCAGCTTCCGTTCGTCCGGTGGGCGCGAAGCTTGGCTTGCCGGGAGGGGTACACATCGTTGTTCGTGCTTGCGGACAGTTTGGGGCGAGAGCTGAGCCGCTTCGCCATTGGGGGGCAGATCCAAACTGTGCTGCGTGTAGATACCACATCCCCAATCCCCGGCACGCTGTCAATCGCAGTGCGGGAAGCCGGGGCAGGGATCTATGCCATGCGGGTCTACGCAGGGTCGACGCCGATCCGCGCCTATGACGGCAGCCTTCTCGGTTTCGGAAGGGTCCTCATTGCCGCCGGCCAGCAGACGCTGTTCCGGGGTGAAAACCCTGAGTTATTGCGTAGCGAGGGCCCTCAGGACATCCGCTCGTTCTATCGGCGGGTGTCAGTTTCCGAGTTCCGTGATGGCTTCGTGTTTACGACCAGCAGCCCGGCCATCCCGGTCGGCTACAGACTTCCGGGTGCTGCGGCAGAATCGCTCAGCCGTGACGGCTCGCAGGCGGTGTGGGTGGAAGAGGTGATCGACGGACAACGCTATGAAACGTACCTCGTTCGCAAGCCTGGAAGTCCTTCTGCGATTGTCGCCCTCGGATTGGAGGAGCCAGGGCTGGTCTGGCACCTCGTTGGCCTGGTAAAGCTGCTCACGTTCTGTGTCGTTGTAGTGCTGATGATGGTTGCGGTGGCGGTGACGGTCCGCCGGTTGCGCGGAGGTGCAATCCTGGCGACATTCCGGGACCGGCTTCTGGCAGCGCTCCTCGTGACCGCTCTGGTGCCCCTGGCCTTGATGGCGGTCTATGGCCGCTTCAGCGCGCAGGATCGTCTCATGGCCAGGATTGGCACACAGCTGAGCCAGTTCACGACGTCTGTGGCCCAGAACATACCGGATCAGCCCGATTCGCTGCGCCGTATGACTCTCCCGGGAGCGGAAGACCTGGCCACCGATGTGGGGACCGATTTCAATGTGTACATCGGACCAGAACTCGTCCTGACCAGCCGTCCGGAGCTCTTCGAATCCGGTATCCTGGACCGGAGGATTAGCGGCCGGGCTTATAGCGCCGTGATGCTTGGCGGAAAGCGCTTTTTCGTTGAAACGGAGCGGATCGGAGTGTACCAGTACGCCGTCGGGTACCGGCCCATCGTCAACGAGGACGGCGCCGTCGGATCGATCGTCTCCGTACCGACGTTGTTCAGGCAGGACGAACTGGATGCCGAAGTGTCGGTGCGCAATGCGTTCCTGCTTGGGATTTACCTCCTGGTGATTGCGGCGATGGTGGCGTTTGCCAGCGTCTTTGCGAGCCGGATTGCAGCACCGATTCACCGGCTTACCGAAGCGACCAGGCGGGTGGCGCGTGGGGATCTGGGAGTGCGGCTGGACGATCTCACGGCCGAGGGAGAGATCGGCGAGCTGATCAGGTCGTTTGAGTTGATGACCGCCGACCTGCACCGGAACAGGGAGACGCTGCTGCGCGCGGAGAGGGAGCTTGCATGGAAAGAGATGGCCCGCCAGGTTGCGCATGAGATCAAGAATCCCCTGACGCCGATGCGGCTCGCCGTTCAGCACCTTCGGATGGTATTCCGCGAGGGAGGGGCGGATATCGCCCAGATCCTTGATGAGGTGACGCGGACCCTCCTGAACCAGATCGACACGTTGAGCCGCATTGCCACCGAGTTTTCCAATTTCGCCCGCATGCCGCGCGCGCAGCTTGTGCCCTGCGGCATCAATGAGGTTGTCCGCGAATCCGTCCAGTTGTTCGACCGGATGGCCGGCGTTCGCTTCACGCTTGATGCCGCCCCGGGTCTCCCGCCGGTGGTTGCGGACCGGGATGAGCTCCGGCGGGCATTCATCAATATCCTCAGGAACGCCATACAGGCGATGCACAATGAGGGCTCGGTCACGATCACCACACGGCAATCGGGGTCCATGGCGGAGATCGCAATCCACGACACGGGTCCGGGAATATCCGAAGAGATCATAAACAATTTGTTCCGGCCGAACTTCTCCACGAAGTCCGAAGGGATGGGATTGGGCCTCGTGCTTGTCAAGAAGACGGTCGATGACCTGGGGGGCAGCGTGCGTATCGAGAGCCGGGCAGGGGAGGGGACGACGGTCATTATCCTCCTCCCGTTCCACGGGCCGGAACAGCAGAAGGAGGAGCCGCGTGATGACGGTGGTTCCGGCTCTCACTAGGGCAGGGGCAGTCGCTGCCTTCAGCACCCGTAAAGGGGGCGGAGCTTCCCCGTTCGGGATGAACCTGTCGTTCAAGGTCGGCGACGATGAAGAGGCTGTGCGCGCCAACAGGGAGCTGTTCTTCGGGAGCCTCGGCGTTGGCCTCCACGAGCTCGCCATCCCCGTACAAATACACGGTGCCGGGATTCGACGGGTCGCCGCTTCGGGGTTGTATCCGGACATCGACGGGCTCATCACGGATACGAAGCGGGTCTTCCTGTGTGTGTCCGTGGCCGATTGTGTGCCCATTCTCCTGTTTGCTCCGGAAAGGGGGGCGGTGGGCGCCTTCCATGCTGGCTGGCGGGGCACTGCCGCCCGGATCGCCTCTTCGGGCGTGGAGCGGATGAAGTCCGAATTCGGCGCGGAGCCCCGCTCAATGCTGGCATTCATAGGTCCCGCGGCGGGCGGTTGCTGTTATGAGATCGGTGAGGAGGTGGCCCGAAGGCTCGACTCCCGGTTTGTGCTCCGGGACGGCTCCCGGCTCAGGGCCGACCTCAAGGGAGCGAATGCCGCCCAGCTGGAAGAAGCGGCCATTCCGGTTGGAAATATCGAGGTCCACCCGGGGTGCACGATCATGGAGCCCGAGGTGTTCCATTCCTACAGACGTGACGGCAAGCGCTCAGGGAGGATGATGGCCGTCATAGGAATCCCCTGACCGAATTCGTTGATTTTCCCGACGGTTTTGAGTACCTTCATTCCTGTCCTTTTCCGACATCAAAGGGGTGAACCATGTGCGGAATCATCGGATATATCGGGCATCAGAATTGCGTCCCCATCATTCTGGATGGACTGCAGCGGCTTGAGTACCGCGGATACGATTCGGCCGGCATCGCCCTGATCGAGGACGGGAAATTTTTCGGATTGAAGCAGGCCGGAAAAGTGTCTGAACTCGCAGCCGCGCTCAAGGCGAGCGGCGTATCCCACACCAGTTGTCTCGGCATCGGCCACACGCGCTGGGCCACACATGGTGAGCCGAACGACATCAACGCTCATCCCCATTACGATTGCCGCGAAGAGATCGCCGTCATTCACAACGGCATCGTCGAGAACTTTGGCTCGATCAAGACCCGCCTGACACGCCAGGGGCATACCTTCCGGAGCAACACCGACACCGAGGTCCTGGCGCATCTCATCGAGGAGATGTACGCGAAATCCCACGATCTCTGTGCCGCGGTGCGTCTCGCTCTTGCCGAGGTGGAGGGGACCTATGGTCTCGTGGTCATTTCGGTCCACGAGCCGGACAAGATTATCGTCGCGCGGAAGGGTAGCCCTCTCCTGATTGGCGTGGGGGACGGGGAGAACTTCGTTGCGTCTGATGCCAGCGCAATCGTCGACCATACCCGGCAGGTGGTCTACCTTGCCGACGGCGAAGTTGCTGAACTCACGGCTTCCGGCTTCCGGACGATGACGATCGATGACGTGGCGGTGGAGAAGGAGGTGGAGGAGGTGACCTTCGAGCTCGCCCAGATCGAGCGCGGCGGGTACGAGCATTTCATGCTGAAGGAGATCCATGAGCAGCCGGAGACTATCCGTAACGGTATGCGGGGCCGGCTGCAGGTGGAGGAGGCGGAGGTCGTGCTTGGCGGCCTGCGCGATGTGAAGGAGAAGATGCTCAATGCCCGGCGGTTCATCATTACCGCGTGCGGCACCTCCTGGCACGCGGGGCTGGTGGGTGAGTACATGCTGGAGCAGATTGCCAAGATCCCGGTCGAAGTGGAATACGCCTCCGAGTTCCGCTACCGGAACCCTCCCATCATGCCGGACGACGTTGTTCTGTGCATCAGCCAGAGCGGTGAAACCGCCGACACCCTTGCGGCGATGCGGGAAGCGAAGAGGAAGGGAGCGACGGTGCTGGGTATCGTGAACGTGGTGGGCAGCTCGATCGCCCGCGAGTCGCAAGGAGGCGTCTACATCCATGCAGGACCGGAAATCGGCGTCGCCTCGACCAAGGCGTTCACCTCGCAGCTTACTGTGCTGGCGCTGATCACGATCATGATGGCACGGGCGAAGGGGATGAGCAAGGAAGATGCCCGCGTGCTTACCAGGGAGCTCGCCTGTGTGCCGGACAAGGTGGAGCACCTCCTGCAGAACACGGATCTGGTCAGGACGGTTGCGGAGGAGTTCAAGGATACTTCCAACTTCCTCTATCTGGGCCGCGGGGCGAACTTCCCGGTCGCCCTTGAGGGCGCCCTCAAGCTGAAGGAGATATCCTATATTCACGCTGAGGGGTATCCGGCCGCGGAAATGAAGCACGGCCCCATCGCCCTGATCGACGAACATATGCCCGTCGTGGTGGTTGTTCCCAAGGATGCGATCTACGAAAAGGTCTTGAGCAATATCCAGGAAGTCAGGGCGCGCAAGGGAAGGGTGATCGCCATCGCCAACGAAGATGACACCGAAATCGATAAACTTGCGGAGTTCGTCATCCGGGTTCCGCGCACCTACTCATATTTCGGTCCGATCATCAACGTGATTCCGCTGCAACTCCTGGCCTACAGCATTGCGGTGGCCCGCGGCTGTAATGTGGACCAGCCCCGGAACCTGGCAAAGAGCGTGACCGTGGAATAACCATCAGCGGGGATCTCCTCATGAAATCTGAACCTCGTTTCAAGCCTACCGAATGGGCGCTGATTCTGGGCGCCTCCAGCGGGTTCGGGGGTGCGGCGGCCGTCGAACTGGCGCGTGCAGGCATGAACATCTTTGGTGTTCACCTTGACCGTCAGACCACGATGGGCGCAGTCCAGCAGATCATCAAGGAAATCAAGCACATCGGCCGGGAAGTTGTCTATTTCAACATCAACGCAGCCGACACCATCAAAAGGGCGGAGACGCTGGACGAGATCCAGGAGCGCTTCGGGTCTTCCGGCCACGTCGTTCGGGTCCTGCTTCACTCGCTGGCATTCGGGACGCTGAAGCCGTTCATCGCGCGGAAGGCTGAAGACGCAGTGAGCCCGGCCCAGATGGAAATGACGCTTGACGTCATGGCGAACAGCCTGGTGTACTGGACCCAGGGGCTGATCACGCGGAACCTGATGAAACGGGGAGGACGGATCTTTGCCATGACCAGCTCGGGGGGCCACACGGCCCTGCCCAACTACGGTCCGGTTTCCGCGGCGAAATCCGCGCTCGAGTCGCACATCCGCCAGCTCGCGCTGGAGCTTGGCCCGATGGGCATCACTGCGAACGCGGTGATGGCCGGCGTCACGGACACTCCGGCGCTCAGGAAGATCCCCGGCGCGGCCAAGATGCTCGAGGTGGCCAAATGCAAGAACCCCGGCGGCCGGCTGACGACCCCGGAGGATGTCGCGCGGATGCTGGTGCTGTTCGCTGATGAGCAAGCAATCTGGATGTCCGGAAACGTCATCGCTGTGGACGGCGGGGAGGACATCGTCAGCTATATCGGCCAGAAGAGCGCCCTGGAGCTGTAAGCCGCTGCTGTCCCCCGGGGTGCAACGAGCTCGTGGATCGCCTTCCGTTGCCGAAGCGCCTTCCGATGCTGATGCGCATTCCGTCGCCAAAGCGCATACCGTGGTCGTGGAGCAGTTCCCTTTTCTCCTCTTCCCCAACGAATTCCTTCAATCGAGCGAACAACGAGGTTCCGCATGAGTGATTTTCCCTTTTCCGAAGAGCAGCTGATGCTTCGGGACATGGTGCGTGATTTTGTGAATGCAGAGATCAAGCCGCGCGGCCAGGAGATCGACCAGCAGGAGCGCATTCCGGACGACCTCATCCAGAAGATCAAGGATCTTGGTCTGCTCGGCGCGGCGTTCCCCCCGGAGTACGGCGGCGGCGGGTTCGGGGAAGTGGGATACTGTCTCATGCAGGAAGAGATCGGAAGGGGTTGTCTCTCCACGGCGACCTTCATCGGTGCCCATGAGTCGATCGGGGCCAACGCCATCTTCCTTGGCGGGACCGAGGAGCTGAAAAGGAAGTACCTTGTGCCGCTTGCCGAGGGGAAGTATATCGGTGCATTCGCGCTCACGGAGGTGCTGGCCGGATCCGACTCGTTCAACCTACGGACGCGGGCGCGCCGGGAAGGAGATGAGTGGGTGATCAATGGCGAGAAGATGTGGATCACCAACGGCGGCATCGCCGACGTGGTGTCGCTGTTCGCCCGCACGGAGAAGGGGATTACCGGTTTTGTCGTGGAGACCAAGATGCCGGGGTTCCATGCCGGCCCGCCGGAGAAGAAGATGGGGATCAGGGGGAGCGTCACGAATCCCATTACCCTCGAAAACGTCCGGGTCCCGGCAAGCAACATGATCGGCGAAGACGGCCGCGGCTTCCTGATCGCCATGAAGACACTCGACGCAGGTCGTCTGGGCCTGGGCGCAGCGTGCCTCGGAGCCTCGAAGGAGATGCTCGAACTCTCCACGCGGTATGCGAAGGAACGGAAGCAGTTTGATGTACCAATAGCGCAGTTTGAGGCGATCCAGTTCATGCTGGCCGACATGGCGACCCAGGTCTATGCGATGGAGTCCATGGTCTACCGGACGGCATTCATCTACGATCAGGGAAAGCCGATCTCCCGGCAGTCGGCCACGGTGAAGCTGTTCGTCTCCGAGGGACTCTGCAAGGTCGTCGACATGGCCGTGCAGATCCACGGCGGCATGGGGTATTCGAGGGAGATGCCGATCGAGCGCTTTTATCGCGATGCCCGCATCAACCGTATCTTTGAGGGGACGAACGAGATCCAGCGGGTCGTCATTGCCCGTGAGGTGCTGAAAAAGAACGGGAAGCTGATCTGACGCGGTCCCGTCGTTATTTTACCCGCGGGCTTTTCTTTTTCCTAGCGTTTCGCTATATTTTCCCTGCTTTGACGGACAGGTAGCTCAGTTGGTAGAGCAAAGGACTGAAAATCCTTGTGTCGGCGGTTCGATTCCGTCCCTGTCCACTGGAAAGCCCGCCTTTGGCGGGCTTTCCCATGAGGAATTCTCCGTTTGGAATGCCGGGTTCAGAATCCGGTGAGCAGGAGAATTTTCCGCGCTTTTCGATGTTCCCCCCCAAGCATTCATCCTCCAGTCAACTCCTGGGTCCTGATTTCCTCTGATCGCTTGAATGCAAAGGCCAGATCAGGACGGTTTCCTCCCCCTGAGCTGGGCGGATCCGAACGGGGTTTCCACTCTGGTGATGTCGGATACTCCTGCTGCCTTCATCCAGCCCCGGATCTCTGATTCCGTGTAAGTGTCTCCTTCCGCAGTACCCACCAGCATGTTCAATGCAAAGAATGCACCTGCCGGCGGGCCCGTCCGGCTCTCATTCATGATGAAATCCTGCACCACAAGGTACCCGTTCGGGTTGAGGGCCAGGCCGCATTTCCGAAGCAGCGCCCGATTCTGGTCGGGAGAATTGCTGTGGATGATGGCAGAGAGAAACACAAGATCGTATCCTCGCGGAAGTTCATCCGTCGTATAGTCTCCGGGAACGAGATTAATCCGCTCCAGGAGCCCCTCCGCGCCGACGTACCTCCTGGTAAGAGGAAGTACTTGAGGGAGATCGAAAACTGTGGCCGTCACGTTTTTCCCGGCGCGGACGAATGCAATGGCGAACGCGCCGGATCCGCCGCCGACGTCAAGAACCCTCATGCCCTCACTCAGGCTCATCAGTGCCGCAACAACGGGCGCCTGTTTGCGTGCCCGGTCGTTCATGGCAGCAATGAATGCCTGGGTCCAGGTCGTTGTGTCTTCTTTTCGATCTTGTTGGGCAGGGACGGACGTGCCGAGCCTCACAGCGTTGGTGAGTGTGCTCCAGGTGTCCCAGAGGTGGACCGTGTGCATTAATCCACTCAGGTAGTCCGGACTGGAGGGGACCAGGTATCTCGAGGCGGATGGAGAATTGCGAAATGTGTCTCCCTCCTTGAGCAGCAACCCCATCGCTGCGAGGGCATTCATCAGGCGGTCCGTCGCGCGCCAATCGATGCCCAGCGAACGGGCGACATCCTGTGAAAATTCGCTCTGATCCCCTACGTTGCCGAAGATGCCGAGTTCGTACGCTGTCAGAAGGATTCGGCTTCGCTGGAATGCGTAGGCAATTTCCCGGATGAACTCCGGGGTAGCTTCGGTGTCTTTCATTTTCGTGTTCCCCTATTCATCAGGAGCAGAAGCGTGCCCGCATGATCGTCTTTCGCCGGGCGATTGTCTTCAGTCATCGTCGATTCTCTACACCCCCGGGTACGATCAAGACCTGGGCTCCCGCCGATGAGTCTGCGTCCCCTCAGTGGAGGGAGCTCATCACTATCTCCTCCGGGCGCAGAAGGCGATCCGGCGAGGGCGATGGGGACATTAGAGGCCGGGAGAGTCTTACCCAATGTCTACGGGGCGAGAAGGAGCTGGTCGAGGAATTTGTACCGGTCCCGGTGCTCGTCAGGAGCGGAACCTGGGTTGGCCTCGATGTGCATCACCTGATAACCGTCCCGGCTGTTGTACTCCGGCCACTTCGGCAGCCCCGGTCCGTTCGGATCCCCGGTCTTCGCGAAGTTCGTCCAGTACGACGATATGAGCTCCGACACCATCTGGTCCTCAGCACGCCACGGCAGGTTCCTCGACGAGAGCACCCGGAAGACGAACTCGATTTCAGATGCGTGAGGCGCCGTCGGCTCCGTCCCCGGCTTTGCGTCCGCCGGCAGAGGAAGAGTCTGATCAAACTCGTACCGGAAGACCTGGGACTCACCGGTCTTGAGCTGCAGTTCGAGCCATTTCCAGGTACCATACCCCATGAACTTGTCCCCGTCGAAGTCCGCCGCCGCCTGCTTTGCCTGGGCATCAGTCGCTGCCGGATAGAGCCTGAGAAATGCCTCCGCGTCGGCGCCGAACCGTGCTTTGGCGTGTCCAACATAGTTCTGAACTGTCGGCTCGTCCTTGTCGAAGAAGGCATAGTAGTTTTCTTCGTTCTTGTTCCAACCGGCGAGAAGCGGTATGTGCATCTGGCCGCCTGCGGCGTAGAGTGATGGACAGTCCGCAAGTACGAAGTACCCATCAACGTCTGGCTTGAAATAGTCCCACGGTTGCTTCATCGCGGCTTCGAGCACTTCTTGAGCGGGCATGGCCCGCAACGCCTCGAGAGATGCTGTCCCCAACGCCGACTCCGCGAATTTCACCCCTTCTTGTTCCGCCTGATCGCGTGACTTCATCCGAAGTGTGGCGCCAATGTGAGCGCCGCTCTCGCCGATTGCGCGGTGGAAAAGACCACGTGCCAGGGGCGAGGCCATCAAGACACTGACCGAGCATGAGCCGGCTGATTCCCCGAAAATCGTGACATTGTCGGGATCGCCGCCAAACGCGGCGATGTTCTTCTTGACCCAATCGAGGGCGGCGACCTGATCGAGAAGTCCGTAGTTGCCCGAGGCATTGTGTCCGGACTCTTTGGCGAGCTCAGGATGCGCGAAGAATCCGAAAACCCCCAACCGGTAGTTGAAGCTGACGACCATGACCCCCTTCTTCGACAGGTTCCCGGCGTCCTGCCGCGGTTCGGATGAGGAGCCGGCGATGTAGCCTCCGCCATGGATCCAGACCATCACCGGGAGCTTGACCTTCGTAGATTCTTCCGGCATCCAGAGGTTCAGGTAGAGGCAGTCTTCGCTGGGACCATTGTCGTTGAAGATCATGTCACTATAGGGACGTCCCTGCATACTGCGTGCCGGGTACTCGACGGCCTTCCGGACACCGGTCCAGGAGAGAACCGGCTGCGGCGCCTTCCAGCGCAACGGCCCTACAGGCGGCGCGGCATACGGGATACCCTTGAACGTGCGCACCTTCCCATCGGGGCTCACCACCCCTTCCAGCACGCCATTGGTGATCCGCTGTTGCACATAGCGCAGCTGCTGCGCGTGAACAGCACTCATCGCGAGCAGCAGAAAAATCAACACGGCGCATGTCTGTCGATGGAGCTTCATAGGTTCTCCTGTGATGTCTCTTAAGTCTCGCTGCTATGGTGTGCCCTCAATCCTACATTCCCGCATCCGGAAGCCACGAGGCAAAGCTCGACGGGAGCACACTGAACTCCGGCTTGTTCAGTACTTGCCGGCTTGCAGGGGGGTGGGTCAGTGCCAAGAATCCCGAATTGCGAATAATATCACTGATCGAGATTCAGCCGATGCCTCCTGCCCATGGATGCTGTAACCAGGACATGACTGATGAATGGTTCAGAATAGTGAACAAACAATGCAAAATCATACTCTGTTTGACATTTCGTTCTGATTCAGGAACCACTTGACATTGTGATAGAAAAGTGATATCATATCTTTATCACGTTAATATTCCTGGAGGTATTCCATGCTCTCTGTCAGTGAAAGACCCGCACTCAAGATAAACGGCTTCGTCATGTCGCTGGTGACGGTTCTCTTGACCCTGGCAGGAGTCTGGTCTCTGGTGGAGGTTGTCAGGACTCGTGATGCATCACTGTTATGGTTCTTCTTCCCCGATATGATTGTGGTATCCCTGCTCATTCCGGGTTTCTTCATCGTCCATCCCAACGAAGCGAGAGTGCTGGTATTCCTGGGGAAGTACAGCGGATCGGTCCTTCAGGCTGGGTTCTGGTGGACGAACCCTCTGACCGTCAAGCGCTCGATCTCGCTCCGGGTCCACAACTTCAACAGTGAAAGGCTCAAGGTGAACGATCTCAACGGCAACCCGATTGAAATCGCCGCGGTGATCGTCTGGCGTGTCGTCGACTCGGCGAAGGCGCTCTTCGATGTGGAGAGCTATGAAGCGTTCGTGGGGATTCAGAGTGAGACGGCAATCCGCTCGCTTGCCTCTCAGTATCCCTACGATGCACATGCGGAAGGCAAGGCCTCACTCCGCGGCAGCACGGCGGAGGTCCTGGACCGGCTCACCCGCGAGGTCCACTCCCGTCTGGAGCTTGCAGGGGTTGAGATCTCCGATGCGCGCATCAGCCATCTGGCTTACGCGCCGGAAATCGCTCAGGCGATGCTGCGGCGGCAGCAAGCGGAGGCGATTGTTGCGGCCAGACAAAAGATCGTGGAGGGTGCCGTAGGGATGGTGCAGGAGGCGCTCCAGATGCTCAGTGAGAGGGGTGTCGTGCAGCTGGACGAAGAGCGGAAGGCGTCGATGGTGAACAACCTTCTGGTGGCGCTTGTCGCGGATCGGGAGGCGCAGCCGGTTATCAACACCGGGACTCTGTACGCATGACAGGGAAGAAACGATTCCTCCTGCGCGTCAGCGACGATCTCTACGAAGCCCTGGAACGGTGGGCGGCCGATGAGCTCCGCAGCGTCAACGCGCAGATTGAATACCTCCTTACGGATGCGGCCCGCCGCTCAGGCCGTCTTATCCGAAAACTCCCTGAGGGGCCAACGCATCTTCGCGGGGTTCCGGGCGAGAATTTCCCGCCAGCCGGTCCGCAGGGTGCGCCCGGGCAATGAGGCTTCCTGGATTCCTGGCCCTGGAGGATCTTCTTGGCCGGGACGGAGTACCGCGTACCGGTCCGGAGCCCGTGCCGGGGGTGCCGGGCCCGCCTGCCTTTCTTCAAGGCTGATGGCAACCATGTGCCGGAATCCGGTGTTTTCACTTGAAGGAGGCCGGAATCGTTGATATATTCCTTTTTGCCATTTCCAGGATCGGAGGACTCATGAAACGTCTCCCCTTGTTATTCCTTTTCACGTTTCTCCTTGCCGGCTGTGCAGCCTACAAGGAGCTTGAGCCTGACCCGCCGCTCCTGCCGGCTGAGCGCGGCTATATCGAGCTGAAAGACAACAAGGACAACTTCGAGCTTTCGCGCGACAAGAAGTACTACATCCAGTTCCCGCCGCCGGCGCACGACAACTTCAAGCTCGTTTTGGTCATCGACCAGAAACTCGCGATGCATGCCTTCCTCACCAGGCAATTCGATGGGAAGGAAGGACCGTTCAAGCCGATTATCGATGAGGCGGCGGCGAACGATTCCCTCATGGTTTATGCCGTCGATCCGCGGAGCCCGATGTTCTTCTGGGTCATCGACACGGTTCGGCAGGATTTGCAGCTGGCGATGCATTACCGGTACGTTCCTGCGTGGCGTTACACGTTCGAAATACGCTACACCGCATACCGGGGGACCCTCGGGGCGAACAGCGTCGACCGGACGGGCTACGAAGGCATCTCGCCCACGACGAACCTGGACGGCCTCAATGCCGCCGCCGAGCTTCCTGCACTCCAGCAGCGCAGCGTGAAACTCCGTGCCCTCCGGGATGAGCTGAACTCTCTTGCCTCCGTCTTTCCGGAGAACATCGCTTCCTCCCAGGATACCGCCTATAAGCAGTACACCGAGCTGAAGACCCGCCTCGACGACGAATTGGATTTTCAGGAGAACTTTGCCCGTGTCCTCTCGATCGTGAATATCGAGCATGACAGCAGGGGGAACACGGCAGCCTTTCTGGAGGGGGTGCCCTCGATGGCCGAAAGCATGAAGCATGCGAAGAGCTTCCCCTCGGGCGCTGCGGAAAGGTTGAGGACGCTCCTCTCAGTGCGCCTGGACGGAGTCTTGCCGTACTATGACCAGCTCCTGGGTTCAAAGAACGACATCGGCCCGATAAAGCCCCAGCCGGACAACTCCCTTGTGGACCTCTACCAGTCATGCGGGAAACCGGTGTCGAAGGAGGTCTACGGCCTTGTGAAGTTCGTCAAGCAGTTCAACGTTGAGAGTGAGGCGCTCGCCTCCGTCAACAGCCGGCTCAAGGAGCTGGATCAGCAGACAACCCGGAATCTCCCTACTGCTGGCGAAGCATTTTTCACTATGCAGGTCTCGAAGGTGTCGCAGATCAAGCCTTCCCTCCCCGAGCCGCTTTCGGGAAGGATCGAGCATTTCGGCGGCTATCCCTGTGCCGTCCGCATGACCAGGGAGATAGGAAACGCGGCAAGCCGGGTGAACGATCAGGAAATGGTGTACGGAAATGCCGCCAGGGCCTCGGCAAGCCTCGAAGCGAAGGTGTGGCCGGCTGCGGAGTCTTCCCTGCGCCAGCTCTTCAATGGGGATGACCTCTCCTCACCAGAGTCCCTTATGGATCAGCGCACGCAAATCACGCGGCACCTGGAATCGCAACTCTTCGATGGGGTGAAGCTGGCCTCGCAGCAGCGGGTTGACGCATTTGCCAGGCAGCATGAAGCCAGCTATGAAAACGTCCCGGCTCTGTACCAGGACTCGGTCTTCTTGCCGGTCCATCAGCTGAGCTTCAGCTCCGTCGGGCCCGGCGATCTTGCCGCCAAGCGGAAGCAGATCGACGATTACCTGGACCAGATCAAGTACGTCCGGTTCCCGGAAAACTCGATCAAGGCCATTTACGCGGACTTCATCAAAAACGTCGGCGACAGGGGGGTGGAGAAGGCACGTGCCATTGTGGACCATGGGAAGTTCTACAAAGGCACAGACAAACAGGTGAAGGGGTTGGTTGATGAGTGCAATCCCGCTGCGGCCAAATGGATCGTGAAGGCCAGGGAGTACCGCAGGCTTTTTGCCATGCCGGTGTCCACCAGCCCGCGCGGGACAAACGAATACATCTTCCGCCTGGGCCTGCGCATCCCTTCCGAAGCCCAGTTCCCCGTGTTCGACATCAACATCAAGCTCCCGCATGAGGTGGCTGAGAAGGCCGGGACAGAACAGTGGTACCAGGAGATCACCCTCAACAAGAAGCCGATCAGGAACGAAGGCAGGTTCCGCATCACCGCGCCCATGGCTTCGAACAACTACGAATCTCAGATCTCTCCGGTGGAAATGGACAAAGCTGGCAGCAATGTCCTGGAAATCCACTTCAAGTATCCGGGCTTCAGAGTGTTCGAGATCAGCGCGATGGCGCAGGTGCCGCTGATCAGGAAGAACTGATTGATCACTGGTCAATGGAGACAGGAGTTACTATGGACGACAACACCAATGAGCAACAGCCGGCCGAACAACCGAAGCAGCCGCCCCGCCCGGTACAGCAGACCCGCCCGCTCCCGCCCGACACGATCGGTGAGGAAACTCCTTTCCACCGGCCCGTCCATCCCAATCGGAAGCGTTGGCCGCTCATCACCGCCATCGCAGTCCTTGTGGCCGGCGTAGGCGTCCTGGTCTATTTTCTGACAAGACCCGATCTTTCCGGCGAAATCGTTATCCCGTACATCTCGCACCAGAAGCCCGCTATTGATCCCCATCTGCCGAGCACCAACTCCCTGGCCGACAAGCTGGATGAGGTGCAGTTCGACGGGCTCTTCAACCTTGTCGCCAGCCCGAGCGGGGTCGTCTACGAGGACGGGCTTGGCGATTTCCGGGGGATCGACCAGAATAATGTCGTGACCGTCAGGCTCAGAACCGGCAAGCGCTGGCACGACAGCTGGCAGGTGGCTGCGGCCGACGACAAGTTCACGATCACCAAGGGGACCGACCACCTTTTCGGTCCAGCCGACCTGAACTTCACGCTGAAACGGATTCAGCAGCTTGGCAGCCTCTCCCCCGACTACATTCTGGTTTCCCAGGCCCTGATTACCTGGGGATTCCAGGGGCCTGACATGGACGGCCTGATCCGGTTTCAGTTCAGGGGAGACCGCATCTGGAAGGAGTCGGATATCAAGGAGGTGCTCTCGTTCAAGATTCTTCCGGACGGGTCCGACATGAACGCGCTGACATACCGCGTCGGTTCCGCCTCCTATCTGGCCCTTCCGCCGAAGGAGGGGGTTTCGAACTACTACCGCTCGCCGGAAGGAGGAGGGGTCATTCCCAACATCCTCCTCGCGCCGTTCATCGACAACAGCACATATACGACGGAGCTGCGGAACACCAAGATCAACCTGATGCTGGACACGCCGTTCGGCTCTCTCTCCCCGATCCTTGGCGATACCGCGAAGTATTTCGTGAAATCCAACATCAGCAACACATTCTTTGCCCTCTGTTTCAACACAGCCAGATTGAACAGAGACCAGAGGCGGGAACTCAGGAGGCTCATCAACAACAAGCTGATCCTCGACAGGTTCTACAAGGTCGGCACCGAACAAGCGCGGCATATCCTCGACTACAAGGGAAATCACGACAATTACGCCGATTACCTGAACCGGAGCGTTTTTCCCTCCACCTCGTACTACGTCGAAGACAGCGTCGTCACTCCGGCCGTCGATGACCAGCCGGCGAACCCCGGTCTCCTCCCGGACACCGTCCGCATTCAGGCCTGCCTGAACTCCGGGTTCCGGGAAGAGTTTTCCGACCTCATCGAGATCCTGAACGATCCGACGGTCACCCGGGGGAAAGTGCGAGTTACCGCGGTCACGAACGACGAGGTCAGGAAAGGCAATTATGACGCCCTGTTGATCGCGGTCACCGGATACCGGAGCAATTTCCTGTTTGACCTCTATACAGTCTTCCTGCGGGAACCCGACTTGGAAACGTATCGCATCAGCCTCCAGACGGTTCCGGACGGCCGTGGAGGCCTGACGGCGGATCCTTCGTCGTTCCGGGCGGATCGCAACTTCTTCCGCCTGGATCCGACGACCGACAGAGCGGACGCCGCGAACATCGCCACGTTCCTTCAGTATCTCTACGGCTTCATGTCGACCCACCAGATCGGCGACAAACAGGAATATGCGCGTCGTATCGACGCGCTGGAGCACGATTTGTGCCTCGGCGCGTGGCTCTTCTCCATGCCTTCGCTTGCGTATTTCAGCACGCAGTTCGATGCGAGCAGCATCGACCTGTACGGAGTAGCCTCGCAGCTCTCCACCGTCAAGAAGTGGCAGGAACGGAAAAAGTAAGCCGGCGGGCCGATGACACACCGACGGCGTACCGCATTGCTCGCCTTCCTGGGCTCTGTCCTGGCCTGCGGCGCCACGGCTGGAGTGCGGGTGCTCCTCATCGAGCGGCCTGAGAAGCTGATGGTCTTCAACCAGTACCAGCAGGCCGCGACGACGGAAGAGTTGAAGAGACTCGCGCCGTTTGCACCGGTCATCGTCGTCAGGCCGCAGGAGATGCTGCCCGACGGCTACACGTCCAGCATGGTCGTGCGTGCGGAGGGAGAGACCTTCTTCTTCGTCAGGGACACGTCGGGCGGACTCGCTGGAGCTGGTGAGGCAGGACGGATCCGTTCGATCGAGGGGGCCGAACTGCTCGGCGACACGGTCCAGGCCGCCGCGGGCGTCACCGTGGAACCCGAGTCGGGAGGCGTACATCGCGCCGGCAGAGGTTCACTGCTGCAGAGGCTCTTCAGGTCGGGGGGCTCGATCTATGTCAGGCTGCTCTCCCCGAAGGGAAGCCTCGGATGGATCCATCGGGCCTCGGAGGCAGGGCTCCGTTCGTATCACGTGCCGGGAAGTCAGGTGCGGGGCGATCGGTCAACCGTCGAAAGTATGGTCCGCCTGAAGATTGACGAGACGAATACCGTCCTCCGCCGGCTCTTTGGTTTGTTCGACCGGCGGGCAGGCCGAAACCTCTCCCCGCCGCTCTGGAGGCTCACACCTGAACGGGGCGCGCTGGTCTGCGAATTCTCGGGCGCCAGCCCGCATTCGACCTTCGACGGCAGCGCGGGCTTTCTGGCTAAAGACATCGAGAATTCCCTCATCGGAACTGGATGCCGCGTCGAGACGGTCCCGGGCCTCATCACGGTCCGCCTCCCATGAGAAGCAAGGTCATTGAACACGGCCTGAGCGTCTTCTGTGTGGGTCTCCTCTTTCTTGCAGCGCTCTGGTGGTATTCGTCAATGCAGTCTGACTCACGGGCACAACGCGACGAAGCCCTCGCTCCGTTCCTCTCCCTCGATTCGGTCGATCTCTCCAATCCCTATCACCGCGAGCTGTTCCGGGAAACGGCGGAAACCTTTTTCCCGGGTCAGCCTTCCGATTCGCTTCTCGGCGCTATCGATTCCTACCGGGCGGAGCGGTTCACGAACCGGGAGTACAAATCGGGCGTTGAGCGGACGATGACAGGCGCGGATCTTGCCCGGCTTGGGGGGATGTATCTCCAATTTGTCGCAGTCTATCTCGTGACCCTCCTCCTCACTTCCGTTGCCGCACGAAGCCTTGCGGTCCTGACGTTCGTCAGCGCGAAGCAGGGAGGCGGTTCAGCACCCACCCGCCTGCTCCGGCTCGTTCTCGAGCGCCGCGGTGCGGACGGCCGCATGCTGTTGAGACTCCTTCTGAGAGCGGCAGGCTCCGCCGTTGCCGGGTTCATCCTGTTTTCACCAGCCTATGTCGTTGCATATGCGCTCAAGGGACGGATCGACACAGGGTCCATTCTCTTCATGATCCTCCTCGCGGTTTTTACCAACGGAGTCCTGATCAACTACGCGACACGGTTCTTCAATCTCCTTACAGCGGAGAGCCGGAAAGGGTACGTCGATACCGCACGGGTGAAGAACCTCAGGGCCGGGTGGGGTTGGAACTCGCCGCACGGACTTCCCCTCAGACTCCTCTGGCGGCCCCGCGAGTTCGCTACAGGCCATATCTTCCAGCAGATCTATCTCCAGGCACGTTTCCAGCTCGTTCCCGCCCTCAAGGAGCATGCGTCGTTCCTCATCACTGGCCTGATCATCATCGAAATGGCCCTGAACATCCAGGGACATCTCGGCTACGAGCTGCTCCAGAACATCCTCTACCGCCGGTATGACGTCGTCGTCACGATCCTGTTCGGGATGTTCCTGCTTGTCAAGCTGACCGAGCTTGCGGTCGATTGGCGGGTGCATCTCGTGACCCGGAGATTCGCCAATGAAGGGTGAGAAGCTCGCCGCAAGGCCCGATCTCGTCTGGCTCCTCGTCTGGCTTGCCGGCATGGGGGTGCTCCTGCTCTGGGATCTGGCATTCCTGAACAACCCTGCCCTGAAGAGGTTGCTGAACGCGTTGTTCAATACCCTGGCGGCCGGACTGACCGTGGTCGTGCTTGCCCTGCTGCTCGGCTGGGCCTGCGGAGCCGGCCTCTACCTGCTGGAGCGCCGGGGCCGGAAGGGTGTGTATCTCACCATGACGTTTCTCCTGAACATTGTGCGCTCGGTCCCGCAGATCGTGGGCATCCTGGCGGGCTACATTGTGCTGACGCTCCTCATCGAGCGGGAGGTGTTGGTTGGGTCGGCAGCCCTCCTTTTCTGGATGTCGGCGATCGTGGCGGTGTTCGTGTTCCTTGACATCGCAGACCTTGTGCGGGGGCGTATCGCGCAATTCGCCGCGCTCGATTTCTATCCCGCCATGCTCTGCTGCGGCGTGAGTGAAGCCAGGATTGTGAATGTGGAAATCCTCTGGAAGAACAGCCGGGCACACCTCCTTCACGCCATGATTGCGGTCTTCGGCATGGCAGTCTTCCTGCAGTGCAGCATCGACTTCATCCTGTCGGTCGGGCTCTCCACCGAGGTCAGCGCAAGCAATTTCCCGGCAACCCTCGGAGGACTTCTGGCGACCATGGACAGCAAACAGGACATCCTGGCGGTGGGGACCATCCTGACGGATCCCGCCTACACGCCCCAGCTGTTCTTCCGCCATCTCCAGGGTCTGAGCGTTGCCTTTGCGTTGATTTTCACCCTCCTGTGCATCCACACGATCACCGCCGGCTTTGTGAGGAGGCGGCGTCTGTGAACTCCCCCCGCGAGCTTTCGTTTTCCATCCGTATCCGGGCCGGCAACCGCACCCTTGTGGACATCCCGGACTACAGCCTTCCCGAGCGGCGCCTGATGATACTGTTCGGGGAATCGGGCATCGGCAAGTCGCTGATCAACCGCGCGGTGTACGGCCTGCTTGATGGAGATGAATTCCAGGCGACCATCAACGGCCAGGATGCAGCGTCCTACACCTCGACCCCGTGGGTTCGTTCCGTCCAGGAAAACGGCTTCTTCGTTTTCCAGGAGCCCTCCACTCATTTATATCCCCTCCTGACGCTTGGCGAGCAGCTCCGGGAGGGATCGCTCAAAGACTCCGTCAGCGAGGACGCGATCCTGGGAGAGCTCTGGAGCGGAACCCCGACGGCCCGGCCATCCAGCCTGCTCGGGGTCTACCCGAAGCCTTATCGGCCGAGCGGCGGAGAGAAACAACGGATGCTGCTGGCGATGGCCTTCAAAAAGATCGACCTCTTTCTTGCGAGGGGAGAGGCTGAACTTCCCTCGTTGTTCCTGTTCGACGAACCGACGGGAAGTCTGGACAACAGGTTCCGGGATATCGTGCTCAGCATGCTGTTCGACCGCTACCGGCGTATGGCCTTTACCGGGGTAGTCGTCAGCCATGACTATTCCCTCATCAGCATGATCAGGAAAGAGCACAAGGATCTTGCGGAAGCTGTCGTGTTCCGTGAACTGGCGCTCGAGAAGAGTGCTTTGGTGCTCCGGAAATTCGAACCGGAGACATACCTCGGATGGCTTTCAGTCCAACACCCCCCACCGCGGTCCCCCGGGGGGAGGCAGATCGCCCGGATAGAGAGCGACGTCGGCGTTTTCCACCGGACCTTGACGATAGCCCGCGACCGGGAGGGATCCGTCCCCGCGCCGCTTGTGCTCAATCAAGGGGCCATGACCTACCTGAAGGCCCCGAGCGGGACCGGGAAGACCACGCTTGCCAAGATGATGATCGGTCTCCTCCGCGGTGAGCGCTTCAGCATGACACTGGGCGGGGATACCGTCGGAGTGGGGACCCGTGAAGAGTTCTGGCGGAAGCGTGTATGGGGGAAAAGCATGACCATGGTGTTTCAGCACGCCGACGAGGCGCTGAATCCCCGCTCTACCGTTTTCGACACGTTCAAAGGACTTCCCACAGAGTCGATGCCGACCCGGGATTGGGTCCGCCGGACGCTTCACGAGTTGTTCGAGCCCGATATGGCGGACGAGATCCTGGAACGCGAAGTCTCCAATCTGAGCGGCGGTCAGAAGCAGCGTCTCAACCTTCTCCGCGGCCTCTCCCTGGAGACGGGTCTGATCATTCTGGATGAGCCTCTCAATGGCCTGGATTTCGAGAGCAGCATTCGCGTACTCGACCTCCTCCGGGAGAGGCAGCAGCGCGGGAATTCCATTCTGGTGATCTCCCATAACGAAGAAATCTTTGACTCCCAGGTTGGAGACGAGGGAATCTATTACCTGGTTCAATGAGCTGACGCGAGGTGACGGCCGCTTCTTCCCGGGTTCCGCCGCGATCCAGATCCGTGCGACATTTCGCCCGAAATGAGCTCTCCCGGCCTCTGCAAAGTCGTTCTGCTCCGGCTCCTGGGGTCCCTGCAGCCAAAGAGGATTCTATCGCAGCGTGTCCGTTGCCTTTTCTCATAATTTCTCGTATTTTCCAAGTTGGGTCAAGCAATCTCCGGTCTTTCTCATGCGCCTTCAAGGTTCTTCCCGTCAGCGGGGCGGACGTTGGGGGCGTTTTTTTCTGTCGCTGATCGGCGAACGGGGTGCCGCCAGACAAATCTCATAGGAGTGAGGAATTCATGGATCGCAGGCAATTTCTAGCGCGGAGCATCGGTGGCGGCGTTGCAGTCGCAGTGCTGGGAGGCTCAAGCCGGCTGCTGGCCGCCCAGGCCAAGGGGGGTCCCCAGAACCAGGCATCGAAGGCAGAATCCGGACCGTTTGATCTTATTGCGGTCCGGGGCGGGGAACCCGATGCGATGTTCGACAAGGCCATCGAGGCGCTTGGCGGAATGGGGGCGTTCGTCAAGAAGGGTCAGCGTGTTCTTGTCAAGCCGAATATAGGGTGGGACGTTGACCCGGAGCGGGCAGGGAACACGAATCCCAGGCTGGTCCGCCGCATCATCGAGCATTGTTATCATGCCGGGGCCAAAGAGGTCTTCGTCTTTGACCATACATGCGACAACTGGAGCCGGTGCTACAAGAACAGCGGAATCGAACAGGCCGTCAGTGACGCCGGCGGAAGGATCGTCACGGGGAACAGTGAAAGCAACTACCAGGAGGTTGACGTGCCAAGGGGAGTTCGCCTGACGAAGGCCAGGGTGCACGAACAGCTGCTCCAGGCGGATGTCTTCCTGAATGTCCCGATCCTTAAGGATCACGACTCCGCCCGGCTGACCATCGGGATGAAGAACCTCATGGGCATTGTATGGGACAGGCCGTACTGGCACCAGAACGACCTGCACCAGTGCATCGCCGATATGGCCTCCTACCGCAGGCCCGATCTTACTATTGTGGATGCCTACAACGTGCTCAAACAGAATGGTCCACGGGGAGTTTCGCGCGGCGACGTGTCTCAGATGAAGGCTCAGCTGGTGAGTCCCGACCCCGTTGCCGCCGACCTGGCTGCGACGAAGCTCTTCGGACTGGATCCGTCGGAGATCAAGTACATCGGTCTGGCAGCTTCCATGGGCCTTGGCAAAGGCTCGCTCGAAAGCGCCTCCATCAAACGGATCAAAATGTAGCCGGCGAAAGACTCCGCGTGCTTCCCGACAGGGGGCTCCGCGGAGTTGCATGCATCCAGCCATCATGAGAAATGTCTCAGCAGGGGGTGTGGTGAAGAGTTTGAAGCGGGGGCGGGTTGCAGTGTCTCTGGTCTTCTTCGGCCTGACCGCCCTGCTGTTTCTTGACTTTTCGGGATTCGTACCTCCCGCGTTCATGACGGGCGTGACCTACCTGCAGTTCCTCCCTTCCCTGTTGAAGTTCGTCAATCTTGCCTGCCTGGCGGCAACGGGATTCATCGCGGTCCTCCTCCTCACACTGCTGTTCGGCCGGGTTTACTGCTCGACGATCTGTCCTCTGGGAACCCTGCAGGATTTCTTCACGTATCTTTCCAGGAAGATCCGGCGGAAACAGTACCAGCGCCGGCAGTCCCGCCATGACAGGGTCCGCTACGGGCTGCTTGCCCTGACCATCGTGGCATGTGCGGCGGGCTCGACGATGGCGGCGACCCTGCTTGATCCCTTCAGCAACACCGGGAGAATCCTGGCATCCCTCGGCCGTCCGCTTGTGATCGGAGCCAACAACGTCCTTGCCTTCGCCCTCCAACTGCTGCATATCTACACCGTGAACCCCGTTGAGCAGTACCGCCCCGGATGGTTTGCGATCGCCGGCGCCCTTCTGATTCTCGGGGTGGTCGCCGGGTTTTCATTTACCCGGGGAAGGCTCTGGTGCAATACGATCTGTCCGGTAGGGGCCGTACTCGGCCTCATGTCCCGGTTTGCCCTCTTCAAGGTCGCGATCAACCAGGGGGACTGCAAGGGATGCGGCCTGTGCGAGCGGGTGTGTAAGGCAGGATGCATCGACCGGAAGGCAATGACCGTGGATTTTGACCGGTGCGTCGGCTGCTTTAATTGTTTCGAAATCTGTCCGCGCGACGACATGTTCTTCCGCACCCCCTGGCATAAGCGGCGCGAGAGGGGAGGCGAGAATGTGAGCCGGGGGCGCAGGCGCTTTGTGCAGCAGGCGGCCGGGTCGTTGATGGTCCTTGGGGTGGTGCCCGGGGTGGGAAAAAAGATCGTGAGCACCAAAGCGACAACCGTTCCGACCGGGTCCGCACTTGCTGTCAGCCCGCCCGGCTCCAGGGGACTTGATCATTTCACCGCCACCTGCACGGCCTGTCATCTCTGCGTGAGCGTTTGCCCGGCCAGGGTGCTCCAGCCATCATTTCTCGAGTATGGCATCGGCGGCATTTTCCAGCCGCGCATGGCCTACGACGTTGCATACTGCAATTACGACTGCACCTTGTGCCTTCAGGTCTGTCCGAGCGGAGCGATCCTGCCGATGGAGCAGGAGGAGAAAAAGCTGACGCAGCTCGGGGTCGCGAAGTTCGTCAAGGACAACTGCATCGTCAATACCGAAGGGACGGACTGCGGGGCCTGCTCGGAGCACTGTCCCACCAAGGCCGTCAGCATGGTCCCGTTCAAGAACAAACTGGTGATTCCTGAAGTCCGTTCGGACTTCTGCGTTGGGTGCGGAGCGTGCGAGCACGCGTGCCCGACCCGTCCGTTCCGGGCGATCTTCGTCGAGTCGAACCGAGTCCATGCCCGCGCGAAGAAACCCGAGCAGAAACCGGTCATCCAGCCCACCGCACCTGCCGAGGATTTCCCCTTCTAGCTGCATCTCACCCGGCATTTCCCCTTCTGGTTGAATCTCACCCGGCGTTGACGTATTTTCCCCTGGCTGTCTTCCCGGATTGAACTCACCCCTTCATGAGACGCATGCGAACGATTGTCGTTCTCGCGGGCCTCGCCGCCATCGGGTTTTCCTTCCTTCACCTTGCGGCCCCCGCGCCGGTCCCTGCCATCTACCAGGAGGGCGAGGATCTGGTCTATGAGGTGAGCTGGACTATGTTCAAGCTCGGAACCATCCGCCTGAAGTCCCTCCCGGACAGGAAAACGGTGGCGTATATAGATTCCTACGCAGGCCTTCCGTTCGTGGATCTCCATTCTGTCCACTACTCCTGGATGGACTCTCTCTTCCTATCGCACGGGTCGCTCTCGCTTGAGAAAAGGAAAGACAGGTGGTGGGGACTGGACTACAGGTACGACCTGCCGAACAAGCGGGTGATCGTCGAAGAGATCTACCTGAAGGACCCTGCGGCGCAGCCCGATTCGCGGACAGCGAAGGATACTCTTGCGCTCCCCTCATCAGAGTTTGTGGACGGGCTCTGCATAGGCTACTTCCCCCGCCGATTCATCCAGGCGGATACGACGGTCGAGGTTCCCACGATCCTCTACGGAAAACTCGGTCAGACATCGTTTCGCTTTACGGGGGACCATTCAACGGAGTCCATCGATGCCCTCGATGCTCCGGTCCGGGTGGTGAAGGTTGAAGGAAACACCTCGGTCGAAGGGATCTTCGGAATGACGGGAGACTTCAAAGGGTGGTTCTCCGACGACGAAGCCGGGGTTCCGATCAAGGGAAAACTCACAGTACTGCTCGGCAACGTGACGATAGAACTGATTCAGTGGAACCGAAAGGGGTGGAATCCCCCGCAGTAGCTCCGCGGCCGCCTCTGTTTTTTCCCAGGCCGGTTTTTAGTACCTTCCTCGTTGAGGCTGCGCCTGAGGCAGCATATCATCGACCGGGATTTATGGCATCTGCTCTTCCACGCGACACGGATCTTCCCCGCCCGTCGGCAATGATTGTCTCCGCTTCGGCCGGCGCCGGGAAGACTCATACCCTTGCAATGCGGCTGATCCAGCTGCTGCTTTCCCCCGCGGTTCCCAGAAACGACCTGAAGAATATCCTCGCTGTTACGTTCACCAATGCCGCCGCCGCGGAGATGAAGCAACGGGTCCTGAAGTTGCTCAAGGAGATTGCTCTCGACCCCCTCGCAAGTGCGGCCTCAGAGGCCGGGACACTCGTTTCGCTCGATGCGGCCGCCCTGAGCCGTCGCGCAGGAGAAATGGTCGGAACCATTCTGGACAGATACGGCGATTTCCAGGTCAGAACCATCGACAGCTTCATGACGCGTGTGTTCAAAGCCACCGCCCTCGAGTTCGGATTCCAGCCCGAATTCGAGATCGTCATGGACCAGAAGCCGTTGATCGCATACGCGTTTGATGTCTACGCCCGTGGGGCGGCAGCCGACGAGACGCGGATGGCGGAACTGCGGCAGGTCGTCAGACTGCTGACCGATCAGGTTGAGAGCGGAAGAACCTTTCCGTGGGATCCGTACGCGCGCATGATTTCCAGGGTCACGGAGATCCTGCGGACACTCGCCTCAAAGACCGCAAGCCTTTCCTCGAAAGACCGGTCGTGGGAGCTCCCTGGGGAGCTCGAGAAGCTCCGGTCGGCCGGCCGCGGGCTGCAGGAGGCCGTTTCGGCCACAACGCTGACCATGAACAGCCGCCTCGCGGACGATCTTGCCGCCGCCGCCGGCGAGGAATGGAGAGTTTTGCTGGGGAGAAAAGAAAAGGGCGCCGTGGTCAACACCCCAAAGACCGCGGCGGGAAGGGCCGAGCTTGCCGGGCGTGAACATGAGTTCCTGGAGCTCCTGGGCCGTTTCAACAGCTCCAGGCAGCGCCTGGCGGTGCTCGACGCTGCGCTGTTTTACAGGCCCTTTACCATTGCGCTCCGCACCGTGTCATCGGCAATCGAGGAGGCGAAGCGGCGGAAGGGAGCAATCGCCATCGACGATGTCAACCGGATGCTGGTGGAATTCCTCGCTTCCGGTACGGTCCCCCAGGTGATGATTGTCCTTGGCGAACGGATTGCACATTACCTCATCGATGAATTTCAGGACACGTCCCCCGTGCAGTGGGCCGCATTGCGCGTGCTCGTTGAGAACGCCCTCGCGGAGGGAGGGTCTCTTTTCGCCGTGGGGGATACAAAACAATCGATCTATGGGTTCCGCGGCGCTGATTGGCGGATCATGCGGAATCTGTATGACGGCCGTGAAACGATCATCGGGAGTCCCGTCATCGCTTCCAGCCTGGACCGGAATTACCGGAGCGGCGAGGCCATCGTCAGGTTCTTAAGAGAAGTCTTTCAAAACCGGGTGGCGGCAACCAGCTATGCCCGGTACGCACCCCTGAGCGGCCTCCATGACTACATCCAGGAGCCTGCCGACACCCGCCGCGGCGCAGGGTATGTCGAGGTGCTGCATCTCCCGAATACTCCCGAGCGCCCCGAAGCCGCCGCTCTGACCGGTCTGATCGACGATGCCCTTCACCGAGGCTTCCGGCGCGGCGACATCGCCGTCCTGACCCCATCGAACCAGGCTGTCCTGGAGATCAGCACCTGGCTGAATGGTGCGCGGATCTCCTTCCTGTCCCACAGCAGCCTCGATATTCGAACGAGAAAGACCACTGCCGAACTACTGGCCCTGCTCTCGTTCCTCGAGTCTCCGGTCGACGAGCTGGCGTTCGCGACCTTCATCCTGGGTGATCTCTTTGGCGCCTTCTGTTCAGCCGAGTTCCCCGGCCTCGATTCCGCAGTCATGCGAGGGCTCATTCTGGAGCGCTGGCAGCGGACCGGGCCGGCCGGCCGCCATCCGCTGTATGGACGCTTCCGCGAGCAGTTCCCGGCTGTGTGGGACAGATGCTTCGAAAGCCTGTTCTCCGCCGTCGGCTATCTCCCGCTCTACGATGTGGTCTGCGAGGTATTCAAGACGTTCGATCTGCTGAGGCTGGCTGAGGACGAACAGAGCGGGCTGATCAGGTTCCTGGAAGTTGTGAAGGAGTTCGAGGCGCTCGGGAACAACAGTCTGAAGGAGTTCCTCGTGTACACGGATGACGAGAGTGACAAGGAGATGTGGAGCATTGAACGGCAGCAGAACCCGGAAGCCGTGACCGTTATGACCGTCCACAAGGCGAAAGGGCTTCAATTCCCGGTGGTGATCACCCTGCTCTACGACGCGGAAAAACGACCCTCTCCGATGGTTTTCCATGAGGAGCCCGAAGGCCTGGAGCTCTGGCATATCACCAAAGGGGGATCGGGCAATGCGCCGGAGCTCGAGGCAGAGTACACGCGCGAGCTGGAACTATGCAGGGCGGATGAACTGAACAGGTTGTATGTGGCCTTGACCCGGGCCGAAGAGGAGCTCTATGTCGTGTGCGTTGATGACGGCAAGGGAGGTTTCCCGTCCATGCTGTTTCCCGGCCAGGAGGGCGGGAATGCTCGTCCGGCCCCCGGGAGGAGGACGACCGATGCGGCGACTGGAGCCATCCGCCCTGTGTCTCACACGCTGCGAACACCGGCGCGGCCGGGGGACGCCCGGCGCATTGGGTACCTTGAGACGCAGCGCGGAGACTACTATCACACCGCCCTGGCACGGCTGGAATTCCTGGAAGGAGACACGGCAGCGGCAGTCGAGTCGGTCCTGTCCTCCTCTGCACCTTCTGAGATCGAATCGCGGGAGCTCATCAGGGAACGGTTGCTGTCTTTCCTCTCCCTTGAGGAGATCCGCCTCCTGTTCATCCCGCGCGAAGGGAGGACGGTCAGGACCGAACAGGAATTCCTGAGCCGTTCGGGCGCCCTGTACAGGATGGACCGGCTTGTCATTGACCCCTCCGAGGTGACGGTGATCGATTTCAAGACAGGCGGAGAGGGTGGGGAAGAGGTGTACAGGGAACAGATCCGCAACTACATCGCTATCCTGCGGGACATCTTCCCCGGCTGCCCCGTCAGAGGGGCGATAGCATACATCGACGGCGGACGTCTCTCCTTCATCAATCCTGAACCGCCGGTGCGCTCATGAGCACAACCGTCGTCATCCCGGCTACCGAACACCTGGTGCGGACAGCCCTCCGTTTCCTGGAGCCGGCCGTCCATGACTATTCGTCCTCCGCCGTGGTGTTCCAGGGAAAGCGACCCGCACACTTTCTCAGGAAAGAGCTGGCTGGAAGACACGGCTCGGCCTGTATACCGCCGCGCATCTTTTCATTCGAATCGCTGACCGATTATGTGTACGGAACGCTTGACGGGCCTGTCCAAACGGAGGCGACGCCTCTCGATGCGGTCGGCCTCCTGTATGATCTTCACCTGTCCATGACGGACCGGATCGGGGGGGAAAAGTTCAACCGGCTTGACGCTTTCCTTCCCCTCGGGCTCCGCCTGTACGACGCGCTGGAAGAGCTCAGCATGCACGAGGTCTCGCCGGAGGGCCTTCGCGCTGCGCTTCCCCTCTCGCAGCTGCCCAATGCCGAACGTCTGTCCGGATTGTTCGAGGCATTCTATGAGCGGCTCAGAGCTTCCGGGCATCAGACCCGCGCAATGCGGCTCGGCTTTGTGGCGGAACGGGTTGCTGATATCGACCTGTCGAGGTTCGGACGTATCGTCGTGGCGGGGTTCTACTCGTTCGCCCCTCTCGAGAGAGTCCTCGTGCGCTTTCTACGGTCATGCGATCAGGCGGTGTTCATCTACCAGGAAGGTCCCGGCCTTGCCGGCCGGCTGCAGGAGGTCGGAGATGCGACCCCGATTCCGCCCCCCGCGATGGCCCGGCCCTCGGTTCACTTCTACAAGGCCGGGGGGACACATGCGGAAGTGTTTGCCCTGAATCACGTCCTCCAGAAGTATCTGGAGCAGGGGACGCCTCTGGACGAACGGACGGTGGTTGTCCTTCCGTCTGCCGACGCCCTTTTTCCTGTTGCCCAGTGGACCCTCCCGCTTGTCCCCGGACAGAACTACAACGTTTCCCTCGGGTATCCGGCCGGGCGAACACCGACCTTCGGCTTCATTTCGAGCCTCCTGCAGATGATCACGTCGATGGACAGGGGGAGAGTCTACGGCCCCGATTACATTGCGTTCATGCTTCACCCGTATGCAAAAAACGTCCTGTGTGACGGCAAGCCCGAAACCACCCGGATCCTCGTCCACGCAATCGAGGAGGCCCTTGCCAGCGGGTCCGGGGCGGCCTTCATAAGACTCGAGCGGATAGAGCAGGACGAGATACTGCTCAATGCGGTTGCCGGCCGCACGACGGCACCGGTCCTGACGAGTTCGCGCGTGGCCGGGCATCTCAGGCTCCTGCATGACACGTTCATCCGCCGGCTGCTTGGCGCGCAATCTCTTGGGTCCTTTGCCCGGTCCCTGATCGAAATCCTGATCTTCATCGACGATCGCAGTACCGTCCGCCGGCATGAGTTCTTCCGGCCATTCGCGGTCGCGCTCCTTGAACAGTTGAATCTGCTGGCGTCATCGCGTCTTGCCGCATACCGCGATGACGATCTGACGCCGTATTGCACCATTACCCTGCGGTGGCTGCGCGAAGCGTCAGTGCCGTTTCCAGGGACCCCGGTGCAGGGACTGCAGGTCCTCGGTCTGCTGGAGACCCGGAATCTGCAGTTCGAACGAGTGTGCATCCTCGACTGCAATGATGATGTTCTGCCGGGCTCACCCGATATTGACCCGCTCCTCCCCCCGCCGGTGCGGCTTGCACTACACCTCCCGATGCCCGAGGAACGTGCCGCTCTCATCGAGTATCATTCCGCGGTCCTCCTCGGCGGGGCGGCCGAATCGCATCTCCTGTATCAGGAGGGCGGGAAAAAAGAGCGGAGCCGGGTGATCGAGCGGCTCTTCTGGGAAAAGGAACGTCGTGAAGGAAAACTGCTCGGCGATGCCTCTGTGACGCCTATATTGTTCAATGTGAATCTGGCCAACCACCGCCCGGACCCCATTGCCAAAACCCCCGCCATGAACGGGGCGCTCGAATCCAGAACGCTCACAGCATCGGCTCTCGACACTTACATGGCGTGCCCCCTCAGGTTTTATTATGCATGTCTCCTCGGACTCAGGGAGAAACGCCAGGTCGAGGCCGACATGGATGCGGCCGGCATCGGGACCCTGGTGCATGAGGTGCTGAAAACGCTGGACATCGGCCGCTGCGGGAGACGACTGAAGGCGGAGGAGCCGGCCGCCTCGGAACTTCAGCGCGCGATTGGCACGGTCTTCGCCGCGCACTTCGGGGAGGACGTGTCGGTAGCCCAGATCCTGGTCAGGGAACAGATCGAGGCCCAGGTCGGGCGATATCTCTCCTGGTATCGGCAGGAGGTCCTTGCCAGGGATGAGGTGACGCTTGTGGGTTTGGAAGTGCCCCTCTCCGGCCAGTTCGGCGGCAGGCGCTTTACCGGCCAGGCCGACCGGGTCGAACGCCGCGGGGATCGGACGGTGATCATCGATTACAAAACCGGCGGGGATGAGAAGCGATACCGGATCAATGTCGGCAAGGTGGACCCCGAAGACAGCTCGACATGGGCGTCCTCCATCCGCTCGTTCCAGCTTCCCCTGTATCTCATCATGCTCGGCTCATCGACCGGGGAGGCGATTGGCGGGATCGATCCGATGTATGTGCTGCTCGGTCACTCAGCCCGGCCCATGCATCCTGAACTCCCTTTGTTTGATGCCGGTCCGGCGCGCGGCGAACAGTGGGACAAAATCACCCGCACACTGTCTGGCGTACTCGCGGGGTTGTTTGACCCCGGGCGTCCTTATGCCGCGCCAGAAGATCTGTCTGGCTGCTGCCCGGGCTGCTCGTTTCGAAGCATCTGCGGAACCGGGTGGGTCAGGGGAGCGGGGTAATTCCTGCCCCCCGCTTGAGCATGAGCGGCATCCAGACGTCGAGGTCAGGCCAAACGGTCAGATCCCGCGAAGCGGGATCTGACCGAACGGTCCCGAACGGTCAGACCAAACGGTCAGACTAATCAGATTACAACGTCAGACTAAACGGTCCGACCACACAGTCCCATTCAGCCAGCAAAGGATTCCTGTCATGTTGAATATCGCGCAGATTCTCTCGGACGAATTGTCATTGCAGGAATCCCAGGTCATCAATGCCCTCCAGCTTCAGGCCGAGGGAGGTACGATCCCGTTTATCGCCAGGTACCGCAAAGAACGCACGAACGAGATGAACGAGGTTCAACTCCGGCAATTGTTCGACCGCTTCGCCTACCTGACCGAGCTGGAAGAGCGCAAGACCACAATCCTCAAATCCATCAAAGAACAGGGAAAACTCACCCCCGAACTGCGCACCTTGATCGATGAGTGCCGGCAAAAGAATGTCCTCGAGGACCTGTACCTGCCGTACAAGCCCAAGAAACGTACCCGGGCGACCGTTGCGCGCGAAAAAGGGCTCGGTCCTCTGGCCGGGTTCATCAAAGGTCTCAATGGACCCGGGACACTTGCGGCGGACCTCGAGGGGGAAGCGGCCAAGTATGTATCGGAGGAACATGGAGTGGCCGCTCCGGCCGATGCGCTTGCGGGGGCTTCGGACATCCTGGCGGAGGAAGTCTCCGAGAAGGCCGATCTCCGCGCATTCCTCCGCGACTACATTCTGAATGAAGGGGTGATCATCTCACGTATCAAGGATGAGTTCCTTCCGGGGACGACCAAATTCGAGATGTACAGGAACTACAGGGTCCGTGTGAAAGACATCCAGCCTCACAACATGCTCGCCCTGCGCCGCGGGGAGAAAGAGGGGAAAGTCGTCTTTGACGTCGAGCTTGATGAGGCGTTTGTCCAGACGTTCATGGAATCGCGGGAAATCATGGCCGCCGCCCCGTCCGTGCGGGACTTTCTCCGGGCAATGCTGAAAGACGCCTATGAACGACTCATGAGGACAACGCTGATCGGCGAGGTACGCTTCCTCAAAAAGGAGGCAGCCGATATCGATTCCATTAAGACATTTGAGACAAACCTCAGGGAACTCCTGCTCTCCTCTCCCGCCGGGACACAGCCAACGCTTGCCGTCGATCCCGGCTTCCGGACGGGGTGCAAGGTTGCGGTCATTGACGGGACCGGCAAGTTCCTTGAGTATCATGCTGTGCACCCGCATCAGTCGGAGGGGGAGCGGAACAGGGCAACAGCCACAGTGCGGCAACTCCTCGAGCAGCATGCGATTCGCCTGATCGCCATCGGCAACGGGACCGCAAGCCGCGAGACGGAGGAATTCATCGGAGAAGCGATTGAGCCGCTCGAACCGAAACCCGTCAAGGTGATTGTGAACGAATCCGGCGCTTCGGTCTATTCCGCCAGCGAGGTTGCAATAGAAGAGTTTCCAGACCTTGACGTGACCGTCCGGGGCGCAATCAGCATCGGCAGGCGCCTGCAGGACCCTCTGGCGGAGCTTGTCAAGATCGATCCGAAGTCGATCGGCGTGGGGCAGTATCAGCATGATGTCGATCAGCGGCTGCTCAAGAAGAAACTGGAAGAGACCGTGGAGAGCTGCGTGAACTTCGTTGGCGTGGATGTCAACACGGCATCGAAGGAGCTGCTTTCATTTGTGGCCGGGGTGAATACAGGCATAGCGAAGAACATCGTCGGTTATAGAAACGATCACGGGCCGTTCCGCAACAGGAACGAGCTCAGAGAAGTGCCAAAGTTCGGTCCGAAAACTTTCGAGCAGGCGGCCGGATTCCTGCGTATCCGCCAGGGAGACAACCCGCTTGACAATTCGGCCGTGCACCCCGAAAGCTACGGTGTTGCACAGCAAATGCTCTCCGATCTGGGGATCGGCCTGGAGGAGGCGGCCAGAAACCCGGATGCCCTCAGGAAGGTCGAGCTCGCGAAGTACGTGACAGCGGACGTCGGCGAACCGACCCTCCGCGACATCCTGGAGGAGCTTCGGAAGCCGGGGCGTGATCCCCGCGAGGAATTCCGGTATGCGATATTCAAGGAGGGGATCAAGGGACTGAGCGATCTTTCTCCTGGGATGGAGCTCGAAGGGGTCATTACCAATGTTGCCGATTTTGGCGCATTTGTGGATATCGGAGTCCACCAGGATGGCCTGGTCCACATTTCCCAGCTTGCGGACCGGTATGTCAAGGACCCCCGCATGGTGGTCAAGGTGGGGCAGATCGTGAATGTGAGGGTCCTGGAGGTGAACCTGGCTCTAAAGAGGATCAGCCTGACCATGAAAACAAGCAAGTCTCAAGGGGAACCTGCGGCGAAGATTTCCGGTGATTCCAGGAAAAGCTCTGCGAGAAAAACCGGGGGCGGAGGCCCCTCCCCTTCCGACAAGAAGCCAAAAAGCGGCCCAGAAAAGGAGAAAAGCTCGTTCACCCTTGATGACCTGAAGAGGAAATTCAATTCGGGGAAGTCCTAGCCTCAGAAAACGCCTCCGCACCGGGATCGCCCCAGGAACGGTTTGAGGGTTTGTTCCGTTTTTAGGAGGGGAAGTGGTTCCGTTGGAACCCGTGAAGGGGAAGGTGCCGGGGAAATCGCAGCCCCGCCCCACTAACGGTGACACCCGTGCCCACCCGGGCAAGCGAACCGACAGAGAGGG
>PMBF01000099.1:2059-3363 GCA_003152875.1 Ignavibacteriota bacterium | reverse complement strand
CGGCGGGAGAGCGATGGGTCATCCTCGAAATCTCGACAGTTCGGCCCTATTTCCCGGGATCGTTCCCTCGTCAGTCCATCGTCTGATTCACCAAGCTGAGCGTTGCAGTGGAAGTATCAAGGGAGGCGTTTGGTTTGAGGCGGGGGTGAGGAGGGGGGCAGACAATCGCCGGCTGGCGGCCTAGCCCGCAGGATCGGTCTCCGGTTTGCCGAATCCGTTGTTCCGCACGGTCTTGAAGAATTCAGTGAGCAGTGCGCCGCACCTTGCTTCGAAGATTCCAGGGATCAGTTCCACGCGATGGTTGAAGCGCGCATCCTGGACGAGGTTGAGGAGTGTGCCGCATGCACCCGCCTTGGGATCAAAGGCCCCGAAAACAAGTCGCGGGATGCGTGCCAACACTATGGCGCCTGCGCACATCGGACAGGGCTCCAGCGTCACATAGATCGTGCAATCCTCCAGCCTCCGGCTTCCCAGGGATGTTGCAGCCGCCGTGATGGCAATGATCTCCGCGTGCGCGGTGGGATCCTGAAGCGATTCGATCTGGTTGTATCCCCGTCCGATGATCCTGCCTTCATGGACGATAACCGCCCCGATAGGCACTTCCTTCCGTTTGAACGCCTGCTCCGCCTCCTTGATGGCGGATTCCATCCAACGCTCATCATTTGTCATGGNNTCCGACCGGACGTTTGTGTATTCCCAGGTCTCCGAGTTGAACATCCCGAAGCTGAGCTGGGGATTGCCATCGCGCGGCTGTCCCACGCTTCCGACATTGATAAGCATCCGGATTCCTCTCCGGAACGTAAACGTCCGAAGGTCCTCGCCGCACACGACGGGGATGTGCGTGTGTCCGATGAAGCAGAGTGGTGCGGTAAAGGCTGTAAACTGGTCCTGAGCGATATCGAGGGATACCACATACCGCCATTCCTCAGGACCGAGGGGGGAGGAGTGGGCCAGCGTGCAAATCTCCGTGTCGGCACGGAAGGGGAGTGAGGTCAGGTATTCGAGGTTTTTTGGGGTGATATGCTTGCGTGTCCACTCGGAGGCTTTCCGTCCCGGCTTGGAAAAGGTCTTTGTCAGTTCCGGATCGATGATGGCATGGTCGTGGTTGCCGCGGAGTACGATCGAGGAGCGGGAGCGAACGAGATCGAGGCATTCGTTGGGACTTGCACCATAGCCGACGATGTCGCCGAGGCAGTAGACCGCGTCTGTGTGAGCCGCGTCGATAATGGAGAACGCAGCCTGGAGCGCCTGCAGGTTCGAGTGGATATCCGAGATGACGGCAATGCGCATAGTGTGCAGATCAG
>PMBF01000099.1:1572-2015 GCA_003152875.1 Ignavibacteriota bacterium | reverse complement strand
TCCTCAAGGGTCCTTTTCCCCTGCTCAAACTCGCGCCCATCACCGCTATCGAACGACGCGTAGCGGGCCTTCTTCATTGAAAGGTAGGGGGTCTCGGTGATCACCCGGTCGGCAATGATGAGCGCCCTGGCAAAGGTGTCCATCCCGCCGATGTGGGCGATGAAAAGGTCCTGCGGGTCGACGGAGTTCCTGCGGAGCTTTGCGTCGAAATTTACCCCTCCTTTGCCCAGGCCGCCTGCCCCCAGGATGACGAGAAGGGCCTCGGCGATCTCATAGAGATTGTTCGGGAACTGGTCGGTGTCCCAGTGGTTCTGGTAGTCACCCCGGTTCGCGTCGATGCTCCCCAGGAGCCCGGCGTCGGCGGCCGTCTGCAGCTCGTGGGGGAACGAGTGGTTGGCAAGGGTGGCGTGGTTGACCTCAATATTCAGCTTGAAATCGTCCGT
>PMBF01000099.1:0-1538 GCA_003152875.1 Ignavibacteriota bacterium | reverse complement strand
AATTGCGCAACGTGCTCCCTCTCCCTCTTCATCTCGGTATTGAGGAGCGACATGTATCCTTCGCGTCCCCCCCAGAAGACGTAATTGGAGCCCCCGAGGGCTATGGTCGCGTCGAGGGCGTTCTTGACCTGTGCTGCGGCGTGGGCGACGACCGCGAAATCGGGATTGGTGGCAGCGCCGTTCATGTAACGGGGATGGGAGAAGAGGTTAGCCGTGCCCCAGAGGAGTTTCACACCGGAATCCTTCTGTTTGGCCTTTGCGTATTCCACTAGCGCGGAAAGGCGATTTTCGCTCTCTGCGAGTGTATCTCCCTCATCGACCAGGTCCATATCGTGGAAGCAGTAGAAGCCGATGCCGAGTTTGGTCATGAACTCGAAGGCAGCATCCATCTTCAATTTTCCCCTGGTGATCGCGTATTTCTCGGTTTCCCAGGCGCGCTGGAAGGTGGCTGATCCGAACGGGTCGGAGCCCGTGCCGCAGAAGGAGTGCCAGTAGGCTACGGAGAAACGGAAATGCTCGGCCATGGTCTTGCCGGCGACAACCTGGTCAGGGCGGTACCAGGAGAATGACAGAGGGTTCCGGGATTCGGGCCCCTCGAAGGGGATGACGCCGATTTGCGGGAAGTATTGGTGCGAACCGACGGTGAGCTTGGTTGCCATGAGAATCTCCTATCGGGAATGAGAAAGATCTTTGTGCCAGCGTGCGTATGATTCGTGGTAAGGTTCGACAAGCGCAGGAGAGGGCTCGACGGTCCTGATGCGGGTCAGTCCCCTTGCAACCTCATCAAGCGTCGCAAAGGATCCCGCCCCAAATGCCGCGCCCCGTGCCGCCCCCTGGGATCCGTCCGTGTTGTACAGTTCAATGGACACGCCGCTTGTGGACGCGAGCGCTTCGCAGAACAGGGGGCTCAGGAACATGTTGGCCTCTCCAGCCCTGATCACGCCCGGACGGATACCGAGCGAGCGCATGATCTCCATCCCTTCGACGAACGAGAAAGCGATCCCTTCCTGGACGGAGCGAAAGATNNNNGCCCCTGCATTGCCGGTCATTCTTCTAATCCAGCTGTTGGCGATCCCGGTGCCATTGATGCAGAGGAGTATGCCGATGCGGGGGGAGCCGGCGGCATGGTTCACGTGGGCGAACGCGTTGATGCGTGACTTCGGGTCTGACGATAGTGTATCGCCGACCGCATAGACGACGCCCGAGGTACCGGCGGTGGTGGCCACATCTCCAGGCCGGAGGACGTTGAGCGAAAACGCGTTGTTCGGCTGGTCACCCGAGCGGTATGTTACCGGGATCCCCTCAGGAATGCCGAGTTCTTCGGCGGCCTTGCCTGTGACGTTTCCCTGGTTGCCGAACGTCGGGACCGTGCGGGGAATGAGGTCGGGCCGGATGGCGTAATGTTCCAGAAGAAAACCAGCCGGCCGGTTTTCAGGGAAATCCCAGAGCATCCCTTCAGAGAGACCGGGGACGGTCGTCACGGCATCTCCGGTCAGCCGGAAGGCGATGTAATCCCCCGGCAGGAGCATTGCGCGCGC
>PMBF01000113.1 GCA_003152875.1 Ignavibacteriota bacterium | reverse complement strand
ACGGCGGCCTTCCTTTTGCCCGGCTGCCTCGAGCAGGAAACGACAACAACGATCCATCCCGACGGGACCTGCGAGCGGGTCATCGTCATCCGGGACGACGGACCCGCATTCCCCCGGGGGATCTTCCCGATTGCGGTAGATTCATCCTGGGACACCACAGGTGTGAGGGTCCGCGATTCGGGGAACCAATACCAGTGGACACTGACGAAGCGCTTCCGGAGCTACGACGACCTCGCCCGCGAGTATGCGGGGGTGGGTGACACCGGCAAGATCCATGTCGAGGTCAGGGTGGAGAAGCGCTTCAGATGGTTCTACACATATTTCGAGTATGGAGAAACGTACGCCCGTTACTCCCGGTTCAACCTCATTCCTCCCTCCGCGGTGTTGAATGAGGAGGAGATTCTCCGGTACACCTACGGGGATACCAGCCGAGTCCTCAAGGAGAAAGTCGAAGAGTGGGAGGCAAGGAACCTCTTCGAGGTACTCTACGCCCCGATGGTCCGCAGAGCCGGGGAACTCCGGGACACCGTCCTCGCATCGACGCTGGCGTCGCACAAGGAGGAATTCTTCCGACTGCTCGAGACGGCGGAAAAGCGGGATAGTTTCGCCGACTCTCTTCTTGCCCGCTTCGTGCCGAATGCCTCCCGGAAGGATCTGTTCCACGACGGGCAGATTACGGAAGCAGGGGTGGATGCTGTGACAGAGCTGGCGGTGCAGGTGTGCGGCACCGGCTCGCTCAGGGAGCTGAAGGGGGAGCTGCGGGCGGGATGGAAAGCAAGTGAGGCAGTCCTCTTCGACGAGCTTGGACCTGAGGAAAAGGGGGAGACCTTCACCAATACCGTCGTGATGCCCGGGATCGTGTTGGAGACCGGCGCTCCCGAAGTCAAAGGGAGCACGGTGTCCTGGAAGTTTGAGAGGAACCGGCTCTCACTGCATGACTACGAGATGCGCGTCGAGTCGAGGACGGTGAATGTCTGGGCAATCGTGGTGACGGGTATTCTCGTGCTCGGTCTGCTCGCGGTGGTGTTTGCGGTTCCCATGTTCTCGATGCGGCGCAACACGGCGCTTACACCATCGGCATAGGGAGGGAGCTTCAGGAGGGAATGTTCGCGGCGGCGCCGGGGAGAGCCACGGCGTGGTCGATGGTGGAGGCGAGGTCGCTGAAATGAAAGGGCTTGGTGAGGTAACCTTCGGCGCCGAAGTGCCGGCACTTGGCTCCCGCCTCGGCGGGATTATCACCGGTGAGGATGACGACCTTGGGGGCGAGGCTGCGCTTGCGGAGCTGCTGCATGACCTCAGCACCGTCCATACCGGGCATATGAAGGTCCAGAAGGACGAGGTCGTACGATGAACTCTCGAGCATCTGAATGGCCGTCAAACCATCCGGTGCGACCTCGACGGCATACCCCTCGAGGGAGAGCTGGCACTGGACCAGGATCCTGAGGTCATCCTCGTCGTCGACATACAGAATGCGTTTGGTCATGGTCGTTGTCCACACAGCCGCCGTATGCTTACACCGGATGAGGTGCGGTCCGGGCGCACGCGCCCGGCGTGCCGCCTTATTTTGCGAGCACGCGCTCGACAGAATCGATCAGTTCGTGAAAATTGTATGGTTTCGTAAGATAATCCGCGGCCCCGAGCCTGACGCATTGGCTCGCAATCGCCACGTCATCCACGCCCGTGAGCATGATGACGGGAGGAGGAGACTGCCGCTTGTTCAGGTACTGCAAAACCGCAAAACCATCCATGCGCGGCATCCGAAGGTCGAGGAGCACCAGGTCGAACTGCTGTTTCTCGAGTATTTCGACTGCTTCTTTGCCATCACTCACTGTTTCCACGTCGAAGCCTTCGAGCGAGAGATGGCTTTTCACCAGCTCGCGCAACGACTCTTCGTCATCGGCATACAGTAGCCTCTGGGCCATCGGACTTCGTCCTAGAACGTGCGGTTCACATGCCCCCACTGCAGGCACATGCTAGGAAGAATAATCGAGAGAATCAACCGGGCGGCAGAGGCCCCGGAATCAGCGGACCCAGAGATAGGTGACGCCGCGATTTGCGGCATCCATGTCAGTATCTGCGAAGAGACCGGTCTCACGGCGCATGCGCTGTGTGGCCGGGTCAAACCGCGAAAATGTCTCCCCCGGAATGACCTCGAGAACTCTTGAGCGCATGCGGAAGGCCCAATTCCTGACAATGTCCGATGTCGAGCCGCCCCTGCCCGAACTCCCATACCCGTGGATCACCTTGATGACGCGGACGGCGGGAGAGTTCCTGGCAGCGGCCAGTGCCTCCTGCAGGGCCTCCTCCACCAGGTCCGGGTGAAGCGGCGGATGGGCAACATCGATCTGGAGGACGGCGGAGGACATCGCGGAGCGGGAGACGAAGTGATCAGGACGTGAGCCGGCCGGGACGAGAGGCCATGCGCTTCAGCCGGAGCGAATTCCCGACGACGCTCACGGAGCTGAAGGCCATGGCAAGGGCGGCGATCATAGGATTGAGCAGGCCGGCCGCTGCCAGGGGAATGCCTACAACGTTGTAGATGAAGGCCCAGAACAGATTCTGATGGATGACACGGAGCGTCCGGCGCGACATCACGATTGCCTCCGCCACTCCGAAGAGGTCGCCGCGCATGAGCGTGATGTCTGCTGCTTCTGCGGCGATGTCTGTGCCGGACCCCATGGCGATTCCGATGTCGGCTTGCGCAAGCGCCGGTGCATCATTCACGCCGTCTCCCACCATTGCCACGGTTTGCCCTTCCTCCTGCAGAATCCTTATCCGGCGTACCTTCTCCTGCGGCAGCACACCTGATGCAACATCCCCGATCCCTGCCTGCCGGGCAATCGCGCGGGCCGTTCTCTCCGTGTCGCCCGTCATGAGAGTGACAGAGAGCCCCATGCGGCGCAGGGCGCCGACGGCGGCGGCAGAACTCTCCTTCAGGCGGTCGGCAATGGCAATGGCGCCGGCCGGGCGTCCGTCGATGCCGACGAACACCACCGTGTCCCCCTCGTCTTCGGATGTGAGCAAGGGGGGGACGTCCACCTCAATTGCGTGCTGTCGAAGGAACGCGGCCGTTCCTGCGATGACGGCATGACCCTCCACCTCGCCTGCAACTCCTCCGCCCGTCGTGGAGGCAAACGACCCGACGGCCGGCAGCGTGATGCCCCGGCGCTGAGCCGCTTCGACGATTGCCCTGCCGAGAGGATGCTCCGATGCATGTTCGACGGATGCGGTCATGCGCAGGACGTACTCCTCGTCGTTCCCGTTGAAAGGGACGACGCTGCCGACCGAGGGGACCCCTTCGGTCAGCGTGCCGGTCTTGTCCAGGACCACGGCGGAGATTTCATGAGCACGCTCGATGCTCTCGATATTCCTCACCAGAATCCCCCGGGAGGCCGCAGCTCCTGTCCCGACCATGATCGCGGTGGGGGTTGCGAGACCGAGGGCGCAGGGACATGCGATGATCAGCACGGCAATGAAATGCAGAAGCGAAGGGGTGAAGCCCGCTCCGAGGGCAGCATACCAGACGATGAAGGTGACGAGCGCGATCGAAATGACGGAGGGAACGAAGACGGCGGCAATCCGGTCGGCAAGGGCCTGCACCGGGGCCTTCGAACCCTGCGCCTGTTCCACAAGCCGGATCATCTGGGCGAGGAGTGTATCCTTACCGACCGCAGTGGCGCGAAACGTCACGCTTCCGGTATTGTTGAGCGTCCCGCCGATGAGCCGGTCGCCGGTGGTCTTTTCGGCGGGCATGCTCTCGCCGGTCACCATCGACTCGTTGACCGTTGTGGCCCCGCTGATAATGAGACCGTCAACCGGGATCTTTTCCCCGGGCCGGACCTGCAGCAGGTCCCCCTGGACGACCCGGTCCAAAGGGATGTCGGAGCCGGTTCCGTTACGGATGATGCGCGCGGACCTCGGCAGGAGCCCCGCGAGTTTTCGAAGCGCATCGGACGCCCGGCGCTTCGCATTTGCTTCCAGGAGTTTTCCGAAGAGGATGAGCGTGATGATGGTCGCAGCGGTATCGAAGTACACATGGCCCGCGTGGTGGAGGCCGAGGGCGCCGGGAAACAGCGTAGCTGCCAGGCTGTACAGATATGCCGAACCGCTCCCCACGGCCACGAGGGTGTTCATGTCGGCGGTACGGTGGCGAAGCGCGGCGAAGGCCCCCTTGAAGAAGCGTCGTCCCGGGCCGAAGAGGATGGGCGTTGTCAGGAGAAGGAGGATCTTATTGGTATCATCGAGCGACAGGGGGATTTCGAACCATCCGGTCATGCCGGCCATGCCGATGAGCATGACAGGAGCGGCAAGCGCTGCACTCAGGATCAGCTCCGCGCGGAGGGTGCGGCCCGGATCGCTGCCGACGGTCGCCTCCTGGGCCGGAACCGACGGGACCTGAAGCGTATATCCGGCCTGCCTGACCGCCTGCTGAAGCTGGTTCAGCGAGACGCGTGCTGGATCGAACCGCACGGTGGCGCGTTCAGTGGCGAGATTGACCGCCGCGGCGTCGACGCCTTCCACCGTACGAAGGACCGTTTCGACCCGGGCAACACAACTTGCGCAGGTCATTCCTTCCACGGGAAGAGAAAGGACCGTGGCACGGTTCTGTATGCCGGTTTCTTCAGTCATGTATTCACAAAGAGTCAGTCATGCATTCACGAGGAGTGTTGATGGCCGGGAGGTGCGGCTCACGAGTCCTGCGACCATGAACCTACGCTGTAGCCGGCCTCCTGTACAGCCGCCTCAATCGTCGCGCGGGAAACCTGGTTTTCATCGAAATCGACGGTCGCGCCCCCTACGCGGACTTCGCCGGGAACAACTCCACGAAGCCTCGACAGCACGTTCCGCACGGCCATGACACAATGGTTGCAGGACATCCCCTTGATCTGCAATTCGGCATGGATCATACACAATCCCTTCCTTCTGAGAGGGTTTCAGGCGATCTTGAGGAAAGCGGAGCGCGTCCTCTAATGTAATAGGATGCCGGATCAAGGGGAAGGGGGTCAGGGCGGACCGTCTCAGGCGGGGTCAGACATCAGGGTGCGGGCACAGGACCGGCGGCTTACGGGGAACGGGATACGGGGCCTGGAGAAAGGGCCTGTGTATCCCTCCGACAAGAGGAAGCGGCCATCCTCAGGACGGCCGGAGAAGTGCGGGTTCTGCGTCCAGAAAGCGTTCCGGGACCGTGTAGCCGCGGGAGCCGGCATAGTCCTTCAGCTTTGCGAACAGGATTGCGCGGGCCCGGTGAAGACGCGAGCGTACAGTGCCGATGGGGATATCAAGGGCGTCGGCAATTTCCTCATAGGGAAGGTCCTCGACGTCACGGAGGATGATGACGCTCTTGAACTTCTCAGGCAGGGCGCTGATGGCCCCCGCGATCTCATCGTCGAACAGTTCGCCGTTGATCTGGTGNNTGTTCATCGTACTCCACGAGGTCGGGCAGACGCTTGACCCGGCGGTATTCGTTGATGAACGTATTGCGCATGATCCTGTAGAGCCACGCGCGGGCGTTGGTGCCTTCCTCGAACTTGTCGAAGAACCGGAAGGCCTTGAGGAAGGTTTCCTGGAGCAGATCATTTGCCGAATCCTGATCGCCGGTCAGGTACAACCCATAGCTATACAGCACATCCATGTGCGGTACCATGATCGCTTCAAACTGCCGCTGAATGGATGCATTTGCCTGTTTCATGGCTTCCTCTCTGGTCGAAGGGGTAAACCAGCGTAGCCTGGGAGAACGTGTGTGATATGTCCGTTTTATTCGATATCTACGATAAGTATAGCTTTTTGCGCATCGAGAGTCAAGTTGAAATAGGACTATTTTTGTCTTGTTTCCAATAACGGCAACAAAAAGTAAGGAGAGAAATGAGGAAGGAAGTCCAGGTTAAGAAAGAACTCCCGGGTATGAGGGGAGTGAGAAGCGGTTGAAGGAGGCCTGAGAGAGGAGAGCCGTCCGCGGCGAGCGCCGGAACGGCCCTTCTGAAGAAGAAATCCTTAGGTCTCGCGAGAACCCGGGGAGCGGCAAAATGGAACTTCCCGTTATCCCGCCTGTCTCACCGGCATGTCCCGGTCCATAGCCATCTCCGGAGCGCGGGGGCCGGCTGGGAATAATGCCCGGCCCGGTTCACGCTATGCAATTCCGGAAGGGACCGGGGTGCCAGGCTTCTTATTTGCAGCCGATCCGGTCCATTCCTTTTTTGGCGTCCTGGTTGGACGGCTGAAGGCGGAGCACCTTCTTATACTCGCCGCAGGCTTCTTCCTGCAGCTGCTTGTTGCGCGCGTTGTCACCTTCCACGCGGGAGAGCACCAGACACTGGGCCAGCCAGAGGTGGGCAGGCCCGTTGTTCTGGTCCTGCTCGATGCTCCGGCGGAGGTGCTTGATGGCCTCATCCTTCTTTTTCTGGCTTTCTTCCTGGGGGTCCTTCGGATCGAGGGTCTGCAGGATTGCCTGTCCCCAGGAGAGCTGCATCGCGGTGTTATCCGTGCCGGTCGCAAGGGCCTTCCGGAACTCCTCAATCGCCTTGTCGTAGCGCTGCTTCGTGAACCAGAAGGAGGCGGTCATGCTGTGTGCCTCGCCGATCTCCTTCTTGTATTTGTCGGCGTTTTCGGCGGTCTCCTGCAGGACCCTATCGTACGTCTCTTTTGCCCGGTCGAGCGAGTCCACCTGGAGGAAGTAGCGGGCGAGCCAGAGCCGCGCCTGCATGAAGTCCGGCTTCATCGCCAGCGCGGAATCGAGCAGCTGCCTCGACCTTTCCCAGTTCTTCATCTGCATGTAGCTTGCCGCGGCATTCAGGTAGGCGCTCAGGGAGCGGGGGTCGCACTGGATCTTCTTCTCGAACATGCGCGTCGCGTTCACCCAGTCCAGCTTCTTCATATAGAGTGAGCCGAGCGGGAAGTACGGGTCGCAGTTCGTCGAGTCGATCCGGATGGCTTCCAGAAGTGATATCATCGCCTCGTCGTCGCGCCCCAGGCCTTGAAGCGCGATGCCGAGCCATGCCTGATCCTCGGGCTTGAAGGCATTCATTTTCTTAAGCTGATCGGCTGCGTTGACCGAGGCCTGGAGGTTCTGCTTCCGCTTCTCAGGATCCGGCTCCTTGGTCAGGACGATCGACGCGCCGTACTGTCGCCAGAGCTCAGGGTTCTTCGGATCGAGGTCGAGGGCCGTCTTTGCGGCCTTTGCGGCATCGTCGAACTCCTCGGTCAGATAGAGAGCCTTCGCAAGGAGGGTCCACCCCTCAATCGATTTCGGGTTAGTTTTGACGAACTTCTGGAGCGGAGCAATCGCCAGCTTTTTCTGATTGCCTACGGTACGGGCAAGAATCTTTCCCATTTGGAGGAGCGGCTCCGGATTGGACGGATCCAGAGTGGCAACGCTGTCATACTGGGCGACCGCCTGGTTGTACTGGCGGCTCTTTTCGTAAATCTGGGCAAGCTTGTAGCGGTAGGCAAAGGTCTTCGGCGCGAGCTCGATTGCCCTCTGGTAGTTGGTGACGGCGAGGGGTGCGACGCCCTGTTTGAAATAGGCATCTCCGAGCGCAGCGTACACTGCAGGGTTGTTCGGATCAAGGTCTTTGGCCCTGGTCAGCATGATGATGGCGGCGTCCACGGAATCTGCCGAAAGGAGTGCGAGCCCGTAGCCCGTGGTAACTGAAGCGCTCTTCGGAGAGGCTTTCGCGGCCTTCCGGTAGATGCCGAGCGCGGAGGGGATGTTCTTCCTCGCGGCGTAGACATCAGCCAGCAGCGCCAGGGCGTCGGCATTTTCATCGTTGACGGCGAGGGACGCCTCGAGATAGGTTTGCGCATCCTGGAGGTTGTGCCGGGCGCCGGCGATCGCCCCGAGGTAGTAATTCGCTTCGGCCGGCTTCTGCCCCGCTTTCACCGCATCCTTGAATGCCTGAATTGCCGTGGCGGTGTCGCGCGTGCTGAGAGCGATCTTCCCCTTGCCGAGGTTGTCCTGAGCGAACACGGACGGCGCGAAGAGCAGCAGCGCCAAGGACCAGAAAACGGTGCGTTTCATCGGGCTATTTCACCTGCTGTGATGTGAGGGAAACGAGCCGCACCGGCATGGTGACCGGGACCAGCCCGTTGTTCTGGATGACTTTCTGGCCGGGCGCGCTGCTGACAAAGGAGATGAAGCCGAGAGAAACATCCTGCTCCACCGCCCGGGAGTACATGAAGACCGGCGTGCTGATCGGGTAATAGCCCAGGAACACGTAGGCTTGCCACGGCGCATAGTACTGTCCGGGAGCGGCGGTCGTGTCCGGCCTATACTCGGGAGCTCCCACCTCAAGCACGGTGACCTTTCCCTCCGTCCCCTTCAGCCAGGTGACCGGCACGAGCGCCACAGCGCCGGGAGTCCGCTCGACGCGTTCGATCCTGGCGGCGCTGGTGTCCGCATATTCCACTGTAGGCCCGAACTCTTTCCCCTTGAGCACGACGGTCCGGAACGCCTCATTGGTGCTCGAGTTTCGCCCTCCGGCCACCGCCTCGATGAGGGTCCCGCCCGGCCACCGGGTGAGGGCGCCCCCGAAGATCGAATCGAGCTGTGTGAGCCTCACCCGCTTCAGCGGATTGGAGGGATTGACGATGACCGCCACCGCACTCATCGCCACCTTGTACTCATCCAGGGGGACCTTTCCGCCCTTCAGCGCGGCGCGCTCCTCGTTGTTGAGCTCTCTGGCGGTGACAATAAGGCGGACGCTGTCCGCGCCGAAATCGGAGATCGCCTCACGCGCTTCGGCCTGTTGGAGCCTGAGCTTCGAGCCGGGATAGAGGCTCTGGAATTCCGACGACTCATTCTCGAATGCGCGGTAGACCGCCTCGTCGCACTCCAGCTTCACCGCGCCCTGCACCAGCGTCACAGAGCCAGGCTCGTGTTTGCAGCCGCCCACGAGCACCGCAACAATCAGACCCCATGTCGCACGCATGACATTACCTCCCGTGTCCGCGGATAACCGCCAGAACGAAGCGGTACAGACCGTACAGGAAGACCACGATTCCCATGACGGCCCGGAATTCTTCCGGCACCGACCTCAACGACACGAATCCGGTTATGACGGCGATGCCCGCCGCCATGACGCCGGCGGAGAGGATGAGAATCGCGATCCGGACGGCCCGGTTGAACAGTTCGGCCCCGGCCGGATGCTCTCCCTTCTGCCGCACACTCCCCCGGTCAGTTTCCGAGTGATACCCTCTCCTTGCATGACCACGTCCAGAGAACCATGCGGGGAAGGCCGTTTCTCCTTCCCCACACAGACTGCTGTTCTCCAGCCCAGTGGACTACCGTTTCCGCGCCGCAAGAGCGGTACAAGTCCCGCTGGAGCGGTGTTATTTCTTGTCCGCGAGCTTGAACTTGAACGGAACCGACACCCAGACGGAGACCGGCCCGTTGTTCATGTAGGCGGGAGTGAACACGAACTGTTTTGCCGCCTCCATTGCGGGCTCGTTGAAGATTTCGGCATCACTCTTCAGGATGACGACCTGTTTGGCCTTGCCTTCCTTGTCGACCCAGATCTTGACCCAGACTTTCCCTTCCAGGCCCGCACGCATGGCCAGGTCGGGATACTTGGGTTCGACCTTTTTCACGACCACGGGCTCCTTCTCGACAGGCACGAAGTCCGCGGGAGGCGCATCGTCTTCGACCCTGAGGTTCTGCTCCACCTGCACGTTGCCCTCGTTGCCGAGGGCCTCATTGACCGGCGCCACCTGGTTGCTCATTTCCTGCTGGGTGGCGATCGTCGCCTCGGTGGTGACCTCGGCATCAGGGACGGGAACCGGCGCGCCGACCGTGGGCTTGGCCGCGGGGGCCGACACCGAAATCGGCGGCGGTGTGTTCGTACTGGTGATGGATGGGGGCGGCCCGAGGTCGCTGTACTTCATGATGCGTACGGTGACCGAGGGGGGCTCCTCTGTGCGCAACAGCTCTGCGAGGTAGTACGATCCGATCAGCACAAAATGGATCGCCACCGCGATGCCGAAGCCGATCGCCCAGTAGCGCTGGTAGACCTTCTTCAGCTCAAGGGCTCCGTATCCACCGGATCCCTTTGGGGCCGTTGCTGTGGCTGCTTCCGGCATTGTGTGTTCTCCTTGCGTTATACTGCCTTGGCGATCAGCGCCTTGTCGGCCTCAAGCATCGGGGCCAGGCTGAAACGTGTGACGCCTGCCATGTTGAGCTCGTCGATAATATCGACCACCGTGTTATACTTGCCGGCGCGATCGACTTTCAGCAGCACGATGAGTTTCGGGTTCTGGACCGCCTTGTCCTTCAGGAACGCGCGGATATCCTTCCGGTCGACGCGCTTCGGAGCCTCGATGCCGATGCTCCAGAAGATCTCGGCCTTGTCGTTCACGCGGAGCGTGAGCAGGTTGGATTCGGCGACCTCGACTTTCACGTCCTTATCGGGCGGGAGGTTGATCTCCATCGTCTGCGGGCGTGACATTGAAGTGGTGAACATGAAGAAGGTCAGCAGCAGGAACGCGACATCAACGAGCGGCGTCATGTCGATGCGAGTTCCGAGCCGGCGGCCTTTCTTGCGTTTCTTTTTGCCCTTACCTTCACGCGGGGCAGCTACATCTCCGCCTGACATGGTGCACTCCTTCCGTTATGGTTGGCCCGACGCGGCAAGGTCGGTGACCAGACTGAATCGTGTGATTTGGGTTTTCTGCAGGATGTCCATCACGTCTTCCGCGGTCCCGTAGTCCGCGTCCCTGTCCCCCTTGATCACGGTACGCAGCTTCGGGTTCATGGTGCGGGCCTGCACGAGGTAATTCGCAAGCTGTTCCTTGGGGACCTGGACGCTCGCCTTCAGCTTGTTTTCCTGGCCGAAGATGCGGCCCATGAGAATCTGAGAATCGAAGGCCATGAAGATGCGGCCATCGGTGGCGATGTTGAGAATCATGACGTCCGACTCGGGAAGCTTGAAGTCCGAGTGCGAGGACGGCAGGGTGATCGTGACCTCTTCAGCGGGCTTGAACTGCGTGGTCAGCATGAAGAACGTCAGCAGCAGGAACGCCACGTCCACCAGCGGCGTCATGTCGATGCGCACGCCCGCGCGGTGAGGCTTGAATTTTGGCATAAAGGCTCCTGGCCTGACTGGTTAGTCGTTCGTGCGGGTGTTGAGGATCTGGACGACGTTATAGCTGGCTTCGTCGATCATATAGGTGAAGTTGTCCACCTTCGTGACAAAGAAGTTGTAGGCGACAATGCCGACGATCGCAGCAACCAGTCCGAGTGCCGTGTTGATCAGGGCTTCGGAAATGCCGATGGAGAGCTGAATTGCGTCCGGCGCGCCTGCGCGGGCCAGCGCGGTGAAGGAGCGGATCATCCCGATCACAGTGCCGAGAAGACCGAACATGGTCGCGATGGAGGCGATGGTGGACAGTGAAATCAGGTTGCGCTCGAGCAGCGGCGTCTCCAGCGAGGTGGCCTCTTCAATGGCCCGCTGGGTCTCCGCCATCTTCTTCTCGGAGTCCAGCTTGGGCTCACCCACAACGGACTTGTAGCGCTCCAGGCCGGTGCGGATGATGTTCGCCGCCGAGCCCCGTTGAGCATCACACGCCTTGATCGCGTCGTCGATCCTCCCGCTGTTCAGAGCGCTCTGGACGCTCTTGAGGAACGAGGTGATGGAGGAGCGGCCGTTGGCCTTGCGGAGCGAGAAGATGCGTTCGAAGACCAGCGTGAGGTCGAGCAGAGTGAGCGTGATCAGCACAGGTACGACCCATCCGCCGGTATACACTGTCCCGAGAAGGTTTCCCGGCTTCGTCCGGAGTTCCCCGTTCTGAAAGTTTCCCGGATCGCCGAGGACGAACATGTAGATCGTGAATGCCACGACCGCAGTGGCAAGGACCGCGATCGTCATGAAGATGGACTGCTTCATCGAAGGACTCCTCTGGTTAAGTAAGTAAGAAATGAGTAACCCCGTCCCTCGACGGGATTATTCTGTTGCTTCGAACGCCTTGATCGCATCCTCGCGTGATTCCATCACATCGAACACCAGCGTCAGCTTCGTGATCACGAAGATGTTGTTGATGTTCTTGTTGATGCCGCACAGCTTGACGTGTCCCTTGTTTTTGGAAAACGTCGTGTGCGCCGAAACCAACACGCCGATCGCGGTCGAGTTGAGGTAAGTGACCTTGCTCAGGTCAATAACCAGCTTCTTGGTCCCCTGCTCAACATAATCCGCCACTGCATTCCTCAGCTCGTCCGTCTCCTCTCCCCCCACGAGTGACCCCTTCACCTCGATCACGCCTATCTTGCCGCTCTGTACTGTCGTCGATTTGACTGCCATGGGACCTCCGGGTTTCTGATCAGTGCATAGGCTCTTGTTGTTGACAAAGCAAAGGAGATGCCACGACACTGTCTCCACACGGCAAAAAAGGCCTCATTGCAGGAGGCAAAAGCCTAAATCCAGAGTTCTCATCGCGGCAGCATGGCGCCTGATTGCATCCTGCAATGGCACTTCACTGATGCCACAGGGCCCGTTTTCGAGCAGGAAATACCCGGGGGAGAAAGGGGGATTGCAATCTGCACGATTCGAGTCCGTTGAGCGGCGCCTCATCGAAGGAATAGCCAGATCTCCAGACGCTCCGGGTCAGGTTCGATTGAGTGAGCCACGGAGGTCCTTCTCTTAAACATATACAACAAAACCTTCAAAAGTGTCCAACCGCGCCGCTCGGGGGGGGGGAGGACACACAAAACGGACACGAGTGATCCGGCTCAGGCGTTGCAGAATGCCGCAGGCGGAGAGTCCTTTCCGGACTATATTCGCCCGTCGGTCCGGGATAAGGGGCGGTCTGAAATCCCGGTCAAGCACCAGGTGCCGGCATCCGGGCCAGTACGGCCGGGTCGATCCCCTGGCCATTAGAGGCCGTACTTTTTTCTTTTCCTCCAGAGTGTCGCGGGGTCGATTCCCAGGAGGGATGCCGCCTCATCCAGATCTTTCGCGATGCGGAGGATTCTGATGATGTGCTGACGCTCCATCTCGTTCAGGGAGAGGATATGGTTCGGGGTTGCTGCAAAATTCTGGAATTCCTCCGGCAGATGGTGGAGGTGAACGGCGCCCCCGCGGGAGAGGATCACTGCCCGCTCCATGACATTTTCGAGCTCCCGGACGTTTCCTTTCCAGGGATAGGCTGTCAGCGCTTTGAGCGCCTCCTGGTCGATCTCCGCGTTCTTCCGCGACCTCGTGAGGAAATGCTGTGCAAGCAGGGGAACATCCTCGGGACGGTCGCGCAGGGGAGGGAGCTTGAGCTTCACGGCGTTGAGCCGGTAGTAGAGATCCTCACGGAACCGTCCAGCACCGACCTCTTCCTCCAGGTTCCGGTTCGTCGCCGTGATGACCCTGACGTCCACCTTCCGGGTGGCGGTCTCCCCCACCCGCTCGAATTCCCTGCTCTGAAGAAAACGGAGCAGTTTCGATTGGATGGCCGGCGCGAGATCTCCGATTTCGTCCAGAAAGATGGTGCCGCCGTCGGCTGTTTCGAATCGACCCATCCTGTCGCGGAGCGCCCCCGTGTACGCTCCCTTCACGTGGCCGAAGAGCTCCGATTCCAGCAGGTTCTCCGCCAGTGCGGTGCAATTCACGATGACGAACGGGTTATCAGCACGCGGGCTCCTGGCGTGGATCAGATTGGCGAGCAACTCCTTCCCGGTCCCGCTTTCCCCCTCGATCAGGACCGTGATGAAGCTCGGGGAAACCTGGATTGCCAGGTCGATCACCTTCTTCATCCTGTCGCTGCGGGTCACGAAGGCGCCGGCTTCGCCCGAGCGGCGGGCCAGCTCTTCTTTGAGCGACAGGACTTCGCGCTTCAGCCGGTGGTGTTCCAGCACTTTCGCTGCGTAGACCTGCAGTTCGGTGAATTCGAACGGCTTCTGCAGGTAGTCATAGGCCCCGATCTTAATCGCCTCGACCGCGGAATCAACACTGCCGTGTGCTGTCATCAGCGTGACAGTAAGGTCCGGGAGGAGCTGCTGGGCTTCACGGAGGAGCTGGAGGCCGTCGATCGGCTGCATCTTCAGGTCGAAGAACGCCAGATCGAATGCGCGGTCGCGCATGGCATCGAGCGCGCGCAACGGGTCGGTGAAGGCCGTGACCTCGAAGCCGGCTGCCTCGAGGCAGATCGAGACGGTCCGAACGATATTCTGTTCGTCGTCGACGAGCAGGACGGAAGCCTTGCCGCTCACCGGTCCGATGTTTGTGGGTTCGGGGGTCACTTCAGGCCGTCGCTCCCATGCCCACCGGAAGCGGCAGCATGAAGGAAAAGGTGCTTCCTTTCCCAGGCGCGCTCTGGACCCAGATGCGTCCGCCGTACAGCTCGACGATTTCCTTCGCGATCGCGAGACCGAGCCCCACGCTTCCCGGCGTTGCATCGGACACATGCTTGATCTGCACGAATTTGTCGAAGATCTTCGCCAGGTGTTCGGGGGCGATGCCGTGCCCGGTATCCTCGACTTCGATCAGCACGGCGTTGACATCGTGGCGGGCACGCACGGTGATGGTCCCGCCGCTGTCGGTATGTTTCAGAGCGTTGGTGACAAGGTTGCTGATCACCCAGGAGATCTGCTGCTCGTCCGCCACGATCCGGGGGAGCCCCGGTTCCACCTCGATCTGGAGACGGAGCCCTTTCTCGGCGAATTGCAGCTGGAGCGGCCGGATCGAAAACTGAATCACGCCTTGCACGTCGAGCTCCTCATTTTTCACCTGCAACTTGCCGGATTCAAGTTTCGAGAGCTGCAGGAGCTCCCGCGCCAGCTTGGTCAGGCGGAAACAGTCCTCTTTCGCCGAATCGATCAGCTCCTTTTGCCTCCCGTTGAGCGGGCCCAGGATCCCCTGATTGAGAATGTCGACGGTCATGTTGATCGATGTCAGCGGCGTCCGGAATTCGTGCGAGAGCGTAGCAATGAAATCGGATTTCATCCGGTCGAGCTCTCTGAACTGCGTGACGTCCTGGAGCACCAGCAGGACGCCGAACAGCGATCCCTCGCTGTCCACGATCCTGGTCAGGCGCGGCTTGAAGGAGTAGAGCCCTCCTTCATTTTCAAACTCGAGGAACCCGGGCCGGGACTCCTCCGGCGAGATGTTCTCCTGGTAGCATGCGCGCACAAGCCGGACGATGCGCTCGTCGCGGATGACATCGGCGAGGGGCCGGCCGGCGGCATCGCCGGCGCCCGGGGCGAAGAGATCGGTCACCACCGGGTTGAGGTGGAGAATCCTCATCCGCGCGTCGGTCATGATCACGCCGTCGGAGATGTTGTCGACTATCGCCTCCGATTTCCGCTTCTCCGAAAGGATCTTCTCGATGTTGATCTGCTCGAACCTCTTCAGCCGCTCCGTCATCTTGTTGAATTCGCGGCTGAGCTGTCCGATCTCATCGTCGGACAGGACGTCGATTTTCAGGTCAAGTTTGCCGGCGCCAATCTGCTTGACCCGTTCGGTGAGCTGTTCCGCGGGTGTAATGAAGACGCGCGTCAGCCAGAGCATGGCGATGACGCTGAGTCCGAGGGCGATCACCGACGACACCATCATGCCGTAGGCCGCCTGGTTGGCGAAGGCGTGGGTGCGGGGCATTGCGTCGTACATTGCCGCCTGGTTGATCTCGAAGAGCCGGAGGCAGAGGTTGCGCAGGCGGTCGGAGACAGGCCTGACGGCGTCATAGTAATACTGCTTTGCTTCCAGGAACGCTCCCTGATCAAGGCGCGCGCGCATCGAGTCCGCGGTCACGGCATAGAGCCCATAGGCTGTGCGGATCGAATCGCGCAAGGGCTCCTGGGCAGGCATCGAGACCGAGCGGACGGCCTCATTATACCAGTAGAAGAAGAGGTCGCGGTTCTCCCAGAATTTTCCCCCGCTTGCCCTCGGATCGGCCTCTCCCTCGCTGGCATCGAGCAGGGCAATATCCTGGCGCTCCAGCGACTTCATCATGTTTTCGGCCGCCAGGACACTCTGGTAGTTGTCCCTCAGGATGTTGTTCACCTTGGTCCCGAGGCCATAGAAGTTGTAGATCGACCAGAAGCCGGCCGCCAGGCTCAGCAGCATCAGGCAGGTGAAGGTAAGGATGATCTTTGCGCGTATCGTGTTCATCGAAGCACCACGCTCAAGCATCGTTCGGAACTGAGCACCCCCGGGATGCTGCAACCCGCCGTGTCCCGATCTGACGGCGGCTTCACGGAGATGCCGGCAGCGCGTTGTGTGCTACGCCTCCGGCGCTAGAATGCGACACCCAGATAGGGACCGTGCGACACGGCACGGTAGTCGAATTTCGGATTCGACATGGACCAGGTCTGAAGCCTGAACCTGTATCCCAGGGCCAGACCTTCGCCGATGCCGATAGTGCGGAACAGCGCCGAAGCGTCGAGCGCCACCACGCCCGAGAAACCGGTCCCCGTGCTCAAACCCTCGATGGCGTAGTGGGCGATGCCTGCGGCCGAGATTGACGCGTCGACGGCCCTCGAGACAACGCGGTATTTCAATCCCGTCCCGAGGCCGACGCTGGCGATATTGAAGCTCTCGCGCTCCGGTCCGCCGGCTTCCGCCTTGGTGAAGTCCGCTGACAGGAGCAGCGGCAGGAGGAGGGCGCCTGAGCGGCTTCCCGTGAGGACAAGTTCCTGGGAAACGGTGGTCCCCAGAAACAGGGCTGCGCGTGAGACGCCGCGCTGGGAATAGGTGGTGTAGCCGAAGGAGACGTCAAACAGGCCCTGTCTGAACCCGATGAAGGGCATCAGGCGGTTGTACCTGATCGCGACGGAATCGGGAGCAGTGTTGGATCCGCGCGGTGAGAAATCGCGCCAGAACACACCCGCACTCGCAACGCGAAGGTCTGCGCTCTCGTACTCCCTGGGCTCCATGTACTGAGCCCGCACGGACGCAGCCACGCACACCGCGGCTCCAGCTATCAGGACTGCTCTGCGGCATCTCATCGATGTTCTCCCCTGGTTCCTGGTGCAGACAGGGATGACGTGCCCACCGGGACGCTGTCGGAAGTATGGCGCTTGATACGCAGTGTGCGCACCTTCTTGCCGTCGACGGCATCCACGGTGCCTGCCCACCGCCCCATGGTGAGCGTCGCTCCCACCTCCGGCATCCGCCCGAGCAGATGGATCGCGTACCCGCTCACCGATACCACCTCCCGCGAGGTCAATGCGATATCAAACATGCGGGCAAAGTCGTGGAGGGGCATCGCCCCGTCGACAAGATACTCGCCCTCGGCAACTTTCTGCACTGACGCCTGCTCGGTGTCGAACTCGTCGTTGATATCCCCCACCAGCTCTTCCAGCACGTTCTCGAGGGTGATCAGGCCTGCCGTGCCCCCGTATTCGTCCACCGCCACAGCCATCAGCATCCGCTTCCCGAGGAACATGTTCAGGATGCGGTCGAGCGTGGTGGTTTCAGGAATGAACAACATCTCGCGCTTGATTTCCAGGAGGCGAACGCCGCTTCCCCTCTCCCCCTTCAGGCGGAAGAGGTCCTTCAGGTGGATCATGCCGAGGACATTGTCAAGATCCTTTTCGCAGAGAGGGTAGCGCGTGAACTGATTCTCCATGACGACGGCGATATTCTCTTCGATGGACTTCCGTGTTGAAAGGAAGACCACGCTTGTCCGCGGGATCATGACTTCACGAATCGTGCGGGAACGGAGATCGAAGGCGTTGAGGGAAATGGAACGTCCCATCGTGGAAAAGGTCCGGCCGCGGCTGATGAGAAGGCGCATCTCCTCCTCGGAATGGGTGACATCCCCCTCCCGTACGGGAGTGATGCCGATTAATCCGAGCAGGATTGAGGCGCACCTGTTGAGCAGCCAGATAAACGGGCGGAAGACGCTGTAGAAGAGGTGCAGGGGGCCGGCCAGAAGCAGTGTCGCGCGCCTCGCATTCTGGATTGCCAGCCAGCGGGGACCGAGTTCCCCGAGGACAATGAGGAGAACAGTGATGATCGAGAACGCAATCACCGCGGAAACCGTCGTCACCCAGTGCGGAGGGAGGAAACCGAGGAACCCCTCCAGGATGTGGGCAACAAACGGCTCGCCAAGCCATCCGAGCCCGAGGGTGGTAAAGGTGATGCCGAGCTGAGTGGCGGAAAGATAGGTGTCGAGGTGCGTGACCACGTGCTGGGCGAGCCGGGCCCGCCGGTGTCCGCTCCTGACAAGGGGTTCGATCTCCGTGGAGCGAACCTTTACGACTGCAAACTCAGCTGCAACAAAAAAGCCGTTCAGCAGCACGATAGCAAGGATGCCGCCGAATTTCGCCAGTATAAGGAAGATTTCCATTCGAGTATACCAAGTTACATGAAACCTCAGGGGAAAGCAAACCCCCTGGTTGTCCCCCTTCGGGGGTCTGCCCCATGGTGGCTTTTCCCCATGGGGGGGGGTGTCCCGCGGGGTTGCTACCCCCAACCGGGGGCGCTACCCTAAGGGGGGTGCTGCCCTGGAAACAAACAGACTTCTTCCCAGGTGAGCAGAATAGACCCGCCGCGGGCACTGAAATTGCATTTGCCCGGCCCCCTCCGTATTATTAAAAGATGCCCCAATTTTTCAACAGCGCGGGAGAAGAGCATGCGGGAGTACCTTGACCTTGCCGACCGGGTCCTTCGCGCCGGCATCCGAAAGAAAAACCGCACGGGAATCGATACCCTGTCCAGTTTCGCCGAACATTACTCCGTAGATCTGTCCGCCGGGTTCCCTCTTCTGACGACCAAAAAGGTCAACTTCGCAGCAATGCTTCACGAGCTGCTCTGGTACATTTCGGGAGAGGACCACATCAGAAACCTTCGGAAGCACACCAAGATCTGGGATGCCTGGGCGGACGAGGAAGGAAATCTCCAGACAGCCTATGGCCGCTACTGGCGCCGATTCCCCAGCGCACAAATGAATCCTTCGACCGGCGCGTACGAGGTGATCGAGATCGATCAGCTCGCGCGAGTCCGCGACATGCTGAAGAGCGATCCGAACTCCCGCCGGATGGTCATCACAGCATGGGAGCCCGGGAATGCGCTCGACAGCAAACTTCCCCCCTGCCATTTCACGTTTGTCTTCAACGTCCAGGAAAACCGGCTCAACTGTCATCTCACACAGCGTTCCGGCGACATCGCGATCGGCATCCCGTTCAACCTGGCCGGTTATTCGCTCCTCACGATGGTGCTGGCGCAGGAAGCCGCACTCGAACCCGGCCTGTTCAGCCACACCGTTGTCGATGCGCACATCTACGTCAATCATGTCGATGGGTTGAAGGAGCAGCTGGGCCGGACGCCGCGGCCCCTGCCCCGTATCGCCATCGCGCGCAAGCCCATGGATCAGCTCTGTTTCGAGGACTTCGAGCTGACCGGCTACAATCCCTGGCCGGCAATTAAATTCGAGGTGGCGGTGTGAAGCTTGCCATCATTGCCGCAGTAGCACGTAACCGTGTCATCGGCCGAGACGGGGCGTTGCCGTGGCATATCAGCGAAGACCTGAAGCGATTCAAGAGACTGACCGGCACCCACACGGTGCTCATGGGGCGGCGGACCTTCGAATCCATCGGGCATCCCCTCCCCAACCGCCGCAACGTGGTGCTGAGCTCCGCGGCGGTTCCGGGCATCGAGACCTATTCAACCCTCGAGAGGGCCCTCGAGGCTGTGGCGTCCGAAGAGAAGGTCTTCGTTATTGGAGGAAGCAGACTGTTCGCCAGCCTGCTTGAGCGCGCGGATGAGCTCTTTCTGACGCTGGTTGACCAGGAACCCTCCGGAGACGCCCTGTTCCCGAGGTATGAGCACCTTCTCGGCAGGAGGTTCAAGCTGGTCCGGCAGGAAGACCACGACGGCTACCGGTTTATGGACTATGCGACCTGGAACGAGTCCTCACTCTGAGAAGAGAAGGGCTGGCCTCGGCGAGAGAACGGCCAATCATCGCTCACAGGCGCCATGGGAGAGCCGGTCCCGGGTAGAGGCAAACGGACGCGGGGAAGAGGGTGCCCGAGCGAAAGCCCGGGTCGGATGCTGTGAGAACCGGAATGCCCGTACAGCGGGGGACCTGCTCCTTAGCACGCCCCTCGGGCTCATGAGTGAATTTGGAGCAGAGGATCACCCCCGCGGCTGCTGACGGATGCCGCGCGGCGGAATCGGATCGTTACCATCATGCGCATCACACAGCAACGCATCTCCCGGATTGCCGGACCCGAGATCTTCCGGCGGGGGGAGCGCTACTTCCGCCAGGGGGCGGTGCATCTCGATGAAGTACGGCCGGATCTCGTCACCGCGACGGTGACGGACCGGCGGCGGTATTTCGTCACCCTCGAAGAGACCGGCCGCGAGCTCATGACCTCGTGCACCTGTCCCTTCTCCTGGGGAGGCGAATGCAAGCATGTCGTGGCCGTCCTTTTCGCGTTGCTCGAGAAGCAGGAGCGGGAAGGCGAGCCGGGCGAAGTGGACCTTGTTCACCGGCTCTCGCAGGGTTCGGGGAGTGCATCACACGGGAGGCGCCGCTCACCCGCGTGGGCCAAGAGCATTGCACGAATTCTCGAACAGCCCTCTCCTCCGGCATCCGGAGTGTCGGCCGGTCCCCCTGCCTGGCGCCTGGCATTCTCCCTCGCCGTCGACGGCAATCTCCGGCGCCTCTACCCCATCCGGATCCGGATCCGCAAGGACGGGACCGACGGACAGGCGTCCATGCTCCAGAGCTTCCTCGTCGAAGACCTCGAGCGGCTCGGCCGCGACGAGCGTATTCTCCTGTCGAAGGCGATGCCGCGCGCCGAGCTTGCGCTCGATGAGGACGACCAGGGACACCTGCGCACCTGGCGCGACGTATCCACCCGTGAAGCCGAGGGGAACGCGGGGCTTGACGATTATGACTGGAACGACATGCTCCTTCTCCTTGAAGGGAAGGAGCTCTATCTGCGGCAGGAGGGCATCTACACGGCTGTCCCTCTCGCCATCGAAACAAACCCGGGCCGGCCGTGCTTCAGTCTTTCCGAAGCCGCAGGCGAGCTGACGTTGTTTCCCGAGATCGATTGGGGCGGCTCCTCCATGCCGGTCTCCGACGACATGACCATTCTCACCGTGCGCCCCCTGTGGATCCTGGTCGGGCGCCGCATCCTGAGGGTGGACAGCATCGACGGTGACGATCTCCGAAGGCTGCAGCGGATGACCACACCGCTGGTGGTCCCGGCACGCGACCGCGAGGCTTTCCTGAACAATGCCCTTCCGGCACTGCTCACCCGTTACCACCTCCGTTCTTCCGCGGTGGGTCTCAAGACGATGGAAGGCCCCCCCGTCCCGCGCCTCTACCTGAAAGAGGCCCTGGGGACCCTGGCGCTTGAGCTTCGCTTCCGGTACGGCGACACCGAGATTACCGCAGATCCCCCTCCTTCCGATACCCCCGATGTCCGACCTGCCAACGGGATGATTGTCACCATTCGCCGCGACGCAGCAGCCGAGGATGCGGCGGCGGCCCTGCTGGGACAGACGGACCTCGATGCAGTAGGGATCCCGGGATCGCGGGGACGCTACACCCCGGCCGTCGATCCGCTGACCTGGCTGGTTGAGCGGCTGCCGCTCATCCGGAGCGCCGGCTTCGAGATCTTCGGCCAGGAACAGCTCACGCGATACCGTGTGCGGAGCGGACCTTCGCGCATCGCCATGAACGTTTCCTCCGGTATCGACTGGTTCGATCTCACCGTCCGGGTCAGCTTCGAGGGAACCCCGGCATCCCTCGACGAATTCATCGCGGCGGTGCAGGAAGGGAAGCGATTCGTGCGACTGACCGACGGCAGTTACGGCATGCTTCCGGAGGAGTGGCTCCGGAGGTTCCAGCTGACCGCCGCGCTTGCCAACAAACAGGGGAACGGTCTCCGCCTCGGACGCACCCAGGCGATACTACTCGAAGACCTTGCAGAGGCGGGGGATCTGACCACCGACAGCACGTTTGAGGAGTTGCGCACCCGGCTCCGCTCTTTTTCAGGCATCCAGGAGCGCCCCCTTCCCGAAGGGTTCGTCGGCTCCCTCAGGCCCTACCAGCAAACCGGCTACCACTGGCTCCGTTTCCTTCAGGAGTTCAGATTCGGAGGCCTCCTGGCCGACGACATGGGTCTCGGAAAGACTATCCAGACACTCACCCTGCTGCAGCACGTCCACGCGGACGGCACGGCGCCCCCTTCGCTGATCGTGGTCCCGACTTCCCTGGTCTACAACTGGCAGCGGGAGGCTTCCAGGTTCACCCCGCAGCTCCGGGTGCTGCTCTACCACGGCCTGGACCGTAAGCGGCATCAATCGAAATTCGAATCATATGACCTCATCGTCACCAGCTACGGCATCCTGAGGCGCGACATCGAGTTTCTGAGGTCCCTCACGTTTACCACGGTTGTGCTCGATGAATCGCAGAACATAAAGAACTTCGCCTCCGTCAATTCCCGGGCCGCGCGCCACCTTCAGACCGCGCACCGCCTCGCCCTCACCGGGACGCCCGTGGAAAACAGCTTGACCGAGCTCTGGTCGCAGTTCCAGTTTCTGAACCCCGGAATGCTGGGGGGCCTCAAGACGTTCACCGAGACCTTCATCCGGCCCATTGAGCGTCACAAGGATGAAGAGGCGGCCGCCTCCCTCAGGCGGATCATCCGTCCGTTCCTCCTCCGCAGGACGAAGGAGCTCGTTGCGTCCGACCTTCCGCCGAAGCTGGAGTCGGTTGTGTACTGCGATATGGAGGAGGCGCAGCGGTCGGCGTATCAGCACTGGAGGGAATACTACCGCCAGGCGATCTTCCGGAGCATCGAGACGGTGGGAATACGGAAGAGCACGGTCAAGGTCCTCGAAGGCCTTACCAAGCTGCGGCTGGTCTGCTGCCATCCCTCTCTTGCCGACGAGCGCTACCGCGGCTCATCGGGAAAATTCGAGGCGTTCAGCGAGATGCTCGAGGACATCATCGCCGAGGGGCACCGTGCGCTGGTGTTCTCGCAGTTCGTCCGCATGCTGAGCATCCTGCGCCGCCATCTGGACAGGCAGGGTGTCGTCTACGAATACCTTGACGGAAGGACCATCCACCGGAAGGAGCACGTCGACAGGTTCCAGACCGACGAAAGTGTCAGGGCGTTCCTGATCAGTCTCCGGGCCGGGGGGACCGGGCTGAACCTGACCGGAGCGGACTATGTCATTCATTATGATCCCTGGTGGAATCCCGCGGTGGAAGCACAGGCCACAGACCGCACACACCGCATAGGCCAGACACGCCAGGTGTTTTCGTACAAGCTCATCACCCGCGACACGGTGGAAGAGAAGATCCTCTCCCTGCAGGAAAAAAAGAAGGCGCTCGTGAGCAGCATCATCAGTACCGAGCAAGGCTTCCTGAAGTCTCTCACACGCGAGGACATTGAAGAATTGTTCGCCTGAACATCGGAAAAGCGCCCGCCTCTCCCTATTACCGTAGGGAGGCGGCCATGCACCGCCAGAACAAATTCGGGAGGTGTCATGAGCCACAACGAAACCGAGAGCATCCAGCGGGCGCTGAACGATGCAAAGAAGCGCGAGCTCGAAGAGAAGTACGGGGGCACATTTCACTCCTCAGACCCCAACCTCCCTCCCGACATTGAAGCCGACTGGCTCCGAAGCATAGAAGAATTTGAACGGCAGTTTTCGGCCGCGAGCGAGACCACCGTCCGGCGATTCATCGGGAATCCTGTCATTCTCCCACTCTCCGAGCTTTCCCCTGAGCAACTCCGGCCGGCTCTGGACGGCCTCCTGACCCTGCTCGAGTCGAACAATGTCATCGTCCATTTCGACCGGATCATTTCGGACCGTGAGGCCTACCGGTTTCTGACCGAGGAGCTCCTGGACCACGAGATGGACGACATCCGGATCGAGGGGATGACCCAGAACTTCCTGTACGAGGAGTTCCATCCCGATGACCGGCATGATGCGGCGATGTTTGCCGAGGTCTTCCTTCGCGGGCTGTTCGCCGGAAGCGCCGTCGAGCTGCGTGAGGACATTGCCCCGGACGGGACCCCCGGACCCTCCGGCCGGCCGGTGGAGCGGGAGGCGCTGGTCATGGAGGCCCGGGATTTCAGGAAAGGGATCGCGGCGTTCATTGATTTCTCGGTCAATGCGATCGACTGCTCTCTCGAAGCCGGAGTGGCAACGGTGAGGGCCCGGCTGGCCTGGGAGGGACTCAGCCCCGAAACTCTCGAGAAGCGTGCGGGGGAGGCTGCAGCGGCGGTCACATTACGGAAGGATGAGTGCGGCGCGTGGCCTGTGGTCGGCTTCCAGTGGCTGGGAGAGGGGCAGACTTTGTGATTGAGGCATTCTTTTTCTATTTTTACAGGAGAAGGCTGTATGACCTGACGGAATGCTAAGGGGCCCATGCGCGAAGTTGCGGTCGGAGTGTTAACGAGAGGGGGGGCTGTGCTTGCGTGCCAGCGGCGGAAGTCCGCGCTCTACGGCCTGAAATGGGAGTTCCCCGGAGGAAAACTCGAGCCGGGGGAAGAACCGCGCGAAGCGCTGGACCGGGAACTGAAGGAAGAGCTCGGCATCCACGTGCTGGCCGCGGAGGAATTCCACAGACAGGAATGGATCTATCCGGATGGTGTTCAAGACCCGGAACGTGATGGCGCGTTCCGGGTTTTCTATTTTACCGTGGGCGACTTCTCCGGCGAAGTGCGAAACCGGACATTCGAGGAGATCCGCTGGGTCTCGCTTCCCGAGCTTCAACAGCTTGACATTCTGGAAGGGAACAGGGAAGCCGTGGCGCTCCTTACGGAACGGGGAGGGGATGCCACAGCTCGACTCAGGTAATCTGGAGCGGTTACGGACGGCGGTGCTCGGATGGTACCGGCGGCACGGCAGGACGCTCCCATGGCGGGGGGACAACGACCCTTACACTGTCCTGATTTCGGAGATCATGCTCCAGCAGACGCAGGTGAACCGGGTCCTTGTGAAGCTCCCCCTCTTTCTCGCGGCTTTCCCCAGCATGAAGGATCTCTCGAAGGCTCCTCAGCGGGCCGTAGTGAGCGCCTGGCGCGGGATGGGGTACAACAATCGCGCAGTCCGCCTTCACCGGCTGTCAAGATTAGTCATGGAGCGCCATCGGGGACGCCTCCCCGTCAACGCGGAGGAACTCCGGACGCTTCCTGGAGTCGGCAGGTACACATCTCACGCCATCCTCGCCTTTGCTTTCCGGAAGCCGGTGCCGGTCGTCGATGTCAATGTCAGGAGGCTCCTCTCCAGGCTCTTCTGGCGGCTCCCTGACACGGGGAGCGTCCGCCCGGAAAACGAGATCTGGAGCCTGGCCGGGCTCATTCTTCCTGACCGCCGCCAGTACGATTGGAACCAGGCACTGATGGACCTCGGCGCCACCGTGTGCACGGCACGGTCGCCGCGCTGCACGGACTGCCCGGTCGTCAGGCTTTGCCGCTCAGCCGGGAAGATGAAACCGCGAAGTGCATCAAGCAGCCGGACCGAANNGGCAGGAAGCGTCCGCTCCCCCTCACGCTCCTCGGCCCGATGCTGACCCCCCGCTTCTCGCCTGCCGACGTGAGCTGGCTGCGGGAACTGGTGCAGGCGCTGGAGAAGGACGGACTGGTGACCGTGAAGCCGGGACAGCCGGGGGTTCTGAGGGTTTCGCTGGCATGAAGCAGAACGGCGAGGTGACGGGGACGCTGATGCTGTTGCGGCGGGAATTCGAGGAGCGGAAGACTGCCATCAGGTGCCGGCTCGCCGAATTCGCCGCTGTGCCGCGCGAGGAGTATTTCTACGAGCTCGTCTACTGCCTGATGACCCCGCAATCCAGCGCCGTCAACGCCGGGAAAGCCGCCGCAATGCTGCAGCAGGCCGATGCACTGCACAGGGAGCTTCCGCTTGCCGACATGCTCTTCAGGAAGGAACACTACATACGGTTCCACAACACAAAGGCGGCGCACATCAGGGCCGCCCGCGAACAGCTGCCGCGCATTCTGGAAGCGCTCGCGGCCAGTCGGGATTCCCGGGAGCTCCGGGCCTGGCTGGTGGATAATGTACGGGGACTCGGCTGGAAGGAAGCGTCGCATTTCCTCAGGAACATCGGCCACCGTGATCTCGCTATTCTCGACCGGCATATCCTGAAAAACCTCCGGACGTACCGGGTGCTGCGCGCGCTCCCGGCCAGCCTGACCCCGAAACGCTATCTGGCCATCGAGCTCAAGTTTGCCCGGTTTGCGCGCCAGGCGGGCATCAGCATGGATGAGCTGGACCTCCTGTTCTGGAGCCGGGAGACCGGGGTCGTCCTGAAATAAGAGAAGCAGCAGCCCGCATTGCGCTTTCGCGCATCAGTTCATAGATTAGAGCGTACCGTCATCACTGAGTCCCCGGCCATGCACCCTCTTTCCATACAGATCATCACCCGCGACAACACCACGGAGCGCGAAGTCCGGCAACAGTATGTCGTTCAGGCCCGGCACCCCCGATGGGAGATGATCAAGATCTTCATCCATGCATTCTTCCACGTGAAGTTCCGCTAGCCCAANNCCATTGAATTGAACCTGAAGGAAAAGACGCTGACCATTTCCTCCGAAGACGATTTCAAGCTGAAGAGCGTTGTCGATGTCCTGCAGGGTAAACTGGTCAAGCGCGGTGTTCCGCTGAAGGCGATGAAGTACGGCAAGGTGGAACCCGCCGCGGGCGGAACCGTGCGCCAGGTGGTCACCATGCTGGTCGGCATCGACAAGGAGAGCGCGAGAAGGATCGTCAAGATGATCAAGGATATGAAGTCAAAGGTCCAGGCGCAGATCATGGAAGACCAGGTACGGGTGAGCGGGAAGAACAAGGACGATCTTCAGACGGTCCTCGCGCTGGTACGCGGCGCCGATCTTCCCTTCGCGGTTCAATTCACCAATTACCGGTAGCCCTGATGCGTTTTCGAGGGAACCGCGCAGGTCTTGCTGTTATGCTGGTGGTCTGCACTCTGTTCGCTGCCACGGCACAGCAAACCTCCCTGCGGGTTGATTTCCGCGGCCATCGCGAGAAGCCGGCCGCCGTGGGAGTTATCAGCCGCAAGGGTATCGTCTTCGCGTCCGCGGACGATCTCGCGGCGGTGCTCGGCCTCTCGGGTCACAAATCGCATCAGACACTGGAGCTCTCGGCCTCGAAATCGAGGCTCAAGCTCACCGCCCTCAATCCCTTCATCATCGCCAGCGACGCGGCGCACAGACAGACCATTCTTCAGCTCTCCACGGAGGTCCTGTACAGTGCGGGTGTGTTCTTCGTGCCCCTCAGAAGCTTTCTGGAGGCGGCTTCCCACTGGCTCCCATCAAGCGTGGAATACGACGACCAGGCCGGTGTGCTTCTCGTCGGGCCTGAAGGAACCGCGAAGGCCTACGACATCTCCACGGTGGAGATGGAGACGAAAACGAACGGCATGGCAATCCGGATCCCGCTTTCCGCCGAGATACGGAATGTGGAACACTGGCTCCGTCCGGACGGCTGGTTGTACCTGACGATCGCCGATGCCCGGGCCGACGTGGCCTCATTGAACGCCACGAGCCCCGAAGGGCTGGTGAAAAAAGTCGTTGCCATCCAATCCCCGGGATCCGTCCAGCTGTCATTCAAGCTCCGCTCGGCGCCGGAATCGGAGGAGCTGACCAGGGACCCGAGCACCGGGGATGTCATCGTCACCCTCCGGATGCCCGGGAGCGTGAAGCCCCCCCCGCCCCTTGATGACCCGGTGCGCAACGCTCTGGAGCAGAAGCGGGACCGCTGGGCAATGGACGTCATCGTGATTGACCCGGGACACGGAGGAAAAGACTGGGGCGCCCTCGGGGTCTCGGGTGTCAGGGAAAAGGACGTGACACTGGGCATCGCCCTCAAGCTCGGAAAGCTCGTAAAGAGAAACCTGTCAGACGTCAGGGTGGTGTACACGCGGAGCGACGACCGGTTCATCGAGCTGGACCGCCGCGGGAAGATTGCCAACGAAGCCGACGGCAAGCTGTTCATCAGCATTCACTGCAACTCCCTGCCTCGCAAGCCCAGCCCGACCCGCGGCTTCGAAGTGTATCTTCTGAGGCCCGGAAGGACGAATGAAGCCGTAGCGATCGCCGAGCGCGAGAACGCGGTCATCCAGCTCGAGGAGGGGTACGAGGAACGCTACAAGCATCTCACCGACGAGAACTTCATTCTGGTGACCATGGCGCAGAGCGCGTATGTCAGGTCGAGCGAAGTGTTTGCCGATGTCCTGCAGCAGGAGATGGAATCCCACGCCGGGGTTCCCAACCGGGGGGTGAAGCAGGCCGGGTTCTACGTGCTGGTCGGTGCCTCGATGCCGAATGTGCTGGTCGAGACGGCCTATCTGTCCAATCGACAGGACGAGAGGTTTCTGAAAAGCGAGAGCGGGCAGCAGAAGATCGCCGAGTCGATCTATGCGGCGGTGAAAATGTACAAGCAGCGCTACGAGAAGCTTCTGGAAGAGGGAAAACCGATCGGAGAGGGAACAGGATCGCCCTCGGACGGCCGCTGAGCGGGCGTCCGGCGATGGGACCGCATCTCACATATCAGGCATGCTTCCGCGCCTGGAGGGATTCGGAGGCCCGGGGACGGACGAACATGTTATACAGGAACATCAACAGCGTTGCAAGAAGGCCGATGCCGATGAGGGCGAACCAGACAAGCTCCGGTCTGCCGCGGGCCTTCGACGTCTGATAGAGCCAGCCCCCGAACGGATCGCCCGCAAAACGGGCGATGGCGATGGGGAGAAACGCGTAGCCCTGGAACAGACCCTGCTGGCCCGGAGGGGCGATCTCGGAAATGTACTCGTAGTACCGGGGAGCCTGGATCATCTCCCCGATGGCAAAGGCCACGATGCCCGCTGCGATCGTCGGGATGCCGGGATGCAGGCCGATGATCACCCAGATGAGCGAGGAGATGGCGAACCCGGTAAGGATGGCCTGGTGCGTGGGGAGCTTCCTGGTCAGGCGGTTGATGGGGATCTGGAGGAGAATGATGGCGCCGGCCCCGGCCCAGGACTGGATGATCTCGTACGGGGTCTCCCTGCCGATGTAATCCGTGATATAGTACGGAACGATGATGAATTCCTGCCAGAAGATGATCCAGTAGAGCGAGTAGATGAGCAGGAAGATCATGAAGCGGAAATTGGCAAGCACCCGGAAGAGGTTCCCGATCTTACGGCCGAGCGATTCGGCCGCCGGGGGAGACGCGCCATGCACCTCCCTGTACAGGGAGAGGTTGACCACCAGCATGGCCACGCAGCTCAGAGCCGACACGAGGTAGACGAACTCGTTACCGAACCGGTCACGCACGAAGTAGGCGATCGTCGGGCCTATCATCGCCCCGGCATTGACGAGCCAGTAGTAGATGGCGAACCCGAGCGAGCGGCCCTTCTCCGATGAGGTGACGGCCACGGTGCCGAGCACCGACGGCTTGATGAACGACCCCCCGAAGGCGGTGAACACCAGGAAGATGAGCAGCAGCCAGTAGTGGGACATGGAGCCGTAGACGCCCGCGAAGGCGCTCATCCCCAGCGAGCCGATGAGGAAATATCCCAGGGCCAGGATCGAGAAGGCGATGGTGAACGCCCGGCGGAAACCCCACTTGTCGGCAAGCGTCCCGGCCAGAATGGGAAACAGGTAGATGATCCCCCCGAAGATGCCCGAGAGGGTGCCCGCCTCCGACTCCGAGAAGCCGAGTCTGTTGCGCACGTAGATCATGAAGACGATCTGCTGTCCGTAGTATGCGAGACGCTCGAACAGCTCCATGCCGTTCGCAACCCAGAACGACGGCTGGAAATCCTCACGCAGTTCCCTGAAACGGCCTGACAAACCCACGGCGCCTCCCTGTCAGTCGATCAGCACGAGGTCACGCTGCACTTCGCCGGTCACTTCGGCGACCCCGTCGTGGCGGATGAACATGTTGATCTCGGTGCGCACCGCCATTGCGCCCTCAAGGTAGATCCCCGGTTCGATGGAAAAGCAGCATCCCGGGAGCAAGCGCCGCTCGTCCTTCGTCTCCAGGTTGTCGATATTCACGCCATTGCCGTGCGTTTCCTCGGTAATCGAGTGGCCCGTGCGGTGCACGAACTGTTTACCGAACCCGGCTTTAGTGACGACCCCGCGGCACACGTCGTCCACCTCCCATCCGTAGCACGCCTTCCCTTTCGCGAAGCGGTCCTGCACGAACGTCACCGCGGCATCGCGCGCATCGCGGACGACCGTCCAGATTTTCCGGTAGCGCGGCGGTGGGACGGCGCCGACGAAGCCGACCCAGGTGATGTCGTAATAGACCGCGCCGGGGATGTTCAGCTTGGCCCACATATCGATCAGGAGCGTGTCACCCTTCTTGATCGGCCGGCTGAGCTCCGCGGTGAGATCGAAGTGGGGATCGGCCGGGTGCTCGTTGGTGCCCACCATGGGGGGATCGTATGTCGTGAGGTTCTCCTCGTTGAAGCGGCGCATGATGAGCTGCTGGATGCCGTACTCGGTCACCTCGGTTCCGGAGAGGATCGCCGTCCGGACGGCCTCAAAAGCTTCGGCGCGAATGCGGTCCATAATAGCGGCAGCCTGCTTGTGCGTGCGATACCCTTCTTCCGGGATGACCGACACGAACGTCTGCAGGAGGTCGGCCGAGGAGACGACCTTGTGCCCGAGCCCCTTGATGAGCTCGATGGTGCCGGCATCCACGATGGAGATATACGGCACGTTGTTCTTCGGCGAGTATTGCATGGCAAGGGTTTTGCGGGAGCCGAGCGCTTTGCGCAGGGCGGCATGAAGCTGTTCCCAGGAAAGGTAGACCACCGTGGTGCCGGGCAGCGCGTCGAGCTTGTGCTTCTCCACGGCCGAAACCAGTTTCTTCGGGTTGCCGCGGGCGGGGACATAATAGAACCAGCGCCGGGTGTTCATCTTGTCGAAGTTCAGACCGAGAACTTTGTAGCCGAGGAAGTCCCGGTTGCGGAAGTCGCAGAACAGCCACCCGTCGATGCGTTCCTCGCGCAGAAGGGCCTGGATCGCGTTGAGGTCCATGGCGGAGATCCTACCAAGAGAATGAGAGAAGGGAATTGGAAGCCGCGTGACTGCAAAGATAGCACTTGGGGGGACGAGATTCCATCAACTCAGGACATCTTTTCGGGCCGGGGAATGCAAAACAGGGAAACTCCGGGCGAACGGCAGGGGAGCTTTGCGTGTTGACTATTGCACCCTGAAAATCCTTACCTTGGGGGACCGTTCATTGAGGCAGCCTCCCGGCTGAACCATCGGGGCCTTAGGCCTGCCGGTCACACCTGAGAGGACACTATCACATCGGCCAGCCAGCATGCCCTGCTGGGCTTCGAGGAAGGAACAAGAGATGAGGACACACCCGCTGGGGTCCGCAGGACCCGCAACATCCGAGGTAGGACTCGGGTGCATGGGGATGTCGGACCTGTATGGGCCCGCCGAAGAGGGTGAGAGCATTGCGACCATCCATGCCGCCCTCGACGCCGGGATTTCTCTGATCGACACGGGGGATTTCTACGGCATGGGGCACAATGAGCTCCTGATCCGGGAGGCCCTTCGCGGCCGCGATCGGGAAAAGGTGGTATTGAGCGTCAAGTTTGGGGCGCTCCGTGATCCAAGAGGAGCCTGGGTGGGCGTCGACGGCCGTCCCGCCGCCGTCAGGAATTTCCTCTCGTATACACTCCGCCGGCTCGGGACGAGCTACATCGACATTTACCGGCTCACGCGGCTCGATCCGCACGTGCCGATTGAAGAAACCGTAGGAGCCATTGCGGACATGGTGAAGGCGGGGCACGTACGGCATGTCGGCCTTTCGGAAGCAGGAGCCGAGACGATCCGCCGGGCTGCGAAGGTCACACCTGTCTCCGACCTGCAGATCGAATACTCATTGTTCTCTCGTGGAATCGAGGCGGAGATCCTTCCGGCCTGCCGTGAGCTCGGCATCGGAATTACCGCCTACGGAGTGCTTTCACGCGGCTTGCTGAGCGGGCATTGGGCGAAGGAGCGATCCGTGACACCCCGCGATTTCCGCGGCTACTCCCCCCGGTTCCAGGGGGAGAATCTGGCCAAGAACCTGTCGCTCGTCGAGGCGCTCCGAGCCGTGGGGCGGAAGAAGGGGGCGACCGTGGCGCAACTGGCAATCGGGTGGGTGCTTTCACGCGGACAGGACATCGTGCCGCTGATCGGTGCGCGAAGGCGTGACCGGCTGGAGGAAGCGCTGGGAGCGCTCGGTTTGAATCTGACGCAAGAAGACCTCGCGGAAATCGAGCTTGCGGTACCCCGGGGCGCCGCCTCAGGTGATCGCTACAACGAGCTTGGAATGGCCCAGCTCGACAGCGAGCGCAAGCGAGTGCAGGACAGAAGTTGAGATTCAGGGGGCCTGCGGGGGTGATAACCACAGACCTGGAAACAGGCCTGCAAGCCAGCCGGGAGAGGAGCCCGGATTCGTGTGACCGCGAGCACACGAGCAGGCCGTTTCGGGGTGTTTCCTTGCTCCTTCTTTTAAAATTCTGTATCTTTTCGTACTGTTTCTTACCGGGCAGGTGCCTCCCTGGAAGTCCGGCAGTCCTTTGGCTGGACTGTGCCTCCGGAAGGCCGGCAGAGGGGCGGACGGGTAGGAGGATGCCGCTGCTTCGCTCCGTAGGGGCATATGGCGAAATTGGTAGACGCGCTAGGCTTAGGACCTAGTGGAGCGATCCGTGGGGGTTCGAGTCCCTCTATGCCCACTGAGGTTTTTTCAATCACCATGACAGGAAGAATACATTGCAGGTGACCATCAAGACAATCTCCGATGTCGAGCAGGAGGCGGACATCGAAGTGGTGCAGGACGAACTCCAGCCGCATTTTGAAAGGGCCTACGAAGACTACCGGCCGAAGGCGGAGATCAAAGGATTCCGCAAGGGGCGCGTTCCGATCTTGATGGTCAAGAAGTTGTACGGCCAGGCCATTGAACATGAAGCGCTGGACGACATCGCCGGGCTGCTGTTCAAGCAGGTGATGGAGGAGCGCCGTATCGATCCGATGGGGCGTCCTTCGATCACGGGCATGGACTTCAAGCGGGGCGAACGCCTGACGTTCACGGTGAAGTATGAAATACGGCCGGAGGTCCAGCTGAAACGGTACAAGGGGCTGGACATCGTCAAATACGTTCACCCCGTTCATGAGCAGGAAGCGGCGGAAGAAATCGACCGTCTACGCCGGATCAACAGCACTGCGGAGCCCGCCGAAAAGGTTCTGGACGATGGGTATGCCGTGACGGCTGATGTCCAGGAGCTCGACCAGACCGGTGCTCCGCTCATAGGCAGGAAGACGCCGAACGTGCGGTTTCATTTGATCGATCCCGATATCGCACAGGAGATCAAGGACGCCCTGAAGGACGCCGAGACGGGCAACGCCTATCGCGCGCGGCTCACATCGCAGCACGGGGATCATGCGCACTCATCGGATGTTTCCATCGCGGTCACGAAGATCGAGAAGGTGACCCTTCCCCCCTTCGACGATGCACTGGCCCAGAAAGTGACCAAGGGAAAGGTCTCCACGGCGGAGGAGCTGCAGCAGAATATCAGGCGCGACCTTGAACAGTACTGGAATGACCTGTCATCGCGCCGGCTGAACGACGACCTTGCCTCGGAGGTCGTGAAGGAGCATGAGTTCTCCGTACCCGGGTCGCTTGTCACAGGGTTCCTGGACGCGATGGTCGACGATGTCAGGGACCGGTCGCGGGACCGGAAGCTGCCCCAGGGCTTCGACGAAGAGAAATTCCGCTCGGAGAACCGCGCCTCCGCCATCTGGCAGGCAAAGTGGATGCTGCTGAAGGACAAGATCGCGGAAGCCGAAGGACTGACCGTGACGGCCGAGGACATGGAGAAGGCCGCCGAGCGCGATGCGGCAACGCTCCCGATCGACAAGGAGCGCCTGGTGGCGCACTACAAAACGTCGGAATCCGCCCGCGACCGGCTGCTGACGGAGAAAGTGATGGCGTTCCTGCAGGACAAGGCCCGGATCACACAAAAGACCGACGCGACGCTGAAGGACCAATCCGCAAAGGAGATCACCGCACCATGACGTCACGCATTTTCGACCAGCTGGTACCGATGGTAGTGGAGCAGACGGGGCGCGGGGAACGCGCGTACGATATTTTTTCCCGGCTCCTCAAGGAGCGTATCGTCTTTATCGGCACGGCGATCGATGACACGGTAGCGAGCCTTGTTGTTGCCCAGCTCCTGTTTCTCGAGTCCGAAGACCCCGATAAGGACATCTATGTGTACATTAACTCCCCGGGCGGATCGGTGTCGTCCGGTCTCGCCATCTATGACACCATGCAGTACATCCGTCCGGACGTCGCCACGATCTGCGTCGGGATGGCGGCAAGCATGGGAGCGGTGCTTCTTGCCGGGGGCACGAAGGGAAAACGCGCGGGGCTCCCGAACTCCCGCATCCTGATTCACCAGCCCTGGGGGGGAACCCAGGGCACGGCGTCCGATATCAGCATCCAGGCCGAGGAGATCCTCAGGACAAAACGCCGCCTGAACGAAATCCTCGCGCACCACACGGGGCAGACGCTTGCACAGATAGAAAAGGATACGGACCGCGACCGGTACATGTCGACGGAGGAAGCGAAGGCCTACGGCCTCATCGACAATGTCTACGTGAAGAAGGAATCCAAAAAGTAACCGGAGCACGGGCGAGCCATGGCAGCTAAGGCAAAAGGCGGCGAAAAAATCCAGTGCTCCTTCTGCGGACGCTCTCCAGAAGAGGTGCAGAGCATCATCGCGGGTCCGGATGTCTATATCTGTGACATCTGTGTGTCCAGCTCCGTCGACATCATCCGCAATACGCTCGCATCGTTCAACACTCGCAAGGGACAGCGGACGGGGTTGACCCCGGTGCAGATCAAGAAAGCGCTGGACGACTATGTCATCGGCCAGGACCAGGCGAAGAAGAGCCTTGCCGTGGCGGTGTACAACCATTACAAGCGGATCGACGCAAAGGACCATCTGTTCGAGCTGGACGATGTCGATCTGGAGAAGACCAATATCCTCCTGATCGGTCCCACCGGCACCGGGAAGACTCTGCTGGCCCAGACGCTTGCGCGGATCCTGGACCTCCCCTTTGCCATCGCCGACGCCACCACGCTGACGGAGGCGGGGTACGTGGGCGACGACGTGGAGACGATCCTCGTCCACCTGCTCCAGAGCGCAGAATACAACGTGGAGAAGGCGGAGCGGGGCATCGTCTATATCGATGAGATCGACAAGATCGCCCGGAAGAGCGACAGTGCTTCCATCACCCGTGATGTCTCGGGTGAAGGCGTGCAGCAGGCGCTGCTGAAGATTCTTGAAGGGACCGTGGCCGGAGTACCCCCGAAGGGGGGGCGCAAGCACCCCGAACAGAGCCTGATCAACATCAACACCCGCAATATCCTGTTCATTTGCGGGGGAGCCTTTGACGGCCTGGAGAAGATCGTGGCCCGGCGGGTGAACCAGAACCCGATGGGCTTCGGCGCCGAGATCAAGAGCAAGCGCGATGCAAATTCCGATCTCCTGCTCGAGCTGGTGCAGCCGGAGGACCTGGTGAAGTTCGGCATGATCCCCGAGTTCGTCGGGCGGCTGCCGCTGATCGCACCGCTCCATTCGCTGAGCGAAGAGGCCCTGCTGAACATCCTCACCGAGCCGAAGAATGCGATCGTGAAGCAGTACAAGAAGCTCTTCCGGATGGAGGGGGTCGATTTGATCTTCGAAGAGAATGCCCTGAAGGCGGTGGTGCAGAGGGCGATCGATCGCGGGACCGGAGCCCGGGCGCTCCGCTCCATCATCGAAGAGGTGATGCTCGATATCATGTACGGCCTCCCCGAAAAGCGCAACCTCTATTCGGTCACGATCACACGTGACGTGATCACCAAAAAGAAGGAACCCGTCTACCGGTACGAAGAACAGAAGCAGAGCGCGTGAGAACAGTGTGCGCCTCGCCTTGAGGCGGCGAACCGTACAGTCGCAGGTCCCGGGAAAGGGGGAAGGGCCTGCTGGGGGACCGGGGGATGCGGCAATACGTGCGTTCCGGAGATCATGATGCCGGAAGGGTTTTTTCCTTTCGGCATTGTTGTTTCCGGGCCTCAGGGGGCTGCACTGACCTTGCACAGTGATGTGCGGGAGAACGAATGCCATGAAGCAGAGTAACGATACGCCTTGTTCCGTTCGGGACTTTCTTCCATCGGTTGATCTTGACACCTTCTTCAGTTCGGTGAGTTGTTGATTACATTTTCTTTTGACTATTTCCTTCCAAAATGTTTTTGGGCTTTCTTCAGAACGACATAGGCATAACTGGTAAAAAGCGGACTGGGCTTTCTCAGGAGATAATCTGTTTTGAGTTCGTGGATTCTCTTCAAGAATGGCAGTCTATTGTAGTATCCATGGTGACCGAAAAACCCCTTATACTCGATAACTTCATATCCCAATTCTTCATACTTTTTCAATTGACTGCGAACGGGCCCTCGACACCAACTATAGTATGCAGGGAACTTCGCGTGTTGATACTTATCTCTCGGGGTAAACAAGTCTGCTATTTTATCAGCAAGCACTTCGGGTGCCAACCTATTCACGAGAAACGGCAGTGCATAGAGCGTTGGAAAGAAATGGACTGCCAATCCATTCTCAGCTAACATCTGTAATACGTTTCTATGAAACTGTTCTCCACTCTTGACGTGCTCGGCCATCATCTTGGAAAACACCAAGTCGAACTTGGTTGAATTCAGAGAGAACTCCTGGGAAGCGATATCCTTCACTATTCTCTTGTACGTCTTGGGTGCTTTGTCGAGTTCTTCCTGCGAGATATCAAGAATATAATAGGATATTCCTTTCCTCTGGATGTAGTCCTCTGCTAGTAATGGATTGGCCCCTCCTCCGATATCGCAAACCCTTCCTGCATTGTTCTTCTCGATTAAGTCAATGACAAGGCTCTCGAATTCGTTCGAAGCTTCCCCTGAATTTCCGTATGAAATTGTAGTAGTAATGGGGTCTCCCAGCTAGAATGGGACGTACAATCGTCTATTCAACGTCAGCGTCGTTCCGGACGATTGGTGGTGGAAAGGTAGTCATTGAATTGAGTACATCCAACTCATCACAGAGGTGGGCAGGTCAAGGTGGGCAAGTCAAGTTGATAGAACGAGATCGTTGACAAGTGCTAACCCATTGGGAGATCCCCAACCTGTGCAGAGATCGTAACCTGCCGTGGCATAGAAATAGTTACTGCTATTTGCCCATGTATTACCATAAACCCCTAATGTAACATCGTGAAAATCGGCGGCATACTGAGATTGTGGCCCCTTCCCTATTGAATAAATAGACGGGTTGAGAAAGCCAACATAACCTCCACCAATTGCTAGGGATTTCTGGTTTACGAGGGCAATGAAGCCCGCCCATAGAGGTGCTGCGCAACTGGTTCCGCCCACATAATTGGGCTGCCCACCCGCTCTCACGTAAACATTCTCCGCGGTCAAAGCAACATCTGGAGTATTCCGCATCGTCGCTGAACCATGATTGCTGGTCATGTCAATTCCCTGTTGCCAAAGGGGGATCGGATATTGGATGCTAATCCCCCCAGTACTGCCTATGCCATAAATTGGGTCGTGCCGATTCCAGACAGTTTCGGAATTGTACGAACCACCAGGGCCATTGGTCGTCAGAGTTGTTCCCCCGACCTGAGTGATGTAAGGACTATCGCCAGGAAAAGGATTCAAGAACCCTCCCGGAATTGCATCTGTATCGCCAGATGCATCAAGGAAAGATTGACCCTGAAATGCCATCTGCAGAAAGATCACATCAGCAGTTGGATTCGCACCTGCCTCAGGGTCCATACCCCAAGAACAACTCAGCTGTTTGGCCGAATTGTCATCGTACATCCTATCAAGTACGTCCTCCCATGTCGCAGGATCATCCCAATTGTCCGAGGGTGCTTCATACACAATTACTGTACACTGCGGCGCCATTGCGATCGCCATTTCAATGTCAAGACAGACCTCCAATTGAAGCCCATGCTGAAGGCCATCACAATTGGGCAATAGCACGGTCGTGACCGTAGCATGTGGAATTTGCATCAAATCTTCATAATCCGTGATATCATGAATATCAAATCCGTCAAATGCTACTATTCCAACTGCTTGACCCTGGCCTTCTTGAGTGACATTCGGAGCATAGGCTGCTCGAAAGTCTCTTCCGAAGAAATATCCATTTTGTGAACCTGAACCTTTGATCGATGCAGCTCCTGGATTTGCCGCAGATGAAATCGCTTTGGAACGTGGACGTGGCAGTGAGTAATTGGTGAAGCCGCTTATGTGAATCACCGGGACTGACAAATCCAGTACCGGTTCGACATCTGGAGCGTAGAACGTGCGTGATTCCCTCGGATGATTGTAGACACGGAACTCAACGTGAAATGCGCGCTCAATACCTGCAACTGCTCCGCTCACATCCAAGAGCACACGGTCTGGATGCATGCCTATCACCTTCATCCCCTTTGCCTCAGCGAAGGCAATGACCTTCTGATAATCCTGGTCAGTCGGACCGAATCGCGCAGTAAACTCATCCGGTGTTAGGTAATGATGATATTCAGGACTTGCTGGATCGTATATCTGTTCGAGAAGACTGGTACAGGCTTCTTGGTTTCGCAGCGGCAAACCAATGGCCAGATGCAACTGACGAGTGCTGTCTAAGCGACTGATCGGTTTCAGTCCCATTCTCTCGATATCCGCCGGAATAGTTCCGTACAGTTGCTGCTGCCCTTCGGCTTGGATAGCGATGACGATCTGGAGCAAGAACACCGTCACAGTGAAAAACCAATAACAATGCTTCATCCTATTCATGATCCTTTCCTTTCCGGTTGGAATAGCCTCACTATGGTTGCGTCAATAAATCATGTGGACTTGAATCATCGAAACACAACAGCCGGAATCTCCCGTGAAGAGATATTCCGGCTGTGAATGAACGTGCTGGAACTAAGCCCTCTTGCAAGCTGGTCTATGCATGGGATAGCGCCACATGCATGATCATTTCCTTTTTGTGCGAAACTCACTTCTACGGCAGGTTTGCTGATTTTGATTGCGATTCTAGATACCAGCCCTATTTCGTCAACATCAGTTTCTTCGTCTCAATGAATCTTCCGGCCGTAAGTCTGTAGAAATAAACTCCACTTGACAAATTGCTGGCGTTGAACGTCACCGCGTGAGCGCCTGGAGACTGATGTTGACTTACCAGTGTTCCTATTTTCCTCCCTAACAAATCATAAACCTCCAGACTCACATAACTGTTTGTTGGTATCTGATACCTTATAACGGTTGTTGGGTTAAAAGGATTGGGATAATTCTGCGCGAGTTCAAAACCGTCAGGAGAAGGGACACTTGAACCGGCTATACCGGTAGTTGTGGATTTCCAGGTTGTACCATTGTTCGTAGACAAAAACACGCCTTCAGTCGTACCTGCAAAAAGATCTGAACCGGCTGCGGCGACTGAAATGACCTGACTGGGACTGGTCGGCAACCCCTTGTTAGCAGCCACCCAGTTGTTACCATTGTCGGTGGACAAAAATACGCTGGCTGTGGTTCCTACAAATGTGTACGCGCCATTGACCGTGATCGAGAAAATGCTCGGTTTGGCACCTGGCCCATCTGGCGCTAGTCCATGATTGTCGGCTTCCCAGGACGTGTCGCCGTCTGTAGACCTAAGCATGCCGTTCGGCGTTCCCACAAATATCGTAGAACCATTTGTGGCGACGCAATTTGTAAATTGCAATGGAGATATACCCGTGCCTGCAACCGTAGACCAACTACTGCCACTATCTGTGGATCGACATAGACCAGAAGCCGTGCCTGCATAAAGTTTGGTTCCACTCGCTACCAGGGCAGTGACAAGATATTGAAAATCTACTAGTCCATTGTCCACAGCAGTCCAGCTCAATCCATTGTCCGTGGATCGAAACAAACCGTTTTGATATGTCCCCGCGAAAATATCCGTATCGATCACCGCAAGAGCCGTCACGTAGTAAGTCAGATCCGAACCCACGGCGTTCCAGGTATTCCCGTGGTCGTTCGATACTATCACGCCAGAACCTGTCCCTCCAAAGATGTATGAACCGCTTTTCGCAAAGCATAGGGTAAAGTTCCCATTAACCTTTGTCCAACTTGCGCCGCTGTCAGTCGATCGATATGAGCCGCCATTGGTCCCTGCGAAAACATCCGAATCAATCACCGCAACGACATTTATTCTGCCGAACGGGCCGGCATTCACTTGCCCACCCTTTGCTTGAAGCTCAATAGCAGGGAAGGTCAACAAGGCTAAGAGGCAAAACAATGAAATGGATTTGTTCATGGCAATTCGTTAGTGTCCAGAGAACAATGTGTACAAGTACTATGCAACAACTGTAAATCATTCAGTCTCATCATTGACACCTCGGGATGCTTGGAACACAGAGTAGAACAAAACCGATAACGATGAATGATCCCCCAACTCTATATCTATTTCACTGCTTCCCCGAATCACACGATCTCTCGACTGGATTCCCTTCAAGAGCATTCAGAGAAGAAGATCTCCCTCCAAAAGAACATTTGCCTCTTCATCCCGGTTCAGCGGACAAATTGGCGGTTTTCACCTCACGCAACGGGACAAGATTACCATGGGTGTAATAGCCGTCGCACCTCGCATTGTCAAGAAACAAGCTGCGATAGACCACTTCTGCCCGTAAGTGATCGTGAGGAATGTCATGTCCGTCAAGTCAAGAAATCATTGGCCAACTCGGGCGATGCAAGAAGCCATTGTCCCCTCAATGAAGCAGCCCCAACACAAAGCAGTGCGACAAAAGCAAGTGCTTTCATGGGATCCTCAAAGTAAATTGTGTGATAGGAAGAACGAGGTGTGAGTGGAGCTAACGCGGTGCTAACGCAGAAGGATAATTCTTGTTGTGCGGGTAACACCTGCTGAGCTACTCAGGCGAGCGAGGTAGACCCCGCTGGCCAGGTGATCGGCCTGGAAGCGAATCAGGTGGGCGCCGGATTCTTGCACATTATCGACGAGCGTACTGACCATGCGGCCGAGGAGGTCGTATATCTTGAATGTGACGTAAGTCCTTGATGCAACATTGTAGATGAACGTGGTCTGCCCGTTGAAGGGATTAGGATAGTTCTGGTAAAGGGCGAATTCGTCAGGATGCAACTTGGGAGCTTGTTCAGATATAGCATCAGCCAAGCGTTTGTAGGCGAGGATCTGTCCGTCATAGGCTACCGCCCAACCATGGGTCCGGTCAATCATGAGACCGTCATGGAGGATATTTCCTGTGAGGCCTTCTGATTCTTTCTTCCAAGTGTAGCCCCCATCACTTGTATGATAGATCCCTTCGCTAATCCCTCCACGGTAAAACTCACCGCCGATAGCCCACCCATAAAGCGAATCAGGAAAGGAGAGCACACTACTACTGAAGTCGTCAAATGGAGGATTTCCGAGCGAGTCACGGAGATCGGCTGTCACTGCCCAGTGTGCTCCTCCATCCCATGTGCGCATGAACTCGGGCGGACGGTGGAGAATTCCACGGTTGCGGTCAAGGAACGTCAAAGCAGATCCGGCTCCGGGGACGTTTAACTCTTGCCAGCTTGCTCCCGCATCGGTCGTTCTAAGGAGGAGCTGTAAAGGAAGAAACGAAGTGATGGCTGTGACAGAATCGACCTTTTGAACAGGACCCATCCACTGAGTGGAGGGGATATAAGTTCTCTTCCAGCTTGCACCGCCATTTGAAGAACAGAGGATCAACCCGGTATCAGGCGAATTTGGCGCGCGCCAGACCCCTGAGGCGATTATCGTTTGGGACGAAAGGACAGCTCCGCCAATAAGCAAATCACCGAAGCCCTCATACTTTTTGCGCCAAATCTTGCCCCCATCAGTTGAAGAGATGATGTAGCCTATCTGATTGTCATTGCCAAAGCCCCAGATCGTAAGCGTGTCGAGCATGGCAAGGGCATTGATCTTGAAGAGGAAGGTATTCGAAACGAGCGCCCAAGAACTGCCCCCATCGGAAGTCCTGTAAAGACTATCGGCGAAATAGGCCGTCCAGCCGTGCAGGCTGTCACAGAAGACGATCGAGTTCAGCCCGTAGCTGGCCTGAAACCGCCCGATGACTTCCCAATGATTGCTCTGGGCGCTTGCTGCACTGGGAACACGAAGCATAGTGAGTATCACTATTGTTGCCAGTACCCATCTCTTCATAGACTAGCCTTTTGCAGAATAGGGGCTTCAATCGGTCAACAAAATATCACGTGAAAACGATTCTCCCCTCTGCTTCTAAAGCCTTCTTGATTACGTTCGCAACTATACAGACGCAAGCTTCCCGACAAGTGGAGAAGATTTCCCAACTATATTTTCAACCCTCTTGGGATACGAAACGGTCTCGTCAGTATAACAAGCCTTATCCGTGTTGATTCGAAATCGGACAAAGCCTGATGAAGAAGCCACCCCATTTCTGAAGTGGCTCATTTCCCTTCCAATGCAGGATTCTGCAGTTCTTGGGAATTCTGCCGATAATACTTTTGGGCAGGCGAGGAATCCCATTGAGCCTGTCTTGTGTGCCAAAAAAAGGCGGGGAGGAGAGAGAATGTCAATCAATGCAGTTGGACCGGGAACCAGTTCGACACAGGCCGCAAAGCAGGTCCTGGAATCTTCGACGGCCGCTCCCGGTGTGCAGAAGAAAGGCCACAAACACCATCACGGCGGACACCACAAAGTCGTCCCGGAACAATCCGGCCAAAACGTAGACACGGCGCAGATTTCGGACAAAGCAAAGGAGCTTGCATCATTGTCAACAGCACAATCTGGCGCCAACAACTCGAAACCCACGGCCTGATCCCCCAGAAGAACTGAAAGGCCGCGACACGAGGCCCGGTCCAAGGATCGGGCTTCATTGTTTTATGTCCATCTCAGGAAGTCACCCTTAGCGGTTCTCTTTTCACGCCATACATGAAGTTTGTATGCCAATGAAGACAGGCAAGAAATGATGTCCTGCCGTTCACTTTTCGAGCAAAAGCTTCTTCGTCTCCACGTAACTCCCAGCCTTGATTCTGTAGAAGTACACTCCGCTTGCCAGTTTGCTCGCGTTGAATTGGACGTCGTGGTAGCCGGCGTCGATGTCTCCGTTGATGAGCTATGTGATTTGTTGGCCGAGGGTGTTGAAGACGGAGAGCGTTACATGCGATCGATGAGGCAGAGCATACTGAATCGTTGTCGTCGGGTTGAAGGGATTCGGATAGTTCTGCACCAACCGGAATTCGCCCACCACATGCCCCCCATCGTTATTGACAGAACTGAGATCGCTCAAATCGGCGCGCAGCAAAGTGTACGGAGGTTGATTGTGATCATCACCAAAAGCGTACGCAACTTTGTCCTTCTTGAGAACTATCAGGGTTCTCAAGTATGACGGAAAATCCTGGGTTTCCCAGGTTTCTCCTCCATCTGTTGTTCGGCGGATTTGACCTAAACCTGTAATCCATCCGTTTGCTCGATCAAGAAATCCGACATCCCAAAATGGACCTGAGCCGATGAAGTATTTGTGTGTCCAGGAATTGCCACCGTCGCTAGTTAAATACACAAAGCCTGTACTATTGCTCCAATTCGTTCCTACTGCAAGTCCGTGAAGAGAGTCAATGAAGTCGACACCGAATAATGGTACTGTCAAGGAATCTTGATAAGTCCATGTCTTTCCGCGATCATTACTAGAAGCTATATAACCCATATCAGAACCGTAAGGAGTCCTCGCACTGACCATCCAACCTAACCGACTATTGGCGAAACAAACATCCGACGGCGTTGGAAATGACCTGAGCGTGTCACCTCCCTTCGACCAGGTTTGTCCACCATCGGTAGTGAACCACCGGTAGCGGTTGATCGCGATGCCTGACTGAGAATCCCAAAAAAACAAAGAGAATCGATAGGGTCCACCTTCAACCACCATGTTTGACTGGCTCCATACAGTACCGCCGTCATCTGTGGACAATGTGACGCCAGTGTCAGCGGGTCCACCAATTGCGCAGCAGTGTAACGAATCGATCGCAAAAACTGAGGATATCCATATATGGGGGTTGAACGCTTTCTGAAGGAACCAATGATGACCCCCATCCAGCGTTTTCAAAATCCTTGTCTCTGGTTGTGACGGGTCTATGCCATGAGTGATATACCCATCTGATACGATCCACCCAATATTCTTGGTGGCGAATGAGATTGCTGCATTGTCGAGAAGAGTATCCCCTTGAGGGAAGTGCATGTCAATTGTTTCCCATGTCTGCGCTTGCATTGAGGCACATGAGAAGACCATGACCAGCAGGACGCTGACGATCATCGTCGCAGATGATTCTGTAATCATGAGTCTAGATTTCATATGAAACGCCCCTCCGTCGAATTGACAATGCCTGTAGCAGGATGGCCATGAGAAGACCAAGATCTTAGAGCCGGTCGTGACCAGGGCACTCCCGACAAATCTCCCGGGCGATTCCAGTCCGCCTGACCGTTTCCAGGCCAGGCGAACTAAACCGGCAGATATGCCGAACAGATCAGCCACATCATTAATCGTATTGGCTTCACCTTCACATCCTTGTGCCGCAATCATGATCTGAAAGTGGTTGATCAACCCCTCAAAGAAAGAGGGTCTCTTCATCCCGGTTCAGCGGACAAATAGGCGGTTTTCAACTGGCGCAGCGTGACAAGATTACTTTGGGTGAAATAGCAGTCGCACCTCGCATTGTCAAGTGACAATTCGCGATAGACCACTTGCCCACAAGTGATTGGGAGGAATGTCGTGTCCGTCAGCCTGAGAAATCATTGCCCACCTTGGGCGATGCAAGAAGCTTCCATTTGACAGGTGTGTCCACTGGGCTGAATCATCAAGTCTTTGGGCCTGTAATTTGTATCCACCCGATCTTCAAATTGGACTTGTGCCTGGGGAAAAAAGTTGATGGAGATTCTTGAGACAGACGCATTGAGTGGGTGAAGAGAACAGGACTATGGCGGGAGAATCATCGGCAGGATTCAAATATGGAGGGCTCTCGAGCCAATTATGAGCTTTCCGAGGACATCAGAAGCCCCACACCTTGCGAGCATGGAGCCTTGGGAAGAAACTAACATGGGCCAAATCACTTTTATAAGGCAAATCGACCGGGTCCCTAGTAGACGTCCCGTGCGCTCCCCTGCTTCGTCACCTTCACATCCTGGAGCTGCGGGGCCTTGAGGCGGATCTCCAGCCGGAAGTTGCGGTAGTACCCGGTGGGCACCCACGAGAAATTCATCTCCCAGCAGTGGAGGTCGCGATAGACCGTGACCTGGGGAGCGGCAAGCTCCCGGTTGATCAGGTCGTAGTTCGCGCTTGCCGAGATCTTCCAGAACTCCGTGAGATTGAAACCGAGCGAGGCCGAGACCGAGGAGCTGATAAACTTCACCCTCGGATCGGACTGGTTCTGGCTGAAGTTCCAGTTCAGGTCCAGGTTCCAGGGAATGCTGAAATCGGGTGTCTCCTGGTCATAGATTCCGACGTACATTTTCCTGGATGCTGCGGACGCCGAATCCGCCGGCGTGCGGACCGGACCCGCTGTCGTCGCCTTCTTCTCTCCGCTCAGCCTGGTTCCCACGCTGACGAAGAAGCTGGTCAGGTCGGCGATCTTCCCTTCACTGAGCAGGAACCTGTTCACGCGGCGCCCGAAGCCCGAGGAAGGGTCCACCTGGAAGCGGTACAGGTTAAAGCTCCCTCCCCCTCCGAGGCTCAGCCACTGCCCGATGGCCGTGCGGAATGAGAGGGCGATTTCGTCGAACTTCAGGCTGTCGCGCGCAAAGTTGTAGGATGTGGAAAGGTCCAGATTCAGCAGCTGGTACTTGTTCTCCTGACCGGCACTGTCCCCTTGGGTCTTCATCTCGAAGACGTTCCCGAGTCTGAAAGCGATCGCCTGCCGCTCCTCCGTGGGGGCCCCTCCGAACACGCTTCCTTCAAACCGGTTGTACTTCTGCTCCACACCGGAGGAATCGGTGTAGGTGCCAAAGTAGCTCCACCGGCGACTGGAGAAATCGGGCTGGTAGACATAGCTGATCGACGGGGAGATCTGGTGGCGAATCCCGGTGATCCCGAGGATACCCGGGTGGAGGATCCCGTACAGCTTGGTGCTGAGCGAGACCCCCATGTCGAAGTAGTTCACCGACCTGAATCCGGGTACCTCTTCGGTCACGACGCTGTCTGCCGCATTGAGGGAGCGCCGGATGCTTTTGTTGTACCACTTCGACGTGAAATCGACGAACGGGGAGACGGTGATGTAGCCGGCTTTCGGCGAGGCGTTCATCGTGACCTGATGCAGGACGCCCCACCTCTGATCGACATGCGTGTTGCCGAGGGTATCGAGCCGGAGCGTGTTCCTGATGTTCTGGAACTGACCGCCGTAGGTGTAGCCGATGAGGCCGTACCAATCCTGCGTTCCGCCGGTCTCGTATTTGGATGAGCGGAAGGGAAAGCTCTGGCTCCGGTTGAAGCTGATGCTCGGCAGCATTTCCGCCAGCTCTATGCTGCCGGGGGACGGCTGAAGGTTCTGATCCCGCCGCACGTTGATGGTCATGCTGTTCGGCGTCCCCTCCCAGTACTTGGTGAGCGTGGCGTTCGAAACGATATTCTGCTGGAGGAGGTCGTTCAGATTGTTGCTGGTGTTCCTGTAATACGAACCGCTTGTGAACATGAAATCGACCAGGAGGCGCGTGCTCGGGTTGAACTCCTGGTTGTGGGTCATGTGGATGTTGTAGACCTCGGAGTTGCTGTAGCCCGGGTCGCCCCGCTCGCCGTTGATGGTCTTGCCGTATGAGCCTGAGATCCCGCCGGAGAAGTTATACCTGAGCGCGTACCGGTAGTCGGAGTACAGCACGTAGCCCCCTTTGGTGTAGCCGTCGGCCCGGAGGTTCAGGTCCATGTAATCGTTCATCGCCCAGTAGTAGCCGAGATGGGTCAAATAGCGCCCCCGGAGACCGGATTCCCCGTAGGCCGGGGCGATGAGGCCCGAGCGGCGTCCCCTCTCGGTGGGAAAGATCCCGAACGGCAGGGCGAACACCGGGACGTCGGCAATGACAAGCGTGACGGGCCTTGCCACGATCTTGTCGCCGAGCATGATCTTCATCTCGGGGGCGAAGAAGTAGTAGTGCGGATTCGGCAGATCACAGGTTGTGTAGCGTCCATCCTCGACGAAGAGGTCTCTCTCGTCCACTTTCTTGATGGCCTCTCCGGTGTACCATCCCCGTTCGATCTCGGTTTTCCCGAGGTCGATCTTCCCTTTCTTGGTCCGGAAGTTGTAGGTGATGACGGAGCCGTGATAGGTCTCGCCGCCGTCGACGAGGTCCGGGAGCCCGAGGAGCTTCCGGGCTCCGGTGTCCGGCGCGGCCGGGGCGCCGGGCGCAGGTTTCTTCGCGGTCGTGTCGGAGGTGTCGACGATGCCCCGGGCATTCAGCACGGCGGTGTTCCAGTTGATATCAATCCGTGCCGCCTTCAGGCCCAGGTCTTTGTACTTGATGTCCCCCTTGCCGAACATGAACATGGTTCTGGAGTCGATCGCGTAGATGACAGAATCGGATGCCGTGTAATTCACGACGGAGTCCACCCCCGAAGGGGACGG
>PMBF01000052.1:7190-13407 GCA_003152875.1 Ignavibacteriota bacterium | reverse complement strand
CCCTACGTATTCTGACTTAGAGAAAAGGACGTAATCTGCTCTCTTTGACGGGCCAGATGAAATTACACCGAAATACGTATTCCCCCTGTGTCGCCGGATTGGTAGAATTCAGCATGTAAAGTCGAAGGGGGTTGAGATGACGGTCCTGGTTGTCGACGATAACGATACATACCGGGCCGACCTCGTTGATTTCCTGCAAAAGCAGGATGACGTGCACATCGTGGGCCAGGCGCGCGATGGTCTCGAAGCGATGAGCATGACACACAAGCTGAATCCGGACCTGGTGATGATTGACATCAGCATGCCCGGAGTGGGAGGCCTGGAGGCTACCCGGCAAATCAAGGAATACCGTCCCGACACCAAGGTGGTGTTCGTCACGATTCATGAGGAACGCACGTACCAGATCCTTGCCGACATTCTCCAGGCGGACGGTTTCGTGTGCAAGAGTTCGGCCAAGCGCGATATCCCACGGGTGTTGAGAAAGATCAAGGCAAAAATCGCTCAATAAGAAACGGTGGAGAGAGCGGGAACTCCAGCCAGCTTCGCGGAGTTCATCTCTTTGGTACATCCTGACGACCGGGGGTTCGTGAGGGAAACTGTGGAGCGCGGGCTCCGCGAGCGTAGTTCATTTTCATATGATCACCGGATCGTTCTTCCCGACGGCGCTGTGCGCACGCTGCATGGAGAGGGAAGCGTCGTTACGGATGCCGTCGGGAATCCGGTCCGGATGTCAGGGACCGGACAGGACATTACCGAGCGGAAAATCGCCGAGGATGCCCTCTCCAACAAAGCGCGGCTGAGTTTCTCCGGGCCAGATGCTTGCTCAGGAAAAAGGGGATGGCTGGACCGTGGGGGTGTATCCTGAGGATCGTGAACGCCGCCTCTCAGCCTGCAGCCCGGCCCTCGCGCACCGCGAACAATTCGTCCTGCAGTACCGCCTCCGCTATCACGACGGCTCCTACCACTGGATCATCGATCATGGAATGCCCGTTGTCGGCCTGGACGGAGAGTTTGCCGGACATGTCGGCTCCTGCTACGATAACGAAGACCTGAAACTCCTTCCCGTGGTCATTCTCACCACCTCGCAGGCGGAAGAAGACATTCTGAAATCCTACGGCCTGCATGCCAACTGCTATATCATCAAACCGGTTGATCTCGAGCAGCTCATCACCGTTGTCCGCAATATCAAGGACTTCTGGCTGACGGTGGTTACGCTTCCGACCGATGGAGCCTGAAACCTAAGGCCTCCCTGGCAAAAGAGTTCCGGTGTCACTACATTGCAGAACGCCGCAGCGGCGGGAATGCTCCCGCATCTGTGTGCCGTCCGCGTTGCCCGAGAAATGGGGGGAGGAAGGGAAGTCATGGAACGTGTCCGCCAGGACCTGGGCGGTCCGAAAGAGACTGCGCGGCTCACCCAGGAGGAGGAGCTCCTCGCCCTGCGGTCAAGCGAGCAGCTCTACCGGTCGATCGTGGAGGAACAGCCCGAACTCGTCTGCCGCTTCACGCCGGATGGAGTCATCACGTTTGCCAATGAAGCCTGGTGCCGGTTCTTCGGGAAGAGTTCCGATGAGATCATCGGAACCACCTATGACCGGACGATCCATCCGGACGACCTTCCGCTGACGAGGCGGAGGTTTGCGCTGCTCTGTGCCGAGGCTCCCGCGCTGTTGATCGAGAACAGGGTGTTCAGAGGGGATGGGGAGATCCGGTGGATCCAGTGGTCCGGGCACGTTCTCCTCAACAATCAGGGGAAGCCGGTTGAGTGCCAGGCCACCGGCCGCGATTTGACCGAGCGAAGGGATGCGGAACAGCTCCTGTCCGCCCAGTATGAAGTCACGCTCGGCCTTGCCGAGGCCGTGACCGTCAACGAAGCCATGCGGCGGACATTGCAGTCTCTCTGCCAGAGGCTCGGATGGGACCTGGCGATTCTGTGGCGCAATGAGCGCTCTTCTGACTCCCTCCGCTTCGAGGGAATCTGGCATGTCCCCGGGGTAGAATCGGTCATGGTGGAGCACAGCCTCCTGCCCGAAATGGATCTCCCGGGCAGAGTGCTTCGGGAACGGAAGACAGTCTGGATACCCGATGTGGTGGACGACCTTCGGGGGGCGGAGCGTTCCGGTTTCAATTCCGTCCTGGCCTTTCCTGCGCGTGCGGGAGAGAATACCATTGCCGTGGTCGAGTGTTTTTCCCGGTTCCCCCGCGTGCCCCGCAGCGAGGAGATCTCGACGCTGGAAGCCATCGGCCATCAGATCGGCAACTATCGGGAGAGGAAGACCGCAGAGGAGTCGCTCCGTCATGCCGCCGAGGAGCTCGAAATCAGAGTCCGGCAGCGCACCGAACAGCTTGCCGGAGCGCTTGAGGCCCTGTCCAATAGCGAGATGCGCTTTCGCGCGATGTTTGAAGGCGCCCCGCTCGGCATCGCTCTGGTGGGTTTGGCGGGTGTGATCACCGAGCGGAACCCGGTGCTGGAACGGATGCTGGGCCATGCCGAGGGAAACTTGTACGGCGTCCAGTTCGATCAGATCATCCATCCGGCGGACCGCAGTATGGCCGCCCGCTTCACACGGGAACTCCTCAGCGGCAAGGAAAAAGAGGTCAGGGTCGAGCTTCGCTTCCTGACCGCCTCCGGGGGGATCCTCTGGGGATCCCTCAACGTCTCGATGATGTCGTTCGAGGGCAATGAAGCACCCTTCACGATCGCCATGATCAAGGACATCACCGAACGGAAGGTGATGGAGGAGGAGCTTCGCCAGAGCGAGAACCGCTTCCGCACGGTCTTCGAAGAATCCCCGGTCGGCATCGCCCTGGTGAGCCCCGCAGGGGTCTACGTGCAGACGAACCACGCCCTTGAGGACATGCTGGGATTTGCCCCGGGGGAACTGGAAGGCAAAACGCTGTCCGACCTGATCTTTCTGAACGACGTCGACGAGGACGTGAAAAGCCTCGCTGCCCTGGTCTCCGGTCAGCTCAACCGGTACCAGAAGGAAAAGCGGTACGTGAGGAAGGACGGCTCGGTCGCCTGGGGGAACCTGAACGCGGCGGCGATCCGCTCCGGCGCGGGGGAATTCCTCTACAGCCTGCACCTCGTAGAAGACATCACGCGCAGGAAGGAGACGGAGCAGCTCATCCATATGCTGGCCCACACCATCACCAGCATGAACGAGTGCGTGATCATCACCGACGCCGACTACCGGGTCCTCTCCGTCAACAAGGCCTTTCTTCGCACCTTTGGGTACGAAGAGCCTGATATTCTGGGACGGACGGTGGGAATGTTGAGAGCGCCTGACGCATCGCTTTCGCAGATACGCTCGATCGTGGAAGGGACCCTGACCGGTGGCTGGACGGGTGAGATCACCGCCTCGCGGAAGAGCGGGGAAGTGTTTCCGATCGTTCTCAGCACCTCGGTGGTCCGGGAAGAGCATGGCAGCCCCATCGCGCTCGTGGGAATCGCGCGCGACGTCACTGAGCAAAAACGGCTGCAGCACAGGCTGGAAGAGGCGGAGCGTAAAAGGCTGGAAGACCTCCGGAGGTTTGCCATCAACGTGCAGCGCGCCCAGGAAGAGGAGCGGCAGCGCATCTCCCGGGAACTGCATGACGATATCTGCCAGAGGCTGAGCGGGATGAAACTGAACATGGAGGTGCTGGAGGACGACGTCCGCTCCACAGACCGGAAGATGTTCCGGACGCTGCGCAGCTTCCGCAAGCAGTTCGAGCAGACGATCTCCGAGGTGCGCCGCATGTCATCAAACCTGCGGCCTACGGTGCTGGACGATTTCGGCCTCACCATAGCCATCAACCTGCTGGCTCGCGAGTTCGAGAAGGCGCACAAGACCAGGGTGAAGGTGGAAACCGGCGACCCGTCGCTTCGCCGCCTCGATCCGCAGGTGGAGATCGCCCTGTACAGGATCGCCCAGGAGAGCCTCGCCAATATCGCCAAGCATGCCGGCGCCTCGCTGGTGACCGTTTCGCTGCGCCACCGCGGCCGGGAGATGGAATTCGTTGTCCAGGACGACGGGAAAGGGTTTGATGAACACGACACGATGCAGGCCAGGAGAGAAGGGCACGGCCTGGGATTGATCAGTATGCGGGAACGCGCCGAGCTGCTCGGAGGAACCTGCGTCATCGAATCGGCGAAGAACCGTGGGACATCCATTCATGTAACGATCCCTCTGGAGGCAAACGCTGGCCATGAAGAAAACTAGGATCATGATTGCCGACGACCACGGAGTTGTCCGCAGCGGGCTCCGTGCGCTGCTCCAGACTTCGCCCGACTTCGCCGTGGTGGCCGAAGCCTCCGACGGTGAAGAGGCCGTCACGCTCGCGGAACGTCACAAACCGGATGTGGTGATCATGGATATCTCCATGCCGCGATTGAACGGGATTGAGGCGACCGGCATCATGAAACAGAACAATCCTGAATTGAAGGTCATCATTCTGACCGTCCACGAGGACGAAGAATATGTCTACCAGATTCTGAAGGCCGGTGCGAGCGGTTACGTCGTCAAGAGCGCGGGCAAGAAGGAGATTTTTGCCGCCATTGCATCGGCCATGACCGGAGAACGGTTCTTCAGCCCCAGCGTCTCCCGGCTGATCATCGAGGGATTCATCAACAGGGACAAGGAACAGCAGAGTTCCCCGCAGGATCAGGCGCATCGGCCGAAACAGCAATTGACCAAACGCGAGATCGAGGTCCTTCAGTACATCGCCCAGGGCCTCACGAACCGGAAGATCGCCGAGACCCTCTTCCTGAGCATCCGGACCATCAACACGCACCGGACGAACCTCATGCAGAAACTGGACATCCATGACACTGCACGGCTGGTCCGGTATGCGATCGAGACCGGACTGGTGAAAATCAAGTCTCCTGGAGCACCAGAGCCGGCCATGGCCGGAGCCCCGGCTGTCCAGACCTCAGCCCGCAAGCCATAGCCTTTCGGCCCGATCACCCCGCCCCCGGTGGGCCGGAAATCCTTCCGGCCCCTCCCATCCTCCTCAGTTACCCCCCCTAGAGCCATCGTCCGACTGCCCCGAGAGGGAGAATACGCCCATCACTTGATTGATACTCCCTGCTCGCGTCCTTATCGTGTATCAACAATCCTTCGCGAATCACGCCCCATGCATCTCAAGAGTTTCTTCGCTCTGTACCTCACCGTGCCCGTGCTGGGTCTCTTGGGATGTACCCCGCTGAGCGAGCGCATAGCCCAGCGGCCATTGAACCCCACTGCGGCCATGGAAATCAGCCGGCAAGAGGCGCTGTCGCTTGGGAGGTATGAAGGCCGGCTTAGCCTGAGGGTGGACCTTCCTACCTTCAATGTCCTGCGCCGCTACGGGGGGCTCATCCAGGCATGCGCGGACAGGTACAGGCTTGACTGGAGGCTCATCCTTGCGGTAATGAAGACGGAATCCGCCTTCTCTTCCTCCGCTGTGAGCGAAAAGGGAGCATACGGCCTGATGCAGATCATGCCGGTCACCGGAGCGGAACTCGAACGGACCCTCGACCTTCTCGATATCCGGGACCCCACCAATAACATTCGGGGAGGAGTCTTCTACCTTCGTCAGCTCTATGACCTGTTCAGCACCTCCCCGCCGGGCGACCGGCTCCGCTTTGCCCTGGCTGCCTACAATGCGGGGGTCGGCAGGGTATACGACGCGCAGGAGCTTGCAGTCTATTTCCACGCCGACCCCTCCCGCTGGATTTCCGTGCGCACCGCGCTTGGCTTGCTCTCGTCGGAGCAGTGCGAGCTTCACGAGATCGTCTGGACCGAAGGGCGGCCGAAGAGCGGGTGCTTCGATAATTCCGGGGAGACTCTCAACTATGTCGACAGAGTCATGGATACCTACGCCCAGTACAAAGAGATGCTCGAATAGACCGTTCACTACGAGGGAGGAGTCATGCTCTGGACAATCTTCGTCATCCTTCTCATACTCTGGGCGCTCGGGCTGGTGAGCGGATACACTCTCGGCGGTTTCATCCATGTTCTCCTCGTGATTGCTATCGTCGTCGTCCTCATCAGAATCATTCAGGGGCGCAGCCCGCTCTGACCATGAGCCGGGGCTCTGCGCCTGGCCGGCATCCGGCGGCCCGGTCTGGCGGCTCAACCCGGAGACCCTTCGGCTGATTCAGGATGTCCTCCGCTTGCACCGCGCCGGGGCCCTTCATGTCCTCCCCTCCAGACGCCCGGCCTCAGCTTGGTGATACTCTTGATCCCCCCTTCGA
>PMBF01000052.1:0-7092 GCA_003152875.1 Ignavibacteriota bacterium | reverse complement strand
TTCCTTCTCCTTGCCGTCAGCACAGCGCTGTTCGGGTTTCTGGGGATCGCAGCGGTAATCTCGGGCTTGTCTAAATTCCTCTTTATGGTTTCAATCGTGGGGATTGTTTCACTGCTTGCGGGACCCCTCATAAGGCCCCCCAAGTCTTAGCAGGACTGGATGCGATGGGACGTAACTCGTTGGCTTCCTTGCAGTTCCAACTAAAGCAGGAGATACGGAGAATTCTCCGTGAGGACTACGCATTGGATGTGGATTCGGAAATACCGGTTCGCTACTACCTGGATTTCAAGAATAACGACCGGCTTCTTGAATTGCGCGAAGCCCTGGACCGAATGGACCACGGAAAATTCGGCATCTGCCTGACTTGTGGCGGTCCGATAGAGATCTCCCTGCTGAAGTCTTCGCCGGGTGTGCAATTCTGCGAAGCATGCCTCGAACCGACGCATTTTGGCGGCGCGGAGCCCACCCGCAGCGAACATATACACCATTATTGAGTGGGGATAGCGGCGGGAAGCCGCTTCTTTAAGATCCTCTGCGGGCCGGCTAAGACCGGCTCGCGGCGTCTCGCCGTCAGGCTGTGCCCTCCCACCATCGCCTGTCGATTGTTGCAGGGCTTCGTATGTGAGCTCCTAACAGACTCTTCCAAAAGGGAAACCGGGCACTTCCTCATCGCCTGGAGAGGAGAAGGATAACAGTGAGGAAGATTATCCCTCTGTTCGCGGTGGTTTTCTCTCTTGCACCTGCTCAGGAGAAGATCGCCCTGCTTGAGAACCATTTCGTGGCCGGCGATTCCACTCACTCCTCCCTGGCGGTTATTCATTGGCTTCAAAACCGCCGGGCTGTAGTAAGAAAAGTGACATTTCGTAAGGCTGTTGCCTTTTCCATCGAAGGGACAACATATACCCTCAGGTTCGATAGCCTCGGATCCGGCAGAAAAAACCAGAGGGCCCTCCTCTCGTTGTCAGCACCGACCTCAGATCCATCCCGGCGGATTCGAATCATCCGAGATTCTTCCCGGTCGGACACTCTCCCGTCCGCAGAATACACTGTTGCCAGCTGGTTGTCCCCATCGTCCGCCGGCATCCAATCCGGGCTTTCCTCCGGGCTGTGGGGTTGGGAATTCAGCCGGCATACGCTCACGATAAGCGTCTCCTCCATCCGGCGCGACGCACGGGATCCGGCAGTTGTCATTCGGCTTGTTTATAGCGACATTGTAGATTGGCCGAGGGACCGCCGGAACTGATCCCTGTGTTATCGCCTTTCTGGACTTCCCGATATCAGAAACCTCCCCGGAACCAACGAGGGAAGACGGAGAATCCTATCTAAGAGGCGATGAACTTCTTTTCTGAGTCGGTTCGGCCGATGCACCCGGAAGAAAAGGAGGACTATGATGCTCTGGATCATTTTCGTTATTCTGCTCGTGCTATGGCTGGCGGGCATGGTTACCTCCTACACGCTCGGAGGCCTCATTCACGTTCTCCTGGTCATTGCACTGGTGATTGCGCTCGTCAAGATCTTTGCCGGGCGCCCGACGCTATAATCGCAATGCACCCGGCATGCACCCATGGCTTTCACTGATCCACTCCGTCTCTCTCCCCGCGCACGCATCCTCGTCTCTCCCGCATCATTCAAAGGCTCACTGTCGGCCCGGGAGGCATCGCAAGCGATGGCAGCCGGTGTGCACGACGCTCTCCCTTTGGCGATCGTCCGCTTGATGCCTCTTGCCGATGGAGGGGAGGGACTTGTTGATGTCCTCGCCCAGCCCCTTGGAGCCTCACTCCGGCGGAACACCGTTCAGGGTCCGCTCGCCGGACAACGTGTCGACGCGGTCTGGGGATTCTCCGAACAGCGCAAAACGGCGGTCATCGAGATGGCTGCCGCCTCAGGTCTCGGAGTGGTCCCGCTGCAGAAACGCGACCCCCGCTGGACCACAACGTTCGGCGTGGGCGAGCTCCTTCTCGCTGCCATCGGAGCCGGAGCGGCCAGGATTATCCTTGGTCTGGGCGGGAGCGCAACCAATGATGCCGGTGCAGGGATGGCTGAAGCGCTGGGTGTCAGGTTTCTTGATGGTTGCGGGAATCCTCTCCCGCGGGGCGGCATGCCGCTGTCCGATCTTGCGCGCATCGACTGCAAAGACCTCTTGCCATTCGGTGCCGAGGTCATCGCGGCCGTCGACGTGCAGAATCCCCTGACCGGTCCCTGGGGCGCCACGGCAGTCTATGGTCCCCAGAAAGGACTGCGGCCCGAAGACGTCGTTCCCCTCGATCGGGCGCTGGATCTCTTCGCCAGGATCGCCGCCCGCGATTGCGGGAGCGACCCGGGCAGGCTCCCCGGGGCAGGCGCTGCAGGCGGATTGGGTGCGGCAGTCGTTCTCTTCTGCGGCGGGGTCCTTCGCCCGGGGATAGAAATTGTCATGGATGCTCTCCGTTTTGACGATCATCTCCGGCAGACCGACCTCGTCCTCACCGGAGAAGGATCGCTCGATGTCCAGACACTTCAGGGGAAAGCGGTCAACGGAGTCCTTGCCCACGCGCGCGCTGCCGGTGTCCCTGTTGCCGCTGTTGCAGGTATGCTTGGCGAAGGGATGGGCGAGGCTGCACGTACCCTTGGCCTGGCGGATTTCGATACACTGGTAAACGGTGATACCTCCGTGGAGCTGGCGATGCGCGATGCCCTCGCACTCCTGCGGGTCCGGACCTCGTCGCTCATCGGGCGGCACCTCTGAACCCTGCTCCATTTCCGTACATTCGGCAGCCGGCTTCCCTCTCATGACCGCTCTCGTCCTTCCTCTCGAGCCTCGGCCTCTTGTATTTCTCCTGAAAGTTCGCCTTAATACAGTCTTCACATTGATCGTTTGCAGCGAAGGAAGGAGCACGAGGGGTGAAACGAAGAAAACGCCGCTTGCGGCATGATGACAGCAGGAAGAGGGTGAGAACGGCGCTTCAGATCATCGTCTCGACGCTAAGTCTGAGCCTCCTCTATTACAGAATGAGACAGATGCGGCACAGAGCCCCGGCCCCCGAAGGAGAGGATTCTTCTTCGCTCGGTCAGACTCCCTGACATCACCCCGATGCATATCCCCGATGGATTCCTCGATGCGAAGACCGTCGCTGCGACGGCAGCGCTGGCTGCCGCAGGCGTGAGCATGGCGGTCTACCGGGCCCGGCGTACTGTCCCCCCTGCAAAAGTGCCTCTGCTTGGATTGTCTGCGGCGTTCCTGTTTGCCGCGCAGATGGTGAATTTCCCCGTCGCGGGAGGGACCTCAGGGCATCTCATCGGTTCAGTCCTTGCGGCCATCATGCTCGGCCCGTCCGGTGCCGTCATCGCACTCTCCGCCGTCCTTACGGTGCAGGCGCTCCTGTTCGGCGATGGCGGACTTCTTGCCCTCGGTGCCAACATTCTCAATATGGCGGTTCTTGCTCCGCTCGTCGGGTTTGCACTCTACAGACTCGTCTCCCGGATGATCGGAGGGCCGCGCGGCCGGCTCACCGCGGCCGGATTTGCGGCCTGGTGCTCCATCGTCGTTGCAGCCGCAGTCTGCGCGGGCGAGCTTGCATGGTCGGGCGCGGTACCCTGGAGCGTCGGGCTCGCGGCCATGACCGGAATTCATGCCCTGATCGGCGTGGGCGAAGCTGTTGTCACCATGCTGGTGATCGCGGCCGTCGGGCGCATCAGGCCCGACCTCGTCGGGTCTTCAGCTCCGGTGCCCTCCTCGCGGGTGTCGTTCCTTGTCTACGCCGCCCTGGTGACATCCGTGGTGGCGATCTTCATTGCTCCCTTCGCCTCGCGATGGCCCGACGGCCTCGAGAAGGTCGCTTCCACGCTCGGTTTCTCCGCGCGCGCCCTTCCGCATCCGCTCATCGCGTCGCCCCTTGCAGACTACAGGATCCCCTGGATCGAATCCCCCGGTCTGGCCGCAGGCCTTGCCGGCGGTGTGGGAGCGCTTGTCGTGCTGGCCCTTTCGTTCGTGCTGGCAACGGCCCTGGTGCCCCGCGCACAGAACGGCAGGTAAACTCTTTCCCGGCTCCCTTCATGCGTCTCCAGGCATCATTTCACCTCCCCCCGAGCATCATCAGCCGCCTCCAGGCATCCGTGAAAGCAGCCGGGGCTCTCGTGATCCTGCTGGGAATTGCATCACTCCCCCTCGGCGTTCCGCTCCTGCTCATCGTCCCGGTTGTCGTGACTTCGGCTGCGGCGCTCCTCAGCCGCTTCCCGCCTGTCACCCTGCTGCGCAGGCTCCTGATGCTGGAGCCTTTTGCTGTTGCGGCATCCGCGCTGGTCCTTTTCCGCCCGGATGGATGGACGGCATTCTGGACCCTCCTGGTGAAGTCTTCACTCTCGCTGACGATTGTCATCATCTTTTCAGCGACAACCCCGTTCGGGGACATCTTTATGCTGCTGCGCCGGCTGAAGCTTCCGGGGATTCTTCTCACCACGATTGCTCTTCTCTACAGGTATCTCTTTGTCCTTGCCGATCAGGTCGAGAGAATGAGACGGGCGCGCGCTGGACGGACCTTCGCCAAGGGGAGACGCCTGGCCTGGTTTCTGAACAGCGGCGTGATCGGGCACCTTGCCGTCCGGTCGGTCGAACGCGCTGAGCGGGTCTATGCTGCCATGCGCGCGCGGGGGTGGGAATGAGCATGGCGCTCCAAGTGCGGGATCTCAGGTATTGCTACCCGGACGGGAAGGAAGCTCTGAAGGGGGTGACGTTTGCCGTGGAGGATGGGGAATGCGTGGGACTGGTTGGTCCGAACGGCGCCGGAAAATCAACGCTCCTGCTGCATCTGAACGGGCTTCTCCCCGAGACCGATGCGCCATTGCCTGCCGTCTGGGTGCGCGGCATCCCGGTCAGCAGAGATCGCGCGCGGGAGATTCACCGGCGCGTCGGGCTCCTCTTTCAGGATCCCGACGATCAGCTCTTCTGTCCTACTGTCTTCGAAGACGTCGCCTTCGGGCCCTCTCAGCTTGGACTGGGGGAACAGGAGGTGAAGACCCTGGTGGAGAGCTCCCTGCGGACAGTCGGCCTGGAAGGCTTTGAGCACCGGATGCCGCACCACCTCAGCGGTGGCGAGAAGCGGCGGGTCTGTCTGGCAGGGGTCCTCGCGTGCCGGCCCGAGATCCTTGTGCTTGATGAACCGACGAGCGACCTTGACCCGCGCGCGAAACGGGAACTGAAAGCGCTCCTTGGCGGCCTCCCAGCGACCCGCATCATCGCTACCCACGACCTGGAGCTGGTTGTCGAGCTCTGCAGCCGTGTCATACTGATCGACGAGGGAAGAGTCGTGGCCGAGGGCTCTGCCGGGGCTCTTCTCGGTGACGAGACGCTCATGCTCGCCCACGGGCTGGAGAAGCCTCATATCCTGCGCCACCGCCATCCTCACTAGCCCTGCCCTCTTCTTTCCGGTCAAGCGTACGCAGCTTCTCCCAGATGTCACGCACCAGCCGCTCCACCCCTTCCCCCGTCACCGCCGAAATTCGGTGCAATGGCACACGGGGGATCTTCAGCGACGCCAGCTTTTTCTTCCGCACGTCGTCGACAATGTCCATCTTGGTCAGGGCGGCCACACGCGGCTTTTTCGGAAGGTCGCTGCTGAATGATTTCAGCTCCGCCATCAGGACCCGATAGTCGTCCAGGGGATCCGGCCGCGTGCCGTCCAGCAGGAAGACGAGGATGCGCGTCCGTTCGATGTGCCTCAGGAACTGGATCCCGAGCCCCTTCCCCTGGTGAGCCCCCAGAAGCAGTCCGGGCATGTCGGCCACTACGAACCCCGCTCCCTCGTCCACTCTCACGATCCCGAGGTTTGGAACGAGTGTGGTGAACGGATAATCGGCGATCTTCGGTCTTGCCGCCGAGATGACGGAGATCAGCGTTGATTTGCCCGCGTTCGGNNTTCCTCCCCTGCCTCACCGACCTCGAAATCGCGCGGGGCCTGGTTGGTCGATGTGGCAAACTCTGCGTTGCCGCGGCCCCCGCGCCCTCCGCGTGCCAGCACGCTCTCCTCGCCGTCCTTCACAAGGTCGAATTTCACATCCCCCGTCAGGGCGTCGCGGACGATGGTTCCCATCGGCACCTCGAGTACGATGTCCTCGCCGCTCTTCCCCGATTTTCTGGATCCCAGCCCGTGATCGCCTCTGGCCGCCGAATAGTGATTCTTGTACCGGTAGTCCAGCAGAGTGTTGAGATGGTGGTTTGCACGGATCAGGATCGATCCCCCCCGCCCTCCGTTGCCGCCGTCCGGCCCCCCCCTGGGGACGAACTTCTCCCTTCGAAAGCTGACGCATCCCGAGCCTCCGGCTCCTGCCTTCACCTTGATGCGAACGAGATCGACGAACTTCATGGTTTCTCCTCATCCCCCACAAACCAGCGCCGGACGATGCCTGTGAACTGAAGGACATCCTTTGCGTATGGGTTCAGTCTGTTGATTTCCAGAAAGTCTGTGAGATACCGCGCTCCATCCCTCCAGGAGCGCAGCCCTGCCAGCGTCTGCACGACGTTGTCGAAATATGCGGCCTCGTTCCGGAACAACGAAGCGATCAACAGCCTGCGCTGTTCCTCGCTGAACTCGGATGCAAGCGGGGGTTTGGGCTTGGCTGCCGGAGCACCGAACTTCAGGCCTGCCGAGGTCAGGGCCAGTGCAAAATTACGGCGGATGGTGCCCTTGTAGCCCTCCTGCCGTCTGGCTTTCTCCTCCGTTGGAGTCAGGCGGGAAGCGGACTCTCCCTGAGTTCCCTCCGGTTCCGGCGGCAGGCGCATCGCCGGCATTTTTCGTTCCGGATTCGGCTGCGCGGTTGAACTCCCAGGCGCTGTGACGGAGATTGATGGGGGTTCCTCCTGACTCACATCCGGGGTTGCCGCCGGCAACGCCGGCTCCCTCGTCTGCTCCAGGTCTCCGGACGAAGAAACCTCACCAGGCTCGGGCGCCCCCGATGCCTCAGCATGCTCTTCCGACTGTACAGCCGCCTCCGGAACGCCGGACGAGGAGGGACTGCCAGACTCCGGACCCCCCGACGAAGATGCGATGCCGGTCCCGGGAGTCCCCGGTACCTCTTCCTGCTCCTCTGTTTCTCTCGTGCGGTCCAGAGCCGCGGACG
>PMBF01000095.1:24274-25725 GCA_003152875.1 Ignavibacteriota bacterium | reverse complement strand
TCTCGTGCGGTCCAGAGCCGCGGACGAAGGAGCGCCAGTCGCTTCGAGCAACCTGGATGCCTCTGTCTGCTCCGCTTCCTGCCCCGTCCCTTCCAGAGCCCCTGACAAGGGCAACCTGCCAATCTCGAGAGCCCCGGGGACCTCCTCCTGCTCCGCCGTCTGCCCCGCCACGTCCGGGACGCCGGGTGAGGGAGCGTCGCCATGCTCCGGAGTCCCGGAGACTTCGGGCTGCCGCGGCTTCAACTCCTCGGAAACCTCCTGCGCCCCGTTCAGCCCGTACGATGACTCCTCGGCCTCCGGTCCGGAGGCCTGAAGGGTGTCGGCCGGTGTCCCTGAGACGATATCGGGGATCGGCAGCCCCGCTCCCCGGGCCAGATCGCCGGCAAGTGAGCCGATCTCCGTAGCGCAAAGTGTGCTCTGGTCCCGGATCCGGGCGATGTTCTCTACGTAGTCGCGCAGCGCCGTCATTTCTTTGTCGTCCAGGAAGTCCAGCACCGCTTCCACCGGGATTCCTCGCACCCCTGCAAGCTCATACCAGTGGAGGAGGGGGGCCATGAGCTGTGCCAGCTCTTCCGGAGCATGGCGGCTCATGACCTCGTCATCCACCCGGGCAATCAGCCTCCTGAGTTCTTCACGGTCTGCGGCCGTCTTTTCGCTCAGAAGCCTGGACAGCACGATCCCGAGATACGTGTAGTCGGTGATGATGGAGAGCCTGGAAGGCAGGAGTGTGATCGCCACGCTCTCCGCGTTTCCCAGGAGCAGTTCTTCCAGCGTCCGGCGGGGGCGGTGGAGAAAAGCTTCCACAAACTCAACGGCATCACGGAGCAGGAGCAGGAGGTCTCCCCGGTCGATGACGTACTGGGGAACAAGTGCGGCAACCACGCCGCGGCCGATCCGCCTCGCGGCTGGAGTGCCGGCCGCCCTCGAAAGGTGCGGGGCAGCCTGCAGGTCAGTTGCCAGCCGATCGGCGACCGCTGCGCTGAGCCAGGCCCGGACGGCGGGGGGCAGGACTCCCGTGAGGACGTCGCTCATGGCCAGATGGTCCCCGGCCGGGAGCCGCGATTCAAGGAGTTGAAAGATGCGGTCGGTGTGGATTTCTGGCATCGTCAATCAACGGCCTTCTTTTTCAGGACCAGTCTGACGCGGTCGATTTCCTTCCGTGCTGCGGTCTTGAACGTCTCATCGATTCCCGTCCGCTCAACGATCTGCTGGTACATGGTCAGGGCCTGGTCGAACCGTCCCATCTTCTCGTACGATTGTCCCGACATGTAGAGCGAGTTCGCGGTCCAATCGATCTTCCCCTTCTTCGTGACCAGGTAGGGAACCTTCAGGAAGTCCAGGATTGCCTGCTGGTAGTCCCCCTTGTTGAAATTCGCCTCGGCGATGTAGTACCTGATCTCTCCCTCCAGGTCGCTGCCTGCCTGGTCGAGCAGCCCCTGCAGATGCATCAC
>PMBF01000095.1:0-24204 GCA_003152875.1 Ignavibacteriota bacterium | reverse complement strand
TCCGGCCATTTCTCCTCATCATAATAGAGGATACCGAGCGCAAGATGGGCGCGGGGGATGATGTCGGCCTCAGGGTGGTCCTTGATCAGCTCTTCGAGAGTGGCGACCGCTTCGGGGATCTTGCCGGCGGACTGCAGCGTCTTGCCGGTCCAGTACCTTGCCTCAGGCGCGGAGGGAGTGTCATCGTACCGCTTGGCCACGTCGGCGAAGGTCTTCATGGCGGAGGCATGGTCACCCTTGCGGAAGAAGTAGTTCCCCCGTTCCAGCTCGAAAGCGGCAAGGGCTTCGTCGGCCTTCCCGTAGCGTTCTTTGAACGCCGCGATGTCTCGGTTCGCTCCCGGGATGTCGTCGCTTCTCAGGCGGGCGAGAATGATGCGCGATTCACAGTACTGCCGGTCCGTGTCGGCCTGCGCCGCTTTTGCGAGCTCAGCGTACTGCTTGATGGCGTCGGAGTAGTTGCCGGCATTGAAGAGGAGATCCGCGACTTCCCGGGTGGCAGCCACTCCCGGCGACGCCTTCTCGGCCGAGCGGAAATATGCCGTGGCCGCCTCGAGGGCTCCCTCACCCTTCGCGATCGAGCCGAGCAGGGTGTACGCCTGCCCGGCCTCCTTGCCGGAGCCCTCCCGCGCAAGGAGTTCAAGCAGACGCGTCTTTGCCTCCACCGTATGTCCGGCCTGATGCTCGGCCCTTGCCAGTCCGAGCAGCAGGGGCGTGCTCACCCCCGATTCGTTCAGGGCATTCTCCTGCTCCTCCCGGACGAGGTCCCTGTAGACCGCGACGGCTTCGTCGGCATTGCCAGAGGCAGCCAGCGCTTCGGCGAGCCGCGGCCGCGCCTCCGACCCCGCCGCGGTGTAAGCAAACTCTCCGGCGAGGCGGCGGTAGAGGGGGATGGCCTGAGCCGGGTCCTTGCGCTGCATCTCCCCCATAGCCGTCAGGACTTGTGCCGCGTGCGCTCCCTCCGGCGCTCGGGCAAGGTAGATCCCGCCCCAGGCAAGCGCCGAGTCCACCTGCCCCGCCTTGCCAAAGAGCAAAGCCGAACGGTAGGCTGCTTCGGTGGCTGAGCCGGAGTCGCGGGACTGACGCGCGACCGTTTCGTAGATGGGAAGCGCATCGGCCGAGCTGTCGGCGCGTTCCAGGAGCTCGCCCAGCCGCAGCAGCATGGTGTCGCGGCGGTCGGAGGGAACTCCCTGCAGGGCAGTGCGGGCGGCAGAGGGATTGGTCGCACGGAGGAAGAACAGGGAGACCATCGCCTCCCTGGCGCGGGGGTCTTCGCTGTACGACTGCACGAAGGTCTGGTACGATTCGATCGCCCGCGGGCGGTACTTCTCATCACGGAGCGCAAGGTTCTCGTACGCTTTCGCGCGGAGGAAGAGTGCATCGACGAACCGGGCGTCGGACATCCCGCTGTTGATGGCGTTGGTGAACTGCACCGCCGCCGCCTCATAGTTCTTCATCTGGTGGAAATAGATCTCCCCCAGCCTGTAGGAGAGCCCGACGCGGTCCTTTTCGGCAACAACGTCTCCCACCAGGAGTGCGAGCTTCTCCAGTCCGCCGTCTTTGTCCTTCGCGTCGAACGTTTCCAGCATCGCGATCCTTTTCCCGGCTCCGGGCCGTTCATCCGACGCCGGGAAGAGGCTGACAAGCTCGCGATACAGGTCCAGCGCCCTGTCCGTCTCCTTCAGAAGTTCGTGGCACCTCGCCGCCCCGGCAAGGGCCCTGCATGCCGCCGGCGCACGGGGGTAGCGGGTGGCCAGCTGTTCATAGACTGCCGACGCCTTCCGCGCGTCATGGAGCCGCTCTTCGTACAGGCGGCCGATGGTGAGGAGAACCTCCGCGGCTGCAGGATCCTCCGGGTTCTGATCGACGAACGCCTGATAGGCTTCGATGGCGCCGGACGGGTTCCGCTCCTCCTCGGCGTTTCGCGCGAGCCGGATCTGGGCCAGGCGGCGATAGCCCCCCTGCATATGCGTGAGCCTCTGGCAGGCGCCGTTGGACACTGCATACTGCTTCGCCCTGCTTCCTGCGAGCGCCATGTTCCACAACGCTTCAGAAGCATGATCGTCGGCGGGGAATGCTGCGAGGAATTTCCCGTACGCCGCGATTGCGCCCGCCGGATTCTTCTGACCGTCTTCGGCGGCGGCGAGCCCGAACATCGCATCCCTCAGGAGGGAGGAATCCGCGTTGGCTTTGAGCGCAAGCGCCTTCCTGTAGTTTTCGGCTGCCTCGGCATATTTCCCGCCTTCGGCCTGGGACTTCCCGAGGTTCACCAGCGCACCCTGGAGGGCGGATGAATTCTTGTACCGGGTGATGATCTCCTGATAATTCGCCTGCGCCTGCTCGGTCCTGAGAAGGGCCTGGTTGATGTTCCCGAGAATGAGCAACGCCTGAGCGCGGGCATCTGCCGAAGGGTCCCCCTCGATCACACGCCGGAGCTCATTCTGCGCCTGTTCGGTGTTGCCGTCCTCGAAGTACATCTTGCCGAGCAGTGTCCGCGCGGCCAGCACCGCCCCGCTGGCGGGGTATTCCTGCAGGATCACGCGCAGCACACGCTTCGAGTCGTCCCGTTGGCCGGCAAGCGTAAAAGAGTGCGCGGCTTGCAGGAGCGCGTCAGGGGCGGATTTGCTCTTGGGATGGAACACCTTGACCCGCTCGAAGGCGAGGGCGGCTTCCCTGGCATTGTTCATCGCCGAGTATGCCTCGCCGGTGTGCAGCCAGGCCTCCGCGGCGCGGGGGTTATCCTGGTAATTCAATGCGAATGTCTGGAAGGTGATGCGCGCGTCCTCGTAGCGCTTCAGCTTCAGCTGCGTGAGGCCGAGAAAGAACCTCGCCTCAATCCCCTGAGACGTTGTGGGATATGAACCGACGAACTGCCGGAGCTGTTCAGCCGCCAGGTCGAACAGGCCGTCATTGTAAAGGTTGAGAGCCAGCTTGAAATCAGCGTTTTCCTTGGAGTCCTGAGGAAAGAGCGGCTGCAGGCTGAAGAACAACGCGACGGAAAGGATCGCAAGTCGGCGTTTCGTCATGGAGTCGGGACGAGCAGATGATGAAGAGGGACCATCACAGTAACATACGACTAAATCACCTGGAGAGCAACGGGGTCTGTCCGGAGTGTGAGGGTCCGAAGCCAGCGAAGTCTGACTGTGAGGTCTTGAGGTCGAGGAACGGAGTCAGGCCGGCATGTGAATGGCCGAAGGGGAAGGCCAGGGAAGCGGGACGGGAGGGGGCTCTTACGATGTCTGGAAACTCCCTGGGAAGCGTCACCAGGGTACCGCCACCTACCTGAACAGCCGCGCAAACCCGGTATAAGGCTTCAGAGGGATGACATCGAAACGGATCAGGCCATGCGCGACGAGGGGAAGTGTCCCCAGAGCCGCGTGCGCCTCCTCCGTGGTGGCGCACTCCAGGACGATCACGGCGGAGGATACATCGGCGCGGAAATGGATCTCGCGGAACACCCCCGACTGGATGAGTTCCCAGGCCCTTGCCGCCTCAGCGCGGAGGTGGGGGTGGAGCTGCTCTTCCGTCACTCCGGGGATTTCTTGCTCGAGTGCGATGAACTTCACTGTCGTGTCTTCGTCTGACCGCCTTCGTCCGATCTATCCCAGCTTGGCCCTGATATACTCTCTGTTCAGCCTGGCGATGTGCGAAACCGAGATCTCTTTCGGGCACTCGGCCTCGCAGGCGTAGGTATTGGAACAGGCTCCGAACCCGTCGGCGTCCATCTGTGACAGCATTGCCTCCACTCGCCGGGCCCGCTCCGGCGCTCCTTGCGGGAGGAGCGCCAGGTGGGAGACCTTCGCCGCCACGAAGAGCATGGCCGAAGCGTTCTTGCATGTAGCCACGCAGGCTCCGCACCCGATGCAAGCCGCCGCGTCGAATGCCTCATCGGCGAGCTCTTTCGCAACCAGGACGGAGTTGGCGTCGGGAGCCGAGCCGGTCTTGACGGTGATGTATCCTCCCGCCGCCATGATCCGGTCCATCGCCGTCCGGTCCACGACCAGGTCTTTGATGATGGGAAACGCCCTCGCGCGCCAGGGTTCGACGACGATGGTGCCGCCGCTCTTGAATGCCCGCATCCGGAGTTCGCATGTGGCAACCCCGCGGAGTGGTCCGTGTGCGCGTCCGTTGATCATCAGGCCGCAACTGCCGCAGATGCCCTCCCGGCAGTCGTGGTCGAAGGCGATGGGCTCCTCGCCGTCCCTGACCAGTCCGGCGTTCACAATATCGAGCATCTCCAGGAATGATGCGTCAGGGGAGATCTCCTTGGCGCCATAGATCTTGAACCCTCCTGGCGCCTTGCCGGAAGCCTGCCGCCACACCTTCAGTGTGAAGTCCATCACTTGTAACTCCTCTGGGAAGGTTTCACGTATTCGAACTGGAGCTGCTCCTTGTGGAGGACCGGACTGCTCCCCGTATACTCCCATGCGGCGACATAGGCGAACTGCTCGTCGTTCCGCTTCGCCTCTCCTTCATCGGTCTGGTGCTCCTCCCGGAAGTGACCGCCGCAGGATTCGTCGCGGTGCAGGGCATCGCGGGCCACGAGCTCGCCGAGCTCCAGGAAGTCCGCCACCCGCCCCGCCCGCTCCAGGTCGTTGTTGAAGGAATCGCCGGCGCCCACCACCTTGACATCCTGCCAGAACTCCTCGCGCAGGGCGGGGATCAGCTGGAGCGCCCTGGTCAGGCTGGCGGCATTCCGCGCCATGCCTACGTTGTCCCACATGATCTTGCCAAGGTCCCGGTGGAAGTCATCCACAGGGCGGCGTCCCTGGATCGCCAGGAGCTTCCTGATCCGATCTTCGGTTTCGAGGCGCGCCTCGGCGAAAGGCCGCTCATCCCCGCTGACAGCCGGGAGACGGGCCGAGGCGAGGTAATCGCCGAGCGTGTAGGGGGCGATGAAGTACCCGTCGGCAAGGCCCTGCATGAGGGCGCTCGCCCCCAGACGGTTCGCGCCGTGGTCGGAGAAGTTNNTTCGCCTCGCCGAGCACGAAGAGCCCCGGGATCGTGCTCATCAGATTGTAGTCCACCCAGAGCCCCCCCATCGTGTAGTGCATGGCGGGGTAGATCCGCATCGGTGTTGTGTAAGGGTCCTCCGCCGTGATCTCATGATAGATGTCGAACAGGTTGCCGTACTTCTCCTCGATCACCTCCTTGCCGCTGCGCTTGATGGCATCGGAGAAGTCGAGGTATACCGCCAGGCCTGTCGGTCCCACCCCGAGCCCTTTGTCGCACATTTCCTTGGCACGGCGCGAGGCCACGTCGCGGGGCACGAGGTTGCCGAATGACGGGTACAACCGCTCCAGGTAGTAGTCCCGCTCATCCTCTGGGATCTCCTCGGGACGCCGCCTGTCCCGTTGCGTCTTCGGCACCCAGATGCGTCCGTCGTTCCTGAGCGACTCGCTCATCAGGGTGAGCTTCGACTGGTACGACCCGCCCTGCGGAATGCAGGTGGGATGGATCTGCGTGAAGCAGGGGTTGCCGAACCAGGCGCCGCGCTTGCAGGCGCGCCAGATGGCCGTGGCGTTGCTCGCTTTCGCCATGGTGGAGAGATGGAAGACGTTACCGTATCCCCCCGTCGCGAGGACAACGGCGTGTCCGGCATAGGATTCCAGTGCGCCGGTGACGAGGTCGCGGGCAATCACGCCCCTGGCCTGGCCGTCCACGACGACGAGGTCAAGCATCTCACGGCGCGGATGGAACTGGACGGTGCCTGCCTGCATCTGGCGGCAGAGGGCGGAATATGCGCCGAGCAGGAGCTGTTGCCCGGTCTGTCCGCGTGCATAGAACGTGCGCGAGACCTGGGCTCCTCCGAACGACCGGTTGTCGAGCAGGCCGCCGTATTCGCGGGCGAACGGAACTCCCTGGGCCACGCACTGGTCGATGATCGAGCCGCTCACCTGCGCCAGGCGGTACACGTTGGCTTCCCGCGCCCTGTAATCCCCCCCCTTCACCGTATCGTAGAAGAGACGGTACACGCTGTCCCCGTCGTTCGTGTAGTTCTTCGGGGCATTGATCCCCCCCTGGGCGGCGATGCTGTGGGCACGTCGCGGCGACTCATGGTAACTCAGACACACCACGTTATATCCCAGCTCGCCCAGCGACGCTGCGGCCGATGCCCCCGCAAGCCCGGTCCCCACGACGATAACCGTGTACTTGCGGCGGTTTGCAGGGTTGACCAGCTTCATCGCAAAACGGTGCCGGTCCCATTGTGTTTCAAGAGGTCCCGCAGGAATTTTTGATTCGAGTGCCATGATGGTCCCCGCTTAATGAGCACGGAACAGGAAGAACAGCGGCATGAGCGCGAAGCCGAGCGGTATGACCAGCCAGAATATCACCGCGGTCCATTCGATGAGTCTCCGGTACCTGGACGTCCGGAGTCCGAACGTCTGAAAGGCCGACTGGAACCCATGCCGCAGGTGGTAGGCAAGGAACACGAGAGCCACCACGTAGAACAGGGAGTAAACCGGATTGGCGAAAGCCTCCGCCACACGCGCGTACATCGTTGGGGAGTGCTCCGACGAGAAGAAACGCGACTTGACGAAGAACGTGTTCACGTGGACGACCAGGAATGCCGTGACCACCATCCCCGTGATGAACATGATGCGCGATGCCGTCTCGCTGACCTCGTCGTTCCGGTTCACCGCGTAGCGCTGCGGCCTCGCGCGCCGGTTCAGAAACCAGAGCAAGCCCGTGAAGAATGCGTGGACGAGGAACAGCAGGAAGAGGATGATCTCGACAGGGCGGAGCAGCGGATAGGTCGCGAGGAACTCGGCGTAGGTGTCGAACGTCCCTCCTCCGTCCTGCTTGAACAGGAACAGGTTCACCGTCATGTGGAACAGGAGGTACAGGCAGAGGAACAGGCCGGTCAGGCCGACGAGCAGTTTCCGGCCGACCGATGACGCGGTGAACGAAGAGAGCTTGCTCATGGGTGATGCCTGTGATGTGGGAATGCAGCCGGCAGAAGGCCCCCCGGATGGACGGGCATCCGGCGGAGGGAAGAGGTTCAACGTTGTCGCCCAATGTACGAAACCGGGGAGGCCGATTCAAGTAGGGCGCCGGGCCGTCCCGTTCCCCATGAGGTGCCGCACCGTCTCACGCGCGCAGGAAACGCATCACGGAAAGCGTACTCCCCACCAGGCCGAGGAGAGTGCCGGCCGCCGCGACTGATGCGTAGAAGGCCGTCGGCATATGGATGAAGGCGGCCAGCTCGGGCGAGACCAGGATGGCGAGATGCTCCACGGCCGCATTCAGCAGGAATCCGGCCAGGATGCCCCCCAGCAGACCCTGCAGCATCCCTTCGATCAGGAACGGGAGCCGGACGAACAGGCGGGTCGCCCCCACCAGCTCCATGGTTCGGATGATGTGCCGCTTGGCATCGATGGAGAGACGGATGGTGTTGCCGACGAGCACCACCGCCGACAACGCGACGAAGAGGCCCAGGCCGAGCGCGATCCTGTACACCACAGCGGTCCGCGTGTCGATGACCTCGAGCAGGGCGCGGCGGTACACCACCGTGTCCACGCCCGCGATCGCAGTCAGCTTCCGGTGCAGCACGCGGGCGCTGTCGCTGTTCCTGTAGCTTGCGCGCGGGAGGATCTTGAACGAGGGGGGAAGGGGATTGAAGTCGAGCACCCGGTGGATGTCTTCGCCGAACTCCCGCTGAAACCGCTGCGCCGCCTCGTCCTTGGAGACGTAGACCGCGCTGTCCACCCCGTCCTGTCCCAGGATCGCATGCTCGATGCGCTGCAGCTCCTCGTCCGAGGCGGGCTCGCGCAGGAACGCCTCCATCTCCAGCCGGCCGCGCAGAGACTGGACGAACCTCTGGGTATTCACGCTTGCCACCGCGAACAGGCCGAGCAGGAGCAGGGCGATCCAGATCGTGATGACGGCGAGGGCGCTCGAGAGCTTCGCGCGGCGGAATCCGGAAAGACTCTCACGGAGCATATAGGAAATACTCATGGCCTGAGGTGCTTGCGGGGGGAATGCGGCAGAACGCCCCTGGTGCCGGGAATCAGTAGTTGGATTCGTCTCTCCATCTGACGATTTTCCACGGGTCAGTGACCCGCGCGCGCGCGAACGTCAGACTGGCATAGCCGTCCACCCTCTCAATGTCGCTTGGATTGAAGACCAGCGTCAGATTGAAGCCCCGCACCACCGAGATCACATTGGAGTCTGTGGTGGTGGAGATGATGTTGTTCCAGATCAGATCCAGCTTCTGCGCGTTCTGAAAGAGGCCGTACGTCGTCCTCATCTCCTCGTCCCGTCCCCAGCTCACATCCACTCCCAGATCGTAGTTCCGGTAGACGAAGACGAAATCGTCGGTGAGGATCTGTCCGTACAGCGTTGTGTCCCGGAACGTGTACGCCGACTGAAAGCACCGGAAGAGCCCGTCGACGGACTGCGGGTCACAGGTGTTCACGCCCGGCGAAGTATCGAGTCCCGGCGCGAACGGATTGAGACAGCCGGCGAGAGAGGCGAGCGCGAGCGTTATAAGGAGAAGCGGCAGTCCCGGCCCGATCCCTCTCCGGGGTACGGCGGGCCCTGCGCGGCTCCTGCCTTCGTGCATGTTCATCTCCCCTTCCCTGGTCTCGTCCGCTCCGGGCGCTCATTGTCGCCGGCGGCCCTGCCTGTTGGAAGTCTCATGGGTGCGCCATGAGGCTTCCCCGGGCGCCGCGCCGGCGGCCGCTCAGTTGCTGAATTTGCCCTTGAAATGGCTCCATGTCACATCGCCGGTGGTCTTGTAGTCTGTCCAGCGGTAGATCACCCAGGCGTTGTTGTTGTCGGGTCCCATGACAACCTGCATCGTTCCTATCGCGGTCTGCGGGAAGGTCGGATCGGTGTGTTCGAAGGTCAGCGTGTAGTCATAGGAATGGACCGCCGAATCGCCGCTGACGATGATGGTCTTGTGCGTCAGGGTCAGGTTAGAGACGGCGTTGGATTTCCCCTGAGAACGGGCCACCAGGTTCTGGAAGTACTGTCGCTCCTCGTCGACCGTCCAGTGCGCAAAGACCGCGGCATAGACAGCCAGGGCGGCGGACGACGGGGCAAAGACAAACGGCTCGGCGGCGTGCGACGGCTCCGCAAAGCACCGCTCGTAGTTTACCACGTTCTTCTGGGCGATCGCGTTCTGAAGGTTTTCAATCAGGGCATCGGGGTCGGTGGAGGGGCGGAAGGAGTCGCTCGGCGCGGTCGGTGATTCCGGCTGCCTCGGCTCAAACAGACCGCACCCAGCCGGGAGCAGGGCGAGGAAAACAACGCACAGCCGTAAAGGGCCGGCACGCAAACGGGATTTCACAGTGCAATCCGCCCCTCCAGTGCGCGGGTGAGAGTCGCCTCATCGGCGAATTCCAGATCGCCGCCCACCGGGATGCCCCGCGCAATGCGGGAGACCCTGACGCCCAGAGGTTTCAACAGGCGCGAGAGATAAATTGTGGTGGCTTCCCCCTCGACGTTCGGATTCATGGCAAGAATGACCTCGCCAACATCGCTGTTGATGCGTGTCAGAAGCTCCCTGACCCGGAGTTGATCGGGCCCGATGCCGTCAAGCGGAGACAATGCCCCACCCAGGACATGATACAGCCCGCGGTATTCGTTGGTTTTTTCAACAGCCATCACATCGTTCGGTTCTTCAACCACACACACAAGGCTCCGGTCGCGCTTCGGACTTGCACAAATGACACAGGGGTCCTGCTCCGTGATATTCGAACAGACCGTGCAGTGCCGGATTCTGTCCTTGACTCCGACCAGGGCTTTGGCCATCTGTACCACTTCATCCCTGGGGAGTTTCAGGACGTGGAGGGCAAGTCTCTGTGCGGTCTTCCTCCCGATTCCCGGGAAATGGGAGAATTCCTCGATCAACTGCTGCAGAGCCTCGGATGTGTAGAGCATACCGTTTCCCGGTCAGAGACCCGGGAAGTTCAATCCCGGAATATTCGGCATCATGCCGCTGGTGGCTTTCGACATCTCCTCCTGTGCAATCTTCGAAGCTTCTTCCATGGCCTTGTTCACGGCCGCGATCAGCAGATCCTCCAGCATTTCGATGTCGTCGGGAGTCACGACCTCCTTTTCAATCTGGAGCTTGATGAGCTGCTGCTTGCCGTTCACCGTCGCCTTCACCATTCCTCCGCCTGATTCACCGACGATGGTCTTCGCCTCCAGAGAAGCCTGGACCTGGGCCATTCTCTCCTGCATCTTCTGTATCTGTTTCATCATGCCCGACATGTTTGGAACGCCACCCATGATCACCTCGTCCGACAGGGTAGGAATTGAACCTGGTTGCTTTCCGACTGCAGCCGCGGGTGCGCGGAAAGGGGAGGCGGCCATGGGAAGGAAGGGAAGTCCAGGCACTCGGATGCCCTCTCCGGCATCGATTCTTGAGGAAGATATCCATTTTGAGAGGGAAAGTCAACGAGCCGTTCGTTCCTTGACTTTCTACGGTGAATGGCGTACTTTATGAATCCACGAGAGATTCATGCGGTTTGGAGTGCCGACTTCGAAGGATCCGAAAGCCCAGAAGGCGCTGAAATCCGCCGGCGAGATTCCGCGCCACATTGCCATAATCATGGACGGAAACGGCCGGTGGGCCAAGCGGCGAGGTATGCCCCGTATTGCAGGACATACCGAAGGGGTGGAGTCTGTCCGGGATATCGTGGAGGCATGCGGACAGCTTGGCGTACAATACCTCACCCTGTATGCGTTTTCGACCGAGAACTGGAAGCGCCCCAAGGATGAGGTGTCTCTCCTCATGCGGCTGCTGTTGAAGGCGCTCCAGGATGAGACAGACCGCCTCCACACGAACAACGTCCGCATCAGGACCATCGGCGACATTGCTGCCCTTCCCACGGAAGTGCGGGAGGAGCTCGCCGAAGACATCAGGAAGACGCAGAACAACACCGGCCTGACACTGACTCTTGCCCTCAGCTACAGCGGGCGCTGGGACCTCACCCAGGCCGTCAAGCGCCTGGCCGCCGAGGTGGCGGGGGGGAGCCTGCTCCCCGCGGAGATTTCCGACGGGACCATCAGCAGGTATCTCTCCACCGAGGGGACTCCCGACCCGGATCTCCTCATCCGCACGAGCGGCGAGTTCCGTATCAGCAATTTCCTCCTGTGGCAGCTCGCCTACAGCGAGATCTATATCACGCCGAAATTCTGGCCCGGTTTCAGGCGCGATGAACTCTATGCCGCCATCCAGGACTATCAGAAACGGGAGCGGCGGTTCGGCATGGTGAGCGAACAGCTCCCCTCCGGGGGAGGCGAGGGAAACCCTGTCCAGCGATTCATCAAGAGTGTAACGGGACCGTGATATGAAACAGTTTTTGCTGGTGCTGGCAGCGATGGGCCTGGGCATATTCCTCCTTCCCGAAGCAGACGCACAACGCAACCAACCTCAAGAAGTCCTCAAGATTCTCGGCATCTCCGTCGAAGGCAATACGCTGGCTGACCCCGCGGCAATTATCGCCAATTCGGGCCTCAGGGTCGGCGATGAAATTACCCTTCCGGGAGATCAGGTGGGCCAGGCCGTCCGGAAACTCTGGCAGCTCAAGATCTTTGACGACATCCAGATCGCGGTGGACCGCCGGGTCGCCACGGGTCTCTATCTTGTCATCAATGTCCGGGAACTCCCCCGCTTCGAGCGGATCGAGTACAGCGGCCGCAACGAGGTGAGCGAAGACGACATCATGAAAAAGCTTAACCTGGTCCGGGGCCAGGTGCTCTCCGCCAACGAGCTGACCGTGATCCGGCGGGAGATCGGGAAGCTCTACGAGAAAGAGGGGTATCTTCTTGCCGACGTGAAACCGACCACCACACCGGCCGACACCGGGTCCAATCGCGTCGTCGTGCACGTCGACATCAACGAGGGCCCTCCGGTCCGGGTGGACCATATCATCTTTAGCGGGAATTCTGCCGTGTCGGACGGCGACCTGCGGGGGGCAATGGACAACACGTCGGAAAAGCACTGGTGGAAGTTCTGGTCCGGGGCGAAATTCGACACCAAGAAGTACGACGAGGACAAGAAGCTCATCGTGCAGTATTACAGGAAGAACGGGTACCGTGACGCCGGGGTGATCTCGGACTCGATCTGGTATACCGGCAACAAGGAGAATATGGACATCCTGATCACCGTCCGCGAGGGTCCGCAGTATAAGATCCGCCGGGTCACGTGGCAGGGGAACACTGTCTATCCTGAGGAGGCCCTGAACGAGCGGCTCGGGGTGCGCCCCGGCGAGATCTATAACGCCGACAAGCTCGAGCACAACCTCCGCGGCAACGAGGCTCAGACCGACGTCGCCGCACTGTACCTCGACAATGGCTATCTCCGGTTCAACCTGGAGCCCGTGGAGACCCGCGTGGCGGAGGACAGCGTCGACCTGCAGGTCAATGTCTTTGAGATGAACCAGTTCAAGATCGGGCACGTCAACATCAAGGGGAACTCCAAGACCCAGGAGAAGGTCATCCGCCGGGAGCTTACGACGCGCCCTGGGGACTACTTCAGCCGCGCGAGCATCATGCGGAGTCTCCGCCAGCTCCAGCAGCTCAACTACTTCAACCCCGAGAAGCTGAAACCCGACTACCAGATGGTCGACGAAAAGACCGTGGACCTCGTCTACGAGGTGGAGGAGAAATCCAGCGACAATATCAATGCCTCCGTCGGCTACAGCGGCGCGTTCGGAGTGACGGGAGCCCTCGGTTTCACGATCAACAACTTCTCGATCAGCGAGCCCCTCTCCGGCGGCGCGGGGCAGATCATGAGTTTTCAGTGGGAATTCGGCGAGGCCTCCCGCTTCCGCACGTTCAGCATCGGGTTCACGGAGCCGTGGCTCTTCAACACCCCGACCCTCTTCGGGGTAAGCCTCTTCGATACCCGCCAGATCTACACGTTCGACCTGCAGCAGACCGGCGGGTCGATTCGTCTCGGCCGGCGCTTCCGGTGGCCGGATGACTACTTCCGCGGCGACTGGATCCTGAACGGACAGAGGAACGATGTCAGGAACGGCCTCGGCTACTACCAGGAGGGGGTCACCAGCCAGGTGAGCCTCACGCAGATCATCTCGCGCAACAGCACCGACAACCCCATCTTCCCGAGCAGCGGGTCGAATGTCTCCCTGACGTTCCAGATCTCCGGAGGGCCGTTCCTCCCCGGCAATGTGAAGTTCCTCAAGTGGATCTACCAGTCCGACTGGTATATCCCGATCTTCAACTCCACGCGTGTGGCTCTTTACCTCAGCACCCTGTACGGCACGATCGCCCCCATCGGCGGAGGCACCGGCAACATCTCTCCCATCGACCTCTTCTCCATGGGCGGCACCGGACTGGGCTACATCAATACCACCCCCCTGCGCGGGTACGAAGATCAGTCTATCGGCCCCAGAGCGAATGGCACCGTCGTGGCGGGCCGCGTCGAAACCAAGCAGACGGCGGAGCTCCGCTTCGCGGTCTCCATCAATCCGATCCCGATCTACTTTCTCGGCTTTGCGGAAGGCGGCAACGTGTTCGAGAGCTCCGCCAAAGCGAACTACTTCGACCTGAAACGCTCGGCGGGCCTCGGTGCACGTATCCAGATCCAACCCATCGGACTGATCGGCTTCGATTACGGGTACGGGTTCGACGATGTGTCGCCGCGCGACGGCAAACCTGACGGCTGGCATTTCCACTTTGTGTTCGGCCGCGGCTTTTGATTCCACTATCCACTGAACACCACCACCTTCTCTTCTTGTGTGAGGATACCGTGCCCAGAACATCACTCTCTCTCCTCCTGGCCGTTCTTCTCTGCGCCGGCTCCGGGCTGCTCGCCCAGACGCAGAAGATCGGCTTTGTCAACTCCGCCAAAATCTTCGACGAGCTGCCGGAAGCACGCGAGGCCGCAAAGCGGCTCGAAGGCTTTGCTAAGCCGATCCAGGATACTCTCCAAACGATGCAGAAGCAGATCGAGGAGAAGTACTCGGACTATCAGAAAAAAGAATCGATGATGAACGACGCCTCGAAGCGCACGGCCCAGCAGGAGATCCAGGACATCCAGCTCCGCGCCCGCGAATACGCCCAGGCCAAGGACCGTGATCTCGCCGCCCAGCGCGAGAAGATCTTCACCCCCGTGAAGGAAAAGATCCTCAAGGCCATCGAGCGGATCGCGAAAACCGAGAAATACAGCTTCGTGCTCGATCAGAATGATAACGTCAATATCGTTCTCTATGCCGACCCCAAGGACGATCTGACCAACCGTGTGCTTGACAATCTCAAGCGCGGGAAATAAGGCGCTGCGACGCCACAGCGGAGGACATTGCATGAGACGTATGTGTGTAACGGCGCTGTTGCTTGCGGCCATCGCCCTCTCGGCGCCCGCCCAGAGCAAAATCGGGCACATCAATTCGGAGTCGATCATGCAGACGCTCCCTGAAGCGATCGACGCCCAGAAGACCCTCGATGGTCTCGTCTCCCAGTGGGAGGCCGAGCTTCAGAAGATGCAGGCCGACTGGAAGAAGAAGTTCGAAGACTACGACAAGAAGAAGCTTATCCTCACCGATCAGGCCCGGGCCGATCAGGAAAAAGATCTGCGGTCCCTCGACCAGGCGGTCCAGGATTACCGCAACAGGAAATTCGGCCAGAACGGCGAGCTCTTCCAGAAACAGAACGAGGTGATGAAACCCATCCAGAACAAGATCTTCCAGGTGCTCGAGGATATCGCAAAGGAAGACGGGTACGATTATGTCTTCGACAAGAGCGGACAGATCCTGCTTCTGTATGCCAGCGATAAGAACGATCTCACCACGAAAGTCATCCAGCGCATGCAGTCGTTCGGCAAGTAAGCGTCCACCGCCGGGAGCGTCACGTGAAACTTCAGGAAATCGCCCGGTTGCTGCAGGCCGAGCTTGTCGGCAACGGTGACCGTGAGATACACCGTGTGGCGAAGATCGAGGAAGCGGGCGAAGGGGACCTCACGTTCCTCGCCAACATGAAGTACGCACGCTACCTTGCCACTACCCGCGCCTCGGCGGTGATCGTTTCGGCATCCGTCTCCCTCCCTGATGGACGGAACGCCGGCGAGTGTTCCCTGCTCAGGGTCGCGGATCCTTACGCCTCCTTCGTGAAGTGCGTTGCTGCCTTTCACCCCCCGGCCCCCCCTGTGGCCCCGGGCATCCATCCCTCGGCGGTCATCGACCCCTCCGCCGTGCTGGGGAACGGAGTCCGCATTGCCGCTCATGCCGTCGTTGGCTCCCGCTGCCGGATCGGCGACCGCACCATGATCGGTCCCTGCACCGTCCTCGGAGACGGCGCCGTGACCGGTGATGATTGCCTCCTGCACGCCCATGTGACCGTCCGGGAAGAGTGCCGGCTGGGAAATCGCGTAATTCTGCAGCCCGGCGCAGTGATCGGCGGCGACGGCTTCGGGTTTGCCCCGCTGCCCGACGGCTCCTTCGAGAAGATACCGCAGATCGGCATCGTCGTTCTTGAAGACGATGTGGAGATCGGGGCAAACACGACCGTCGACCGTGCCACCCTCGGGGAGACGCGTATCCGGAAGGGTGTCAAGCTCGATAACCTGATCCAGGTGGCCCACAACGTGGTCATCGGCGAGAACACGGTGAGTGCGGCCCAGGCGGGGATCTCGGGGAGCACAAAAATCGGCGCCGGGGTCATGATCGGCGGACAGGTGGGCTTCACCGGCCACCTGGAGATCGCCGACGGCACCAAGGTGGGCGCGCAGTCGGGCGTCCACAGATCCGTCACCTTGCCGAACACGACGATCTTCGGGTCGCCAGCCCTCCCGCACCGGGATGCGTTCAGAATCCAGGGAGCCCTCTCCCAGCTCCCGGACCTGCTGCGGACGGTTCGCGAGCTCAGGCGGGAGATCGACGATCTGAAACAGGCGCTGAGCACCCGGCTTCCGGCAAAGCCCTGATGCCGGTGGCGCCGCGTGCACCCGGCGTTACCTGACCTGCTCCGGCCCGGCCTCACGGAACCTTCCCGGTGGGGTGGCATGGCATCCGGAAAGCGCAAACCAACTTCTCGATTCTTCAGACTCAGGCCCTATGCTCGTCCAGCAGCGCACGATCAAGCAGCCCGTGTCCATGAGCGGCATCGGCCTCCACACGGGAAATATCTGCACGATGACATTCAAGCCGGCCCCTGAGAACTACGGAGTCCGGTGGCGGCGCGTCGACCTTCCCGGGGAGCCCGAAGTCCCGGCCGATGTGGACCATGTCGTGGACATCTCCCGCGGGACCACCATCGAGCTCGGGGCCGCGCGCGTGCAGACGGTCGAACATGTGATGGCTGCACTGGTGGGGCTGCAGATCGATAATGTCCTCATCGAGCTGGACAACAGCGAACCTCCCGTCGGCGACGGGAGCGCCAAGCCGTACGTCGAGAGCCTGCTGAGGGCCGGATTCGAGAAACAGGAAGCCCCGAAGGACTACCTGATCATCGATCAGACGGTGCATTACCATGACGATGTGAAGAAGGTGGATATCGTCGCGCTGCCGACCGACGACTACCGCATCACGGTCATGGTCGACTACAACAACCCGGCGCTCGGGAGCCAGCACACAGGCTTGTTCAACCTCGAGACGGAGTTCGTTACGGAGTTCGCTCCCTGCCGGACCTTTTGCTTCCTCCACGAAGTGGAGATGCTGCACAGCGCGGGGTTGATCAGGGGCGGAAACCTCGACAATGCCATCGTGATCGTCGACCGTGAGCTTTCGGACGAGGAAATCCGGCGGATCACCGAGAAGCTGGGAATCAGCTCCTCCGTCATCCTGGGCACAAACGGGGTCGTGAACAACCGCCCGCTGCACTTTGCGAACGAACCCTGCAGGCACAAGCTGCTCGACGTCATGGGCGATCTTGCCTTGATCGGCGTCCCCCTCAAGGCGCAGATCCTGGCTGCGCGGCCGGGCCATGCGAGCAACATCGAATTCGCGCGGAAGATCCGCCGCCTCTTTGAACAGAAGAAGCTGGTCCATAAGTACCAGCATGAGCGGAAAGCGGGGGTGGTCTTCGACATCAACGCCATCAAACGCATCCTTCCTCACCGCTATCCCTTTCTCCTGGTCGACAAGATCATCGACTTCAAGATGGACGAGAGCATCGTGGGCATCAAGAATGTCACGGTGAATGAACCGTTCTTCGAGGGGCATTTCCCCGGCATGCCCGTCATGCCCGGCGTCCTCATCCTGGAAGCGATGGCGCAGACCGGCGGCATCCTGCTGCTGAACGGGATTGAGAATCCCGAGGGAAAGCTGGTCTTTTTCATGGCAATCAACAACGCGAAGTTCCGGCGCACGGTCGGACCCGGCGATCAGCTCATGTTCGAGATGAAGATGACGACGCGGAAGAGCAAGATCTGCGTGATGGCGGGGAAGGCCTTCGTGGAAGGGAATCTTGTGGCAGAGGCGGATATGATGGCGTCGATCATCGAGCGGCCCGTTCCCGGCGGCAATGGCAGCGCGCCCGCGTAACTCCAATTGTTCTGGCAGAAAGCATGAGCACCCTCATTGACCCCCGTGCCATCGTCAGCTCCAGGGCCGAGCTTGGCACCGGCGTCTGCATCGGTCCCTACACCATCATCGAAGAAGGCGCCGTGATCGGCGACGGGTCGTCGGTGGCGTCCCATGCGCTCATCGGGCGCGGCGCGCGCATAGGCCGCAATTGCGTCATCCACCACGGGGCGGTGGTGGGCCACACCCCGCAGGACCTGAAGTACCGGAATGAGCCCACGACCTGCGAGCTCGGCGACCGGAACGAGGTCCGCGAATATGCCGTCCTGCACCGGGGGACCGCCGATAGCGGGCGAACCGTGATCGGCAACGACAACTATTTCATGGCGTTCACCCACGTGGCGCACGACTGCGTTATCGGCGATCACGTCATCCTGTCGAACGCGGCCATGATGGCCGGGCACTGCGTCGTCGAGGACTGGGTGATCGTCGGGGGGATCACCCCCATCCACCAGTTTGTCCACATCGGATGCCATGCCATGATCGGCGGCGGGATCAGGGTGCCGAAGGACATTCCCCCGTATGTGCTTGCCGGCGATTCTCCCGCGCGGTTTCTGGGGCTGAATGCCGTCGGGCTCCGGAGACGGGGATTCAAACCGGAAGTGATCACGGCCATCGAGAGCGCCTACAAGCTCCTCTACCGCTCGCAGCTCAATATCTCCCGCGGAATGGCGCGGATCCAGGAAGATGAAAGCCTGATGACGTTCCAGGAGGTCCGTCATATCCTGGAGTTCATCGGGGGGAGCTCTCGCGGCATAATCGGCGCGACCCGGACGCGCGGATGACCTTGGCCGCCCCGTCATGGCACTTCGTCGATTCCGGCGCCCGCAGCGGCGCGTACAACATGGCATACGACATGGGGCTGGCGCTCCGGATGGGAGACGACCCTGCCATGCCCTCGGTGTTGCGCCTCTACCAGTGGCACCCGTGGGCGGTCTCCATCGGGCACCATCAGGCCATGGGGGACGTCCATACTCCCAGGTGCTCGGAAGCGGGGATCGATGTGGTCCGCCGTCCGACGGGCGGGCGCGCCATCCTTCATGCCGAAGAGCTCACCTACTGCGTGGTGATGCCTGCAGGCCGGCGGAGCGTGCTCGATGTCTACAATCAGATCAGCAACGCGCTGGTGCGTGGCCTCGGCTTCTTCGGCGTCCAGGCGGTTCTGCAGAAGTCGCAGCCCGACTTCCGTGCGGAGTACCGGAGGGTGGCGTCCATCCCCTGCTTTGCCAGCTCCGCCCGCTATGAGATCGAGTGGCACGGGAGGAAGCTGGTGGGCAGCGCCCAGCGCCGCGTGAGCGGCGGCACGCGCGATGTTGTGCTCCAGCACGGCTCCATCCTCTGCGGCCCGGCACACAGACGGTTGCCCCAGTTCCTCGCGCTCGAGGACCCGGAGGCGATTGCCGGGATGACTGCCGTCCTGGGAAGACACACCGTGGACCTTGCGGATATTCTCGGCCGGGAGGCCGACGTGCCCGCGCTTGCCGGCTGTCTCCGGCGCGGCTTTGAGGAAGAATGGGGCGTCACCCTGTCCCCTACCGCCGAATCCGTCTACGAACCGCTCCCTGCATATGCCTGACACCGAGTCTCACGAACCCGATCTCCCGCCAAAAGCGGGCAAGCCGCGCGTGGTGACCACCAAGACGGTGATCACCATGAAGCGGACCGGCGAGAAAATCGCCATGCTGACGGGGTACGATTACCTCGTGGCAAAATACCTCGACCAGGTGGGCATCGACATCATCCTGGTGGGAGATTCCCTCGGCAATGTCGTGCAGGGGTATGAGACCACCCTGCCCGTGACCGTCGACGACATGATCTACCATGCCAAGGCCGTCAAACGTGCCGTGCGGAACGCGCTGATCGTTGTGGACATGCCGTTCATGTCGTATCAGACCAGCGTTGACGACGCCGTGCGCAACTGCGGCCGTGTGATGAAGGAAGTGGGTGTGGGAGCGGTCAAGCTCGAGGGCGGTGCCTATATCGCCGATATCGTCCGCCACCTCGTCAAGATCGGCATCCCGGTCATGGGGCACCTCGGCCTGACACCGCAGTCCATCAACAAGTTCGGCACCTACGAGGTCCGGGCCCAGGAGCAGGAGGAAGCCCGGCAGCTTCTTGACGATGCGCGGGTGCTGTCCGAGGCCGGCGTCTTCTCTATGGTGCTCGAAAAGATCCCCGCCTCGCTTGCCCGGGAGGTGACCGGGGCCATCCCGGTCCCCACGATAGGCATCGGCGCCGGTCCCCACTGCGACGGTCAGGTCCTGGTGGTCTACGACATGCTCGGTCTCACGGAAGAGTTCAAGCCCCGTTTCGTGCGGCGCTACGCCGAGCTTGCCGAAACGGTCCGCGGCGCATTCCGGCATTACATCGACGACGTCAAGGGTGGGGAGTTTCCGACGGGAAAGGAGAGTTATTGAATGAAAAAGGCGCTCATCAGCGGCATCACCGGCCAGGACGGCTCATACCTGGCGGAGTTCCTGATCGCACAGGGCTATGAGGTGCATGGCATTATGCGGCGCAGTTCTTCCTTCAACACCGCCAGGATCGACCATCTCTACAACGACCCCGCCGTGTCCGGAGTCTCTTTTTTCCTGCATCATGGGGATGTCACCGACACCAGCAACCTGAACAGACTGCTGGAGAAGATCCATCCCCAGGAAATCTATAACCTTGCCGCGCAAAGCCACGTCAAGGTGTCGTTCGAGGTGCCGGAATACACCGCGGAAGTCGACGCCATCGGGACGCTCCGCTTTCTTGATGCGGTCAGGGAGGTGGGCCTGCAGACCAGGATCTACCAGGCGTCGACGAGCGAGCTGTTCGGAAAGGCCCGGGAGATCCCGCAGAACGAGAATACCCCGTTCTACCCTCGTAGCCCCTACGGCGTGGCCAAGCTCTACGCGTACTGGATGATCGTCAATTACCGGGAAGCGTATAACCTCTTCGCCAGCAACGGCATCCTCTTCAACCATGAATCCCCGCGGCGCGGCGAGACGTTCGTGACCCGTAAAATCACGCTTGCCGCCGCCCGCATCAAGCTGGGTCTCCAGGAAAAACTCATGCTGGGCAACCTGGACGCAAAGCGGGACTGGGGCTATGCGCCGGAATACGTCGAAGGAATGTGGCGGATACTCCAGGCCGATACACCCGATGACTTTGTTCTTGCCACGGGGGAAACCCACAGGGTCAGGGAGTTCGCGGCGCTTGCCTTCGGCCAGCTGGACATGGACCTCGCGTGGTGCGGGGAGGGAGAACATGAGACCGGCGTCGACCGGAAGACGGGGAAGACCCTGCTTGCCGTTGATCCCCGCTATTACAGGCCCACGGAGGTCGACATCCTCATCGGGGATTCGAGCAAGGCCCGGGAGAAACTGGGGTGGGCGCCGAAGACGAGCTTCGAAGAGCTGGTGCGGATCATGGCAGAGGCCGACTTCAATCGTGTGAAGCGGAGGGGCTACTAGTCGTGGAAATCACTGTCGGGTGAGCGAATGCTGACAACCAAGAGCAGGATCGTGGTCACCGGGGGAGCGGGTTTTCTGGGAAAAGCCGTGGTCCGTTCCCTTGAGCAGAGGGGATACCTCGACATCTTCATTCCCCGCATCGAACAGTACGATCTGCGCAAGGATGAGGATATCCGGAGGTTGTACGACACGGCCCGTCCCGATGCCGTGATCCACCTCGCCGCCGTTGTAGGCGGGATCGGCGCGAACAGGGAGAACCCCGGCCGCTTCTTTTATGACAACGCGATCATGGGGATTCAACTCATCGAGATCGGCCGCCAGGCGGGAGTTCAGAAAATGGTGGTGATCGGGACGATCTGCGCCTATCCGAAGTTTGCCCCGGTTCCCTTCAGGGAAGACGATCTCTGGACCGGCTATCCCGAGGAGACCAATGCACCCTACGGACTCGCCAAGAAGATGCTGCTGGTGCAGTGCCAGGCATACCGCCAGCAATACGGCTTCAACGCGATTTTCCTCCTTCCTGTGAACCTGTACGGACCCTCCGACAACTTTAACCCGGCCTCATCCCACGTCATCCCGGCGCTGATCAAGAAATGCGTCGACGCCCGTGAGGCAGGCGACACGCAGATCGTCGTGTGGGGGGACGGGAGCGCCACGAGGGAGTTCATCTATGTCGATGATGCCGCGGAAGGGATCGTCATGGCGTCCGAGCGCTACAACGATGCCGATCCGGTCAATATCGGCGCCGGCTTCGAGATCTCCATCAGGGATCTTGTCGCGCTGGTCGTCCGCCTGACCCGCTTCGAGGGCCGGATCATCTGGGATACGACCAAACCCAACGGTCAGCCCCGGCGCAAGCTCGATACACAGCGCGCCAGGGAACGCTTCGGGTTTGAAGCGACAACAAACTTTGAGGAAGGCCTGAAGAAGACCATTGCATGGTACGAGGAACACAGAAGGACAGGCTGAGGCTTTCGCACGGCGGCAGATCATCGGCGGCCCTTCATGCGCATACTGATTTCCAATGACGACGGCATTCATGCCCCCGGCATCTTCGCACTGGCCCGGGAATTGCGCAGCCTTGGCGAGGTGACAGTGGTGGCTCCCGACAAGCAGCAGAGCGCCGTGGGACACGCGATCACCATGAATACCCCGCTGCGCGTTGTGCCCTATTCCAGGGACGGAGAGCTCTTCGGCTACGCGGTGGACGGCACACCTGCGGACGCCGTGAAACTGGCCGTCCGCTTTCTGCTGAAAGACAAGCCCGACCTGGTGGTCTCGGGCATCAACCACGGCTCGAACACGGCCATCAACATTCTCTATTCGGGGACCGTGTCGGCTGCGACCGAAGGGACCGTCCTCGGCATACCGTCGTTTGCAATCTCCCTTGCCACCTACGCCGAGCCGGATTTTTCCTACGCTGCGAAATTCGCCGCACGCCTTGCGGGCCTGATCGCTGAGAGAGGGCTCCCTCCGGGCACGCTGTTGAATGTCAATGTCCCTCCGGTCCCCGAATCGGAGATCCGCGGAGTCCTCCTCACCCGGCAGGGGAAATCGAGCTGGGAGGATACATTCGACGTTCGCCGCGATCCGGCCGATCGCGAGTACTTCTGGCTGACGGGCAAGATGGTTGTCACCGATACCGAAGCCGATACCGATCAGGTGGCCGTACACAACAACTTCGTCTCCGTGACGCCGATCCATTATGATCTGACCGACCTCGTGATGTTGGAACAGATGCAAGCCTGGGGGGTCGAACACCTCAAATGAGAAGTCAAGCTATTCAGTCAGACTCCGAGGTCAGACTTCAAGGTCTGACCGTTGTGTCTGACATCTGGAGCATCGTTTACCTACAGCGCGGGAGGTGTTCCCATGACTATTCTTGTCCTGTGTGCGGCGTTGTCATTCGCGGCATCGCCCGGCTTCCCGGAAGCCTCTGATTCCACCGAGTACGTGTTTGACGAAAGCTCTGCCTTGGAGATCTCATCAGCCGATTCGATCTCCCGCGCTATTGTCGAGTGCGGCCCGGAGGGAAGTGACATGAGGGCCGTCCGCGTCGATCTGAACGACGACGGGATTCCCGAATACATGCTCTGCTGCAATTGCGGACCCGCAGGATGCAATTATGCGATCGTGGACGGGCAGACCAGGCAGCTTCTGGGAAAAGTCAGCGGCACGCGCATTCACGTTCTCGCGCAGCGAACCCACGGCGGAGCGGTGCTTGAAGGATTCACACCGAAGGGAGAGGGGGAAGCAACTCTTGTCCGCATGGTCTATGACGGCAGCTCGTATGTTGTGGACAGGACGGATCTCCTGACCGGCATCGGGGTGAAGTGGGTTCAGGATAAGCTCGATGAGATTCCCAAGCCGCCAGCGCACTGATGAGGTCCCACCTAAAGGGGACTCGAATCAATCAAATACTCCTCGATTTCCTCTCCGTAGTCCGGACACGCCTGGCGCAGGTACCGGGTGTAGGCCTCTCTGCCTCTATCGCGTGATGCTCCGGGGCAGATCGTTGGCAGAGCCCGGAAACCCCGTCCGTGCATGCTTCTGGGTATGGCTGCACCTGGAACATTCCTCCTGAGCGGGGAATATGGGTAAAGAAGGTGTTGCGAGGCTTGACATTGTTGATGTGGATATCTATATTGATAGCCCTGCCTTGAGACTGAGCACCAATCAAAAAAATCTGTAAAGTCTCAGAAGTTTCTTGACTTGGGGCCTTTTCCTGAGTATATTATAAGCCCGTTCCGAATGCGGCGCGGGTTTGGGAAAACGATTGTTCTTTGACAAGTAGTGTGCATAGCCATTAGTCAACTCTGAGCGAGTTGTAAACCTGGCAATGCGTCCTCCGGAGGCTGTCGCCGAAGGAGGATGGTAACGCCATTCATCAGACTCAACGCTATGTGTGAAAACATACAACGGAGAGTTTGATCCTGGCTNNGCGGCGTGCTTAACACATGCAAGTCAGGGGGAAAAGGGTAGCAATATCCTGAGTACACCGGCGCACGGGTGAGTAACACGTAGGCAATCTGCCTTTGGGTCGGGGACAACCCCGAGAAATCGGGGCTAATACCCGATGATGCAGCGACACCGCATGGTGTTGCTGTTAAAGCCGAAAGGCGCCTGAAGATGAGCCTGCGTCCCATTAGGTAGTTGGCGGGGTAACGGCCCACCAAGCCTGCGATGGGTAGCTGGTCTGAGAGGATGATCAGCCACACTGGAACTGAGGCACGGTCCAGACTCCTACGGGAGGCAGC
>PMBF01000002.1 GCA_003152875.1 Ignavibacteriota bacterium | reverse complement strand
TGATTGCGGTTGCTTCTGGCGTGATCGGGCGTTACTTTACGATGATCTTTGGCAGTCGCCTCCTCCTCGGGTGTCATGATGGGGGGGGCGGTTCTGTAAATGACATGCAAATGACGGGCGAAAGACGCTCTAATGTCATGGACAACAGCCCCTCCGGGAGTTACATTGGACGGAACTTCACGAGGAGACTTGTCATGAAACAGCCGGAACTGGGAAGAAAGGTTTCCGAACTGCGGAAAGCGAAGGGCCTGACACAAGAGGAGCTTGTTGAAAAATGCAATATCAGTGTCAGGACGCTCCAGAGAATCGAGATCGGAGAAGTGACCCCCCGCATCTACACCATCAAGACGATCCTTGCTGCCCTGGACTACGATCTTACCAAGGGCTCCGAGAACGACGACGATGAGGCCGCGTCACCGTGGAGAACAATACGGCGACACCTGCTGCTTGAGGGAGCCGACGCCATGTCCCCTGATTTCGTAAACAGGCAGCTTACCATTGCCTGGATCTCGGGGATCCTCTTTTTCATGCTTGGATTCTTCGAAGGCGCCGCCGAAAACTTCCGCTTCAAGGAAAACACACTCGTCTTCAGCGAACCGTTTTACGTCGTGTTGAAGATATCGGTGCTGATCACATTCGTGCTGTTTCAGCGCGGCTTTGTGATCCTGGGAGGGGTCTTCGGCAACTATTTGCTGAGAATCGCGTCGTTCGTGCTGATCTTCGGGGAAGTCGTGACGGTAGGATATGATATTGCGTCAGTTTTCTATGCTCCGGCGGAACGCGGGTTCATTCTGGGAGCGGAGGCCTTCACCTACGGCGGCATCTTGATCGTCTACGGCATAGCGCTGCGGAGGCTCCAGAAGGGTGTGGGAAGCGTTGCCGGATATGCCGGCTTGTTTGAGATTATCGCAGGCTCCTTTTTCCTCACGATCGTGCTTGCGTTCATCGGGTTCTTCGTTTTGATGCCGGCTGAGCTTCTGGAGATCATCATCCTGTACAAGGGGATCGACATCATACGGTCGAGGCAGGGGGCCAACAGTGGCGTCTCTGCCCCGGCCTCCGATCAAAGCGCTGCACGTGCCCTGGAGTGATCGGTTGCGCAAACTTCATGCTTCGAAATGACCAGAATCAAAGGATTGGATTGTTCAATCATCTCTCCGAATCAAGTCTGACTGCAACCCGCTAAGAGACCGGTTGCAGGTTCAAATCGGGGACCCGCTGTATCTTCCACCTACAATGAGCCCGGGGGGTCTCTTGGTGGGCAATCAGCTGTCGTCTTGACATTGGGTTGTACAAAACCCGTGCGGGAACCCCATTTCGGTGATTTCCGTCCTGGAGCCCTGTGGCGCAAGTCACAGGTCCATCGACCACTGGTTGTTTATTCTCCCGCCCTGGCGTAGATTTCTTCATCGTCCTTTGAGGACCGCCCTTCCGTCATCTGTCCAGGCGAGCGGGCGATTGGTCGTTCGTGACCCTCAACTGAACTCCGCAAGAACCCAGGATTAGGCCAACAACATGTCCATGGCGAGACGAGTGTTCCTGCTGAGCCTGCTGATTCTTACTGCTTCACGTCCGTTGTCCGCACAATGGATGCAAACCAGCTTCCCCTCCGGCGCGACCGCCAGTTGCTTCATGCCCAGTGGCGGTTTTGTTTTTGCCGGGACCAGCGGCGGCGTCTACCGCTCCAGTGACAGTGGTCTGACCTGGGCAGCTGCCAGCGCCGGGCTGACGAACAACCAGGTCACTGCTCTTGCAGCAACTGCCACCCACCTCCTCGTCAGCGCCTATGGTGGGGGGGTCTACCGCTCAACGGACAACGGCGGAAGTTGGACTCCCGCCAACGATGGGCTGCCAGACCTTTATGTCACTGCACTCACAGTTCATGGCGGCACACTGTTCGCAGGGGCCTTCAGCGGTGTTTATCAGTCCACCGATAACGGTGCGAGCTGGGACTCCGCTGGTCTGGATGTGAGAGTGAGTCAGTTCGCCGCAATCGGAAGCTGTCTTTTCGCAGGGACATACGGTTGGGGCGTCTATCGCTTCGATAATGGGGCACAATGGACAAGCGTGCATGGGGGTCAGATTATCAGTGCTCTTGTAGCGGTCGGTACCGACCTCTTTGCCGTGGATCAGTTCGTTCACCGTTCCTCCGATCTGGGGGCAACCTGGACGTCCCAGAGCAGCGGCATTGCACAAAATGGTCTTAGGTCCCTTGCCGCCGGAGGCAGTACTCTGTTTGCGGCGGGTCCCGGTGACGGCGTCTACAGCTCGACTGATCGCGGCGACACCTGGGAGTATGCGGGCGATGGCCTGACCGACCGCTACGTCTATGCTCTTGGATCGACTGGCGCTGCTCTCTTTGCCGGGACGCCTGGTAAGATCTGGATGCTGCCGCTTACGCTTTCTCCGCTTGACATTCCCTATTCATGGGCTCAAGTGGGCCTGGGCGGAGAATCGGTCAACTGCCTCGCGCAACTGCCGAACGGCTGCATCGTTGCAGGAACACAGAGCGGGATGACATACACCTCGACTGACAACGGACTGAGTTGGATCCCGGGCAATGCGGTCCTTGAGGCGACGGGCGTGCTCGCCCTTGNNGTGCATTCAATCAAGGTCGGGCCGGGCAGCGTGGTCTATGCCGCCGGCGGAGATTTCCAGCCTCCCGAAGCATGGGGCGCCGTGTTCCGGTCGGATGACCATGGAGAACACTGGACGAAGATGGGCGATGGAGTCTACGGGACTGCACTTCTGGCGATGGGGATCAGCCCGAAGACCGCGACCATGATCGTCAGCTCCGGCAGCGGCAGGTACTACAGGTCCACCAACGGCGGAACGGTCTGGTCGGAGCTCGAGCTCCCTGAAGGATGGGCGGGAATGTGCATCGAGGCGATGGCAAACGGGTGGTTCTTTGCCGGGTCCACGGGGGGCGGGGTGTACCGCTCGACGGACGACGGGGCCACCTGGACGCTGACGCACGCCGGGACCGTGCAGGCGCTTTGCTTCAACACCCGCGGGTATGTCTTTGAAGGGCTCGCAAACTCGGAAGGGGTCGCAGTATCGGTCGACAGCGGCGGCACATACACGCCGATCATCGTGGGATTGACGCATCGGTGGGTTCATGCACTCCTGTCACTGCCGACGGGCCATATTCTGGCGGGAACGGAATTTGGCGGGGGCGTGTACCGGACGATGAGGTCCACGACCTCAATCAGGCAGAGACCTGGCAGTCCCGGCCAGCGGCTTGCCCTCGAGCAGAACTACCCCAATCCTTTTAACCCAACGACCACGATCCGCTACAACCTGCCGCATCGGGCACATATATCGCTGGCTGTGTTCAACACGCTCGGTCAGAAAGTCGCAGAACTGGTCAACGACGACCTCGGCGGTGGCTATCATGAAGTGGAGTTCAATGCAGGCAATCTTGCCTCGGGTGTGTACTTCTACCGCCTGCAGGCTGGGAGCTTTGTGGAGGTGAAGCGTCTCGTCTTGATGAGATGATCATCGCACTCGCGGCCAAAGGAAGCGCTGCTTGGCAGCCAGGCTACATTCAGACAGGCATTCACTTGAGACTCACCTTTATTCTCGTCGTTCTCGCCATCATAACGGTCCGGCCCTCTCACGCGCAGACTGATTCACCATGGGGCAAGGTCGACACGCTCACTTCCGATCTTTACGAGGAGTTCCACCCTGTTGTACCGCATGAAGCCTGGATCAACCGGGGGACTCCGAACGACACCTGGGTGGTGTTCGAGCGGCGTACCGGCACAGAGTCTCAGATTGCCACGAAGCGTTTCAACGTCTCGACAGCCCAATGGGATAGCACGGTCACGGTCATCTCTTCAAGCCCCGCATCAACACCTCAGACATCCCCGGACATTGCACACCTCGGCACCACTTCCAGGCCCCTGATCGTTGCCTGGCAATGGTGGAAAGAAGGCCGGTGGCAGATCTGGTACAGCACGCGCAGTGATTCCACGCCCGCTTGGTCAACACCGCAGCTGCTCGTCACCGACAGCATCGACAACACGTCGGTTCAACTCAGGCCTTATAACTATGGCTCCGTTGCCGTTGCTGCCTGGAGGCGCAAAAATGTCCTCCAATATCGGTTCTGGACTCCCGACTCGATGAGCGTGCCAGCGACACTGGCTGTCAGTGCCGTGGATACCTTTGAGTACGACCTGTCGGTGCAGGGTGATCTCGAGCTCCATGCCGAGGTGCTGACCGCCGTCTGGACCTCCAGAAACGATACGGCGTCGTTTTTCGTCGGCAGGGCTGTGACAGGCTACTCCCAGATGAGAGTCCTCCTGACCGACACGGCGTCTGGATCGGCCACTATGCGCCATCCCCGGTCGTTTGTCGCACTCCGTTCCAGTCCGCGCCTGTTTGCAGAAGGGGGGCCGGCTGGGCACAGCGAGATCTTCGAGTATGATTCCAACAACGGCCATGGGAGTTTCGGTAATCTCTCCCAGGATTCGACAGCCGATAACCGAAACCCCCGGGCGTTTCAGACCCCGATCCTGATCGACATCTTCTCGAACAAGGTGGCGGCCGGTCCGTCCGTTTTCTTTGACATCCTCGTGTATGAGAAAGTCCGAGGGAGCGATTCCATGCTGGTGTTTGCCCGCTACCAGATGGGCGACACCGTCCGAAGTGCCGGGCACAACAAAGA
>PMBF01000023.1:23445-23881 GCA_003152875.1 Ignavibacteriota bacterium | reverse complement strand
CGGCCCCCCTGCTTCCGCTCTGGATACTGCTGCGACTCCAGAACTGGTCGAGCTGACCCGCTTCACGTTCCCCCGGCAATCCGGCGATCGCTTTCTCTGCCTCTCCGACTATTTCGCCGCCATTGGCTCGGGGAGGACGGATGTGGTGGCATTCCAGCTCGTCACGATGGGACGGGCCGCTTCCGAGCATTCGGCGGAGCTCTTCAGCGGCGGGGACTACAAAAAGTACCTCTATTTCCACGGGCTCAGCGTGGAATCCACAGAAGCGATGGCCGAGCTCTGGCATAAGAAAATCCGCGAAGAGCTCGGCATCGCCGGCAAAGACGCACCAGATATGCGCCGGCTGTTCTCGCAGGGATACGAGGGATCCCGGTACAGCTTCGGATATCCCGCCTGTCCGAACCTCGAAGACCAGACCAGGCTCTTCACGCTCCTC
>PMBF01000023.1:0-23411 GCA_003152875.1 Ignavibacteriota bacterium | reverse complement strand
CTGAACTCAAATCTTCAATTTCAGCGCGATATTCCGGACACATTCCGCTTCTGATGCATTCCGGCCGGGTCTGCGGGGAGATCGATTGCTTGCTATTCCCTTGGTTTTTGCGTATGTTTTCGCATACGAGAGGATTTTGGACGGAAGAGTATTGAGCTTTTCTACACCCTCCATCCTGTCGAAGGAATTGTGTTCTTTCTGAGTGATCCGGATGATCCCGAGGGCTGCGCGTATTCCGGAGTCCCATGAGACAGATGTGATACACGATTCGAGATTACAAACACGGAGGTATTGAGAATGTCAACGAAGATCACCGAGGAATGCATTAACTGCGGCGCGTGCGAGCCCGAGTGCCCGAACACAGCAATCTATGCCGGCGGCGTGCAGTACGAATACGAAGGGAAGATGCACGACGCCCTTTCCGCAGATTTCTATTATATCGTCCCGGAGAAGTGCACCGAGTGTGTGGGGCATTTCGACCAGGAGCAGTGCGCCGCAGTCTGTCCGGTGGACTGCTGCGTGCCCGATCCTGACCGAGTGGAATCCGAAGAAGCTCTCTTTGGCCGCGCGAAGCTGATCCATCCCGAGCGCGAGTTCGCTCAGCTCGGGCCGGCAACGTCACATTTCCAGAAGGTGTAGGAGCGCCGCCGGCGCACGCAATCCCGCCCGGCGGGATCTTGTTGCACGTGTTCATGGTCGGCCCTGGTTCCTAAGGGCCGACTTTGTTCTTTCAACCCACTCTCCTTGTCATCTCCGGGTGACCAGCGATGCGGATCGGCAGGTACGACGTCCACTCAATCGACACAGGGCGCTTTGCGCTGGATGGGGGGGCGATGTTCGGGGTGGTGCCCCGTCCCCTCTGGCAGAAAACGAATCCCCCCGACGAGAAGAACCGCATCTGCATGGCGGCGCGCGCCCTTCTGATCCTCGGTGAGAACCGGCGGATTCTCGTGGACACCGGAAACGGCGTGAAGTATTCAGAGAAGCAGACTGCCATCTACCGGTTTGAAGCTCCCCCGGGGGCTGCGGAGGCCGCCCTCGCGCGCTATGGACTGTCACCCGGTGACATCACCGATGTTATCCTGACGCACCTCCATTTCGACCATGCCGGAGGATCCACCCTCCCTTCACCCTCTGGAATAGTACCTGCCTTCCCGAACGCGCGGTACGTCGTGCAGCGCGATCACTGGAATGCCGCTCTCCATCCCTCGGAACGCGACCGTGCAAGTTTCTTCCCGGACGACTACATGCCGCTCCGCCGTGAGGGGCTGCTCGAACTCATTGACGGGGAAGGGGAGCTGTTTCCGGGGATTGTCGTCCGTCTCTTCCATGGCCACACCACCGCCCTCCAGGCCCCTCTCATCTCCGGCGGCGGCAGCACCCTGCTCTTCTGCGCCGACCTGATCCCGATGGTCCCGCACGTTCAGCTTCCCTGGATTATGGGCTACGACCTGCGCCCTCTGGTAACCCTGGAGGAGAAGCGGGCCGTCCTTACGGCGGCAGCGGACGAAGGGTGGATTCTTGCGCTCGAGCACGATCCGCAGGCAGAGGCCGTTACGGTGGTGCGGGGTGAAAGGGGATTCGGCGTTGACCGGACACTTTCTCTTGACTGATGAGGGATTCAGACCCGTGGCCCGGCTCTCGGAGCTTCGTGAAGGGCACGCGAGAAAGGTGGAGGTGGATGACCTGGAGGTCGCCCTGTGGCGTGTTGGAGGGCGGGTCTATGCCATCGGCAATGTCTGCGCCCATCAGCATTTCTCTCTCCTGCACCAGGGCATCCTGGAGGGGCTGACGGTCGGTTGTCCGATGCATGGTTGGAGGTATTCACTGGAAACGGGGCTGGCCCTTGAAGGAAGCGGCCGGGTACCCGTCTACCGGGTCATGATGAAGGGGGACACGGTGCTGGTCTCCCTGGCAGCGGAGGGGTGATGCGATGATGAAGGGGGTTTCGGAACGGGTCAAGGAGAAGGTGCTTTCGCTGGGGTTCTCTCACGCCGGCATAGCACCGGCCGGTCCGCTTGAGGAGGAGGCCGTCCATCTCCGAGAGTGGCTGGCGCGCGGGTACCAAGCCTCGATGGCATGGATGGAACGGAGCTCACGGGAGGACCCCCGCAGGGTTCTCTCCGGCGCACGCTCAGTCATCGTGACTGCCATGAACTACTACACGCCCGTCCGGCACCAGGAAGAAGCCGGAGTGGGGAAGGTTTCCCGGTACGCCTGGGGCGAGGACTACCACCGGGTGGTCTTGAGGAAACTGAACGAGCTGCAGGCGTGGGTTGAGAAGGAATTCCCTGGCGAGCGGGCGCTGGCCTACGTGGACACAGGGCCTCTTGCGGAGAAAGCTCTGGCAGTCCGTGCCGGAATTGGCTGGCAGGGCAAACACACGAATGTGATCACGACCGATCGGGGTTCATGGGTATTTCTGGGGGAAGTGGTGACCACACTTGATATTCCCCAAGACGTTCCCGCCCTGGACCATTGCGGCAGCTGCACGCTGTGTATCGAAGCGTGCCCCACGGGTGCGATTGTCGAGCCGTATGTTGTCGACTCTGCCCGGTGCCTCTCATATCTGACGATCGAGCACCGGGGCCCGGTGAACCAGCCTCCCGCATACGAGGGGTGGATTTACGGCTGCGACATCTGCCAGGATGTTTGTCCCTGGAACGAAAAATTCGCGCAGCCCTCTTCCGAACCGGCATTTCAGCCCCGCCAGGGGAATGTTGCGCCGCGCCTGGAGGAGTGGGAGAAGATGACGGAGGAGGGATTCCGCGAGAAGTTTGCGGGGAGTCCGATCCGGCGTGCGAAGTGGGAGGGGCTCCTTCGCAACGTGCGGATTGTGCAGGCCCAGCAGCCCGGGACGGCACGGGAAGTCTGACAGAACGGTCTGACCACGCAGTCTGACTGAACAGTCTGATCCCGCTTCGCGGGATCTGGCTTCACCGTCCCGCAAGATTTCATCCCGGGCCGACAGACCGAAAATTCCTCCTGGAATGGTGGACAAAGCGGCTTGACTGCGAAGCGGTTGCAGTAACACAACCCCGATGACCCTCTTTGGCCTCTCGCACCATCTTATGAATAGAGCTCTTCACGATCAAGGGAAACTGATGGCAAAGCACCACAAGCTGATCATTATCGGATCCGGGCCGGCGGGACTGACGGCTGCGCTCTATGCAGGGCGCGCCAATCTTGCCCCGGTCGTCTTTGAAGGGGTGCAGCCGGGAGGCCAGTTGACGATCACCACCGAGGTCGAGAACTACCCCGGTTTCCCCGACGGGATCACGGGCCCGGTGCTCATGGATCACATGCGCGCTCAGGCTCAGCGATTCGGAGCGCAGTCGCTCTTCCAGGATGTCACCAGAGTTGATTTCGGCTCCAGGCCGTTCCGACTCTGGAGCGGTCAGGAGGAGTTCCTCTCTGACGCTGTGATTATTTCCACGGGCGCCTCCGCGAAATGGCTGGGCATTCCTTCGGAGATTCAGTTCATGGGGTACGGGGTCTCGGCCTGCGCGACATGCGACGGCTTTTTCTTCAGAGGGCTCGAAGTTGTCGTCGTGGGGGGAGGTGACACGGCCATTGAAGAGGCGATGTTCCTGACGAAGTTCGCAAGCAAGGTGACGATCATCCACAGGCGTGACGCCCTTCGCGCATCGAAGATCATGCAGGAGAAGGCGATCAAGAATCCGAAGATCGCATTCGTGTGGGATTCGGTGATCGAGGAAATCCTGGGGAAGACCGAAAATGGAAGGAAGAGCGTTACCTCTGTCCGGCTCCTGAACACAAAAACCGGAGAGGAGAGCCTCCTGAAGGCCGACGGAGTCTTCATGGGTATAGGACACAAACCGAACACCGGATTGTTTGCGGGGCAGGTAGAGATGGATTCAGTGGGGTATATCCTGACGTTCCTGGGGGGAACGCGCACAAGTGTGCCGGGGGTTTTTGCGGCAGGGGATGTTGCGGACAGCATCTACCGGCAGGCGATAACTGCGGCGGGTTCGGGTTGCAAGGCAGCTATAGACGCCGAGAAATGGCTGGAGAGCCAGCACGACTGATTCTGACTGATTTCGAGAAAAGCCACAGGAGGATTGCCTCTCTTGTGGCTTTTATGTCAGTACCAGGTCAATTTGGCACATATTCATGTTAGAAATGTCATGCTATGTATGACATATAGTGTGTACATTATTGACATATTGGCGTACAACGAGGCACATGACTCCTGGCGCTTTGCAGCAGATCTAGTTAAGCTATGTTAAATGAATATGTTGCAGGGTTATTGTGGAATTTGGCATGTCGGTTGCTTGATACCTTCTCAAACAAGGAGAGAACCATCGACTGGCTCTCATACACGAATCTCAATGTCATAGCAAGTGACAATCATTCTGTCGTATTGAAGGAGGGAGAAGCAATGACGCTGACAGTATTTGACAATCTTCTGAATCTCGAGCGGGAAGTGGGCAGAATCTTTGGCGGGCTCGACAGTCCGTCGTATCCCCCGCTTGAGAGGCGGTTTCCCTCGCTGGATGTTGCAGACAATGGGAATGAGACCGTCCTCACCGCCGACATGCCCGGCGTTCGCCGGGAGGATCTGAAAATCAGGATCGACAACAATGTGCTCACCCTGAGTGGCAACAGGCCGAAGCAAACGCTCCCGGAGGGAGGGTCCTGGATCCGAAACGAGACCTGGGATGGCGCATTCAGCCGTTCGATCCAGTTGCCGCGGCTGGTCAAAGCGGATTCCATCACGGCCGAACTGAACAACGGCGTGCTTCGGATTGTGGTGCCGAAGGCCGAGGAGGCGAAAGCGCGGCAGATTGAGGTCAAGGTGAATTGACCCGTCCTCACGGACGCCTCTGGTTCGCGGCGGGATCCCCGGTCCTGGTGGGAGCCGGGGGGTCCCGCCGCACACGTATGAGAAAATGAGGATTCTATGGCGCAGAAGGAACAAGAAAACACGCAATCAGCATCTCCGGTGCCGCGTGCAGTCGCCGTGCTGGCGTTGCGCAACACAGTCTTCTTCCCCCGCCAGGTCGTGCCGCTGACGGTGGGCCGTGAGGTCAGTGTCAAGGCCATCGAAGAGGCGGCGAAAGACGACGGCATGCTCGCCATCGTGGCGCAGAACGACGAGTCGGTGGAAAGGCCTTCCGAGAAAGACATCCATTGGGTCGGTACGCTGGCGAAGGTCTTGAAAACCTTCACGCTGGCCGACGGGACCCGAAGCGTTCTGGTGCAGGGCCTCCGCCGCGTCCGGCTTCTTTCGATCCTCCACACCGATCCCTACATCCGGGCGGTTGTCCGCGATATCGAAGAGCCGGCCACAGGAGGAATGGAGGTGGAGGCCATGGCCTCCAACCTGAAGAGCCAGTTCAAGAAGGCGGTCGAGCTCTCCCCGCAGCTCTCCGATGAGCATCTCATGGTTGTTCTCAACATGGAGGAGCCGCTGGCGGTGGCGGATGTCATCGCCTCGTCCCTGCCTGTGAGCGTGTCGGAGAAGCAGGAGATCCTCGAGAGTTCCGAGGCGCGCCACCGGCTGGAGCGCGTCATGCTGGCGCTCGCCAGGCTTATCCAGAAGCTGGAGCTGGGCACCAAGATCCAGTCGGAGGTCCAGGAAGAAATAGGCAAATCACAGCGTGAGTTCCTCCTCCGCGAACAGATGAAGGCGATCAAGAAGGAGCTGGGAGAGGACGAGGGGAACGTCGAGCTGGCCGAGATGAGAAAACGTGTTGAGGAGGCGAAGCTGAGCGGAGAAGCGAAGACGGCCGTCGACAAGGAGATGAGAAAGCTCTCTCAGATGAACTCCGCCTCGCCCGAATACACGGTCTCCCGCAACTACCTCGACTGGATCCTGGACCTCCCCTGGTCGGCAGGCACCCAGGACACGCTCGAGATCCCGCACGCGAGGGAAGTCCTGGAAAGGGACCACTACGGCCTCGACAAAGTGAAGAAGAGGATCCTCGAGTACCTGGCGGTGAGGAAACTGAAGAACGACATGCGGGGCCCGATCCTTGCCCTGGTGGGCCCGCCCGGGGTCGGCAAGACGTCGCTGGGGCGGTCCATTGCGAACGCTCTCGGTAGGAAATTCGTGCGTATCTCGCTGGGCGGTGTCCATGACGAGGCCGAGATCAGGGGCCACCGGCGCACCTACATCGGCGCGCTGCCGGGCAGGATCATCCAGGGATTGAAGAAGGCAGGATCCAACAACCCCGTCTTCATGCTGGACGAGATCGACAAAGTGGGACAGGATTTCCGGGGCGACCCGTCATCGGCGCTGCTGGAAGTGCTGGACCCCGAGCAGAACTTCTCCTTCAGCGATCACTATCTGGAGATCCCGTTTGATCTGTCGAAGGTGATGTTTATCGCCACGGCGAACATGATGGATACAATTCCTCCTCCTCTGCGCGACAGGATGGAGATCATCGAGATCCCGAGCTACGTCGAGGACGAGAAGCTGCATATTGCGCGCACGTTCCTCCTGCCCAAGCAGCGGAAAGAGCACGGACTGACTGCCGAGCAGCTGGAGATCGACGACGAGGCGCTGCGCCTCCTCATCTCAGGGTACACCCGGGAAGCGGGGGTGCGGACTCTTGAACGGACTATTGCCGCCGTAGCCCGCGGCGTGGTCAGGGAGATCGCCGAGGGCACGCGCGACCGTGTGACCGTGACGCGCGACGCGCTGTCGCGCTACCTGGGCCAGCAGAAGTTCTTCCCCGAGGTTTCCGAGCGGATCAACCGTGCCGGGATTGCCGTCGGCCTCGCCTGGACCCCGGTAGGGGGAGACATCCTCTTCGTGGAAGCCACGCAGATGAAGGGGACAGGCAAGCTGATCCTGACCGGACAGCTCGGCGACGTGATGAAGGAGTCGGCGCAGACCGCCCTCAGCTTTATCGGGTCGAATGCCCGGAAACTCGGCATTCCGGAGGATTTCCGGTCCCAGATGGATATCCATATACACGTTCCTGCCGGCGGGATCCCCAAAGACGGACCTTCGGCCGGCGTGACAATGCTGACTGCCCTGACCTCGCTTCTTACCGGAAGGCTCGTGCGCAACGATCTCGCCATGACGGGTGAAATCACATTGCGGGGAGCCGTGCTGCCCATCGGCGGAGTAAAAGAGAAGATTCTTGCGGCGCACCGGGCGGGGATCAAGACCATCCTCCTTCCGGAGCGGAACCGGCTCGACCTGGATGAGGTTCCGAAATCGGCCCTCGGGGGGAGCATGCAGTTCCACTTCGTCAGGGAGATGAGCCAGATCCTGGATCACGCTCTGTTGTCGGAAGAGGAGTCGCGAAAACAGGCCGTCTCGTCCCAGCTTGATCTCCAGCCGATGGCGGTCAACTGACAGGTTGTCCCGCGAGGAGAGCCACCCGGCTCTCCTGGCGGGGCTCTTTGTCTGTCGTGCAGGCGGGGAGGTCCCCATCCCCTGTGCGCGGGCAGAGCATAACCAGGAAATTAAATCCCCCCCCGTTGACATTTTCCCTCCTCTTTCGTATAATTTAAAGCAAATCAACAAGTTACAGCCCTCCTATCAACCATGTCCAAATCCACGAAGTGGTTCTTGATCATTCTCTCCGCCCTTGCCGTTATCGCTCTCGGATTCATCGTGGTTTTCGTGGTTCTGTTCTCCGGGGCCGGCGAGTCGACCGAAACAGTCGTCAGCGGGAGCGGCGAGAAGATCGCGATCGTCGAGCTCAAAGGGGTGATCGTCACCTCCGAGGATGTTGTCCGGCAGCTCAAGAAATTCCGCGACACGCGGAACGTTCGCGCCATCCTCCTGCGTGTTGATTCGCCCGGAGGGGGCGTGGTTGCGAGCCAGGAGATGTACGAAGAGGTGAAGAAAACGAGGGACAGCGGCAAGCCCGTTGTCGTTTCGATGGGTGCCCTTGCCGCGAGCGGCGGATATTATGTCTCGTGCGGCGCCTCGGAGATCGTTGCCAACCGGGGTACGCTCACCGGGAGCATCGGGGTCATCTCCGAATTCCTCCAGTTGCAGCAGGCGATGAGCAAGCTTGGCGTGGACGTCAAGACGATAAAGTCCGGGAAGCTGAAGGATGCCGGCTCTCCGACGCGCGCCATGAATGATGCCGACCAGCAGTACTTCCAGGGCCTGATAGACGATGTTCACCGGCAATTCATCAGTGTCGTTGAGAACGAACGGAAGCTCAAGCACGAGGATGTCGTTGCGATGGCGGACGGGCGGGTCTTCACGGGGGAACAGGCGGTCCTCCGGCACCTCGTGGACACGCTCGGAACGTACGAAGACGCCATCAGGATCACCGCCAACCTTGTGGGCATCAAAGGAGAACCCGCTTTGATCAGGGAGCGGCACAGGCAGTCCCTCATCCAGTCGTTCATGGGGGATGCCGGTGAGTCGCTGAAAGAGATCAAGCAGGAGCTTCTGGATCGGCCCGTGATGTCGTTCCGCTTCACGCAGCCTTAACGCCGCTTCTTCAGGACAAACCCTTTTCTCTTCACACCTACATGGAGGGCACGTTGACTAAGGCGGACATTGTCGACACGATTGCCAGCGCCACCGGTCTGACGAAGGTCGAGACTGAGGCGGTGGTGGACGGCTTCATTTCCACCGTTATCAACGCGATGAAGGAGGGGAGGAATATCGAAATCCGCGGCTTCGGCAGCTACAAAGTGAAGAAGCGCAAGGGACGCGTTGCCCGCAATCCGCGGACCGGCGAACAGGTGATGGTAGGGGAACACTGGGTGCCGTTGTTCAAGGTTTCGAAAGAGGTCAAGAGCCTCGTGAACGAAAACATGCAGAAAGTGTCGGCGCAGGACGCCGGCATCGCCGGTACGAAAGGGTAGGGGAGAATCGGGATGGCTCTGGCAAAGCTGACCTGTGGAGCGTGCGGTGCGCCCCTTTCTCTGCAGGACACAGTCTGTCCGAAGTGCAAGACCCACGTCGTACTCCCCGGAGGTACGGAATTTACTGCTGGCGCGGGTCGTGCCGCCAGCGGGGAACGCAATGCTGGCCCGGGACGCGCTGCAGGTGCGAAGGGCATTGCGGGTGNNTGTACTGCGAATCCTGCGGGGCAGGGCTTTTGCCCTCGGGCGCCCGGAAGATGGTGATGAAGCGTGAGGGGGGGCCACCCAGGGGTGCGGCAAGGCGTTCACAGGCGAGTCAGGTCAGGGACGTCCCGCGAAAGGATCCCTGGCCCTATGTGGCCCTTGTCGCTATCGTTACGCTTGTCGCGGTGGTGGTGTATACGCAGTGGGACAGGACGCCAGCCAGCTCCGGCCCGCCGCAGGTGACACAGGGGACTGCAACTCCAGAGACGGTTGATCCCGCCGCTCTCCTCCGTCTTGAACAGGCGGTCGAGTCCGATCCGAACGATGAGCAGTCGCTGCTCCATCTGGCGAATCTTCTTCAGGACAACAGACAATTCGCCCGGGCAGTAGACCATTACACCAGGTATCTTGCCCTCCGTCCGAAGGATGCCGACGCCAGGGTGGACATGGGTATCTGCCTGTATCAGATGGGGCTGGCGGATTCGGCGCGGGCGGTCTCGCTGTTCACGACTGCCATCCGGGAGATGCGGACGGCATACGCGGAGACTCCCGGTCATCAGCCCGCCGCATTCAACATCGGTATTGTGTATTTGCAGTTGGGGAACCTGGATTCCTCGAACGCCTGGTTCAAGCGCACGGCGGCCATCAACAAATCATCGGATCTGGGAACGCGTGCGCAGAGAATTCTGGAACAACATCTGAACGCCAAGTAGCATACAGAAAGGAGGGTCCATGCCCAGCGGCAAAAAGCGCAAGCGTCACAAGATGGCAACACACAAGCGGAAGAAGCGCCTGAGAAAGCAGCGTCACAAGAAGAAGAATCGCTAGACCCGTGTCCCACTGCTGTTGCGGGCCTGTCCCGCGCTTCTAGCGGGCTTGTCCCGCGCGTTTTGCGGGCCTGTCCCGCGCGTTTTGCGGGAACAGGACGTTGCGGGGCGGGAGATCTGCAGACTCCCTGCCCCGATTTGTTTGTACACCNNCCGGAGCCGTTGCTTCTTTCTGAGGAAGTTAATATACTCCCCATTATCATCAATTCGTGGAGGCCACTCATGGCCGAGAACAACAGTGGTTTGACGAAGGGTCTTCTGATCGGTCTTCTAACAGGCGGAGCGATTGGTGCGGTGCTGGCGCTCCTCTATGCGCCGAAGAGCGGAAAAGAGCTCCGGGCTGATATTCGCGAGAAGACAGGCGACCTGATGGATGATGCCGAGCAGGCTTTGAAAGAAGCAAAGAACCGGGCCGGGGAGATCATGAGCGAGGCGAAGAACAGGTCCGAACAGCTGATCTCGGAAGCAAAACGCAAAGCTGGAACGCTGCTTGATGATGCAGACAAAATCCTGACAGATGCACGCCAGAAGGTCGGCCCGATCGTTGAGGAGGGTGGTAAGGTTGTGGGTGCCGTCAAGGCAGGCGTCGAAGCCTTCAAAGAGGAACGCCGCCGGTCCTGAGGCAGTCCCTCCAATCCGGAGTCGCCCGTGGAAACCTGGGAAACCGTCCTGACTGTTGCGAAAATCCTTGCTCTCCTTTCCGTTGCCGCGCTCTGTGTCTACCTGATCGTGGTCCTCCTGCGAGTGAAGCAGATCCTCGGGGATCTGGAAAAGGAATTCAAGGAGTTGAGCACCCGCGCAATTCCCATTCTCGACAACACCGAATACATCACGTCACGGATGAAGAGCATCGCCGAGAGTATCGACGACCAGGTTCTCACCGTGCGGGATTCCATCGCGTCCGTCAGGCAGATCGCCGACAATGTGGTTGAGCTGGAGCGCCGGATCCAGGAGCGGATCGAAGGTCCGATCCTGGAGAGTCTGTCGTTCTTCGGCGCACTGGTGAAGGGCATCCGAACATTTTCCGAGCGCATCCGCTCCTGACTGCCGCATCCCTGGCTTCCACGCGAGCTCACCCTTTGCGGCGAACCCAAATGTTGGAGGATCGAAAACTGGTATGAAGGAATATACGCCCGACCGCATCCGCAACGTGGCCCTCATCGGCCACGGAGGGGCGGGGAAGACATCGCTTTCCGAGGCAATGCTCTTCTCCGCCGGAGCTACCACCCGCCTCGGCAAAGTGGAAGAAGGAAACACCCTCTCCGATTTTCACACCGACGAAACAACCCGCCAGATTTCCATTAACACCTCCCTCCTCTTCTGTGAATGGAAATCCACCAAGATCAACATCCTGGACACGCCGGGGTACCTCGATTTCACGGGCGAGGTGAAGGAGGCGCTGCGCGTCGCCGATGTGGCGGTGGTCGTCCTGAAGGCGGTCGAAGGCTCCGAGGTCGGCACCGACATCGTTTCGCGGTACACCTCGGAATACGGCTGCGGCATGATCTGCGTCGTCAATAAAACCGACCAGGAGAACGCGGACTTCGAACGGGTCGTGGAGCAGGTGCGGGACCAGTTGAGCCACGACATCGTCCCCGTGCAGTTCCCGCTGAAGGCGGGGCTGGGGTTCGATACCATTATCGATGTGATACGGATGAAGGCCATCGTGTATAAGGCCGGCGGCAACGGGAAGTTTACGGAGCAGGAGATTCCCGCAGCGGCAAAGGCGCAGGCCGATGCCATGCGCCAGCAGCTCGTGGAAGCCGTGGCGGAGACCGACGAGGGGCTCCTCAACACGTACCTGGAAGCGGGGGGCCTGGGAGAGGAAGAGCTGAGGCGCGGACTGAAGGCGGGGATCGTCGGACGCAAAATCTTCCCGCTGTTCTGCATTTCCTCGACGCAGAACGTGGGGGTCACGGGACTGCTCGACTTCATCGTCGACGAGTGCCCTGCACCCGGCGAGATGGGTGAGGTGACTGCCGCTGGTCCGGGCAACGGGCACATCCTCTCGGTGCAGCAGGACCCGGCAGGGACGCCTACGATGTTTGTCTTCAAGACGATGTCGGAGTCCCACGTTGGTGAGCTCTCCTTCTTCCGCGTGTACAGCGGCACTGTTGCGCCCGGGCAGGATCTGGTCAACAACACCAACGGGAAGCCCGAGCGCCTTGCCCAGCTGTTCGTGATGAACGGCAAGGACCGGAAGGAAATCGCCAGGCTGATGGCGGGCGACCTCGGCGCGGTCGTGAAGCTGAAAGACACCCACACCAACAACACGCTCAGCAGCAAGAGTCTCACCGTCGTCTTCCCGCCGATCATGTTCCCCGAACCGGTCTTCCACGCAGCCATCGTCGCCAAGGCAAAAGGGGACGAAGACAGGATCGCGACTGGCCTGCATGCCCTCCACGAGGAGGACCCCACGTTCATGGTCAAGGTGGATGGCGAGCTTCACCAGACCGTGCTGAGCGGACAGGGGGAGCTCCACCTGGATGTCGTCACGAACCGCCTCAGGGCCCGCTACAACGTCGACGTGGAGCTCGTGGAGCCACGGGTTCCCTACCGGGAGACCATCAAAGGTGTGGTGAAGGACGCCGAGTACAAGCACAGGAAGCAGAGCGGCGGACACGGGCAGTACGGACACGTCCATCTCCGTCTCGAGCCCCTGAAGCGGGGTTCGGGATTCGAATTCGTCGACGAGATCGTGGGGGGCGTGGTGCCGGGTAAGTTCATCCCCGCGGTGGAGAAGGGGGTGGTGGAGACCATGAAGGAAGGTGTCCTCGCCGGCTATCCTGTCGTCGACATCCGCGTGGCGCTCCATTACGGCTCCTACCATGATGTGGACTCGTCGGAAATGGCCTTCAAGATCGCCGGATCGCAGGCGTTCAAGAAAGGATTCATCGAGGCGAGGCCTGTGCTGCTGGAACCGATCTACACGATCGAAGTGAAAGTGCCCGAAGACGCGATGGGCGACGTGATGGGGGACATCTCCTCGCGGCGCGGCAAGATTGCGGGAATGGACTCTGTGGGAAAATACCAGATCATCCGGGCCACAGTGCCGGCCGCCGAGCTCCACAAGTACGCGACGATCCTCCGGTCGAAGACCGGGGGCCGGGGAGTGTACAAGGCGACCTTCTCCCACTATGAAGAGATGCCGAAGGACCAGGCCGAGAAGGTCGTCGCGGCGTCGGAGAAGAACAAAAACAAGGAAGCCGAGGCCTGACACGTCCGCCCCCCTGCTCCTCAGGAGGAGGGGGGGGGGGAGGTCCTGTGCGATGGGGCCGGTGATCGATAATCACAGGAGGATTGTCGATGGAGGACGGAGGAACGTTGCGGTTGACCTCCTCCTTCTCCATCTGCAATCCTCAATGTGTTTTTCCCGGGAGGTGAACCAGTGCACCGCATGTTTTCGCCGTGGCGATCGCAGTATATTGCATCGTTCAGGTCACCGAAAAAGGGGGGCCGCGGGGGCGACAGCATCTTCAGGGCAGCCCTGATGGCGGGGAACGACGAGAAGGGGCTCATCGTCTGGCGCTCGCGCCTCTGTTTCGTAATCATGAACCGGTACCCGTACAACAGCGGCCACCTGATGATTGTCCCGAACCGGCAGACGGCCGATTTTCTCGACCTGACCCCGGAGGAGCTGGCCGACATGATGGCCACGCTCCAGCGGGCGATCCGCGCGGAGATGGAGGCCATGGGTCCGGAAGGGTTCAATGTGGGCCTGAACCTCGGGCGTGTGGGGGGAGCGGGGATCGAGTCGCACGTCCATGTTCACCTCGTGCCGCGGTGGAACGGGGACACGAATTTCATGCCGGTGATCGGAGACGTGAAGGTCATCTCCGAGGACCTGAAGGCGACGCTGAAGAAGCTGAAAAAGGCCTTCCAGCACCAGGAAGAATCCTCAGCACAATCCGGGCAAAAAGTCCCCCCGAAGAAGCGCCGGAAGGGCAGCGGGGCCGGCCCCGGCCGCAGAACCGTCCGCAAAGCGTGATTTCCCCGCCGGGTTAAACGTTTTCCCCCGGCGAATGTCCAATGAAGTGAATGAATTCCCCCGACCGTTGAATGGATCCGCGACCCGACCAGCAACTCGTGGAGGAAGTTCGCAACGGCAACCGACAGGCGTTCACCGAGCTCATGCGGCGGTACCAGAAGCGCGTGTACTGGACCGCCCGCCGGATCGTGGGGAGACATGAGGACGCCGACGACATTGCCCAGGAGACGTTCGTCAAGGCGTTCACCGGGCTGGGCGAATTCAGGGGTGATGCCAATTTTTTCACCTGGCTGTACCGGATCGCCGTCAATTTGTCTCTCAACATGGTGCGCAAGCGGCAGCTTGTCACCTATCTCCGCGAAAGCGAGCTTATCAACAAGCTGATGCCGTCGACGGACGACCCTTCAGTCGAGCTGGAGTTCCGTGAAGCGGAGTCTCTCCTCGAACGAGCGGTCGCCAGGCTCCCCGAGAAGCAACGGGCGGTGTTTGTCATGCGCTACTACGATGGGCTGTCGTACGAAGAGATCTCGGAGATCCTGAAAACGACCGTGGGAGGTCTCAAGGCAAACTATTTTCATGCACTTCATAAAGTGCAGGAGTACCTCAAGCATGAAATTCCGACAGGAAAAACCTAGTCTTTCTGAATCGGATGAGCAGGCCCTGGCTCATGAAATCGCGGATCTCGCCGGTCAGAAGAGTTCCCTTGAGCATCCGGTGGTGTCCGAGACCTACTGGCAGAGTCTGATCGTCAGGACCAACCAGAGGATCGACCATGTGATCAGTCCCATGTCGCTCTCGATCAGCTGGGCGCTGCGTGTGGCGATTCCCGGAGTTGTTGCCGTGCTTTCGTTTGTTATCGGATTGCACTACTATGCTCCCGTTCGCCCTTCAGTCGAAGACGGCATGAATTCGGCGGTTCAGGCTCTCGCCGACCGGGATGTTGATTCGATGGTCACGAGTTCGGCCCTGGCCGATGGAACGCTCCAGGCGGCCGCGACGGTGGGCAATCAGGTCTTCGATGTCTCGAAGGACCAGATTGTGGACTACCTCATTGAGAACGAAAGAGAAACCACGCTCGTCGAATCGTTGGACGACCAACAGGCGAACGCACTTCTTATCGCACTGGCAAATGGTACTCAGTATTGACAGGCTGCCATGAAAACCACCATGCTTGTGTCGCTCCTCCTGACGGCCGCCCTGGCTTTTGCACAGGGACCGGGTCCCGGATTTCCCGGGGAAAGACCAATCGAGCGTCTCGAAAATCTCCGTAAGGTCCGGATGATCGAAATGCTTGATCTCAAGGAAGACCAGTCGGTCCGCTTCTTCGCAAGGTTGAACGATCATGAAAAGACGCGGAAAGACCTGCGGAAACAGAAGAACGACGTCCTGGACAAGATAGAGCGGCTCGTGAGGAACCATGCCGACGGACAGGAATACGAGCCCCTGTTCAGTGATGTGTTGACCCTGGATCAGAAGGTCGGGGACGAAAACAGGTCATTCTTCGAGAGCTTGAAGGATCTCCTTACCACAGAGCAGCGGGGTAAGCTGATCCTCTTTGAGAGAAAATTCGAAGGGGAGCTTCGAGAGGCGATGCGTGAAGGTCGCCAGAGGCGGGCCGCTGAGCATGAGGAAACCAGGTAGTGCTGGACCATTTTTTCTCATATTCTCAAAGTTTGGAGAGCTGTTCGCAAAAGTAACAATGAGGATGTGTATTTTTTCAGCATAAAAGGGACATAGAGTGTCCCTTTTATGCTCTTCCCCTTCAAGAACCGCAGAATTCATCGATTTCCTTCCATCCTGCCTCTGAAAAACCTCCCAAACTGGGAGTGATCTCTGGCACGTGCTTTGGCACTCTGTTCCCGGATAAGATCTGTTCTTCGGGTATTACCTACCCCGTCATTCCGTTCTTTGCGCCGCGTTTCGCGGACTCGCTCCAATGAGTTTCGAGATGTTCATGTGATCCTGGCTTCTGCCGCTCAGGGCAGCCGTTCCAGGGCACAGTTACATATTCACCAACTGGAAGGGGAGTACAATGAAGCGTCTTGTTTCTGTTTGCCTCACTGTTGCACTTATCGCCCTGTGTACCGGCGCAAGCGCCGTTGCGGGTCCGGTTCGTGTAAAACTGCTGGGGAAGGCTCTGAACGATTATCCCGGCACCTGGTCCATCGTCAATGGCCTCGATGTTGCCGGCAAAGGCGGGCTGATCTTTGCCATGCTGGACACGCTCGACAGCGGCGTCACGGGCACTCCGGCCTGGACGCTGACGAAGCCGGCCGGTTCCACAGCCGCCCTCGACAGCACGGGAAAGTTCCGCACCACATTCAAAACCGATTCGACCGGCTTCTACTTTCTGTCGGTCGCTTACGGCGGCCAGTCGGCCACCGACACCATTTACGTCAGCACCTACAAGGGTGTGAGCGACCTCAGCGGCTGCGTCTGCCATTTCCCAGGCTCCCCTCAGGACAAGGCATTCCAGTCGTGGAAGAACACCGGCCATGCCCAGATCTATAAGCAGGGAGTCAGCGGCATGCTGGAAGTCGCCACCAACCCTCTCGACGGGAAGATGTACGGCGCGTACACCAAGACCTGCGCCCAGTGCCATACGACGGGATGGGAACCCTCCAAGAACAATGGCAACTTCGGGGTTGTGGCGCACAATGTGCCCGCGCCCGCGCCCGCATCGTGGGATTCCACCTGGTGGCGGAGTCTTGGCGTCCAGGCAAACGGCGACCTCGCCGTTCCCTACGACACCAGCTTCGCAATCTACAATTCGCTTCCCGCAACGCTGAAGCCCCTTGCCACAATCGGCTGCGAGAGCTGCCATGGTCCGCTTTCGGGCCATCCCACTGGTGACGGGACCGGCAACTTCAGGCAGACCGTCGATGTGCCTCTCTCCGCCGCTGTCTGCAACCAGTGCCACAATGGCTCCGGCCATCACAGCATCGGGCAGAACTACAACACCTCCAAGCACGCGTTGCTGCCGACCGGCGGCGCGGCCGAGGGCGGGCGGTCCAACTGCCAGCCCTGCCACACGGGGAAGGGCTTCCTCTATTTCATGAACCACGGCAAAGACACCACGGGCATCGCGGCAGCCTGGGTCACTTCGCGCGATGCGAACACGCAGATCAGCTGCCAGATCTGCCACGATCCTCACGCCGCTTCGACCCTCAAGGCCGACGGCACCAAGGATCCGGGTCTCCGGCAGGTCTCCGTCGATTCGCTGCGCAACGGCTTCAAATTCAAGCCGGCGGGCGCGAGCCAGGTCTGCTCGTACTGCCATAGCTCCCGTTACAACGTGGTGGCCAAAGTGAAGTCGACCTCGGCTCCCTACTACGGCTTCAGCTCCCGCTTCGGTCCCCACGAGAATCCGCAGTTTGATATGCTCGTCGGCTCGAACGGCTATCAGTTCGGGGACACGTCGTTCACCGGCGCCTCGACACACACCGGCCTGGAAGACGGCTGCGTCACCTGCCACATGCAGACACGCACTCCCGGCAACGGCCTCGCCAATCACAGCATGATGATGACCGGCGACACCGCCAAGGGCTTCAATGCGACCGCGGTCTGCGGGAGCTGCCACGGCGAGGTCACGGACTACGGCGAAGTGAAGGCGTTCTACGACTACGACCGCAACGGCCGCATCGAAGGCGTGCAGACCGAGATCCAGGGCCTGCTCAACCAGGTGAAGGCTGTTCTCCCGAAGGACGGTACCGGCGAAGTGATCGGTTCGGGCACGGTGACCGCGGCGGACTCTGCCAAAGTCAACGGCCGGCTCGACCTCGTCGCAGGGATCTGGAACTACCGGTTCGTCACGGCCGACAAGAGCATGGGCATCCACAATGCAAAGTATGCAGCCCGCCTGCTCTACAAGACGCTGGGCTGGACCCCGCTCTTCGTGAATCAGGTCGCGGGTTCGATCCCGACAAGCTACGGCCTCAACCAGAACTATCCGAATCCGTTCAACCCGACAACGAAGATCCGCTTCGAGCTGCCGAAGGAAGAACACGTGAAGCTTCAGGTGTTCGACATCACCGGCGCTCTGGTGAAGACGATTCTGAATGAAGCGGTCCGTGCAGGCAACATGGAAGTCACGTGGGACGGTACGAATGGTTCGGGTGCAAAGGTCACCAGCGGCATGTACTTCTACCGCCTGGCAGCCGGCAACAGCTTCGTTTCCACGAGGAAGATGATTCTGCTTAAGTAACAAGGCGGCCGCCCGGCGTCGCATGGCCGGGGATGGCGTCTCTAGCACCATCGAAGGGGTCCAGCCGTCAGGGACCCCTTCACTTTTTTGTGCCTGGGCACTTGGCGGATCGAACGTCACAGCGGTCAGACCGGGCAGGCCCGAGCGTGTTGCTATACCTCTTTCGGCGAATGGGGGCTGGCAGCGGGGAATGAATGGGAGCTCTCCTCATGTACACCTGATGAACATGAACTGCACTTCAAGGACATCATCTTGTGCAGTGAGCCGTTGCACGGGAACGGTCATCATGCTGGCGTTGCTGCTGCTTTGCCTCCGATTCTGCGGCCTGGCCGGCGAGCCGACAGTGCGGCAGTGTGGAACGGTCCCGTCAGCCCGGGTTACCCGGACGGCGGCCCGGGCAGGCGGCATCTATCTGACCTCACGGGGGACACTCCGTGTGCTCCTCGTGTTTGCGAGCTTTCCGGACGATGAAACCCCAAATCCCTGGTGGCCGGCACACCAGGCCCCTCTGTACATGCATCAGTTCATCGATCCGGATACGACCACGCGATCGGATGCGCCCTTCAGTCTGACGGCGTATTTCAGGTCGATGTCCCTGGACCAGTTCCACCTGGTGGGGGAGGCGGTCTGGGTCGAGACGCTGCATTCGCGGGATGAGTACGCCAACGGCTCCTATGCGCGGGCCAATACCGCCGTCCTGCAGGAAAGGGTGGACTCGCTCGTCGATTTTTCGCAGTACGACGCCTGGACCAACAGTGCCCCATTCACGAACGACAACGTTCCCGACGGACAGGTCGACATGATCGTCATGGTCTGGCGCACGTCGATCTTCCCGTTCGTGGGGGAGGCTTCGCTCGGCCATGGCGCTGCCATTGTTGCCGATGGGAAACGCATTGAAATGGGGTATCCAGGTAACTACGCGGTCCCCCTGGGCTCTGGCGTGACCTGCGAATACCTCTACAGCGACGACCCCGCGAAAGCGATGCACACGATGGCGCACGAGCTGGGACACTGGCTTCTCGGAGCTCCCCACCCCTATAACGGCACCAAGGAGGCTGGCAAGCATTCCTACTGGGGGATTCTGTGCGACGGGCATCGCATCTCCTCATGCGCCAACGCCTACGAAAGGGAAATGCTGGGATGGATCACTCTTCCCGAAATCCCCGGCGACACGGTCATTGCACTCCAGGATTATGTCACGACCGGAGCAGCCTGCAAGTATCACCCTCCGAACGGAGAGGAGTCGGAATACTTCTACTTCGAGAACCATCAGAGACGCTCCGTCTTCGACGACGCAACGGCGAACACGAGCGACAGGGGCATCTGGATCCTGCACCAGCAGGGCCCGTACTCGGAGCTCGACAACCTTAGGGTACGCGCTTCGGACGGCGACTGGCACTGGGAAACTCCGGGTGACACCTCATCCTCTCTCCCGCAGGTGCCTCCCGTCTTTGTAAGGGGAATGCCGCAGGTCGGCCCCGGGTTATCGAACCGGGACATGATCCCGACCTCGAGGAGCGCGGTGAACTGGATGTCGGCCTATCAGGATCAGGCGGGACTGTTGTCGGTCGGCGCATTCTATGCCGGCGAACTTTTCCACGGGGCGCTCAACGCCCAGGACTCGCCGCCCGACTCTGACGGTTCCGGACCCAACCCTGTCTTTTCCCCTTGCAGCAATCCCTCAAGCCACACCTGGGACAATACACCGAGCGGGTTCTCCCTCGAAATCATCGGCGCTCAAAACGGCGTCCTGACTCTCCGTTCCAGTTCCGATCTCCTTTCACTTTCNNCCTGCGCACGAACCGGGGCGCCTCGCTCTCGCCTGGGGATCCCAGTGGGCGGAGGGGCAGGCGCTGGAATCCGGCGTGAACTGGTCGGAGCTTGAATCCAGGGGCGGGAGTTTTGGGAGCTGGACTCCGGTCTACCAGGGTCCAGCTACGAGCATTGCGGGCTTGCCGAGCGACTCCCGGGGAACCGTCTTCTATCGCGCCCGGGTCCGCACTTCGCAGGGAANNTGGTCGAACGTCTTTCGAGAGACGTTTCAGACCACGAGTGTGCCGGCCGGCGGGTCGGCTGGGACTATCGGCAGCAAGGCTGCACTTGAAGTCAACTATCCCAATCCGTTCAACCCCTCCACACTGATCCGGTTCGAACTTCCTCACTCCTCCGGAGTGAGGCTTTCGATCTACGACATCCTGGGCAGATGCGTCCGCAACCTCGTGGACGGTCACCGCTCAGCGGGAATGCACGCGGTTGTCTGGGACGGCACGGACAATCTTGGACAAAAGGTCCCGAGCGGCGTCTACATGTACCGTCTCTCTGCCGGATCCTCCACAGCGGTAAGAAAGATGATACTTACCCGGTAGCCGCGGCGCAGAAAGTTGACAGCTGCCTGTTAGTCCAGTCCATCGAGAAATGAAACTCACCCGGTGGGCCCTTGTCACGCGAAATGGACAGGAGCTCCGATCCGCGTGGACCTTCCTATCGACAGGAGAGGAGTTCGCAGGAGTGAAAATGATGTTGTAGTATTTATGAACAAAAAGAGGATTTGAGCAGTCGTTGTCTTCGATTCAAAGCCGGAACTCCTGAATCCTCCCTGTTCTCGCATGTTCGGCAATCCATCATCTCCTGCCGCTCCACCATGAGATTGGCACACCGTTTGGATGCCCAAGGCCTCCAGTGCCCGGACCTTCGGAACATCTGAAGAGTAACCATCCAGGCGTCGAATTCAGCTGCTTTTGTTCCACCTTGAGGGACAGTCTCATGAACCGCATTGCTAGTCTACTTCTTGCGGCCGCCGTGATCTTCATCGGCACATTCACCGCCGATGCCGGCGCGATCCGGGTAAAGCTCATAGGCAGAGCTCTGAACAATTATCCCGGGACCTGGTCGATCGTCAACGGTCTCGACGTAGTGGGGAAGGGGGGAAAGGTGTTTGCGACGATCGATACGGTGATGAGCAGCGTCTCTGGTGCCGCGTCATGGTCGTTGGTCGCGCCTGCAGGCTCGGCGGCAGTCCTGGACAGCTCCGGCACGTTCACGACCTCGTTCACGGCAGATTCCACCGGTTTCTATTATCTTGCGGTGAGCTACGGCGGACAGACGGCTCGCGACACGGTCTATGCGAGCACGTACAAAGGAGTGAATGACGTCACGTTTGCAGCCTATCCTCCCAACGGATGCGGGGGATGCCATACGGCGGGCTTGCCGCAGGACAAGGCGTTCCAGTCGTGGAAGAAGACGGGCCACGCCCAGATCTTCAAGCAGGGGATCTCGGGTCAGCTCGAAGTCACCACCTTCCGCGATGCAAACGGAAAGCTGGTCTCCCAGGGAACCTACGGCAAGACGTGCGTCCAGTGCCACACCGTCGGCTACGATGTGACCAAGAACAACGGCAACTTCGGCTACCTGGCCCATACGACGGTTGCTGACACCAGCCCTGCGACGAACCCGAACCAGCGCGGCTGGGACTCGACATGGTTCGCCGGCCTGACCGTGAGCGGCACGAGCATCTATGCGACCACCGACACCAGCTCGGCGCGCTTCAACGCCCTGCCGGTGTCGATGAACGGCGTTGCCGCCATCGGCTGCGAGAGCTGCCACGGTCCGCTTTCGGGCCACGCGAATCTCGGCGGGAATGTCGGCAACTTCCTTCAGACACGTGCGAAGAGCTATTCCGCCGACGTCTGCAACCAGTGCCATAACGGCTCCACCCGCCACACCATCGGCGCATATTATGAGAAGTCGCTTCACGCCCAGACACCTTCCGACGCCGCCCGCTTCTCCTGCTCGCCCTGCCACATGGGCGCGGGCTTCGTGAAGTTCCTCGAGAACGGCAAGGACACCTCGAAGGCCATGGGCGGCCGCTGGGTCGAGGGGACGGACAACTTCACCCAGATCGGGTGCGTGGCCTGCCACGATCCTCACACCGCCTCGACCATCAACCCGGACGGATCCCTCGACCCCGGTCTCCGGCAGGTCTCGGTCGATACGCTGCGCAACGGCTTCAACTTCAAAGGCGTGGGCGGCAAGAGCCAGGTCTGCTCCTACTGCCACAGTTCGCGCTACAACTCCAATGTTCGTGTGAGCACCAAGGCCCCGTTCTACGGCTTCACCTCCTCGCGCTACGGCCCGCATGAGAACCCTCAGTGGGACATGTTCGTCGGCGGCAACGGCTACGAGTATGGCGATGCGAAACTCTCCGGCATCGGAACGCACAAGAACCTGGAAGAAGGCTGCGTGACCTGCCACATGCAGGACCGGGTCCGCGTGACCAACCCTGCCACCGGCGCGACCAACAACAACCCCCAGGCCAACCACAGCATGTCGATGACAGACACGGCCTGGGGCTTCAATGCAACCGCGGTGTGCAGGAACTGCCACGGCGACGTTCAGGATTTCAATGACGTCAAAGCCTCGAGCGATTATGACGGCAACGGGAAGGTCGAAGGCGTGCAGACGGAGGTCCAGGGCCTCCTGAACAGGCTGAAGGCAAAGCTCCCGAAGGGTGCCGACGGCGAGCCGCTCGTTGGCATGGCCAACGCGACGGATTCGGCCGCAATCAGGAACCATCCGGAGGTTGTGCAGGCGATCTGGAACTACTATTTCGTGAAGAACGACAAGTCTCTCGGCATACATAATACCAAGTATGCGGTTGCGCTTCTCCAGAAGGGCCTCGGATTCTATCCGGACGAAGTCAAGACTCTCGGCAACCAGGTTCCGTCCAGCTTTGCGCTCAACCAGAACTACCCGAATCCGTTCAATCCCTCCACGCGGATCTCGTTTGCTCTGCCCACCGCGCAGAATGTGAAGCTCGAGGTGTTTGACATCCTCGGGAACCTTGTCAAGACGGTGGTCGATGGATCGGTCTCGGCCGGCGTGCATGAAGTAGTATGGAACGGCGTGGACCGGAACGGCTCGAAGGTCGCCAGCGGCATGTACATCTACCGCCTGTCGGCCGGCACCTATTCGGCCACGAAGAAAATGGTACTGATGAAGTAATTCCCTCTCCACTGCGTGCCAGAAGCCGGTCCCATCCANNAAGGGCGGGTTGCCGCCGCAAGTTGCGTTTCTCGATGGTTTTTCCTATGTTGACGAAGCCTCCCCCCACTGTGAAGGAGTCCGTATCGTTCCGTTCGTTATGGATTGGAGATGCGTTGTCAAGTGAGGCGTACCGGAACATCTCCACGTGATACGCGAGAATAGCAGCGACGTTGGACTCCTTCCCTCATAGGCTGTGGTCTGCCCTCCGCAGAACACTCTCCGGTGTTTCATACCTCAGTGTAGCCGGTGGTTGTGCCGTTATTCTTGCGGCCAATTCGCCGTGGGCCGTCACGCCGCTCCCGGTTCCTCCCCAGGACTCGCTGGTCTCCGGGAG